>NZ_JBAFXA010000001.1:230000-563319 GCF_036662815.1 Pelagibacterium mangrovi | reverse complement strand
GAAGCCACGGTTTACCGCCTGTTGAAGGCCCATGATCTGATCACCAGCCCGGCCTATGTCGTGATCAAGGCCGCCGATCAGTTCCACACCAAAACCACCCGACCAAACGAGATGTGGCAGACCGATTTCACCTACTTCAAGATCATCGGCTGGGGCTGGTTGTATCTGTCGACCGTGCTCGATGACTTCTCGCGCTACATCATCGCCTGGAAGCTATGCACCAATATGCGGGCCGAGGATGTGACCGACACGCTGGACCGCGCTCTCAAGTCCTCGGGCTGCGACAACGCCACCGTGCTGCACAAGCCTCGGCTGCTGTCGGATAATGGCCCGAGTTATATCGCGGGCGAACTGGCGGAATATATCAAGGCCCGGAAAATGAGCCATGTGCGCGGTGCTCCGATGCATCCCCAGACCCAGGGCAAGATCGAACGCTGGCACCAGACCCTGAAAAACCGCATCCTGCTGGAAAACTACTTCCTGCCCGGCGATCTTGAGGCCCAGATCGAGGCCTTCGTCGAGCACTACAACCACCAGCGTTACCACGAGAGCCTGCACAACGTAACGCCCGCCGATACCTACTTCGGCAGGGCGCCTGCCATCATCAAACAACGTGAAAGGATCAAACGGAAGACCATCGAACATCGGCGCTTGCTGCACCGCAACCTCGCCGCTTAATATCAACCCCCAGACGAGGCCCGCACTCCGCTAATCTACGCCGCGAGGTGTGCCAAATGTTCTGACGACGGACAGTCAAAGGTTCCGGGGTCATAATCCAGCTCAAATGCATCATTGACCGAAATGAACCAGATTTTCCCATCGCGCCTAATGTCACCGCGTTCAAGCTGAAGAATTTCATTCATCCGCATACCAGTCCAAAGGGCCAGCAGCGGTGCCCAGTACCGGTGCCTTTTGATGACGTTTGGCCCCGTCTTGCTGAAACCATTGTCATCGTTCAAGCAACCCACATAAAGGGGAGCGGAGAATATCTTGGCGAGCTCTTTTATTTCAAATGGCTCGTAGCCGTCGTCCTCCTGATGATGCTTGATCGATCTGCGAGGAACTGCAATACGCACCTTGGCGAAAGGATTTGATTTCAGCCATTCCTCGTCCACCGCCAAATCGAAAATGCGCTGGATCACCGCCAGGCTTTTCTGCGCCTCCTTATGACGCTGAGCATGACCACCATGCGCGCGCGCATAAGCATCAGCAGCGGCTGCCAATGACAACTCTTTGTAATGCTGGGTAGTGTGTGCAGGCACCTTTATCAGAAGGTCCGCAACCTCTTGGCATTGCGCCCGTGAGATCGAACTAATCAACGCTTGTTTGCCTAGAGTTTCGTGGAGAGCACGGATGGGCACATGAAATTGCGATTTCCGCGACAGTCCCACCTCTTCCGACTTCCGTTGCAGGAACAAGGTTGTCAATTGGACTACTGTGCGCGGAGCCAAGCGTTCCGTTGGACTGCCGGAATGATCGGGCTCTAACGCATGCCGAAACCAGACATCTTCCAACGAGGGATGTCTGCCAGACGTGATCGCCTCTACGCTCCGGCGAGCGATTTCGCTGTCAGCGCGGGCAATATAGTGGCAGAGCTTCTTGAAGTGCTTGTCGGTTCGAATTGCATCAGGCACGCGCCGGACCTCGCCCGCTGGCCAAGTCGCCCAACCTTCAGAGACAAGATACTCAAATGCGTGGCGCTCTAAGCTGGACCACTGCCGTTCATCTGGATGCCGCCCTTCGCCGCGTTGAGCGCGATCCGCCTCAGCAAGGTCTAGGTTCGCATCAACAAGGATGTCGTCCAGAAAGGAAGTATTATCGGGCGGCACATAGCCCCCGGCTTCAATAATGTTCGCATCCCGTTTGCGAAAATAACCCAAGGCGAGGGCCACGATAGAGCTATCGTCAAGCGGCAAGGTGAACCCGGGTTCAACTCTACCTTCGTTCGCGCTGGTAACCCGTGTAGCTTCTCTCAGACGGCTAATCTCTAGCCCGGTCGTGAAACCAAAGGCATTGGCTTCCTGCTTGATCTGATCCCACGTCTTTCCAGATATCCGCTTAACCCACGCAGTTTTCCCCACCCTGTCGCGCAGATCGGCTGGCACATTCCGACGCAGCTTCCTCCCCTTTTTGTCGACCGTCAGATAGGGAATTTTCGGCATCTGTTCCATAGACCAAATGTACCACCAATGTGTACCACTCGGAACAGAAAACAGCCTGAAAACCGGCCGTTTTATTCATAATCAATGACTTAGGAGGATAGTGGTAGCGGAGGCCCCATTCAGACGGAACGGCCCCCTATGGATTTTTCGTGCAGAGCGAGAGCTTAGCGAGGAAAGCGTTTGATGTACGCCCTCACCAGAATGGGTGCCAGCGTCGGCGAACGTGAACCTTCATATATGGGGCCATTTTCTCGCCAAGCTCGCTGGACTTATTCAACAGGTCCATACCGATGTTGCTAATTCGGGGCGCGCGATCTCGTATGAGTTCATCCGCATTGTCGAACGGAATTCGTCCCTCTCGAATGTCCAAGAAATTTTTGATCTCAAAGGCGAGGTCTTCGATTTCCTTGACGCAATCGGTCACCTCTTGGCCGAACAGGAAGGCACTTCTAATTCGAGCGTCAACTACCTTTCGGAAATTCGGTGTGAAATCGCTCCCCCGGAAAAAATCAACAGTGCGAACCGAATGCAGAATGTCGGTGTAAACGGCGTATCTCTTGTCAAAAAGGTCGAGAAGCAATTTCTCGCGGGCGGTGCGCCATTGGAACGCGGCTATGAGCACGCCCAGCAATGCAATGGTTTGCGGCCAGCCCCACCATCCAACCACCAGTACCAAGGCGTCGAGCCAAGTCTCTTTCCCGGCCATTCATCCCCCAATCTTAGGGATTATGTCACACGGATCGGCGCGTTTGCCAAGCTGGCCTGGAACGCTGAGATTTCGTCGCAGAAAACCCGGAGGGGATGCAATCCTCCGGGTTCTCTTACCGCGTCGGCGCAACACGGGGCCCCGAACTACGCCACGCAGCAAGGGGCCACCGAACCCTAGCCCAGCCATGACAGGGGACAAGCGGATTATCGTGGGCCGGTACGCGGTTTAGACCGACCCACTTGCGGGAGGGCATTAGACCCCGCACCACAAAGAAACCCCCGCACGGCCATTGTGCGGGGGTTAGATGCAGAAGAACGCCAGCGATAGCGCAACCCATGAGTAAAGGATGCCACCCATGAGTGGTATTATACTACCGCACTATAGTGAAACAGCCAAGGCCCAACTGGCAATGGAAATGGGATTGCTCCCCGAGGAAACCGACGAACAGCTTGCCGCCCTTCCCGTGTGGCAACGGACCTCCACCGCCGCCAACGCGCTTGAGGTATCTTCGACGGGGGCGGCGATCCTGCCCAAATCACCATGGGGTCATGATGCCTTGCCCCGCGTTCCCGGCTGGCAGAACATTCTAAAGGCCATCGGCTGGGACAAGACCGGCTTTGTGGCCGACCTGCTCCACGACATTGAATTCCAGCACCACCAATCCACCAATGGCCGCTGGAACGAAGATTTACAGCGCTGGGAGCGCTGGGGGGTGAGATCAGTGAATGACTGGTGCAAATCCGGCATTCACCACGGGAAGGCACAGGCTCCCGCCCGTGTATGCGCAAAGACTTTTGACAAATACAAAAACCGTCTTGTCGCCATGGGGCTCATTGTTGCCGAGGCGCGGAAATGGCAGGGCCCCAACCACCTATGGATAAAGCCCACCGAACAGCTTTCCCGCATAGTGTTCGAGCCCGGATATTGGGAGCAGGTCCGGGAACAGCTTGTGCCCGCGAAGCCCGCCAAGGCCAAACCAGCGGCAAAGAAACCCCGTGGCCTGAGCGCCAAGCATAAGGAGATCGAGGCCGATCTGAGAGCGCTCTATCTGTCCACCATCAAGGGCGATTATCTCAGCCTCGATAAACCGGCCCGGTGGGCTATCTGGGACCGGCTGACCAAACCCATCCCGATAGGCAAAGGCCATCACCATAAGAAGCCCTACGCCGCAACAGGCAGCTATCAGTGGAAGCAAATCTATCACGGGCTGGGGCTGCATATGGACTAGCTGGCGGGCCCGAGAACACCCCTTTTCAGAGGGCCATATTTTCGCGTTTAGACATCAAAACGTACATTTTACAAAACGGCCAAAATCGCCATTTTTTCAGCTTCCCAAACCATTGGTTTTTCAAGCTAAATTTCTAAAATCGATCAAAACGTACATTTCTAAATATAGTAGATATATAGATAGAGATAAGAAGGATCAAAAGGAAGTGGAGATCGTGAACGCATCCGCGTTCACGTTCGGGTGCCTATCTGCATAAGAAGTTTCATTCGGGGAGGGATATATCCTATCCCGTAAAAGAAGAAAGAACCTCCCCCCTACCCCCCTCCGCGATTACCTTCCGCAGATCAGCCCCGGCTCAATCCGCAGACCACTTACGAAACTTCTTGATGCGCTAGACTTCGCCGTGTGCAAGGTACGTAGCCACCTCAGATTAGGTGGCACCAGTGTTCGGCATCGACTTCGGGTTCGACAAGTCCAAGTCCATAGATCAATCAGAGCAGACCGAGCAACGGGCGCTCGACGCTTCCGATTTCCTGCTCGACATCTTCGGCACTGTTCCCTCGATCAGCGGCGTTAGTGTCACCCCTTCCACTGCCATGCGCTCCCCAGCCGTCCGGGCGTGCGTGGAGGCCATTGCCGAGGCAGTCGGGGACTTGCCCCTCCACCTCTATGAAAAGGCCGCTGACGACTCCCGTAAGCGATCTACGGACCACCCCGCCTATTCGCTGTTACGTCATGAAGCAAACGAATGGACCCCCTCCGGGAAATTCATTGAGCAGATCACGCGGGACGCTCTTCTCCATGGGAACGGCTTCGCTTTCATCAACCGGGCCAGCAGCGAACCCCGCGAGCTTATCCGCCTCGATCCGGGAAGCGTGTCGGTGGACCTCGACCCCCTCACCTCAGAACCCCTCTACCGCCTCACCGACAGCCGCAAGGCTCAGCGCGTCATTGACCGCCGCGATATTCTCCATATCGCAGCCCCGAGCCTCAACGGCATTTCCGGCGTGTCCCCCGTCACCCAATGCAAAGAGGCCATCGCCCTCAACATCACCTTGGAACGACATGCCGCTCGACTGTTCGGGCGAGGCGCACGTCCTTCCGGAATTCTGACCTTCCCCCAGAAGCTGGGAGCGGAAGCTGCTCAGCGCATCAAGGCATCTTGGCAGGCTGCCCATGCCGGGGAGAACAGCGGCGGGACGGCGGTGCTGGAAGACGGCGGGAGCTTCCAAGCCCTCACCCTCAATTCCGTGGATGCGCAGTTCCTGCAAATCTGGGAACGCTCCACCCTCGAAATATGCCGTGTGTTCCGGGTCCCGCCGCATCTGGTGTTCGAGCTTGGCCGCGCCACGTGGGGCAACGCTTCTGAAATGGGCGCATCGTTCCTCCGCTTCACCCTGACGCGCTGGCTCAAGGCTTGGGAGGGTGAAATCCGGCTCAAGCTCATTGCGTCCGAAGACCGGGACCGCGTGTATGCGGAATTCCTCGTGGATGATCTGCTCAGGTCCGATCTGGGGGCCCGTGCCGATGCCTATGGGAAGCTGATCGCCGCCCGCGTGCTCAATCCCAACGAAGCCCGCGCCATGGAGAACCGTGGCCCGTACGAAGGCGGGGACCGGTTCGAAAATCCCAACACGACAACCGGGGGCACCGATGAATAGCCCCAGCCATACAGCGTTCTTCTGGGATCAGGACCGCGTGTTCTGTCTCTCTCCTGACCTCATCATCGAGCTTGAGCGCAAGACGGGCCACGGCATCGGTGAGCTGTGCCGCCGTCTGTTCCGGGGTGACTTCCGGCACCTCGACCTTCTCGAAACCATCCGGCTCGCCCTCATCGGCGGGGGCACCGATCCGAAAGAGGCATCGGCCCTCATCGCGTCTTATGCCGCCACCCAGCCGCTGGGGACCATGTTCGCGCTCGCCGTCCAAATTCTCGAAGTCGCCTATTTCGGGGCCGAGCCCGCGAAAACCACTCAAGAGGGCTCCACCGATGAAAAATGATCCAGTGCAATTAGTTGCACACCCCGACCGGCTCGATTGCGAGGTGCGGTTTTCGTCGCTCAGCGATGACGGGGCAATTGAAGGTTTGGCCGTCAAATTCGACGTGGTGGACACCTACCGGACCAGCTTCGACCGCCGCGCCTTCGCATGGGATGGCAAATCCCTGCCCCTCTTGTGGAGCCATAACCCCAGCGACGTGGTGGGCTCCATTCGATCCGTCGCCGTAGAGTCCGAAGGGCTCCGCATCCGGGGCAAACTCAATCTCGACGTGGCCAAGGCCCGAGAAGTCCGCTCCCTGCTCATGGCCGGGGACATCGGCGGGCTGTCCATCGGCTTCCGCCGCATCAAAGACGAAAGCCGAGCAGGCGGGGTGCGCCATATCACTCAGGCCCAGCTTGTCGAAGTCTCATTCGTCGCCGTTCCCAGCGTCCCCGGCTCCGGCGTCACCTCAGTTCGCATCCACAACCCCGAAACAGGCCACGCGAGCACCGTGGCTTTCGTCAACGCATGCCGCTCAGCCAGTGCTCGTATGGAGAAACTGAAATGAAGCACCTCTTTCCCCTCGAAACCCGCATGGCCCAGCCGGTCGAAACCCGCGAGGACGATCCGCTCGCCGCTGCCACCGCCGCCGTGGAGCAGCTTAGCCGGACAGCCGAGGAACACCGCACGGCCATGGATGAACGGCTCGCAACCGAACTGCGCACCCGTGACGACCGCATTGCCGCGCTTGAAACCCGCCTCAATCGCCCCGGCTCATCGCAGGACAATCACGATGACGGCGACACCGAAATGCGGGCATTCCTCGATTACGCCCGTCGCGGCGTCATGACCGCCGAGCATCGCGCGCTCGACAGCGGCACCGCCGATGCAGGCGGGGGCTATACCGTCCCGGAAACCTTTTCCGCCGAACTGCTCCGCAATATCGTGCAGTTCTCCCCCATTCGTTCCGTCGCCCGTGTGATGACCATTGCCGGGGGAAGCGTGAAGCTCCCCAAGCGCACGGGCACCATGACCGCCGATTGGGTGGACGAAGGCGACGACAGCGACGAAACCAGCCCGACCTTTGCGCAGGTCAATGTCGCTGCTCATGAAGCGCGGTGCTATACCGATATCAGCAACCAGCTTCTTGAAGACAGCGGGCTCGACCTCGCCGCAGAACTGGCCTTCGACGCCGCCGAGGAATTCGGACGCCTTGAGGGCATTTCGTTCGTCAAGGGCACCGGCACGGGCCAGCCTTCCGGTATCATCACCGATACGGCGGTTGCCGCCGGGGCCAAGCTCACCGGGGCCGCTTCGACGCTGGGCACTGCTCCCGCCGACCTGCTCATCGACCTGTTCTATTCGCTCAAGCCCTTCTATCGGGCCAATGCGACATGGGGCATGAACGGCACGACCCTCGCCGCCGTTCGCAAGCTCAAGGACACGACCACGGGCCAGTTCCTCTGGCAACCGGGCCTTCAAGCCGGTCAACCGGACACCTTGCTTGGGAGGCCTGTAATCGAGCTTCCTGACATGGACGATGTAGGCGCGGGCAAGTTCCCCATCATCCTTGGGGACTTCATGCAGGGTTACCGCATCGTGGACCGTATCGCCCTGTCCTCGCTCCGCGACCCGTACAGCGCCGCCGTGTCGTCCCAGACCCGTTTCCACTGGCGCAAGCGCGTCGGCGGGGCCGTGGTCAAGGCCGAAGCGTTCAAGGCCCTCAAGGTCGCAGCCTCCTAACCATCAATGCGTGGCGGGGGTCATCCCCCGCGCCTTCTCTCAATGGAGTAAGACAAGATGGGTATCCACACCGCAGCCGGTACGACCGTCGCAATCGGCACCAGTGACGTTGCCGACAACCTCGTGGATTTTCAGGCCGACACCCCGTATGTGCCGATAGGCAATATTGAAAATGCAGGCGAGACGGGCTCAGAAGCCGAAATCGTTACCGGCCTTTTCCTTGACCGGCGATATGCACGCAAATCTAAGGGCACCCGTGACAATGGCGTTATGACGCTCGTGGTGGCCCGCGATAGCGAGGACGCGGGGTACGCCGCGTTGGTTGCGGCTGAGAAGACCGACCACGCCTATAACTTCAAGGTTACGCTCAACGACGCCCCTCCGGGCGATGACAGCACGCCGAGCACGTTCTATTTCGCCGCGCTTGTCGCGAGCGCCCGGACGGCCATCAACGAAAGCAACTCGATTGTTCTGACCACGTTCGCGTTGGCAATTTCGGGCGAAGTGTTCGAGGTGGCCGCCTCTGACGGGGCCTAAGCCATGAAGCTGGGCGAACAGATTTTCATCGATCTGGGGAAGGACGATCAGTTTGAGATCAGGCCTTCCCTCGCCCACGCCCTTCGCCTCGAACGCCGCCCCGGTGGCATCATGAGCTTGGGGACCGAACTCAGCCAAGGCTCCCTATCGGCCAACGTCGCTATTCTCGAAGGACACACATATTCCACGTTCCTGCCCAACCGCATCATGGACGCAGGGATCGACACGCTGTTCCCGGCCATGCGGCTGTACGTGTATGGCCTCTTGGGTGTTGATCCTGACGACCGCCCCACCCCTTCCGAACGACCCCTGAAAAGCGAGCCTCTAATCAGACGGCTCGAAAAGCTGTTCGAGGTGGGCACGGGCTGGCTGGGCTGGACCGCCGAACAAACCCTCGATGCCCTGCCCATCGAGATCATCCATGCCCATACGGGCCGCGTGGCCATGCTCAGGGCCATCTATGGCGGCGGCGAAGCCGATAGCGCCCCACCCGCCCCGGAAGCCTTGGACGACAAGTTCAAAGGTATCTTCGGACGCATGGGCACGGTGAAATCCCAATCCGTCAAATCCAAGGTCGCGGGGTGACACCATGACAACCACCAATTGGGGCCATCTGATACGGGAACTGCGCGAGGAACAGAACGTCTCCCAGCGACAGCTTTCCATCCAAGCCAAGATCAATCGCCAGACGCTCAGAAAGCTGGAAGATGGCTATCGGCATGCTCAGTTCAATCATGTTGAAAGCTGTCTAAACGTGCTGGGCTATGAGCTTGATGCCATGCGGAAGGGGGGATGAAGTGCCCTTCGCAGCCCCTTCTCTGCGCTCATGCGGTTGTGTTCTCGCTTCCGGCCAGCGGTGCCACCACATGATTGCTCGCGACCGGGAACGCAAAGCCCGGTTTGACGAACAGCGTCCGACCGCACGCGCACGGGGCTATGATAGCCGCTGGCAGCAAGCGCGGGCCGAATACCTCAAGGCCCATCCCCATTGCTCGCATCCCGGCTGCACGGCCACGGCAACCGTCGTGGATCATATCATTCCGCATCGAGGCGACCGCAAGCTGTTCTGGGATCGCAAGAACTGGTCCTCCCTTTGCCAGCATCACCATAGCAGCGCCAAACAATCGATGGAGCGGCGGGGATGACACAGACAGAACTTGTCCGCATCACCGAACAACTGGTGTTCACAGCCGAATGCGCGGCCATCCACAAGCGGGCCATGATGCGCGTAAACCAGCGCCGGGAAGCGCGGGAACAGCAGGTCCGCGAATGGATGCCCAAGGGCATCTTGGGAGCCGAGCGCTTCAACCCCTATGTGCGTGGCATTGAACCCAAGGGCCGACAGCCAACCTTGCATGAATACCGGGGTAAAAGCCTCTCGATCCGCGAGTGGGCCGACACCTTGGGCATCGGCTATAGCACGCTCAGCGACCGCATTCGCAGGCTGGGCAGCATCGAAGCTGCAATCGAGTTTCGCCCCGCACCGCGTATCCAGCCGGGACGGAAAGCCGACCTCCACACCTTCCGGGGCCAGTCCCTCACGCTTCGCCAATGGGCACGCAATCTGGGGCTCACCTATGACTCCCTGCTCAGCCGCATCTCCCGCAATGGCGGGAACATCGAAGCCGCGTTGAGCACTCCCGCCCGACGCAGGCGAAAAGCCGACCTCATCACCTTCCGGGGCAAAACCCGCTCCTTAGTCGATTGGGCCCATGAAGTCGGGATCGACCCCAAGACCCTAAGAGACCGCTTGAACAAATTCGGCTGGCCCATCGAACGCGCCTTGACCGAGCCCCCTAATCCTCCCCGTCGCAAGCCCCACTCTGACACCGGGGGGTACGCCGAAACTTCCCAGAACCCTCTGGGGACCGGCGGGGGGAGGCACGAAACAGATTTCGACGGCATCGGGGAACAGCCATGAGCTTTAGCACGATAGCATACGGCATCAACGATCATCTCAATATCGAGGACGGGACCGATTTCGATCTGCTCGAACAGAAAGTCGCTGTTGCCGAGGCGTGGATTTCCAAATTCATCGGGACCCCGCTCGATGACGAAGAAACATTCCCCGATGGTCCCCCCGAGCCTTTGAAAGAAGCCGTCCGGCAACTCGTGGGTCATTTATATGAGAACCGCGAGGCAACACTTATCGGGGTCACCGCCGATGAAATCCCCTTCGGGGTCATGGACCTGATTACACCTTTTCGCACGTGGGTGTTCTAATGAGTGCCCAGACCCGACGATTGCAGCGCCGTTTAGAGGCCATCCCCAAGGCCGTGAAATCAGCCGTCCATCCAGCGCTTATCCAGTCGGGCAATGAGATCGCGGGCACCATGAAGACGCTTGCCCCGGTCGATACAGGGGCGCTCCGCGACAGCATAGAGGTGACCGCACCCGGCACCGCCAGCCCGCCTTACAGCCAACCCGGCGGGAGCCGCCTTGCCGCCGAGAACGAAGTGCTCATCACCGTGGGCAATGAGGACGTGCGCTATCCCCACCTCGTCGAATACGGCACCCAAAATTCTTCTGCTCAGCCGTTCTTCTGGCCCGCCTTCCGCCTCCTAAGAAAGAAGGCGTCCAACCGCATCAAGCGGGCCGTGTCGAAGGCCGTCAAAACCGAATGGGTGAAGTGATGGAACCCAGCCTTGCCATGCAAACGGCTATTCGGTCCCGGCTCATATCATCGTCCGCCGTCACGGGGCTTGTCCCCGCCAGTGCCATCGTGGACCGCAACAGCACTCCCGTGCTGGACAATGCCATCGTCATTGGCGAGGGCATGACGCTCCCGGACGATGGCCTTTCCCGCCTTCGCCATGAGGCGTTTGCCGACCTGCATATCTGGAAGAAAGAAAGCGGGCTTGTGGGCGCGAAACAGATCGCGGGGGCGATCCGGGCGGCCCTCACCGATGGCCCCATGACGGTCAACGGCTTCCATGTCGCCGACCTTCGGATTGCGTCCTCCCGCTTCATCCGGGACCCCAACGGCACCCACTCCCATGGGATCGTCTCGCTTGTGGCCCGTGTCGTGGAGGCTGCATAATGCGCGCGGGAAAGCTCACCCACACCATCACCATCCAACGCTTTACCAGCACCGTGGACGAGTACGGCACGGTTGTTGAGGATTGGACCACGCTCGCCACGGTGAAGACCGAAATTATCCAGGCCTCCACCACCGAATTTTTGCGTTCGTTCGGCACCAGCGAGGAACCAGCGATCATCTTCCGCATCCGCCACAAGCGGGGGATCACCTTGGCCGACCGCGTGATGCATGGCGGCAATGTCCTCGACATCAAGGAAATCAGGGAGCTTGGACGGCGGGCCGGGCTGGAATTGCGGTGCGCGTAAATGGCCGTCATCCTCATCAAGAAAAAGCCTGCCAATCCCTTCCCTGAAATCCCCGATCCCTTCGGGTATGGGCAACGGGCGGTCGATTATCTTCGCTCCCTCAAGCATCCCCTCTCCACCTTGCCGGGGAACGCCTTCCCGCTCGACCCGTGGGCAGAGAAGATCATCCGCCAGATATATGGCCCCCGGCACCCTGACGGCTCCCGCATCGTCAAGACGGCCATCATCCTTGTCCCTCGTGGTAATCGCAAAACCACGCTCACCGGGGCCATCACCCTCTTGCATGCCAAGGGGCCGGAACGGCGGCAAGGCGCTCAATTGGTTTCCGTTGCCGTCGATAAGAAACAGGCTAAGGGGGTGTTCAAGGAAGTCGCGGGCATGCTCGACGGCGATTATGCCTTCGCGCCCAACATCGGCAACAGCGCAAAGGCCATCGATCAGGCGCGCGGGGCCAAGATCAGGGAATACACCTCCAAGATCATCTTTCCGGGCGGGATCGAATATGAAGCCTTGGCCAGTGACGCGGGCACCGCACAGGGCCGAACCCCCAGCCTCATCATCGCTGACGAAATCCACGCATGGTTGAAACGCGATCCTCGCGAACTCTGGGGGGCCATGCGGGCGGGTGCGGCCAAGGTTTCGAACTCGCTTACAGTGGTCACCACCACGGCGGGAGCCGGACAGGAAAATCTCGCCTTCGATATCATCGACTACGCCCGGAAAGTTGCCCGTGGGGAGATAGACGACCCCGCCACCCTGCCCATTCTATTTGAAGCCGACCGCGATGCGGATTGGCGGGATGAAGCCCTATGGCATGCGGTGAACCCCGGCCTGAAACACGGCTATCCCGACCTTGAAGGGCTTCGCCAGATGGCACGGGAGGCCGAACACAAACCCGCCGAACGCGCCATTTTCCAGCGCTACCATCTCAATATCTGGCAGGATCACAGCGCCACCCCATTCGTGGACATGGCAATTTATGACCTAGGGGCCGAACCCTTCGACCTCGAAGACCTCGAACACCGGCCTTGCTGGCTGGGCGTGGACCTTTCCAGCAATAGCGATTTGACCGTCATCGTCGCCGCGTGGCGGGATGGTGATGGCTATATCGTCCACCCGTGGTTTTTCTGCCCAGCCGACAACCTGCAAAAGCGGGCCGACCGTGACGGGGTGCCATATCCCTTGTGGGCCGAACAGGGCTTCATCACCCCCACCCCCGGCAACGTGGTGGACTTTAGGGCGGTCGAATACACGATCCGCGACCTATGCGACCGCTTCGACGTGCGGGAAATCGCCTTCGACCCGCATCTTGCCCGCAACATGATGAACACGCTTGCCGAAGACGGTTACCCGGCAATCGAAATGCGGCAAGGCTGGGTCACCATGGCCCCGGCTATCAAGGAACTGGAGCGCGCGATAGTGGGCGAAAACCTCTTCCACGCGGGAAATCCCGTGTTGCGCTGGAACTTCGACAATATCGCCGTCGAGCAGGACAAGGCGGGCAACAAATCCTTTCACAAGGGCAAGAGCCGGGACCGCATTGACGGCGCTGTTGCCGCTGCCATGGCCGTGGCCCGTGCCTCCGCTGGTGAAGATACCCGCTCGATCTATGAAACCGCCGAACGCCCCGAGGGGCTTTTGATCTTCTAGGGAGTGCCCAGCATGGCCACCGAAACCGAACAGCTTGTCGTTTCCCTTGAGGCCCGCATCCGGGATTTCGAGCGTAATTTCCAGAGGGCATCCGGCACGGCGGGGAAGAACTTCGGCCAGATCGAGAAACGCTCGAAAATGGCCACCGACCGCCTGCAAGCCCATTGGGCAGGATTGGGCCGGACCTTCGGCGGCATCGGGAAGAACCTCGCCGCTGGGCTCATCGGCGGGCTGGTGGCAGGTGGCATCATGGGCATTTCAGGCCGGTTGAACGATATCGCCCGATCCGTCGCCAGCATAGGCGATGAAGCCCGCCGCGCTGGCCTTGGCATCGAAGCCTTTCAGGAACTCAAATACGTGGCCGAACAGAACCGCATCGGTGTGGATGGGCTCGTGGATGGCATAAAAGAACTCAACCTCCGCGCCGACGAATTCATTGCCACAGGCGGGGGTTCAGCCGCCGAGGCATTCCAGCGAATGGGCTATACAGCCCAAGACCTCGCCACGAAGCTCCAAGACCCCTCCGCGCTGTTCACCGAAATCATCGGCAAGCTGGGGCAACTCGACCGCGCCGCCGCCATCCGCATCGCTGACGAAGTGTTCGGGGGAACCGGTGGTGAAAGATTTGTTCAATTGATCGATCAAGGCCGGGAAGGCATCGAAGACACGATCCGGGAAGCCCACGACCTTGGGCTTATCATGGACGAAGAATTGATCGCGAAAGCCGATGAACTTGACCGCAAGTTCGGCGCAGTAGCGGCCACCGTGGGCACGGCCCTTAAAACGGCAATCGTGGAAGCGGCGGGAGCCCTGCAAGACTTCATCGCGGGGTTCAACAATTTCCTCGCCACGGCGGGGGGTGGAACAGTCGGGGCCGGGTTCGGCGGCAATCAACCGTGGAGCCAATTGCTCACCCCCGAGCAGCGCAACCGCATGGTCAATCTCGACTTGCCCTTGGCCAGCCTCCGCAATGAGCGGACCAACTTCTATGAGGGCTTCGACTTCGGGCCCGATGGCAACATCGTTCTTCAACCACCCGCGCCCCCTACTCCCCCGGTTCGACCGGTAGTGACCCCCAGCACTGGCGGCGGGGGTGGAGGTGGAGGCCGTAGTGCATCCAGCATGCGCGAGCAGAGAGATGCAGCGGCGGAATTGATTGCCGAGCTTGAAAACGAACTGGCCATCCTGGGTATGAGCGAGATGGAACAGCGCGTGAATGAGGAATTGCGGCGGGCGGGAGCCTTCGCAACGGACGAACAAAAGGCCAGTATCAGAGAGCTTGTGTCCGCCATCGAAACCGAACGGGGAGCCCTTGAACGGCTTGAACAGGCCACTGAGCAAGCGAAGGGTATAACGCGGGATTTCCTGTCCGGGCTGACACAAGACTTTCGCAGCGGCGTGGATGGTGCAACAGCCCTTGCCAATGCCTTCGGGCGGTTGGGGGATCGCATTCTCGATATGGCTTTGAACGCCGCCGTGGACGCTTTGTTCGCCAACCTTGGCGGCGGCATCCTTGGCGGGCTCTTGGGCTTCAAAGGGGGTGGCGTGGTCGAAGCCGCCAGCGGCGGTTATATCCGGGGACCCGGCACGGGCACCAGTGACAGCATCCCCGCCCGCCTGTCCGATGGCGAGTATGTCGTCAACGCCCGCGCGACCTCTCGAAACCTCGATTTGCTCGAAGCCATCAACAGCGGTCGCATCGCTCAATTCGCATCCGGGGGCTTGGCAGGTAACAGGATCAGCACCGGGCGGGACCGTCCTAACGTCAATATCGGGGACATCAACATCACCACGCAAGGGTCATCGGGGGACCCCCGACAGGATCGGGAGCATGCCGAAATGATCGGCAAGCAGGTCGATCAAGCCTTGGAAAAGAAGATGGCTCAATGGGCAGTGAACCAATCCCGCCCCGGTGGCATGTTCGGGGATTTGAGACGGTAAAAATCAGTGTCGAGGCGCTTTGCCCGATGGTGCGAGCACATATCCCACTGCCCCCACTATCCCGATTGCGACTAGCTCAAGCCCCAGTATGTGCCAAACAATACTTGCGGGAATGTTTCGATAATTTGTGAGGTACACGTCGCGCGAAAGGGGAAAGGCAAACTGATCAAAATTTTGTCCCAAATAACCCCAAGGCGGGAATAGGATAGCGATCAGGGCGACTATCAGTGTTCCAATAACGACCCGTTTTTGGCTCACGACACTTGCAAATTCTCGCTCGTCTCGCGAAGCGCTCGATGAAACAGTCTCCCGAGGAGGATTCCCGTATGTATTGGCGAACGGATTACCTTCCTTGAACAGCAACACAATGATCATGAAAATATTGATGATCGGCACAAAAATACTCAAAGCAAGCCAACCGCTTAATCCAAGGTCATGACAGCGCCGAACCGCAAACGAGAACGAAATTATAGCAGCGGCGACCGTCCATATCACTCCAACGAAGGTGGCTAGATCGGGAATGTTGGTCGATGCCAGCCAACTAACGACAAGCGCAGAGACCAAAGAAGCGCCGATCATCAGTATGAAAAATTTTACAAACTGCGCCCGGCTAATCCGCCCTAAAAAATACGTCATATTCGCCCCTAACCCTTACAGACACTCAAGCAAGGGGATTGCTAATCGTCAATTTTCACCCTTGCGTTTTCCAAGGCCAGCACCCTTGCTTTCAAGGCATCGATTTCGCGTTCCCAATTTCGACTGGGAAACCCACCGCCTCCGCCATTTGCAAAGCTGGCTTCTAAGCGCACGACAATCTCTCCGTTGAGCGATCTATTGTTGGATGCCGCAGCCTCATCGATCCGGATTTTCAGATCGGGCGACAGACGAATTTTCATTTGCGACTCGCTCATGGTCTAAGAATGGACCGTTTTGAATTTGACGACAAGAATTAGCGAGAGTAAACCGTAATGGTTTATTTTTAAACCATGAGGTTAGCCCATGTCGTTTTCAGCCTTAAGCATCCGCGTACCCGCAGCTGTCAAAGACTGGATTGTTGCTCAGGCTGAGGCCAATGGGCGGTCAGTCAACAAAGAGATCATCCAACTAATCAAGCAAGCCAAGGAACGGGAGCCAAACAAATGAGCGCTAGCGCAGCTATCTACGCCCGATATTCCACGGCCCTGCAAAACGAGAAATCGGTGGAGGATCAAATCAGCCTTTGCCGTGCCTTCGCTCAACGCGAGGGCTATCACGTTGTCGCCGCTTATGACGACAAGGCCCTTTCCGGTGGGTCCATGCATGGGCGCGAGGGCTTGCGCCAAATGCTTACCGCCGCCGAACAGGGGCAATTCAGCGTCATCATCGTGGAGGCGCTGGACCGTCTTTCCCGTGACATGGAAGATTTAGCGCACATGTATAAGCGCCTCAGCTTCATGGGGGTCCGATTGGTCGCGGTCCATGAAGGGGAAGCCAACACCATACTGGTGGGGCTTCGCGGCTTGATCGGTCAAATGTACCGCGAGGATAACGTCCACAAGATCAAGCGCGGTATGGCCGGTTTGCTCAAGCAAGGGCTCACGGCGGGCGGGCAGGCATATGGATATCGTGCCGACCCGGCCAACCGGGGCAAACCTCTTATCGTGGAAGAAGAAGCCCAGATCGTCCGGCGCATCTTCGAGGATTACGCCAAGGGCATTTCCCCGAAAGCCATCTGCCATCGCTTGAACGCGGAACGGGTCCCTGCCCCGCGTGGAAAACAATGGTCCCCCTCTGCCCTCATTGGCTTCGAGTCGCGAGGCACGGGAACGCTCCGCAATCCCATCTATGTGGGCCGGATCGTGTGGGGCAAGGTGACAATGGTCAAAGACCCGGACACCGGCAAACGCCTCTCCCGACCCGTTCCGCGCGACCAGTGGCAGACCGCCGAAATCCCCGAACTCCGCATCATGCCCGACGAGCTTTTCGAGGCCGTACAGAAGCAACTCAATGGCCGTCGCCACGTCAACCGGCGCGAAAATATCGGGGTCCACAAACGGCCCAAGCGGCTCCTGTCCGGGCTGTTGAAATGCGGGGCTTGCGGGTCCGGCATGAGCGTGGCGGGAGTTGATAAATCAGGCCGTACCCGCTTGCGCTGTTCGGCGCACACCAATTCGGGAAACTGCCCCGACCCCAAGACCTATTACTTGGACGAAGTGGAAGCGCTGGTAATTGAAAGCCTCACCAAAGAACTGGCCACCGCCGACCAGATCAAGCGCTATGCCGAGGTTTACCAGAAGGAACGCCGCAAACAGGCCATACAGGAAAACCGCCGCCGCATCGAAATCGAGGTCCGCTTGAAGGCCATTGAAAAAGAGAACATGCGGCTGGTGGAATTGATGTTGCTCGACGGGGCCGACACCGCAACGCTGGGAGCCAAAACCAAAGTCAACGGCGCGGAACGCGACCAGTTACAGCTTGAACTCGCCAGCCTCCCCGAAGGCACCACCGTGACCGTTCACCGGGCTGCAATCGAGAACTTCGCCCGCAAGCTGTCCACAGCCCGCGCCAAGCTGGAAATGACGCTGGCCATGCTTGAGGACATGGGCGAGTTGTCGGGGCTCATTCGCGAAATCATCGAGTCCATCACCCTTTCGAAAGAGGGCAAGGCAATCACGGTCGAAGTCAGAAGCTGGCTGGACCCGTTTCTTTCGGATGAAGGAAAGCCCCGGATTATCAAAGGGGCTGGACCGTTGGTAGCGGAGGAGGGACTTGAACCCCCGACACGCGGATTATGATTCCGCTGCTCTAACCAGCTGAGCTACTCCGCCCCGATAAGGGCAAGGCCGCAAAGGCGGCCCGGCGACCACCCGGAAAGGGTGGAAGGCACGGCGCTTATTAGGGACCGGCAGGGGCCCTGTCAAGCGTCACGCTCGCACCTTTTATCCCTTCCATATGTTTGCGGATCGCCGCAAGGTCGCGCGCAAAAGCCACGCGCTCTTCTGCAGCCTTTTCCCGATCCGGCATACGCAGGAGAAACGATGGATGCACGGTCACGAACACCGTGGTTCCATCCTCAAGCGCCAACGGCGATCCGCGCAGTTTTGAAATCGTCGCCCCCGAGCCCAGAAGACTGTGTGCCGCCGTCGCCCCCAGCGCGACGATGGCCTTGGGCTTAACCAATGACCGCTCATGATCGAGCCAGAACCGACAGGCCGAAACCTCGCCTGCATTGGGTTTTTGGTGAATTCTCCTCTTGCCACGCGGCACGAATTTGAAATGCTTGACCGCCGCGCACCGACCGCCGACGATGCCGCTCCGGCGGAACGCTGGCCGTGCTCTTGATCATCCCCATCTCCCGCTTTTGCGCTGACGGATCAGATCGGGAATGATTTCGGCCTCGGGCAGGTTGCGCCAATATTTGCGCGGCATTTGAGAAGTCATGGCCGAAACGCGGGATGGCGCGAACGCATCGCCCAACACCACATCCGCATCCCCGCTCTCGCGCAGACGATGGCTTCCGGCGGCAGCCGCAAAACAAGCACCCCAATCAAAACGTGATCGTTCACCCCGATCGAATAATGAATTCGGCTCGCCCCCGTTTTGGCGAACGTCCGCCGGGTTTATGTTAGCTCCACAAAACATTGCTCAAGGAGACCATCATGGCCCTCGAACTGACCGGACTGCATCACCTCACCGCCATCACCGCCAATGCGCGCGAAAACCTGCGTTTCTACACCAAGGTTCTCGGCCTGCGGCTGGTCAAGCGCACCGTCAATCAGGACGACACCACCGCCTATCACCTGTTCTATGGCGATGGCCGCGCCAGCCCGGGTTCCGATATCACCTTCTTTGATTGGCCCACGGCCCCCGAGGTGCGCGGCACCCATTCGGTCGTCCGCACCGCCTTCCGCGTCGAAGGGGTTTCCTCGCTCGAATGGTGGAAAACCCATCTGGAAGACAATGGTGTCAAAACCTCCGATATCGCCGAGCGCGCCGGCCACATGTCCCTCGATTTTGAAGATCCCGAGGGCCAGCGCCTGCGGCTGGTCAACGACACCCGCGCCGGCGGCGCCCATCCCTGGGACAAGAGCCCCGTGCCCCGCGAACGTCAGATCAAGGGCCTCGGCCCCATCACCATGAGCGTTCCCGATCTGGGCCGCAGCGAGCCGGTGCTGACCCTGGTGATGAACATGCGCAAGGTCCGCACCCATCCGGCCACCGCCGATCAGGGCGAAATCCACGTCTTTGCCATGGGCGATGGCGGGGCTTCGGCCGAACTCCACGTCGCTGTCGAACCTGATCTGCCCTTTGCCCGTCCCGGCGCTGGCGGCGTCCACCACATCGCCTTCCGCACGCCCGACAAGGACCAGTTCGACAAATGGGTGGCCCGCGCCACCCAGGCCGGCCTGCGCACTTCGGGCGAAGTCGAGCGCTATTATTTCACCTCGCTCTACTTCCGCGAGCCCAATGGCATCCTGTTCGAAATCGCCACCGACGGTCCGGGCTTCGACGTGGACGAGCCCATGGAAACGCTGGGCGAACATCTAGCCCTGCCGCCGTTCCTCGAGCCCAAGCGGAGCCAGATCGAGGCGGGTCTAAAGGCCATCGACTGACCGCTTCCATCGCGCGGCCTGTGACGATTGGGCCTTTCGATTGTCTTGGAAATTCCGCTTGGCGGGGCCATAGAGTGTTCCCAGCGTCACCATCGGCCAGGGAGCATTCATGACCGAGCCCGAAAAGCCCAATTGGGGTACCCGCATCATCCTGCTCATCTTCGGCGTTTTGGCCGTCGTCACCATCGGCGCGACCATCATGTCGACGATGGGCGAATGGGATGCAAACGAACAGGCCGCGCTCGAGGCCCAAGCCACTACCCAATAGCACTCTCGCGTTGGGTAAACGCATACCGGTCCCGGATATGCGCATTGAAAAACCGCCCCTTGGACATGGCGTGCCGCAGCCGATCGTAAACCCGCTGCGGCACGTCGCGATAATCATAGGCCCGCCCCGAGGGCACAAACCATATAGTGAGCACCCGCCGCTCCGGATCATATTCCGATCGCTTGATAACACTCGAGGGCACGCCGCTTTCTCCCTGCACACACTGCGCCCGCACAGGAAAAACGGTTGTGGCGCCCAAGGGTTCATTCCCCGGTTTCACATGGTATGAGAGGCCATACTTCAGAGAGTGGGAAACGGTGCAGCCATGGAATGGATCGAAGACCGGATCGAGTGGACCGCCGACGGCAAGCCGGTCCAGATCGGGCTGACACGGGCCGGCACAGGTCCAGAGCTGTTGCTGCTGCCAGCCCACAGCTCGATTTCGACGCGT
The DNA here is from genome assembly GCF_036662815.1 of Pelagibacterium mangrovi. Taxonomy (NCBI): domain Bacteria; kingdom Pseudomonadati; phylum Pseudomonadota; class Alphaproteobacteria; order Hyphomicrobiales; family Devosiaceae; genus Pelagibacterium; species Pelagibacterium mangrovi. The sequence continues at coordinate 542,713 of NZ_JBAFXA010000001.1, read as the reverse complement.
CAGGAGATGCAGCCGTTGCAGAAGCTGCTCGCCGAGCGCTATTCGACGGTGGCGATCGACTGGCCCGGCTTGGGCACGTTGCCGCGCCCCAAGGTCGATTGGCGGCCGGACCTCTACCGCGATTTCCTGCGTTTCGTGCTGGAGACCATCGTCAGCCCAAAGATCACTGTCGCCGCGGGGCATGCCGCCGGCTACGCCCTTGCCCAGGCCGCCGACGATCCCGCCAGCACGGGCTCGTTGGTTCTGCTCACCCCCACATGGCGCGGCCCCCTGCCCACCATGGCCGGAAAGCGCATGGCCCTGTTCCGCGGGCTTGCCAGAAGTGTTGATCTGCCCCTGGCGGGTAACGCCATCTACCGGCTCAACGTCAACGGCCCCGTGGTCGGAATGATGACGCGGGGTCATGTCTATTCCGACCCGGACTGGCTGGCGGGCGACAGGATGGCGGCAAAGCGCGCCGTCACCGAAGCACCCGGCGCGCGCTATGCCTCTTTCCGCTTCGTGGCGGGCGAACTCGATCCCTTCCCCTCGCGCCAAGCCTGGCTCGACGCCGCGCGACGCGTGCCGAGCACGGTCGCCATGCTCTACACGGAAAAAACGCCGCGCAAATCCCGGGCGGAAATGACCGAACTCGCGGCTCTCGACAACGTCAGCGCCACCATCCTGCCGCGCGGCAAGCTGTCATTTTACGAAGAATTTCCCGACGACACCGCCGAAGCCATCCTGAACGCTCTGGCCTAGGCTGGATCGATATTCAGAAGCCCTTGGCCTGGGCAGTACTGGATTCCGGGAATAAACCCCGGAATGACAGGCTGGGTTTTGGGCAATGCCCTGCCTTTATCCAACTCTCTTGTCACCCCGGGATTTATTCCCGGGGTCCAGCAGCGGACTCTCCACCACCCCTGATCTGCATGTCTTGATGTCACGATCACGCCGCTGGCACCGCCTCGGCGATAAACCCACCCCCAACACCTGCGCATCCGTCCCGTCATCGCAACAGAGCAGAACACGCACGGCACAGCCCCAAACCCAGCCTGTCATTCCGGGAGTGAGAAGCGGTTCGGCGTAGCCGAAGTCAAAGCTCCAGTGGAGCTTTGACAGCGCACGAACGCCCTGAGAGCTACGCTCGAAGGGCCTCCCGGAATCCAGTGCTAAGCATGCCTGGGTCTCCCGAGTATCGATTCAACCAAGAGCGCTTACAGCAAAGCAGATTCCGCCACGCACCTACCCCCAGTTCACGCCACCAGCGCCGCCGGCACCGCCTCGGCGATAAACCCGCCCCCCAGCACCTGCGCATCCGCCCCGTCATCGGAATAGAGCACGCACGCCTGCCCCGGCGCGATCCCCGTTTCCCCCGAGACCAGCGTCACATATACGTCCCCGTCCCGCACCTGCACCACAGCTTCCTGCGGCGCGCGCGTCGAGCGGACCTTGGCCTCCAGCGCCAGCCCGTTGCCATCGGCCATTTCGACCAGCGGGCGCGACCCCAGCCAGTTGACGTCCCGCAGCCGCACCGTGTGGGTCGAAAGCGCCGAGCGCGGCCCCACCACGACCTGCTGGGTCCGCGCATCGAGCCGCAGCACATAGAGCGGGTCACCCGCCGCGATCCCCAGCCCGCGCCGCTGCCCCACGGTATAGTGGATGATCCCCTTGTGCCGCCCCAGCACATTGCCCGCCATATCGACGATCTCGCCCGGCTTTTCCGCCTCCGGCATGAGCTTGCGGATCACGTCCGAATAGCTGCCCTTGGGCACGAAGCAAATATCCTGGCTATCGGACTTGTCGGCGATCGCCAGCCCCATGTCCCGCGCCAAGGCACGGGTTTCGTCCTTGGTCATGTTGCCCAACGGAAACCGCAGGAAATCGAGCTGCCCCGCCGTAGTCGCGAACAGGAAATAGGTCTGGTCCTTGTCCCCGTCGAGCGGACGCAGCAACTGTCGCTTGCCGTCCACCAGCCGCGAGCGCACATAATGCCCGGTCGCCAGGCAATCGGCCCCCAGATCGCGCGCCACTTCCATCAGATCGACGAACTTGACCGACTGGTTGCACGATACGCACGGGATCGGCGTCTCGCCCAGCGCATAGCTCTCGGCGAAAGGCTCGATTACCGCCTTGCGGAACCGCTCTTCATAATCGAGCACATAATGCGGAATCCCCAGCGTCGCCGACACCCGCCGCGCATCGTGGATATCCTGACCCGCACAGCACGAACCCTTGCGGAACGTGGCTTCGCCATGATCGTAAAGCTGAAGGGTAACGCCGATCACCTCATAGCCCTCGCGGGCCAGAAGTCCGGCAACAACAGAAGAATCAACGCCGCCCGACATCGCGACGACGACACGCGTTTCGCCCGGCGCGCGGTCGAAACCAAGAGAATTCACCATTTTATCTCATCCGGTTGGGGTCAAGGGCCAGCGGACAACGCACGCCACCATTCACAGCGCACGATAAGGAGGGGCTATTTACGCCCAATGCCGCCCAACTGCAACACCACCCCTTCATCGTCCTTGGACTCGACCCAAGGACCCACACTGCCTCTCCACGCCCCAGCAAACGTGTATTCCCCGCAGCACTTGCGACAATCACCCCTTCTCCCCTTGAGGGAGAAGGTGGGCCGGCGAAGCCGGGTCGGATGAAGGGTGCGCTGAGTCTGCCTCGTCCACCACCGTTTGCGTTTCTTGCAACCGCTGCGCCCCCTCATCCCCAACCCGGCATTTTTTGCCCCTCCCAAGCCCTTTCTGCCGCCCCTCGCCCCACCACCAATACTCCAACTCCTTGATATTCCTCCCTTTTCCCTCCCTCTCAAACTGGCACCCCCCTTGCATGAAGTCCCCCGACCACATGTGCATCAAGAGTTTCGACGGCCCGTGACCAGCCCGATCGCCATCGCCCCCAAGCCCGCCCTGCCCGGCACTCCCGCCGGCAAGCCCATCGACGTGTCCGCCCCCGATTTCGCCGGGCTCATTCCCGTGGACCAGGCCACAGCGCCCAGCCGGGCCATCGGCGCATCCACCGCTCACCAGGTCCCGGCCGATCTCGCCTCCACCCCGACCGAAACCGAGCTCGTCTCCGAACTCTCAAGCCTCCTCGAAAAACTCGCCGGCCTGTCCGACAAGCTCAAGGACCGCCCGCTCGACGAAATCGATCTCGAAGAGCTCGAAAATCTCCTCGCCGGCATCGAAAACCTACTCAATCAGGGCGCTCCCCTGCCCCTGCCCGAATCCCCGGCCTTTGCCGCCCTCTCCGATCTCGCCACCGCGCTGGGCCTCGAAGCCACCGACAGCCCCACCGCACCGCTCGACGCCCTCGCCGGCCTTTCGGCCCGAATCGCCGAAGGTCTGCGCGAACAGGCGCCCGACCTTGCCGCACGGCTGACCGGTCTCGCCCGCACCCTCGATGGCCATGCCGCCGCGATCCAGACGGCGCTTGCCGACGAGCAAGCCATCGCCGCTACCTCGATCCGCCACATCGAGAGCGAAACAAAGCTCAACGCTGCCGCCACCATTGAAGAGCAGGCCAGCGCCGAACAGAAACCGGCGCAGCCCGCCCCGGACGCCGCCCCCAAACAGGCCACGCCCCCCTCGGATCGTTCGCTGGTCAAGGACGGACAGCCCGCTCCCGCCCCCGAGGCTCGCCCGGCCCAGCCGCAAGCCAGTGCAGCGACCGCCCCCGTCTCGCCCGAGCTCGAAGCCCCCGACGGCCTCACCCTGGGCGCGCCGCAAGCACAGACGCCGACACCCGGCACCTCCGCTGCCATCCGCCCCGAAGCCGCGCTCTACCAGCGGCCCGATGCCCAGATAAACCTGCCCCACATCGCCGCCGAGATTTCCCGTCACGTCCAGAACGGGGTATCGCGCTTCGAGATCAAGCTGAACCCCGCCGAACTGGGCCGCATCGATGTGCGCATGGAAGTGGATGGCTCCGGCAACGTCGTCGCCCGTCTGGCGGTCGAGCGCTCAGAGACCCTCGACCTGCTCCAGCGCGATCAGCGCGCCCTCGAACGCGCGCTGGCCGATGCGGGTCTGGATTCGGCAAAGACCGAACTCGAATTTTCGCTCCAGCAGCAGGGTGGAAACACCCATGACGAGTCCGAAAAACCGTCCTGGCGCACAACGGTGTCAACACACACGGCATCGGAGGCTTCAACACCGTCAACCAACGCCGATCTCAACCCGTATATGCGGGGATATGCGCGGCTCGACGCCGTCAATCTTTGGGTCTGAGGAGCCAAGCCATGGTCGATGCAGTTTCAAGCACCACCACCTCCGGATCGAGCCTGGGGACGTCCCGCCAGACCATCGCCGACAATTTCGATACGTTCCTGCAGCTCCTCATCACCCAGCTCAAGAACCAGAACCCGCTCGAGCCCCTGGACACCAACCAGTTCACCCAGCAACTGGTCCAATTTACCTCGGTGGAACAACAGCTTAAGACCAATGAGTTCCTCGAGGCGATGATGCAGTCGTCGCAAAACAGCACCAACACCCAGGCCGTCGGCTATGTGGGCAAGACGGTGACCGCCTCGGGCGCCACCACCGATCTGGTCAATGGCTCGGCAAGCTGGATCTATCGCCTTGATAGTCCAGCGGAAAATACCACCGTCACCATCAAGGACGCCAACGGAAACACCGTCTATAGAGAGACGCTTTCCATGGAAGCGGGCACCGACCGCATCGTCTGGGACGGCACCACCGACACCGGCCAGAAGCTGACGTCGGGCCGCTTCACCGTCACCATTGACGCCCGCAATTCCAATGGCCAATACATCCCCGTCACCACCGAGATGATGGGCGTCGTCGATGGGGTCGATGTGAGCGGCACCGAGCCCTATCTGCTGATCGGCGACCTGCGCATCCCGCTCTCCTCGATCACCGCCGTTCACGGGGACATGCCCCCTCCCGCTGAAGACGAGACCCCCGACCCTGACGCGGAAGCGGCATAAAGGGTTATCCTATCTCCTTGATTTTGCTCGCCCTGCCGCACGGCGCATCGCGTTTTGCGATGGCATTCTGCATGCCGTCTTAACCGGTTGTAAGTTTCCGCTTAGCCAATTTTTAAGTGACACAGGTTAGTGTCGGTATTGGTTATGGTCAGGTTGAGTAGAGAGTAAAATGACCGTACAGATGCGTCCGCGCGTAAAGTACGTGATCGGGCCCGATGGCAGTCCGCTGACCATCGCCGATCTTCCGCCGTCCAACACGAAGCGCTGGGTCATCCGCCGCAAGGCAGAGGTCGTGGCCGCTGTTCGCGGTGGGCTCCTGAGCCTCGAAGAGGCTTGCGAGCGATATACCCTGAGTGTCGATGAATTCCTCAATTGGCAGGCAGCCATCGACAAGCACGGCCTTGCAGGCCTGCGCACCACTTGGATACAGCACTACCGGGAAGGCTGAGCACTCCGCTCTTCCACCCGCTTTACGCGCATCAAAACCAAAACCCGTCACGCCCGCGTGACGGGTTTTGTGCTTTTCATTCCCGCCTTGTTTCGCCCCCCTTTTGCTCGCCTGTCGGCAGGATTTGCCGGTTTTTTGCATTGTGCGAGAGAGAGTTAACACCTTGTTTACCATAGGCTAGGCATATTTTGCCCAGTGGGCTCGGCGATTTGGTTTGCCCGCAGATAATAGATGTATTGGGCAGAGGGCGCCGCGTGAATCAGTTGGGGGAATTGCTGGGCAAGCTCGGCGTCGCACGCATTGCCGCCATGGCGGTGGTCGCGGTGATGCTCATCGGCTTTTTCGCCTTCATCATCGTCCGCTCGACCACTCCCCAGCTCGCCCCGCTCTACACCAACCTCGAATTCGAAGATTCCGCCGCGATCATCGAAGCGCTGGGCGCCATGGGCACGCCTTACGAAATCCGCTCCGAAGGCGCGACAATTCTGGCCCCCCGCGACCAGATCACCACCATCCGCATGTCGCTGGCCCAGGATGGCCTGCCGGCGCGCGGCCAGGTCGGCTACGAAATTTTCGACAACCAATCGACGCTGGGCGCCACCAGTTTCGTCCAGAATATCAATCACATCCGGGCGCTTGAAGGCGAATTGGCCCGCACCATCGGCGCGCTCTCGCGCGTCCAGAGCGCCCGCGTCCATCTCGTTCTGCCCGAGCGTGAACTGTTCCGCCGCGACGTGCAGGCGCCTTCAGCTTCGATCGTTCTGACCGTTCGCGGTCAGCTTTCCGCCGGCGAAATCCGCGCCGTTCAGCACCTCGTCGCTTCCGCCATCGAAGGGCTTTCGCCCAACGCGGTGTCGATCGTCGACAGCTCGGGAACGCTCCTCGCCTCGGGTTCGGGCGAAGGGGAAGTTTCCGTCACCGCCCAGGCCCTCGAAGAACGCACGCTCGGCATCGAGACCCGCATGCGCTCTCGCATCGAAGAGCTTCTGGCCTCCGTCGTCGGCATGGGCCGAGCCCGCGTTCAGGTCTCGGCCGAACTCGACCTCAACCGCTCCACCCGCACCTCGGAAACCTTCGATCCAGAAAGCCAGGTGGTGCGCTCCTCCCAGCTCGTGGAAACCGGCGACCAGTCCACCGGCCCCGGCAACACGGGCGAAGTGACCGTCGCCAACGAATTGCCCGGCGCCAGCGAGCAGGGTGCCAATGGCGCTGGCGGCACCCAGCACACCTCCTCCGCGCTCGAAGAAACCCTTAACTACGAGATTTCCTCGACCACCGAGACGCAGGTGACCGAAGCGGGCGCGGTCAAGCGGATGTCGGTCGCCGTCGTTGTCGATGGCGTCTATACCTATGACGAGGCCGGCACGGCGATCTATGAGCCGCGCAGCCAGGCCGAACTCGACCAGATCACCGCGCTGGTGCGCACCGCTATGGGCTTTGACGAAGCGCGCGGCGACCAGATCGAAGTGGTCAACATGCAGTTCGCCGAACGCCCCGGCATCGAAGCGGGCACCGAAGCTCCGGGCCTGTTCGAATTCAACCGCGACGACCTGATGCGGTTCGCCGAAATGGCCGTGACCCTGCTGATCGCCCTTGCTCTCGTGCTCTTCGTCATGCGCCCGCTGCTCAAGAAGGTGCTGGCGCCCGAACCCCAGCCCCTCGCCCTGCCCGAGGCAGCAAGCGTTCCCGCCGAGTACGAGGAGCCCGCGCTCGACCCCATGGCTCTTGCCCGGGCCCGCGAGGCCGAAACCGACGCCTGGATGGAGCGGGCCAAATCGCTTGGCGAATCCCAGGTCAAGGCACTCAAGATGGTCGGCGAACTTGTCGATGAGAACCCCAAACAGGCCTCGCTCATCGTGCGCGACTGGCTGAGCGAAGCGGCATAGAACGACGATGGCGCTAACCGAACCTTCCAGCCTTTCACTTGCCTCCGACCCCATGAAGCAGGGGATTCAGGTGGGTGCCGACGCCACCCAGCGCCAGATGCGCGGTGACGAGAAGGCGGCCGCCCTGCTGCTGGCGCTCGGCCCCGATTTCGGCCGCCCGATCCTCGAAGAGCTCGACGAAGTCGAAATCCGCGTGCTCTCGCGCGCCATGGTGCGCCTGGGGCCGATAACCCAGCAGATGCTGGACGAATTGCTGGCCGAATTCATCATGGGTGTTTCCTCGACCGGCACCATGGCCGGCAACACCGACACCACCGAACGCCTGCTGCTCTCCTTCCTGCCCCAGGAACGGGTCGAGCAGATCATGGAAGAAATCCGTGGCCCGGCCGGACGCAACATCTGGGAAAAGCTTTCCAACGTTCAGGAAGACATTCTCGCAAGCTATCTCAAGAACGAATACCCCCAGACCATCGCGGTGGTGCTCACCAAGATCACGCCCGACCACTCCTCTCGGGTGCTCTCCGTGCTGCCCGAAGAGCTGGCGCTCGACGTGGTCCAGCGCATGCTCTCTATCGATCCGGTGCAAAAGGAAATCCTCGACAAGATCGAATCCACGCTGCGCACCGAGTTCATGTCGACGCTCAGCCACACCCAGCGCCGCGACAGCCACGAGCAGATGGCCGATATCTTCAACGCCTTCGACCGTCAGACCGAGGCGCGCTTCATGACGGCGCTGGAAGATGTGAGCCGCGACAGCGCCGAGCGCATCAAGGCGCTGATGTTCACCTTCGACGATCTGGCGCGGCTCGAATCCGCCGCCATCCAGACGCTTTTGCAGAATTTCGACAAGCGGGAAATGGCGCTGGCCCTCAAGGGCGCATCGGACACGGCCCGCGACTTCTTCTTTGCCAACATGTCCAGCCGCGCCGCCGGCATGATGCGCGACGACATGGATTCCATGGGCGCGGTCCGCCTCAAAGACGTCGATGAGGCCCAGTCCCGTCTCGTCAACACCGCCAAGGATCTGGCGGCACGCGGCGAAATCGTCATCAACAAGGGCAAGGCCGACGAGGAGATGGTCCCGTGAGCGTCGCCCACAAATTCACTTTCGATCTGGACCTTGCCCGCAAGCCCACCGTCAACAAGGTGTTGCCCGAGGACGAATTCGAGCAGCTTCTGGCCGCCGCCCGCCAGGAAGGCTATCGTCAGGGCGTTGCAGCCGGCCAATCGACCGTCCAAGCTCAATCGGCGACGGCCCTTGCCCAATCAGCGGAAAAGCTGGGCGATCAGGTCGCGCAGATGGTGACGTCCATCGAGCAATACGAAAAACACCATCTCGCCCAATCGGTGGACCTCGCCGCCTCGGTGGCGCGCAAGCTCGCGGCGCATCTGGTGGCCCGCCAGCCCCAGGCCGAGATGGCGGCGCTGATCGCCGAATGCATGGCCTCGCTCGAAAACGCGCCGCATCTGGTGATCCGCTGCCATCCCGACCTGTGCGACGCGCTCAAGGTCATCACCGAAGAGCGCATGAAAATGTCGGGATTTTCCGGCCGGCTCGTGGTTCTGGGCGATCCCGATATCCGGCTCGGTGACGGACGCATCGAATGGGCCGATGGTGGATTGGTGCGCGACATCAATGCCATTTCCAACGAAATCAACACCCGCATCTCCGCCTATCTGGCGGCACGCGGCGCCAAGCAGGGAGAGTGATCCATGGCCGATGGCGACGACATTCAAACCGTTGCGGACGGCATTTCCTTTGAGGAAATGCTGGCCGATATCGACAATGGCGACACCGCATCGGGGGAGAAGTCGGCATCCGATCTCGAAGCCGTCTTCGATGTTCCGGTCCGCCTATCGGTGGTTCTGGGCCGCACCAGGATGCCGGTGGCCAAGCTTTTGAAGATGGATATCGGCACCGTGGTCGAACTCGACCGGCAGGTGGGCGAAGCCATCGACATATACGTCAACGACCGTCTCGTCGCGCGCGGCGAAATCGTCCTGGTCGAGGGGCGCCTTGGCGTCACCATGACCGAAATCATCAAGGCCGGCTAGTTTCAAGGAGACCGGATCATGCGCCTACTCATTATCGGTGCGCTCGAAGGACAACTCAGCCAGGCCTCCAAAATGGCCATGGACGGCGGCGCCAAGGTCGCCCAGGCAGCGACCATCGATGTCGCGCTCGCCACGCTGCGCGCCGGCAAGGGCGCCGATCTGCTCCTGGTCGACGTGATGGTCGATATCCCCGCGCTGATTGCCGGCCTCGAGGCCGAGCGTATCCATATTCCCGTGGTCGCCTGCGGCACCGAGACCAACGCGGCTGCCGCCGTCAACGCCATCCGGGCCGGGGCCAAGGAATATATCCCCCTGCCACCCGATGCCGAACTGATCGCGGCAGTCATCGCCGCCGTCGCGCGCGAAAATTCCGATCTGCTCTACCGCGACCCCGCCATGGCGCGGGTGGTCAAGCTCGCCGACCAGATTGCCGGCTCGGACGCTTCGGTGCTGATCACCGGCGAGAGCGGCACGGGCAAGGAGGTGATGGCCAAGTACCTTCACGCCCGCTCCAAGCGCGCCAGCCGTCCCTTTATCTCGATCAACTGTGCGGCCATCCCCGAGCATCTGCTCGAATCCGAGCTGTTCGGGCATGAAAAGGGCGCCTTTACCGGAGCCATCGCCCGCCGCATCGGCAAGTTCGAGGAGGCCAATGGCGGCACGCTCCTGCTCGATGAAATTTCGGAAATGGATTTCCGCCTGCAGGCCAAGCTGCTACGCGCCATCCAGGAACGAGTGATCGATCGGGTGGGCGGCACGCGGCCCGTTCCGGTCAATATCCGCATTCTCGCGACCTCGAACCGCGATCTGGCAGTGGAAGTCAAAGAAGGACGTTTCCGCGAGGATCTCTTGTTCCGCTTGAACGTCGTCAATCTCAAGCTTCCGCCGCTGCGCGAGCGGCCCGGCGATATCGCTGCCCTCGCCGACCATTTCGTTGCCCGTTATTCCGCCGCCAACGGCCTCACTCAGCGGGTTCTCTCCCCCGCCGCACGCGAGGAATTGTTGCGCGCGCCCTGGCAGGGTAACGTCCGCGAGCTCGAAAACACCCTGCACCGTGCCGTCCTTCTTTCGGAAGGCAGCGTGATCGAACCCGACGCCATCCGCATGCCGGACGGAACAGGTCTTTCCGAAGCGGTCGCCAACCATTCCCTCGCCAGCCAGGTGGCCCAGACCGCCGAGGCTGTGTCCCGCTCGCTGGTGGGCAGAACCGTGGCCGATGTGGAACGCGATTTGATCCTTGATACTCTGGGCCATTGCCTGGGCAACCGCACCCACGCGGCCAACATATTGGGAATTTCGATCAGGACGCTGCGCAACAAGCTCAACCAATACGCCGACGAGGGGGCCGATATTCCCGCCCCCGGCGAGCAAAGATTTAGCGCCGCATGAGCATCGCGGCGCCCCTCCCGCCAGCGCCTCCACCCCTTTCGGGTGCGAGCCGCGGCGTGGGGGGTGCCGCCGCTCCACGCCAGACCGAACCATCCGCAACGACCCGGCCCACGATGACCGATACAGCTCCCGCCCGCTCCGCCAATCCGATGGGCCGCCTCAACAACATTTTCGATATCATTCGCGAATCCAACGCCGGGCTGGCGATTGGCGTCGTGGCCATTCTTGCCGTGCTGGTGCTGCCCATGCCGGCGATCCTGCTCGACATTCTGCTCACCATCTCGTTCGTCTTTTCGGTGATGATCCTGATGACGGCGCTGTTCATCCAGACGCCGCTCGAATTCACGTCTTTTCCTACCGTGCTGCTGGTCTCGACCATGCTGCGCATGGCGCTGAACCTCGCTTCGACCCGTCTGATCCTCTCTGAAGGTCACAATGGCGTCCACGCCGCCGGCCAGGTGATCGAGGCGTTCGGCAATTTCGTGACCCGTGGCAATTTCGTCATCGGGATCATCGTTTTCTGCATTCTGCTGATCGTCAATTTCATCGTCATCACCAAGGGCTCTGGCCGCATTGCCGAAGTCGCGGCCCGCTTCAACCTCGACGCCATGCCCGGCAAGCAGATGGCCATCGACGCCGACCTTTCCGCCGGCCTCATCGATGAGGATCAGGCCCGCACGCGGCGGAAAAACCTCGAGGACGAAAGCTCGTTTTTCGGCGCCATGGACGGCGCGTCCAAATTCGTGCGCGGCGATGCCATCGCCGGGCTGTTGATTACCTTCATCAACGTCATCGCGGGCATCATCATCGGCACCCTGCAGATGGGGCTGCCCATCGATCAGGCTGCCAATAACTACACTCTGTTGACCATCGGCGACGGCCTCGTCAGCCAGATCCCCGCCCTTATCGTCTCGACGGCGGCAGGCATACTCGTCTCCAAGGCCGGTGTTACCGGTTCGGCCAACAAGGCGCTCACCACCCAGTTCACCTCCTACCCCGTGGCGCTGGGCATGAGCTCGGGCGTCATGTTCCTTATGGCGCTCGTCCCCGGCATGCCGCTCGTTCCCTTCGTGACGCTGGGTGGCGCGGTCGGCTATCTCGCCTGGTCGACCTCCAAACGGCAAAAGGCCGAAAAGGCGGAGGCCGCCAAGGCCCAATTGGTCGAACAGGTTTCCCAAGCGGGCGCCGGCCCGACCGAAGTGCCGATCACCGACAGTCTCAAGATCGACGAACTCAAGCTCGAATTGGGCTACGGCCTTCTGAGTCTGGTCAAGGAAGACGATTCCGGCACCGACCGGCTGACCGAGCAGATCAAGGCGCTGCGCCGGCAACTTGCCACCGAACTGGGCTTCATTATGCCCTCGGTGCGCATCCTCGACAACATGCAGCTCGAGCCCAACCTCTACAAGATCAAGATCAAGGAAGTCGAAGCCGGCCACGGCGAGGTCCATGCGAACCAGCTCATGGTCATGGATCCCTATGGCAACAAGATCACCCTGCCCGGCCAGCATACGGTCGAACCGACCTTCGGCCTGCCCGCCACCTGGATCGACAACGCCCTTCGCGACGAAGCCGAGGTGCAGGGGCTGACCATCGTCGATCCGTCCACAGTGATCTCGACCCATCTGACAGAAGTGCTCAAGGCCAACACCGCCGATCTCCTGAGCTACGCCAATGTCCAATCCCTGCTCTCGGGTCTCGACAAGGATCAGCAGAAGCTCGTCGAGGATATCGTGCCCTCGCTGATCTCGGTTTCGGGCATCCAGCGCGTGCTTCAGGGCCTGCTCGCCGAACGCGTGTCGATCCGTGACCTGCCCACCATCCTCGAAGGCATCGCCGAGATTGCCGGCTCGGCCCGCAACACCGGCCAGATCATCGAGCATGTCCGCTCGCGCCTCGCCCGCCAGATCTGCGCCGCCAATCTGGGCATGGACGGCAACCTGCCACTGCTCACGCTTTCACCCAATTGGGAGCGCGACTTTGCCGAAGCCATGATCGGGGAAGGCGAGGAGCGGCATCTGGCGATGGCGCCATCGAAACTCCAGCAATTCATCGCCGGCATCCAGAACGGCTTCGAGAACGCGGCGCAGATGGGCGAAATTCCCGTGCTGATCACCTCACCCCATATCCGCCCCCACGTCCGCGCCATCATCGAACGCTTCCGCCCCCAGACAGTGGTGATGAGCCAGAACGAAGTACACCCCCGCATACGGCTGCGGACGGTGGGGAGCATATAAAAAGGGGCCCAACCGAGCCCCTTTCCTTTTATTCCGCCGGCACCGGCTGAGGTATCGGACTGGCATCGAGCGAGTCGATATCCTCGGCGGCGTCATAGACGGACTGATCGAGGATACCCTGGCGCTTGGCAACGATGGTGGGCACCAGTGCCTGGCCCGCGACGTTGACCGCCGTGCGGCCCATGTCGAGGATCGGGTCGATCGCCAGCAACAGACCCACGCCTTCGAGCGGCAGGCCCAGTGTCGAAAGCGTCAGCGTCAGCATCACCGTAGCGCCGGTCAGACCGGCAGTGGCCGCCGAACCGATCACGGCGACAAAAGCGATCAGCAGATATTCCTGCAGCCCCAGATCGATGCCGAAGAACTGCGCAACGAAGATCGCCGAGATCGCCGGATAGATCGACGCGCAACCGTCCATCTTGGTGGTCGCGCCCAGCGGCACGGCAAAGCTCGCATATTCGCGCGGCACGCCGAGGTTCTTTTCCGTCACCCGTTCGGTGATCGGCAGGGTGCCGATGGACGAACGCGAAACAAAAGCAAACTGGATGGCCGGCCATGCGCCCTGGAAATAGCGGATCGGGCTAAGCCCGTTGGCCGAGAGCAGCGCCGGATAAACCACCAGCAGCACCAATGCCAGCCCGATGTAGATGGCCGCAGCGTACCAGGCCAGCGAGGAGAGCGTTTCCCAACCATAGACCGCCACGGCATTGCCCAGCAGCCCGACAGTGGCGATCGGAGTCAGCCGGATGATCCACCACAGCAGCTTGTGGATAACCTTGAGGAACGAGCGATTGAACGCCAGGAACGGTTCGGCCGCCTCGCCCGCCTTGAGCGCTGCGATACCCACGGCGATCGAGATCACCAGAATTTGCAGGACATTGAAGCTCAGGCTGGTCGATGCGCCACCGTCGTTGACCGAAGTCGATGCCGTGAGCCCCAGAATGTTCGACGGGATCAAGCCCGTCAGAAAATCGAGCCATGAGCCGGTACGCGAAGGTGCCCGTGCTGCCGCTTCGGTCACCGCCGTATTGAGGCCGGGCTGAATGATAAGCCCCAGCGCGATACCGATAACCACCGCGATCAATGCGGTAATGGCGAACCACAGCAGCGTCTGCCACACCAGCCGCGCCGCATTGTTGAGTTCACGCAGATTGGCGATCGAAGCCACGATGGCCGTAAAAATCAGTACCGGAACAATCGTGCGCAGCAACGACACGAAGCTCGATCCGATTGTGGAGAGGGTCTGAGTGAGCCAGTTCGGCCCATCCACCCCCGGCCCCATCTGGCGCGCAATCAGTCCGAGAACCAGACCAATCGCCAGCGCGACCAGAACCTGAAAACCGAACGAAGTATAGAGCGGCCCACGCGGCCGCCTGCCTGAAGTTGTAATCGTAGATGACATGTCTGCCCCATATCGATGACCGCGCCCAACGCGGTGCATAACAATTAGGCAGAATCTACGCCTCTACGCGCAACAGGCCAAGGTCCGGCCATGCTGCCCATCGGCGGGCACGCGAAATATCGTGCCAACATTTCGGCTGGTGCTGGAAAACCGCTAATGTGCCGCGCGATCGCGCAAAGCGACGATGCGATCTGAAACCGGGCCACCGGCACCGCTTTCGACCGGCGTTGGCAGGTCTTCCATCTCGAGTCCGTCGGCGAATTTGCGAACCTTGTCGAACAGGCTTTCGGAAAGGGCCGGATCGTCCTGCGCATCGCCGGCGTAAACGAGCTGCGATACATCCGAAGCGATGGACCGCAACCGGGCGCGCAATGCGTCCTCGTCACGGCGTTCGGTTTCCCAGTCGCTCATTATCGACTCCTGCAATGCGGCCACGCTCTCCTCGATACGCGCCGATTGGTCTTCAAGGGAAAGGTCTTCGGCCAAAAGCCGGCGCTCTCCATTGGTCCGCGCCTTGTCCTCGGGCTCCGCATCCGTTTCCGCCAAAAGGGCGTTGAGACGGCTTTCGGCACCAGAAATGCGCGCTTCGGCCCGCCGCAACTCCACGCGTGCCTCGCTCTCGGGGTCGTTCCTGGCCAGCGTATCGCGCAACATGGCGATCGCTTCGTCCTTGAGCCCGCTCTTTTTCTTCTTTTCCAGCCGGGCCAGAAGGATGCGGGTCTGTTCTTCGAGATATCCGTTGCGCTGCCGCTCGATATTGAGCGCGGTCAGCAGATCTTCCACATCTGCGCGATAATCGCCCGTAAGCTGTTCGGCGCTGACCGGCTCGACCGATTCCGGAACCAGGGTGGGATCGATATCGGAAAGATCGACATCGGCCTGCCGCAGCCGGGCGGCCAACGTCGCGGAATCGCGTTCGAGATCGCGGATGCGTGCCACGAGTTCCTGCTCGCGCGCGATAAGGCTTTCGATGGCGCCGAACTGCTCGTCGCGCTCGCTTCTGAGCGCGGCCAGTTCGATATTGGCCGCGTCGAGCGCCACGACCCGCTGGCCGATCTGCTCGCGCAGCGCCTCGATCTTGAGCTGATGCTTGCGCAGGGTGATGGCGAATTCGGCCCGAAGCTTATCCTTGTCGGCCCTGAATTCGGCGAGGGTCACGGGCGTCGCCGCTTCCATCCGGCGCTTCGTAAGCCGAACGGCGCGACGCCAGAAGGCCGGCCCGATGGCAACCGCAATCAGGGTCGCCGCGAGGAATCCCAGCGCCAGATACATTGCATTCTCAATGACCATATGCCTCTCCCCCGACGGGAAGCCCTGCCCTCGAACCAGCGCCGGAAAAATCGGCGTAACGGTTCACAAGACGACTTTACGCGATGAAAGTCGCCTCGTCATCTCACAGCTCTGGCATGGCGTCCACTGGGACTTCGCTGTTGTGCGAACTCTTGGGGCTTAGAATGGGTTCCACGTCGGCTCGCGCGTGAAGTTGAGATACCCCACCGCGACGCCCGCCCGCAGGCCCACACCAGAGCTGATGGGCACGACGTAAACGTCGTTGAGCTTGAGCGCGGTCATGCCGATGCCACCGACGGCGAAAATCGAGCCTTCGACGCCCGGATACCGGTCGTAGATCGATTCGACGGCGGGAAGATTATAGACCAGCATCATCACGCGGCTGCCGTCCGCGCCGATGTTGAGCCCCAGGCTCGGCCCCTGCCAGAACACCTGATGGGTGCCGGCGTTGCGGGTGTACATGGTGCCGTCGCCATATTTAGCGCCGATAAACAGCGCGCCGCCGCCCTCCTGGCCGAGAATATAGGCATTGGGCTGGCCATACTGCTCGAAAGCCTGCTCGATCACCGAGGCGAGGCCCTGGGCAACCGAGCCGAAGAACTGATGGCCGGCGGTGAGGATTTCCTCGCTCGAATATGTATCCGACAGCGATCCGCCCTGTTGGGTCTGGGCCGGCCCTTGCGCCTGCATCTGGGCCTGGATCGGGGCGGCCCAGGTTATCATTCCCAGGGAAAGAACAAGTGCCGCCAAAAGGCGATTGATGATCACGTTAATGCTCCCTCGCGTTCGGTCTCGCGATATGCGTGCCCGGTTAACCAAGGCCAAACGGCCTTTGGGTACGATCAACCGGTCCGCCCCCAACAGCATAGCGGTTCAGTGAGCGATAATGCAGCAAATTGGTAAACAAATCTTAACCCTTACAAAGTCTTACGCGACTTTCTTTCTCGTCGCTCTCGTCCTGCTCGCGGCACCGGGGCTAGCCCGCGAAAAGGCTATTGTCACCAATGTCCTGACCGGCGTCGCCATTTCGGGTTACGATCCGGTCGCCTATTTCACCGAGGACGCCGCCATGGTGGGCAGCCCGCTCTTCGATCTGCAATGGAACGGCGTCACCTGGTATTTCACCTCCGCCGCCAATCGCGATGTCTTCGAGCGAAACCCGGAAATCTACGCCCCTCTTTTCGGCGGTCATTGCGCCATGTCTATGGCGCGCGGACACATGTCCGACGGCAATCCGCAGATTTTTCGCATCGTGGGCGGAAGGCTGATGCTATTCTATTCCATCGGTAACCGATCGGCCTTCGACCTTTCGCCGGCCAGCGCGCTGCGCGAGGGCGCAACCAACTGGGCCGCGCTTCCCGACCCGCGCGCCGCAGATCTCCAATAAATTGGGCGCAACCCCTTCGGAGCGGGCAGCTTTGCGTTGCCCTGCCCTAGTTGCACTATAAAGTGCTGGAACATTGATTCGACAGATACGCGCGGCGCCAACGCCGCCGAACCGAGCGAAAGGCAAATCGGCCATGACGAGCATTGTGGAACTGGGCGCGGCCGATCTTGCCGCATTGCTATGCTCGCGCGTTTGCCATGACCTCATCAACCCGGTCGGAGCGATCGGCAACGGGCTCGAAGTGCTCGCCGATCCCTCTCAGGTCGAAATGCAGAGCTTCGCCAAGGAGCTGATCGAAAATTCCACGCGCCAGGCGCGCGCCAAGCTCGAATTCGCCCGCCTTGCCTTCGGTGCGTCCTCGACTGCGGGCACCGATATCGACACCCGCGAGGCTGATCGCGTGGCGACCCTGCTCATGGCCGGTGAAAAGGCGGACCTCGAATGGAAGGTCACGCCCATGCTCCTTCCCAAGAACAAGGCAAAGATGCTGCTCAACATGCTGTTGATCGCAGTCGCTGGCGTTCCGCGTGGTGGCACGGTGACCGTGGAAGTGGAAGGCGAAGCCGGGCGCGAGAGCTTCACGATTACGGGGACCGGCCCCAAGACCTTGATTCCCAACGCCGTTCAGGGGCTGATTGCCGGCACGCCCGAGGACGGCACCGTTGATGCCCGGGGCATCCAGCCCTTCTATACCGGCGTCCTCGCCCGCCTCTGCCACATGGGCCTCAACCTCAGCCTCGATGGCGACGTGCTGCGCTTCACCGCCGATCCCCTGCCCCACGACATCGACTGAATTACCTCTTCGCTAACGATTAAGCCATTAGAGTCAGCTCCATCCCGACCGCCTCCGTTCATGGGATGGAGCTCATGAAGTCCTGCCTGATCGTCGACGATTCCAGCGTGATCCGCAAAGTGGCTCGGCGCATCCTGGAAAACATGGATTTCATCGTCGACGAGGCCGAGGACGGCCAGGAAGCCTATGAAAAATGCGCGCGGGAAATGCCCGACGTGATCCTGCTCGACTGGCAGATGCCCATCATGAACGGGCTCGAATTTCTCAAGGCCCTGCGCGGCTATAACGGCGGCGAAAAGCCCCGTATCGTCTATTGCACCACCGAGCGCGACATCGGCCACATGGCCATGGCCCGCAAAGCCGGCGCCAACGATCACATCCTCAAGCCCTTCGACCAATCCATGCTGGAAGCCAAGTTCCAGACCTATGTGTAGGCCGCGCGCCACCCCCGAGCACACTTCTGTGTGAACGCCAGTCCCGTTTTCCTGCAAATCGGGTTATGATCGCGTTCAGGTATTGTCTGGACAAGGCAATGCCCCAACGGCGTGGTGTGCCCGCGCCCGGGGGAAGTGCTGGCACCCCACGCTCCTTTTGACCGAGGAGGCCTGGTATGCCTGTGTATCCCGAACAAGCCTATGCGGATGTCGGCAACGCCGAAACTGTCGTCCGCTCCATCTCGACCAGCGATGTTTTCGATGCCTTGCGCAAGGGATCGGCCGATTTTTGGCGTCACCCTTCCCATTATCTCTTCATAGCCCTCATCTATCCCCTGGTCGGCATTGTATTGGCGACCTGGAGCGCCGGGGGGGCGACCTTTCCCCTGCTCTATCCTCTCGCCACGGGCTTTGCCCTCATCGGCCCGGTCGCGGCTCTGGGGCTTTATGAATTGAGCCGGCGGCGTGAACGGGGAGAGGATGACGATCCCAGCCATGCCCTGAGCGTATTGCGCCATCCCGCCATCGGCTCGATGGTTGCCGTAGGCCTCTGGCTCGCCATTCTCTTCATTCTCTGGATCACGGCGGCGGGCGCGATCTATGAGGCGCATTTTTCCGTCCGGGCGCCCGAAACCCTCATGGCTCTGATCACAGAGACTTTCACCACCTCGCGCGGCTGGAGCCTGTTGTTTTGGGGCAATCTGGTGGGGCTGGGTTTTGCCCTGCTGGTCCTGGCAACCACCGCCGTCGCCTTCCCGCTGCTGGTCGACAGGGGCGGCAGTGCGGCCCATGCCATCCTCACCTCGCTAAGGGCGTTCGGCGCCAATCCCGTTCCCATGATACTCTGGGGCGTACTCGTCGCCGTGATCATGGTGATCGCCTCGGTGCCGCTCTTTGTCGGCCTCGCCGTCGCGCTGCCGATCCTCGGCCATGCGACCTGGCACCTCTATCGCAAGCTGATCGAATAGGGGGCCGAAAGAACAAAGCCCGCACGAGGGGACCGTGCGGGCTTTGCCGAAATAGAAGCTCGGAAGCGCGGATTACGCGCTTTTGGCCATCTCGGTCTCGTCGGGCTCGCGCAGTACATAGCCGCGACCCCAGACGGTTTCGATGTAGTTCTTGCCCTCTGTGGCCACCGAAAGCTTCTTGCGAAGCTTGCAGATGAACACGTCGATGATTTTGAGTTCCGGCTCGTCCATCCCGCCATAAAGATGGTTGAGGAACATTTCCTTGGTGAGCGTCGTACCCTTGCGGAGCGAGAGAAGCTCCAGCATCTGGTATTCCTTGCCCGTCAGATGCACGCGCTGGCCACCCACTTCGACGGTCTTGGTGTCGAGGTTGACCGAAAGGTCGCCGGTGTTGATGACCGACTGGGCATGGCCCTTGGAGCGCCGCACGATGGCGTGGATGCGGGCGACCAGTTCGTCCTTGTGGAACGGCTTGGTCATGTAGTCGTCGGCGCCGAAACCAAGGCCTCGGACCTTATCTTCGATGCCAGCCAGACCCGAAAGGATCAGGATCGGGGTCTGAACCTTCGCGACGCGCAGCGTGCGCAGCACTTCATACCCGCTCATGTCCGGCAGATTGAGGTCAAGCAAAATGATGTCGTAATCATAGAGCTTGCCCAGATCGACACCTTCCTCACCGAGGTCGGTGGTGTACACATTGAAACTTTCGGATTTGAGCATCAATTCGATGCTCTGCGCTGTCGCGCTGTCGTCCTCTATCAAGAGCACACGCATGCCAATCCCCTTATCCAACCACATCCCTATCTGGGACCGAGCCCGGCTCGAGCCGCAACCCTTAACCAAACCCTACTGGGTACGATTCGAACCTAACGTCAATTAGTTAACAAAGTTTAATTCGGTCGGGCAATATGCGAGCTACATTAACTGAATGAGACGTTAATGCGTTGATATATATAAGAAAATTACCGTAACTTTTCTTAATGCACAACGTTAAGAAAGCCCTTCAACCGACTCTCGGGACTCATTGAAACCGGGCTGTAGGGGAAAAGCAGGCGCGCGCAAGGGCGTGGCGAAAAAATTTGCTCAACTTCTGGCAATATCGCCATAACCTTAAGGATGAGTTACCAATGCGGCGCAAACGTGGTGCGAATCGGTTCGCCTGGAGCCAAAGTGCAATCGCTGATTTCAGACATTGAAGCGATCGACGAGATCGAAGTCTTTGGCCGCGTAAAGACCGTGCAGGGGCTTCTGATCGAGATCGTCGGGCCGGTGCGCGAACTGCGCGTCGGGGGCCGGGTCTCGATAGAAACGCCCAGCGGCCCAAACCTCGCCTGCGAAATCATCGGGTTCCGCGACGGCCTTGCCCTCTGTCTGCCCTTCGGCCCGGTAGAGGGCGTTCGGCTGGGCTGCAAGGCCGTTTTCGCCGGCCATGACGGCGCCGTTTATCCCGACGATAGCTGGCTTGGGCGTGTAATCAACGCCGAAGCCCAGGCCATCGACGGCGCGGCGCCCCTGCTGCGCGGCGCATCTCCATACAATTTACGCAACCTCCCCCTGCCCGCCCACGCCCGTGGCCGGGTCGGCGGCCCCATCGATCTGGGCGTGAGGTGCCTCAACACCTTCACCACCTGCTGCGATGGCCAGCGGATGGGGATTTTCGCCGGTTCGGGCGTCGGCAAATCCGTTCTGATGAGCATGCTGGCCCGCAACACCGACGTCGACGTCTCGATCATCGGGCTGATCGGCGAGCGTGGCCGCGAGGTGCAGGAGTTCATCACCGAGCAGCTGGGCGAAGAGGGCATGAAAAAGGCCATCGTCGTGGTCGCGACCTCCGACGAATCCGCGCTCATGCGCCGACAGGCCGCCTATCTTACCTTGACCCTTGCCGAATATTTCCGCGATCAGGGCAAGCGCGTACTGTGCATGATGGACAGTCTGACCCGCTTTGCCATGGCCCAGCGCGAGATTGGCCTGGCCACCGGCGAGCCCCCGACCGCCAAGGGCTATCCGCCCACCGTCTTCACCGAATTGCCACGATTGCTCGAACGGGCCGGTCCTGGCCTCGTCAATTCGGGCTCCGTTACCGGACTGTTTACCGTTTTGGTGGAAGGTGATGATCACAATGAGCCCATCGCGGACGCCGTACGCGGTATTCTCGATGGTCACATCGTCATGGAGCGATCCATTGCCGAACGGGGACGCTATCCGGCCGTCAATGTGCTTCGATCCGTGTCGCGCACCATGCCCGGATGCGTGCCGGAGGATTTCCGGCCCACTTTGAGCAGGGCGCGCGAGTTGATGTCGGTTTTCGCCGACATGGAGGAACTGATCCGGCTGGGGGCTTACCGGAAAGGATCGGACTCCAAGGTTGACCGCGCCATAGCGCTCAACCCGGCGCTGGAGGCTTTTTTGAGCCAGCGATCGGATGAGCGCACCGCAATCGCCGACGGCTACAATTTGCTGGCGACGATTCTGGAAACTGCCGGCGCGGACGGCCCGGTGCATAAAGGATGAGGGCGGCTCGTTAAGCCGACCGACGGCTTGATGAGTAAGGAGTGCAAGTCATGAAGTCCAAGAGCGCGAGCCTGATCCGCCTCAAAAAGTTTCAGGTCGATGAAAAGCGCCGCCAGGTTCTCCAGATCGAGACCATGATTGCCGATTTCGAGCGCATGGCCGCCGAACTCGATCAGCAGATCGAGATCGAGCACAAAAAGACCGGCATCTCCGATATTGCGCACTTCGCCTATTCCACCTTCGCCAAGGCCGCCATCACCCGCCGCGACAATCTTCTGACCTCGGCCGGCGATATGAAGGGCAAGCTCGAAGCCGCCCAGGACGATCTCGCCGAAGCCATCGAGGATTTGAAAAAGGTCGAACTGCTCGACGCGCGCGAACACCAGCGCGAAAAGGACGAGCAGCAAAAGCGCGAACAGGCCGAATTCGACGAAATCGGTCGCCTGCGCTATCGGCGTTAGAGTTCGAGGCGATGACATACGACGAGCTCGTAGCCATTGCCCTCACCTTCCCCGGCGTCGTTCAATCCCCGAGCTACGGCACGCCGGCTATCAAGCTGGGCACCAAATTCCTCCTGCGCGAACGCGAACCCGGCATTGTCGCCTTGCAACGCCCTTCGATGGACGAGCGCGACATGCTGCTCGAAGCCGAGCCCGACCTGTTCTTTCTCACCGATCACTATCGCGGCTACCCCTTCGTTCTGGTTCGTCTCGACAAGATTCAGCCGGATCATTTCAGATCGCTGTTTGAAACGATTTGGCGCGAGAAGGCGACCAAAACGCAGATTTCCGCTCACAAATCCACGTAAGCGAAGTTTCCATCCGCCAATACCGCTTGACGTAAGCAATATTATTCTATTCCCTCACATGAGGTCCGGCCGCATGCGATGAGGGGTAAACCGCATGTTCGTCTCGGTTTTCGACGTATTCAAAATCAGCGTAGGCCCGTCATCGTCCCATACGATGGGCCCCATGATTGCCGCCGCGCGCTTCCTCGACTGGGTGACGCAGATGCCGCCGCGCGAGAACGCGCGACTGGAAATCACCCTCTACGGTTCGCTCGCCTTCACCGGCATAGGCCACGGCACCAATGCGGCAGTTCTGGCGGGCTGCCTTGGCTTTGCGCCCCAGACCTATGACGGACACCAAGCCCAATCGGCCCTTGCCGCGCTCGCCGCGCGCAAGACGATCTCCCCAGCCCCCGGCTGGACGATCGGCCTCGATCCTGAGGCCGATCTGATCATCGATCGCACCACAAGATTGGAAACCCACCCCAACGGCATGCGCTTCACCCTTCTCGATGCGGATGGGCAGATCATCGCCGAGGAAATCTATTTCTCGATTGGCGGAGGGTTCGTCAAAACACTGGCCGAAATCGAGGCCGGCGATTTGCCCGCCACACCCGCCGACGACGTGCCGTTTCCCTTCGCCAGCGCCGCCGAAATGCTGGAAATGGGTAAGGCCTCTGGCCTCTCCATCGCGGAAATGAAGCGCCGCAACGAATGTGCTCGCCTCGACGGCGAAGCCTTCGCCCACCGGCTGATGCACATCTGGGACGTGATGGACGCCTGCATAAGCCGGGGGCTGGACGCCACCGGCCAATTACCCGGCGGGCTCAGGGTCAAACGCCGCGCCCGCGCCATCTTCGAAAACCTCTCGGGCCGGGCCGGCGCCAATGACATGCCGCTCCATTCGGCCATCGACTGGCTTTCGGCCTACGCCATGGCGGTCAACGAGGAAAACGCCGCTGGCGGCCAGGTGGTGACCGCCCCGACCAATGGCGCGGCCGGCGTTTTCCCCGCCGTCCTGCGCTACTACCTCTCCCACGTTCCCGGCGCGAGCCGCGAGAAAATCCCCGACATGCTGCTGACCGGCGCCGCGATCGGCGGGCTGATCAAATACAACGCCTCGATTTCAGGCGCCGAGGCGGGATGTCAGGCCGAAGTGGGCTCGGCTTCCGCCATGGCCGCCGCTGCCCTGTGTGCGGCCCTGGGCGGAACCAATGCCCAGATCGAAAATGCAGCCGAAATCGCCCTCGAACACCATCTCGGGATGACCTGCGACCCCATCAAGGGCCTTGTCCAGGTCCCCTGCATCGAGCGCAACGGGCTCGGGGCGGTCAAGGCGGTCGCTGCCGCCTCGCTCGCCATGCAGGGCGATGGCAGCCACATCGTGCCGCTCGACGCCTGCATCGAAACCATGCGCCAGACCGGACGCGACATGGACGAGCGCTACAAGGAAACCTCCCTAGGCGGCCTCAGCGTCGCGGTGCCGGACTGCTGATCATTCGGCGATGATCGCGATCTCTTGCACCATTTCGCCGGTTGCCCCGTCGAAGATGCGGATCGCTTGGGCATCGTCCGTTGCATAGGTCACGGTCAGCAGCCCATCCTGTGTCTGGGCTGCGATCACCTGCGCGCCGGCCGGCAGCGCTATCGATTGCACGCCATAACGCTCCGAAACGTCGGGACCCATGCTCACGAGGCGATAGACAACCACCAGCACAATCGCCATAAAGCCGATAAGCATGATGAGCATGGATATCGCCGCCCGGCGGCGGGCTTTTGCCATAACGGCCTCGGCCTCCGGGCTGAGCGGCTCGTCCTTATCGAAATCGGCTTGAGGTTGAGTCATGGCAGCGGATGGGCTCCAGGAGGACAGGCATGACGCCACGGTGCTCGAAAGCGAGGCCGGGACGAGGCTCGATGTGTTTCTGGCGGCGCGCTTCCCCGTTTTCTCGCGCAACCGGATCAAGGACTTGATCTTAACGGGTGCGGTCAGCGTCGAAGGAACGACCAATGAAGTGCCCAAATATCGCGTCAAGGCCGGCGAGTCCATCGCCCTCGCGGCCCCCGAACCGGTCGAGGCCGAACCCGAGCCCCAGGCCATTGCGCTGAACGTCCTCTATGAGGACGAGCATCTGATCGTCATCGACAAGCCCGCTGGCATGGTCGTGCACCCCGCCCCCGGCAATGAGGACGGCACGCTGGTCAATGCCCTCATCCATCATTGCGGCCAAAGCCTTCGCGGCATCGGCGGGGTCAAACGCCCCGGAATCGTCCACCGGCTCGATAAGGACACCTCCGGGGTCATGGTCGCCGCCAAGACCGAACAGGCCCACAACGGCCTTGCCGCCCAGTTCGCCGATCACGGGCGCACCGGCCCCCTCGAACGCGCCTATACCGCCTTCGTCTGGAACATTCCAAATCCGCTCGTGGGGACGATCCAGACCCTGATCGGCCGCGATCCGTATAATCGCCTCAAGCAGTCGGTTCTGGGCCGCGACGGACGCGAGGCGATTACCCATTATCGGGTGAACGATCGGTTCGGAGGAGACAAATGGGCCGTGGCCCAGGTTGCCTGCAATCTCGAAACCGGCCGCACACACCAGATTCGCGTGCATATGACCCATATCGGCCATCCGCTCCTGGGCGACGGCGTTTATGGGTCGGGTTTTGCAACAAAGATCAATGCGGTGCCCGAGCCGGTCCAGCAGGCCGCAAAAGCCCTGGGACGGCAGGCTCTCCACGCCTCGGTCCTGGGTTTCTCGCATCCCGCGACCGGGAAAACCATGCGATTTACGAGCGAATTGCCGCAGGATCTGGCAAATCTCGCAACCGCTCTGGCACCTTACTCATTGTAACTTGCGAACCGGCGAGACCTATGCACCTTGCGAATGGCAAAAATTCGTGAGGCGGGGATGTAATCGTCCAATTGCGACCTATATTCACTCTAACGTGTCTGCGCGCGTGCCGAAATGGGCGTCGATGCAGACCAAGGCCCGCCGGGCTTATCCGGGGGTGAATAAGAGGGGGTGCAAATATGGCCCAGTCCAATCTACCTGTCCTGAGTTCGGAAAGCGGTCTTAACCGCTACCTTCAGGAAATCCGCAAATTTCCGATGCTCCACCCTGACGAGGAATTCATGCTCGCCAAGCGGTACAAGGAGCATGCCGATCCCGAAGCGGCCCAGAAGCTCATCACGTCCCACCTGCGGCTCGTGGCCAAGATCGCCATGGGCTATCGTGGCTATGGCCTGCCCATTTCCGAGGTGATCTCGGAAGGCAATGTCGGCCTCATGCAGGCAGTCAAGCGCTTCGAGCCCGACAAGGGCTTCCGTCTTGCCACCTATGCCATGTGGTGGATCAGGGCATCGATCCAGGAATATGTCTTGCGCTCCTGGTCGTTGGTCAAGATCGGCACGACTGCTGCCCAGAAGCGTCTGTTCTTCAATCTGCGTCGCCTCAAGGGGCAGATCGCCGCGCTCGACGACGGCAACCTCCACCCCGACCAAATCAAGCAGATCGCGACCACGCTCAACGTTTCGGAAAACGACGTCGTCTCCATGAACCAACGCCTGACCGGCGACGCCTCGCTCAACGCGCCCATGCGCGCCGACGAAGGCTCCAGCCAATGGCAGGATTGGCTGATCGATGATGTGCCCGATCAGGAAGAAATTCTCGGCGAAAGCCAGGAATTCGACGAGCGCATGGGCCTTCTCGAAGGCGCCATGGAAGTGCTCAATGACCGCGAACGGGCCATCTTCAGGGCCAGGCGCCTTCAGGAAAACCCTTCGACCCTCGAGGAACTGGCGCAGGAATACGAAGTCAGCCGCGAGCGTATCCGCCAGATTGAGGTCCGCGCCTTCGAAAAGGTTCAGGATGCGGTAAAGGAAGCTGCAAGGGCGCAGGCCGCGCATTGACGCGGCCTGCCCAAGGCCTCATTGTGCCGCTTCCTGAAATCAACTGAAGGATAAAATCGGACCGGCCCTCCAGCCTGTTCGTTCAAAATGATAGAAATAGCTATCGTCGCGGGCCTGATCCTGCTCAACGGCGTGTTCGCCATGTCCGAACTTGCCGTCGTCTCTTCCAGCAGACCCCTGCTGCGCTCCATGGCCGAGCGCGGTCAAAACGGCGCCAATGCCGCCATCAAACTGGCCGAAGATCCCGGCCGTTTCCTCTCCACAGTCCAGATTGGCATTACCCTGATCGGCATTGTTGCCGGCGCCTTTTCCGGGGCGACGCTCGGTGGAGCACTGGCCGATTTCCTGGCCGATCGCGGCCTTCCCGCAAGCGCGGCGTCGGCGGTTGGTTTCGGCGGCATCGTCGTCATCATCACCTATCTCTCGGTGGTCGTGGGCGAGTTGGTGCCCAAGCAGTTCGCGCTGCGCAATCCCGAGCGCGTGGCCTGCATCATCGCACGCCCCATGACCATCCTGTCGCGCGTCGCCGCACCGGTCGTCTGGGCGCTCGATGCCTCCACGCGGCTGATTTTCCGCCTTCTGGGCATGAGCGAATCCAACGAGGACCAGGTCACCGAGGAAGAGATCAAGTCGATCGTCGCCGAAGCGGCCGAAACCGGTGTCATCGAGCGCGACGAAAAGCGCATGATCGCCGGCGTGTTGCGCCTCTCAGACCGCCGGGCCCGTGGCATCATGACCCCGCGCACCGATGTGGAGATGATCAACCTCGACGACGATTTCCAGACCATCCGGTCCGAACTGGCCGAAATCCGGCATTCGCGCATTCCCGTTTCGAGCGGGGAGACCGACAACATCATCGGCGTTCTGGTCATGCGCGACTATCTCGCGACCCAGCCCGAGGATCATGCCGGCCTGCGGCGCCTGTTGCGCAAGCCGCAGGTGGTTCCCGACACCATGGGCGCCCTCGACGTGCTCGACATTCTCCGGCGCGCCGATTTCCCGCTCGCGCTCGTCCTTGACGAATACGGCCATTTCGAAGGGCTGGTAACGCCTTCGGACCTGCTCGAAGCCATCGCCGGCGTATTCCGTTCCGATCTCGAGGAAGGCGAAGCCGACGAGGCCGTACAGCGCGAGGATGGGTCCTGGCTCCTGGCCGGCAGCCTCACCGCCGACGACCTCTCGGACCGTCTCGGCCTGCTGCTGCCTGAAAAGCGTGACTACCAAACGCTCGCCGGCTTCGTCATCGAGAACCTTCAGCACCTGCCCACCACCGGCGAAACGCTGGAAACCGACGGCTGGCGTCTCGAAATCGTCGATATGGACGGCCGCCGCGTCGACAAGGTGCTGGCCACCCCTATCGCATCGGAAGCCGAAGCTTAAGGATAGGCGCTCTGCCCTGAGTAGGGGCAAAGCAGTGTTCCACCCACAAAATTGTCACCCCGGGATTTATTCCCGGGGTCCAGTATCAGCCTTTCCGCAGCCACCAGCCAAGCGGGCTTACAGCACCCCATCGAGCAGATTGCGATCCAGAATCAGCAGCCACGGGTCCTGCTCCGACTCTGCCTCGATCACGATCCGGTCCTCTGTGGCAAGGTTCGAGGTCCCGATCGCCTTGCCCTGCGCCATGTCCAGCCCGTCGAGCGGATAGAATAGACCCTGCGAGCGCGCAAAACGCGTACGCCCGAGCGGATAGATCGAAACCCGCTCCCCCGCACCCACGTCGAGCGAGATCGATCCGGCCACCCCGATCGCCAGATCGTGCCCATCGACGAGGATGATCCGCCGTTCGCCCGCATACCGGGCCACCGCATGCAGCGCCGCCAGCGTATGGTCGAACCGCCCCCCAGTCATTCCCAGGGCCACCGTCACCGGCGCCTCTGTGGAATAAAGGCACTTTTCGAAATCGGTTGTTTCCTGCTCGGGCAGCGCGACGATCTGCGTGCGCTCGGGAAACCGCTCCCGGTCGGCCACCGAATCCATGTCCCCGATCACCGCATCGGGCACCAGCTTCGCCGCCATAAGGATGTCGCCCCCTCGGTCCGCCCCCACGATTCCACTCGCCCGCGCGGCCAGATGCCGAAGCATTTCTGGCTCGACTTCCCCTGCCCCAACGATCAGCAACATGCCATCGAACTGCAGGGTCTTCCCTGCTCGGCTCACTTGCACTGGACCCTGCACGCCTATAGTGTCGCCTCGTCTCGCTGGGGTGCCCATCCGAAAGGACAGGCTGAGAAAAACCCATAGAACCTGAACCAGGTCATGCTGGCGGAGGAAGTTCGAGATGGCAAGGGCGTTCGCGCCCGCCATTGGCTCACCTTTCCCCTCGTCCATTTGTGACCGCAACCACGGCTTGGCGCATTTTGCGCGAATGGAGTTGATATCCATGATCCATCCGATCAAGACAAGCCTGTGTGCGGTTGTGCTGGGAGCCCTCGCGCTCCCTGCACTCGCCCAGGACAATCCCACCCTCACCGTCTATACCTACGATGCCTTCGCCGCCGATTGGGGGCCCGGCCCGGCCCTCGCTGAAGGGTTCGAGGCGCAATGCGGCTGCACGCTTGAGTTCGTCTCTGCCGAGGATTCGATTTCCGCGCTGCGACGCGTGCAGCTCGAAGGCGAAACCACCGAGGCCGACATCGTCCTCGGGCTCGATACCGCGACGATCGGTGAAGGCAAGGCCACCGGGCTTTTCGCCGAACACGGGATCGATCTGCCTCAGTTCGAGCTACCGCTCGATTGGACCGATGAGATTTTTGTGCCCGTCGACTACGGCTATTTCGCCTTCGTCTATGATGCCGAAACCCAACCGACCCCGCCCACCAGCTTCGAAGAGCTGATCGCGCTTCCCGACGATTTCAAGATCGTGATCCAGGACCCGCGCTCTTCCACGCCGGGCCTCGGTCTCATCCTCTGGATCAAGGCCGCCTATGGCGATCGCGCGCACGAAATCTGGGAAGGCCTCGCGCCCCACATCCTGACCGTCACCACCGGCTGGTCGGAATCCTACGATCTGTTTCTGGCCGGCGAAGCCGATATGGTCCTTTCCTACACGACCTCGCCCGCCTATCACGTCATCGCCGAAGACGAGGACCGCTACAAGGCGGCGCGGTTCAGCGAGGGGCATTACACCCAGATCGAAGTGGCCGGCATCCTTGCCTCTAGCCCCGACCAGGAATTGGCGCGCCAATTCCTCGCCTATCTCGTCACCTGCGAGGCACAAGCCACCCTACCCGAGACCAACTGGATGTACCCGGTGCTCGAACCCGCCGGCGGCCTCAACCCCGGCTTTGCCGAAATGATCGATCCCGACCCCGCGCTGCTGCTCGATGCCGGTGAGGTGACGGCCAACACACGCGCCTGGATCGACGAAGCCTTTTCGACCCTGAGGTAACCCCATGGCCGGGATCGCAGGCAATTGGCGTCCCGGCCGCCGTCTCGCCGGCGCTTCGGTGGCAATCGCGATTGCCATCCTCATCGCTGCCCTGCTGATCGCGCTTTCCGTCGCCGGACAGCGCTTTCCCGGCACCGGGTCGAACGCGCCCGACATCCGCCATCTGCTCACCATGTCGGCCATTCAGGCCGGCCTTTCCACAGCCCTTTCGATCCTTGCCGGGCTGGTGCTGGCATGGACGCTCGACCGCCTGCATTTTCCCGGGCGCGGCTTCGTCATCGGGCTGTTGTCCACGGCGCTCGTCATGCCTTCGCTGGTGATCGTCTCGGGCCTTCTCGCCATCTGGGGCCGGAATGGCTGGATCAACACCCTGCTTGCCCCTTTCGGGCTTGAAACGGGCTCATCGATCTTCGGCCTCTGGGGCATCGTCGCGGCCCATGTGGTCCTCAACGGAGCCTTTTCGGCCCGCATTTTCATCGATCGGCTGGCCGCGATCCCGCCCGAAAAGCTCAAGCTGGCACGCAGCTTGGGCCTCGGGCCGCTCCAGCGCCTCGCAATCATCGACGCCCCGGCCCTCGCCGCGTCGATCCCAGGCATTTCGGCAACCATATTCCTCCTGTGCTTCACGAGCTTTCCCATCGTTCTGACCTTGGGCGGCGGCCCCGCCAACCAGACGCTGGAAGTCGCCATCTACGAAGCGGTCCGTCTCGATTTCGACCTCGGCGCTGCTGTCCACCTCGCCCTCGTCCAACTTCTCGTCAGCGCCGCCATCGTCATTCCGGCAACCACTCTCGCGCCAACCGCCGCGATGTTTGGTCAGCGCACCAATTTCCACTGGCCTGAAACGCGCTGGCTCTCAGTCCTGCAGGCGTTCCTCCTCATCCTCCTCGTCGCGGGCTTCCTCGCGCCCCTCGCCGCCGTGCTGGGCGAAGGGTTCGCCGCCATCGGGTCCATTCTCATCCAGGCATCGTTCTGGCAGGCAACCGCCACCAGCCTCGCCATTGGCACGGCCAGCGCACTGGTTTCGGTGGGCCTGGGCATTGCGCTGGGCATGGCCCGCGCGCTGCAACCGCGCGCAACTGCCGGACGTGCCCTCCTGGGCTTCCCGGTCTTTGCTTACCTCGCCGTGCCCGCCGTGGTGCTCTCGCTGGGCTTTTTCCTCCTCGCCCGGCTGACCGGCCTTTCTCCAACAACGGTCGCGCCGCTGGTCCTCGTTCTGGCCAATGCGCTGCTTGCGCTGCCCTTCGTTTTCACCACTCTCGCGCCGCCGCTCGAAGCGCTGGCGCTGCGGCACCACCGCCTCATCCGCTCGCTCGGGCTGTCATCTTTCGCCCAGTGGCGCCGCATCGAATGGCCCTTGATCGGTCGCCCCATAGGTTACGCTCTCGCCATCGCCTTCGTCTTCTCACTGGGCGATCTCGGCGTCATCTCGCTGTTCGGAACCTCGGAATTTTCAACCCTCCCCTGGCTGATGTACCGCGCCTTCGGCGCCTACCGCACCAATGATGCCGAGGCGATCGCGGCCATCCTTTTGCTGTTGTCGGTTTCGGCCTTTATCCTCATTCCCAAGCTGCTGGACCGGTTGACCAATGCTCGAGATTGATCAGATCACCTTTCGCTATCCGGGCGCACAAACCGGTTTCTCGTTCGATATGACCGTCGCGCCCGGCGAAATCGTGGGGCTGATAGGCCCTTCAGGGGCGGGCAAATCGACCCTTTTCGACCTTATCGCCGGTTTCCTCCAACCCGCCTCCGGCGATATCCGCCTCGACGGAGCTTCGATCCTCGGCCGATTGCCCGAGCAACGGCCGGTCTCCATCCTCTTTCAATCCGACAATGTGTTCGACCATCTTTCCGCCGGCGCCAACGTCGCCCTGGGCCTGGGCAGCCGTGCCCGCGCCGACGACAGCAGTGTGATCGAAGCACTCGAACGCATGGATCTGGGTGGATTGGCGGATCGTCGCGCAGCCCAACTCTCGGGCGGCCAGAAGCAGCGCGTCGCGCTCGCCCGCACGCTGCTGCGCAACAGGCCGGTCTTGCTGCTCGATGAACCCTTCACCGGCCTCGATCAACAGACCCTAGGCCCCATCCGCGATCTGGTGGCCCGGCTGGTCCGCGAGAACGGCTGGCATGCCATCTTCGTCTCGCACCAAGCCGAAGACGTCAAAGCGCTGGCAGAGCGCGTCTATCGCATGGAAAACGGCAGCACTGTTCCAGCCTGATCGCCCCTACGCGTCAGTAGCGCCTTCGGCGGCTTCCGAAGCATCGTTGACAGGTGCCACCTCGTCCTCCGCCGGGGTTTCGGCCGCCGCTTCCGCATCGAGCGCGGCCCAGGCAGCCAGCACGTCCTGGAAGATCGCCTCGCCGTCCTCGCCCTTTTCCAGCGTGAGGATGGCGCGCCGGCCCGTGCCGTAGACCATGGCCAAATCCATCCAGTCCCGTTCGGTCAGGAGCTCGATATTGTTATCGACGTCGATATCGCTGGCGCTAGAGAGCGCGAAAAGGAACGAATTACCCACGATGCGGGCCGAAGCCCCCGTCAGCGGCTGCCCCTGCACCAGCTCTTCGTTCTTGAGCAACACGCCCGGCAGATTGGCGATCGATCCACCGATAAAGCTCTCGGCCACCGTGAAATTGACTTCCATCAGATGGCTGGCCGGCAGATTGGCGTCGGCATTGCGGCGCAGCAGCACGCCGACTTCGAGATTGCGCGCCGGAATGGATGCCTCGGCGATGATCGTCGGGTGGCCGAGTTCATCGGTGCCGCGCGACCATTCAACGCTACCCGAATAGGGCACCGCGCCCGTCGAACCACCCGTCTGCTCCTCGAGCAGCAGCGATTGCGCGCCCTCGGCCGAAAGCGCGATGCCGGGCTCTTCGAGCATTTCGGCGTCCGGTTCGATGGGCGTTTCGGCTTCGGCCGGCAGGCGATCCTCGAACGTAGCTTCGGGTTCGGCCTGCTCGGTGGTGGGTGTTTCGGTTTCGGTAAAGGGAAGATTTTCCCCTGGCATCGGCGATCCGCTGACCTCGCCACTGGCGGCGGGCACTTCGGGGGTGGTGTTGTTGGCCGGGTTCTGCTCCGGCGTTTCCTCGCCAATGGGTTCGGGCGTTTCCGCCTCCCCAACCTCGGTGGTCGGCTGCGTTTCGCCCTGTGCGAACAGCGCGTTGAGGTCGATATAACCCTCGCGCCACGCCCAATAGCCGGCAACCCCGCCGCCGCCCAGAAGCAGCACCGAAATCACGAGAAAAATCGTAAAGGCCCCGAACCCGCTGGATCGTTTGGGGCGCTCTTCGCCCGCTTCGCCGGCAGCAGCCGTTTCCTCGGCCGGCTCGGCCTCGGCCTCGAGCGCCTCTCCGGTATCTCCGCGCGCTTCGCGGTCCAGCGCAGCGATCGCCCGGTCTATGGCGACCTGCGCATCGGAAATTTCCGGCCGCGCGATAATGCCGGGCTCAAGGTCGACCTCGCGCACGCTCGACATCGCCGCTTCGGGTTCGGTGGCTTTCGCTCCCTCGCCACCCAAAGGCCGGCCATGGAGATCGACCAGCGAAACCGTGCTGCGTGGCTCTGCGTCGGCTTCCGAAAGAATGAAATGCTTTTCGCTCGAACTGTCCTGTTGGGGTTCGAAGGACGTGTGCTCGACATGCGACAGAAAGGGAATGACGCGATCGTCGTCCTGAGCCTGCTCTTCAGGCTCTTCCGGTTCCTGAACCGGCTCGCTCTTCGCCGCACGTTCAGCCGATGCGATGATATCTTCGATCGAGCCCCCGCCATAGGATTCGCGCGTCTCGGGCTCGGGTTCTGGCGCGTCGGGTTCCTCCTCGACGGGCTCTTCTTCCAGCGGTTCGGTAAAAAGCGGCGTGCTGCGGGTGTGGTCGAACCTGTCGTCTTCGTCCGCTACGCTCTCGCTGTCGTCCTCGCGTGGCCAGATCGGCTCGGGTTCGATGGGCTCGGGCTCGCCATCGTCGAAACGCGGCTCGCTTTGCTCGATCTCGGGCTCGAAATTTTCTGCCGGCGGAGCTTCGAAATCGTCAGGCTCGGCTTGCTCCCCGGAAATTTCAGGCTCGTCGCTATACGGCTCGACTTCCGCGTAGGTTTCCTCGACCGGGAGGTCGTCGACAGGCCCGCTCTCTTCTTCGATCAGGGGTTCGGGTTGAGGCTCGGGCTCCGGCTCGTTCTCGACGGCGCGAAAGCGGCCGAGAAGCTTCTCGGTCGCTTCGTGCTCGACTTCGCGGATACAGTCTTCGAGATTGAGGCGGTGAGTGGTGATTTCGCGGGCTGGCAGCGGCGGCTCGATTGCACGCAATTGCGCAACGAGGGCACTGCGCGCCTTCTCATAGACCGCCCGGCGATTGGCCCCGGTATTTTCCGGCAGGGCATCGATCGCCTTGCGCAAGAGTTCGCGATAATCGGCCATTATCTACTCAACGTCACTTTCTGCCGTCGTCAAACCAAATTGTTTCTAAACAATAAAATTCAATCTTGAAACGGGTCCTGGACCAAAATCGTGTCTTCGCGTTCCGGGCTGGTGGACAATAGCGCCACGGTCGCCCCGATCAACTCTTCGACGCGCCGGACATATTTGATGGCTTGAGCGGGCAGTTCCGCCCAGCTCCGCGCGCCTGCGGTCGTTTCCTTCCAGCCTTCCAGCGTTTCGTAAATCGGCTTGACTCGACTTTGTGCTCCCATTGAGGCAGGCAGATGGTCGATCCGCTGGCCGTCCAGCTCATAGCCGACGCAGACCTTGATCTCGTCCATGCCATCGAGCACGTCGAGCTTGGTCAGCGCGATCCCGTGGATGCCCGAGGTGCGCACCGTCTGGCGCACGATCACCGCGTCGAACCAACCGCAACGCCGCTTGCGTCCCGTGACCGTCCCGAACTCGTGCCCGCGCTCGCCCAGGAACTGGCCGACCTCATTGTCCTGCTCGGTCGGGAACGGTCCCTCGCCCACGCGCGTCGTATAGGCCTTGGTGATCCCCAATACATAATCGACCGCCGTAGGCCCGAGCCCCGAACCCGGAGCCGCCTGCCCTGCAACCGTGTTCGAAGAGGTGACGAACGGATACGTCCCATGGTCATTGTCGAGCAGCGCGCCCTGCGCCCCTTCGAACAGGATACGCTCGCCCCTCTTGCGCCGCTCGTCGAGCAGTTCCCATACCCTGTCCATGAACGGCAAGATCTTGTCGGCTACCGCCAGCAGTTCGTCGTGGATCGCGTCGGCAGAAATCTCCTCGGCGCCAATGCCGCGCCGCAGGGCGTTGTGATGCGTCAAAAGCCGCTCGATCTTGTCCATCAGCGTCTCGGGCTCGGACAGGTCGCACACCCGGATCGCCCGGCGCCCCACTTTGTCCTCATAGGCCGGCCCGATGCCGCGCCGCGTCGTGCCGATCTTGAGCCCGGAATTGGAATCCTCGCGCAACGCGTCGAGCTCGCGGTGCAGCGAGAGGATCAACGGCGCGTTTTCCGCGATGCGCAGCACATCGGGCGTGATCGAAACGCCCTGGGCCGTGAGCTTTTCGATTTCGCTCACGAAATGATGCGGATCGATCACCACGCCATTACCGATCACCGAAAACTTGCCGCGCACCAGTCCCGAGGGCAGCAGCGAAAGCTTGTAGCTCACCCCGTCGATCACTAGCGTATGGCCGGCGTTGTGGCCGCCCTGATAGCGCACCACCACATCGGCGCGCTCGGAAAGCCAGTCAACGATCTTGCCCTTGCCCTCGTCGCCCCATTGCGAGCCGACCACCACAACATTCGCCATTGCGCTTAGCTTTCCTTTTCGTGTCCGTCTTTCCGCCGGCAGATGGCCGGAGAGAGCCCATGGTACTTTTGGTCTTCGCCAAGGGCTGAAACGCTGATAAGTCCGGGCTCTATAAAGCACAAGGCCCGTTATGACAAAGACCACCCAGCCCGTTCAGCCTGCGACCGATCGCTTCGCACGCGTAATGAACCAGCCTTACCTGCTGCTCACGCTCTCGGCGCTGTTCTGGGGCGCCAATATCATTGCGGGCAAATATGCCATCGGCGAACTCGATCCGTTCGAGCTTTCGGCTCTGCGCTGGATCGTGGCCTTCCTCGTCATCCTTCCCTTCGCCTGGCGCTCGCTGCGTACCGAATGGCCGGAAATCCGGCGTGGCATGGGATGGCTGGCCTTTTACGGCGTCATCGGTTTCACCAGCTTCAACGCCCTGCTCTATGGCGCGACCAATTTTACCGCCGCCGTCAATGTCGCCATGATCCAGGCCGCCATCCCGGTTCTGGTGATGGTGGGCAATTTCCTGATCTTCCGCGTCCGGGCCTCAGCGCTCCACATCGTGGGCGTGGCCCTCACCATTTACGGCGTCGTCCACGTCGCCACCCACGGCTCCCCGGCCCGCCTGATCGGGCTCGACGTCAATCTGGGCGACGCGCTGATGCTGGCCGCTTCGCTGCTCTATGCGCTCCATTCGCTGATGCTG
This sequence comes from Pelagibacterium mangrovi, assembly GCF_036662815.1. Taxonomy (NCBI): domain Bacteria; kingdom Pseudomonadati; phylum Pseudomonadota; class Alphaproteobacteria; order Hyphomicrobiales; family Devosiaceae; genus Pelagibacterium; species Pelagibacterium mangrovi. The sequence goes on along the minus strand of NZ_JBAFXA010000001.1, from coordinate 506,416 downwards.
CGCTACAAGCCGAAGATCGGCTGGGTGACCTTCATCGCCACCACCAGCTTTTTTGCCGCCCTATCGGCCCTTGTCTATCAATCGCTGTTTTCGTCAGGCCTCTCCGGCCTTGTCGATGCCACCGTTTCGATGAGCCCGCGTGGCTGGATGGTCGTGGCTTATGTCGCGCTTCTCCCCTCGATCGTCGCCCAGATGACCTATGCCCAGGGGGTCGAGCTGATCGGTCCCAATCGCGGCAGCCTGTTCATCAATTTGATCCCGGTGTTCGGGGCGCTGCTCGCGGTGCTGATGCTGGGCGAACGGCTTGAGACGTTCCACCTCATCGCCGCTGCTTTCATCATCGCCGGCATCGGCCTTGCCGAATACGCGGCGCGGCGCAACCTCAAGCAGATATTGAAACCGCAATGAAAAAAGGCCGGCGTCGCTGCCGGCCTTTTCGATTTCAGTGGCTCGGTCAGACGTTAAAGGCCAGCCGCTTGGCCTGCACCACGCCTTCGAGCCCAGCGATATCGGCCAGTTGCTCGTCGCTTAGATTGCTGTCGATCGAAACCAGCGCGATCGCGTCCTTGCCCTGCTCCACGCGGCCCAGGTTGAAGTTGGCGATGTTGATGCCCAGCTGGCCCAGAAGCGTGCCCAGACGACCGATGAAGCCCGGCTTGTCCTCATTAGTGATATAGAGCATGGCCGGCGTCAGTTCCGCCTCAAGCGTGATGCCCTTGATCTCGACGATACGCGGCGCCTTGGAGCCGTAAACGGTGCCGGCCACACTGCGCTCCTGGCGCTCGGTGACGACGGTCAGGCGAATGAGGTTGTCATAGGCACCGACCTGCTCGCGCGTCGTGGTTTCCACCGCAATGCCGCGTTCCTTGGCCTGGGCCGGTGCGGAAACCATGTTGACGTCGCCGAGGAGCGGCTTGAGCACGCCGTTGAGCCCGGCGGCAACCATCGGCTTGGTGTTGAGCGCGGCCACGTCGCCCTCGAACTCGATGCGGATTTCCTTGATCGCCGTTTCGGTGAGCTGGCCCGCGAATGAACCCAGGAACTCTGCGAGCTTGACGAACGGGGTGAGCCGGGGCGCTTCTTCCGCCGAAATCGAGGGGAAGTTGAGTGCGTTGGTGATCTCGCCGGTCATCAGATACGCCGAAATCTGCTCGGCCACCTGCAACGCCACATTCTCCTGGGCTTCGGTGGTCGACGCACCCAGATGCGGGGTGCAGATGACATTCGGCACGCCGAACAGTGGGTTCTCCTTGGCCGGTTCTTCCAGGAAAACGTCCAGCGCCGCGCCAGCGACCTTGCCCGATTCCAAAGCCTCTTTCAGAGCCGCCTCATCGATCAGCCCGCCGCGCGCGCAGTTGATGATGCGGACCCCGTCCTTCATCTTGGCGAAGGCGTCGGCATTGATGATGTTGCGCGTCGCATCGATCAGCGGCGTGTGGAGCGTGATGAAATCGGCCTTGGCCAGCAGCTCGTCCAGCTCGACCTTTTCGACGCCCAGATCGACGGCGCGTTCGGGGGTCAGGAACGGATCATAGGCCAGGACCTTCATCTTGAGCCCCTGCGCGCGATCGGCGACGATCGAGCCGATATTGCCTGCCCCGATCAGCCCCAGCGTCTTGTTGGTGACTTCGACGCCCATGAAGCGGTTCTTTTCCCACTTCGAGGCGCGCGTGGAGGCATCGGCTTCCGGAATCTGCCGCGCCAGCGCCAGCATCAGCGAAATGGCGTGCTCGGCCGTGGTGATCGAATTGCCGAACGGGGTGTTCATGACGATCACGCCCTTGGCCGTCGCCGCCGGGATATCGACGTTGTCGACCCCGATGCCGGCCCGGCCGATCACCTTGAGGTTGTTGGCGCTGGCCAAAATCTTGTCGGTCACCTTGGTCGCCGAGCGAATGGCCAGTCCGTCATACTGACCGATGATTTCGGCCAGCTTGTCCTTGTCCTTGCCGACATCGGGGAGGTAATCGACCTCGACCCCGTTTGCCTTGAAAATCTCGATCGCCGCCGGGCTGATCTTGTCCGATACGAGTACCTTGGGCATTGCGCCCTCCATCAAATCTGAAACTGTGGGGAAGCGGCGCGCCCGTCCGGCGCGCACGCGAAATCAGGCCAGCGCCGCCGCTTTTTCCTCGGCAAACGCCCAATCGAGCCACGGCACGAGCTTTTCGAGATCGGCCGTCTCGACCGTCGACCCGCACCAGATGCGGAAGCCGGTCGGCGCATCGCGATAGCCGCCGATATCATAGGCGACGCCTTCCTTGTCGAGACGCGAGACCACAGCCTTGGCAAGCTTGGCCTGCGCCTCATCGGACAGCGCGGTCACTTCCGGATCGACGATCTTGAGACACACCGAAGTGTTGGACCGCACCGCCGGATCGGCGGCGAGGAAATCGACCCAATCGGTCCTGGCAACCCAGTCGGCAATCGCCTTCTCATTGGCGTCGGCGCGGCGCTGCAGCGCCTTGAGTCCACCGACTTCGAGACCCCATTCCATGGCATCGACGGCGTCCTCGATGCAGATCATCGAAACCGTGTTGATCGTCGCGCCTTCAAAGACGTCGGCCATCAGCTTGCCGCCCTTGGTGAGGCGGAAGATTTTCGGCAGCGGCCGATTGGCAGGGGTAAAGGTTTCCAGCCGTTCGACAGCACGGGGCGACAGGATCAGGATGCCATGCGCGGCTTCCCCACCCAGCGCCTTCTGCCAGGAGAAGGTCACCACATCGAGCTTGGAGAAATCCATATCCTGCGCGAACGCGGCCGAGGTGGCGTCGCAGATCGTCAGTCCCTCGCGGTCGGCGGGGATCCAGTCGCCATTGGGCACGCGGACGCCCGAAGTCGTGCCGTTCCAGGTGAACACCACGTCGCGGGTGAAATCGACCTGGGTGAGATCGGGCAGCTCGCCATATTCGGCCTTGTGCACGCGCACATCGTCGAGCTTGAGTTGCTTCTGAACGTCGGTGACCCAGCCGGCCCCGAACGATTCCCAGGTCAGCATGTCGACCCCGCGAGCACCCAACATGCCCCAGAGCGCCATTTCCACGGCACCCGTATCGGACGCCGGCACGATTCCGATGAGATAATCTTCGGGCACTTCAAGCAGCTCGCGCGTCAATTCGATAGCGCGCTGAATGCGGGCCTTGGCCGGCTTGGCCCTGTGGGACCGTCCGACCAGCGCACCGGAAAGCGCTTCCACCGTCCACCCGGGACGCTTCGCGCAAGGACCTGAAGAGAAATTGGGATTTTCCGGACGCACATCCGGCTTCGCCACGGTCGTGGCGGCAGAAATATCTGTCATGTTGCTCCATCCTTACAGATGGGCGTCCCTCGTTGGGGAGGGATGGCCCGTCGATGCGTATATTGGACGATGGGGAGGTTGGCAAGGGCGAGATTGACGCGCACGCCGAAATCTCCGACGGCCATCAGCCTCGGTTGATGATGGATAGACGGCATGGGGCGATGAACGCCTCGTGCTGTATTAGTTAGTATGAAGCGGTCATCGCCCCATGCGTTCGAGATTTTGGGCTTATGGCGGCGTCTCGGGCTGGGGGTTGTTGGGAGTGCCTTGCGGCCTTCTCGCTGCCCCTCCGGGTTTCCCCGGTGCGACGTGGGAGGGTTGCCCCACCTGGTGTCCACATCCGGCCATCCGTCCGCTTTGGGCCTTCCCCATGGCGACCCATGAGGAACCCGAACCGATCCCGCCCAAACGTTCGTTGCGCTTGCGTCCATAAGCGCGGGGTCGTGGGCATACTATGGCGTGGGTTAGAGGGGCGGGGATAAGTTTCTGACGAGGGTGCTTGGCGCAAGCTCAGCGCACCCCTCATCCGACCGCTTCGCGGCCTGCCATTCGAGCATAGCTCTCATGGCCTTCTCGCCTCCAATCGTGCCACCGGCACGATTGGCCAAAGGACAGCTCGAAGTCTCCCTCAAGGGGAGAAGGGGTGATTGGGGCGAGGGCTGCGGCAAGAAGCTATTATTCTCTCTGTCCGTCGTCCCCAACCTCTCCTTCGTCATTGTCGGGCTTGACCCGACAATCCACAAGGCTGTCCCAAGGGGTGCGGGAGGAGTGGGGGCGTGCGTGTCCGAGGACGACGAGGGTGAGACAGATTGCCGGCGGTTCCATTTGGCGCCGCCTCAGCGCCCTCGACTAATGCCTCAACCCCGGAGCCTCCTGCCCCGTGCTCTCGACATATTCCTTGTATCCGCCCCCGAACGTGCGCACCCCCTCGGGCGAGACTTCAAGCACACGGTTGGAGAGCTGGCTCAGGAAATGCCGGTCGTGGGACACGAACAGCATGGTGCCCTCATAGCTCGAAAGCGCTTCGATCAGCATTTCCTTGGTGGCGATGTCGAGGTGGTTGGTGGGCTCGTCCAGCACCAGGAAATTGGGAGGATCGAACAGCATCATGGCCATGACCAGCCGCGCCTTTTCCCCACCCGAAAGCACGCGGCATTTCTTTTCGACCTCGTCGCCGGAAAACCCGAAGCACCCGGCCAGCGCCCGCAAGGGGGCCTGCCCGGCCTGCGGGAATTCGCTTTGCAGCATGTCGAAGATCGACAAATCCCCATCCAGCCGGTCCATGGCGTGCTGGGCGAAATAAGCCATCTTGACGCTGGGACCACGGTTGACGGTTCCCGCGTCCGGGTCCGCTGCTCCCGTCACCAGCTTCAAAAGCGTCGACTTTCCGGCCCCGTTCACCCCCATGATCGCCCAGCGCTCCTTGCGCCGCACGTGAAAGTCGAGCCCGTCATAGATGGTGCGCTCGCCATATCCTTTGGAAACGCCCTTGAGCACTGCGACGTCCTCGCCAGAGCGCGGCGCAGGGCGGAATTCGAACACCACTTTCTGCTGGCGCTTTGGCGGCTCGACGCGATCGATCTTGTCGAGCTTTTTCACCCGGCTCTGAACCTGCGCCGCGTGGCTGGCCCGCGCCTTGAAGCGTTCGATGAAGGCGATTTCCTTGGCCAGCATCGCCTGCTGACGCTCGAACTGGGCCTGCTGGTTACGGTCGGCGATGGCCCGCTGCTCCTGATAGAATTCATAGTCGCCGCTATAGGAGGTGAGGTTCCCCGCATCGATCTCGATGATCTTGTTGACCACCCGGTTCATGAACGCCCGGTCGTGCGAGGTCATCAGCAACGCGCCGGAAAAGTTCTTCAAGAACTCCTCGAGCCAGATCAGGCTTTCGATATCGAGGTGGTTGGAGGGCTCGTCGAGCAGCAGCACGTCAGGCCGTGCGAGCAGAATCTTGGCCAGCGCGACACGCATTTTCCACCCACCCGAAAGCGCGCCCACATCGCCATCCATCATGGCCTGTGAGAAACCGAGCCCGTCGAGAACCTCACGCGAGCGCCCATCGAGCGCATATCCGTCGAGTTCCTCGAACTGTTCCTGCACCTCGCCATAGCGCGCGATGATGGCATCCATCTCGTCGGCCTTGTCGGGGTCGCCCATGTCGGCTTCGAGCTGACGCATTTCGGCGATCAGCGCCGCCACCGGACCGGCCCCGTCCATGGTTTCGGCCACAACGGACCGTCCGGCCATTTCGCCCACATCCTGCGAGAAATATCCGATCGTCGTCCCCCGATCGATCGACACCTGCCCCTCATCGGGCGCTTCCTCGCCGGTGACCATGCGAAACAGCGTCGTCTTGCCCGCCCCGTTTGGCCCCACAAGCCCGATCTTTTCCCCGCGCTGCAACGCGGCGGACGCTTCGATGAAAACGATCTGCTTGCCGTTTTGCTTGCCGATATTTTCGAAACGGATCATGGGAGGCGGCCTTCAACGATAAGGCCGCCCCACAGGGAGCGGCCGGATTTGAACTGCCGTAAATCATTTCATCGCGACAGATGCAAGACGGCGATTGCGCGCAGCGCGATCCTTACAGCGCGCCGGTCCTGTAAAGGGCGATCCGCGTGCCGTTATTGTCCACGCTCTCCCCTGGGGTATCGAACGGCAGGCCGGTTGCCCGGGCCAGCGCCGGATCGGCCGTCACCAGCCCCACGCGCCATCCGGAAAACCGCGTGCGCAGCACCTGCCCCAGCGCGCCATAGAGCGGATACAGTTTCTTGCGGTTCCCGATCCGCAGCCCATAGGGAGGGTTGACGATCACCAGCCCCGCCGCTCCTTCCGGCCGCTCAAGGGTTTCGATCGGCGACTGAGCAAAGCGGGTGATCGAGCTTACCCCCGCGCGTTCCGCATTGGCGATACTCATCCGCACCGCACCGGCATCCCTGTCGCTGCCGTGGAAAAGGAGGTCCGTCGATCCTTGCCCTGCCGCCGAGCGCATGTTCGCCCACTGCCCCGCCTTGAACGTCGCCAGCTTTTCGAATGCGAAACTTCGCGCCCGTCCCGGCTGCAGCCCGAGCGCCATCTCGGCGGCCTCGATCACGAAAGTTCCCGACCCGCACATCGGATCGAGCACGGGTTCGGTGCCGCGATATCCGCACTCGCGCAGGAACAGCGCGGCCAGCGTTTCGCGCATCGGGGCCTTGTTGACCTCCGCCTTGTGCCCCCGCTTGTGCAAACCTTCGCCCGAGGTATCGACGCTGATCGTGCACAGATCGTTCTCGATGCGAACCAGCACCCGCACATCGGCGACATCGGAAAGGGGAGCGCCCAATTCCTCGGCGATGGCGTTCTCGATCCGCTGGGTGGCGGCACCGGAATGATAGATTTTCGATTTCCGGCAACTGGCCTCGACCTTGACCGCAATATCGCGCCTGAGAACATCACCCCAGGGCACCTGTCGCGCGCGCTTGTCGAGCTGCGCCAAATGATTGACCCGAAAGCTGGCGATCCGCACCAGCACCCGTCCCGCACCGCGCAGCTCGAGATTAGCGCGCCAGACCTCGGGCCAGTCGCCCGAAATTTTCACCCCGCCCCGCACCGGGCGCGGATCGGCAAAGCCGAGCGATTTCGCTTCCGCGCACAGCGCATTTTCAAGCCCGGGCATGGCGACGAGGAAAATTTCGAGAGGGTCGGTATTCATCTCGCCTCAATAGACCGAACCGGACGCCGGAGCGACCACTTTATGGTGTGCGCGGCGCGTTCTGGGGTTTGGCGGCAAGCGCCGGGAGGAACGGCCAGACCAGCAGCGCTTCGAGTGGGCCGCGTGCAAAGCGCCGGCGCCACCAAACCGCAAATGCCATCGCCAGACCGCTCACTACGATCACCGAAATCGTCGCCCCGCCGACATCCCGGTGCCTGACGATATCGGTGAGAAAATGCAGCAGGAACAGATGTGCCACATAAAAGCTGAGCGCCAATTGCCCTAGCATCACCAATGGCGCCAACAGATCGGGCCAACGCCGTACGGCGATCAGCATGCCTCCGGTCACCGCCATGGCGCTGCCGGTCGCCCCGATGAGCCAAAGCGGCATCTGGCTGTGCGCGGCGCCATCGAGCAATTGCCGCCAGTCACCGGCGTCGCCTGCACCCTCAACGAGCGGCGCCAGCAGAAACGCGAGCGCGCCGGCAACAATTGCGACAATCGTTCCACCAATGGTAAGCCGCCGTTGGAGCCAAGGGGCGCGCTGATCGAGCCGACCGACCCACATGCCCCAGACCAAAGCCGCGCTCCATGTCACGAGAGGATAAGGCCCCGTCACCAGCAACCCGGCGATTATGTCCCCCAGCGTATCCCCCGCTTCGACGGGCGTGCGCTCGACCAGATCGGGCCAGTGGGCCTTGCAGAAAAAATAGATGAGAGGGCCGGCAATCGAGAGGATTGCGGCACTGGCAAAAAGCTGCCGGCGTCCGAGGCCGAGCATCAAAATCCCCAGGAGATAGAAGAGGGCATAGTGATGAAGAATAACCGCTATGCCATGATCGAGCCGTTGCAGCACGAGACCGAGAGGCAAAAACACCAGTGCCGTCCATCCCAGCCGCAATCTGGCCAGATCGCGTTTGCCGGGCCGACCGGAGAGGAGCGCCATGCCGATGCCGGCGAGAAATCCGAAAAGGATCGAAGCGCGGCCATGGGGAAGATTATAAAGGCTTTCCGCCAGTGTATCGGCGCCGCGCGGCCCCACATGCACCATCAGCATACCGATGACGGCCAGCGCCCGGGCAGCGTCCACGCCGCCGATTCTTGCTCCTGCGGCACTGGTCTGTGCGGCTGCGCTCATCTCGCCGATCCATTGGGCAAAGCAAAAGGGGCGCCCGATTGGACGCCCCTTTCATCGAAAATATATCGATGCGCTTACTGCATCGGGGTGGCCGGAGCCGCCGGCTCGGTGGTCACAGCCGGATCGGCAGGTGCCGATCCATCTTCCGGCGGCATGTCGCATGCAGCGACGGCCAGCATCAGGGGAAGAGCCAGAAGGGCAAGAAACTTACGCATTGGTGGTCTCCTTTATCTTTCGCCAAACAAAATGACCGATGGCGGGAATCGTTCCCATTTTCGTAGGGCTGCGGCGCGATCGGCCAATTTCAACCCAGGAGCGGTACTGTTTTGACGTTCAAACAGTGGTGATCGAGGATGACGAAAATGTGATCATCAGGAAAAACGTGCGCAATCAGAGAATTAGGACAAAAATTTATCTAGAATCGCCGGCCCCGATGCTCCAAAAATGGCGTCGAAAAGGCAGATTTGCCGCCTTTGCCTGACCAACCCGTCCGATCTTCTCGAGAGCGCCGATATGTCCCAACAAATGCAGTCGTCTCGCCCGGTCGGCATTGTCCAACCCGTCTTTTCCGGTGTTCTTGCCTCAGTGGTGGGTTTTGCCAGCTCGTTTGCCATTGTCCTGCAGGGATTTACGGCACTGGGCGCGACTCAGGAGCAGGCGGCCTCCGGTCTTTTCGCGCTGACGTTGAGCATGGGCATCGTCGGCATCGTCCTGAGCGCGATAACCAGGATACCGCTGGCGATCGCCTGGTCGACACCCGGCGCAGCACTCCTGATCGCAACCGGCAGCGTCACCGGAGGATTTTCCGCGGCCGTGGGCGCGTTCATCGTTGCGGCAGGGCTGGTCGTCGTCGCCGGCTGCTGGAAAGGCTTCAGCCGCGCCGTCGCGGCCATACCGATGCCCCTCGCCAGCGCAATGCTGGCCGGCATCCTCTTTAACCTGTGTTTGGCGCCCGTGCGCGCGGTGGCGGAACTGCCCTCGCTTGCATTGCCCATCGTCCTCGTCTGGGCGCTGATGCTCCGTTTCGCGCGCCTTTGGGCAGTTCCGGTCGCCGTGGCCGTTACCGCCGTGATGATCGCCATCTCCACCGATCTGCCGCCCGATCTGTTCGCCAATCCGCTGCCCAATCCCGTCTTCGTCGCGCCCACGCTCAACCTCGACGCGATCGTCGGGATCGCCATCCCGCTGTTCGTGGTGACCATGGCGTCCCAAAACATTCCGGGTTTGGCGGTGCTGCGCTCTAACGGTTATAATCCAGACGTTCGGCCGGTCTTCATCTCGACCGGCATTGTGAGCGGGCTGGGGGCATTCTGGGGCGGTCAGTTGATCAATCTGGCGGCGATCACTGCAGCGCTGTGCGCCGGACCCGATGCGCACCCCGACCCATCCCGACGTTATATCGCCGCAATCGCCGGAGGCTGCGGCTATGTGCTTCTGGCCCTGGGCGCAGGTGTTGCCGCCGCGTTCATTTCCGCCGCCCCACCGCTGCTGATCGAAGCCGTGGCAGGATTGGCCCTGATCGGCGCGCTGGCGACCTCTCTCATGGGAGCCGTCGCCGACGAGGAGTTCCGCATCCCTTCAGTCCTTACCTTCGTCACCGCCGCTTCGGGATTAACCCTGTTCGGCATTGGCGCGGCGTTTTGGGGACTGATCGTCGGAGGCGCCGTTTATCTGCTGCTCAAGCAAAAGGGCGGCCACAAGGACCGCCCCTGAAAATCGGGATCGAGACGAGGCTCAGAAGCGATAGCGCAGCGTGGCGCGAACCTCGTGAACCCAGGTGTCATCGATTCGATATTCGTCCGGCACCTCATTGGTGTTCTCGATTTCGTCGATATAGAGCGCCCGGTAGCCCAAATCGGCGACCAGTGCTCCGAAATCGTACCCGACGCCCGCCATGCCCGCTGCCGCAAGGCTGGTGTTCGAACCCCAGGGCCCATAGCCGACACTGTCTTCGACCCGGGATTCGTTGAAGGCGACACCAACACCTGCGCCCACATAGCCGAACGCACCGCCGGCGGCCGAAAGGCCCAGGTCGGTCAAACCGAAATCATAATAAGCGTTGGCCAAAACGATAGTCGAACGTAGGTCGAGTTCATGGTCTCCATCGGGCAGTTCTGCTGTCATGCCACGGTTGGAGAGGTAATCCACAGTCGCGTCGAAACGCAGACCAGTTCCGGTTTCATAGCCCGCGCCAATACCGGCGCTGTAGCCCCAGCCGTTTTCGATGATCGAGAAACTATCGCCCGTCCCGGTATGGACCGCTTCACGCGCCCAGCTCGTGTTGCCGGCAACGCTGCCGCGCAAGTAGAACGAACCCTGCAGTCCCTCGTCGACGGGCGGGATATAGGGCGGAACAAAGTCCTTGTAGACGGGATAAACCGGATCGGCGGCCAAAGCCGCCGTGGTGAAAAGCACGACTGCCCCAAGGGCAGTCGAACCGAACAGCTTTTTCATGCGCTTTGTCCCCCTGAGCGGATCAAATTTTAGGATTGAGCCGAACTTAGGGGAAGTTTCTTAAAGTGCGATTAACCGTATTTCTTAACGTCGAAGGCGAAATCAGGCCACCTTTCCGATGGCCGTCGCAATCTCGTTAACCACCTGGGACACGAGCTTGGCGTCGTCGCCCTCTCCCATGACACGGATGACGGGCTCGGTGCCCGACTCGCGAATGATCAGCCGCCCGGTCTTGCCTAGCCGCGCCTCGGCATCGGCGATCAACTCGCGGACGGATTTGTCCTCGAGCGGCTTGCCGCGCTGAAAACGCACGTTCTGAAGCAATTGCGGAACCGGGTCGAACCGGTGGCACACTTCAGAGACCGGCTTGCCCTCCTGCTTGACCACGGCAAGAAGCTGCAGGGCGGCGACGAGACCATCGCCCGTGGTGGTGAAATCGGAAAGGATGATGTGGCCGGACTGCTCGCCGCCCACGTTGAACCCCTTGCCGCGCATGGCTTCGAGCACATAACGATCGCCCACCTTGGTGCGCTCGAGCGAAAGCCCCTGCCCTTCGAGATAGCGCTGCAGGCCCAGATTGGACATGACCGTGGCCACGATCCCGCCGCCGGCCAACTGGCCACGCGCGTGCCAGGATGCCCCGATTACCGCCATCAGCTGATCGCCATCGACCTCATTCCCCTTCTCGTCGACGACCAGCACCCGGTCCGCGTCACCATCGAGCGCGATGCCGATATCGGCGCGCAATTCCTTGACCTTTTCGATCAACGCGCCCGGAGCCGTCGAACCATAGCCGTCATTGATGTTGTAGCCATCCGGCGCGACGCCGATCGAGATGACCTCGGCGCCCAATTCCCACAGCACTTCGGGAGCGGTCTTGTAGGCGGCGCCATTGGCGCAGTCGACAACGACCCGCAGGCCGGTGAAGTCGATATCGCGCGGCAGGGTGCGCTTGGCATATTCGACATAGCGCGTCCGCGCTTCTTCCACACGGCGCGCCCGACCGATCGTGGTGCCGCGCGCCAGACGCGGCGAGAGATCGGAATCGATAAGGTTTTCGATCTCGGCTTCGAAACTGTCGGAGAGCTTGTAGCCATCGGGACGGAAGAGTTTGATGCCATTGTCCGCGAAGGGATTGTGCGAGGCCGAGATCATCACCCCGACATCGGCCCGAAGCGAGCGGGTGAGCATGGCGACAGCCGGGGTCGGCATCGGGCCGAGCAACAGGACATCCATGCCCACGGCGGTAAAGCCGGCGGTCAATGCGTTTTCGATCATATAGCCGGAGCGGCGCGTATCCTTGCCGATCACGACGCGGTGCGTGTAATCGCCCCGCTTGAAGGCCAGCCCGGTCGCCATGCCGACCCGCAACGCGAGTTCGGGCGTGAGCTTGGAGCCGTTGGCCAGACCGCGAATGCCGTCGGTACCGAAATATTTACGAGCCATGGAGAATGTTCCGTTTCGTCAGCAGCGAGCCAAATTATACCGGCCGATGTGCAAAAAAAAGGCAAAGGCCGTGTGACAATAGATCCTGCCGTCAGCCGGCGCGCTCAAGAGCCAGGAAACGATAGGTATTTGCCGAGGCGAACACTTCGGGCGAACGATAATCGGCCTTGAGACGGGCGACGATATTCTCGCGTTCCTTGCGGGGCACGAAAAGATTGTACGCGGTCTTTGCGAACCAATAGAGAACCGGCCGCTTGTGGGAGAGGAGAGCCCGCACCTGTTCGACGGTCGGCGCCACAAACCCGCGATAGACGTTCTGGTCGATGGCCATGCTCTGCGCTGCGGCAAGCGTCACATCCTCATTGGCAACGATCCGGAAGCCGGCCTTTTCCACCGCTTCGACGAATTGGGTATATCTATGCCCGCCCCCCGGTTGCCTCTGCCCTTTCTTGTAGCCCTCCGAACGGAAACAGTCGGCGATGATAATCCGGCCATTGGGGGCGAGGATATCCTTGAGCTTCTGGAGGCTGACGTCGAGCTTTACGTATTGGAAGCTCTCGGAAAACAGGCACACATCGTAAGGGCCCTGCCCCTCGAAATCCTCGAACTTGCTCTCATGGACACGGGCGTTGGGACCGAGCTTTTGAGCCGCCACTTCGGCCTGTAGATGGCTCGGGGTGAGCATTTCGACCGTATAGCCCTTGTCGAGCAGGAGCTTGGCCATCTCGCCGGTGCCCCCGCCGATATCGAGCAGCCGGGCCGGGGCCGGCGGGATGAGAGCGAGGAGCTTGTCGACATAACGCTCCTGGGCCATCCGCAGCTGGGGGATATTGGGCTTTTCGCCCGGCTCCCAGAGGCCGTAGTGGAGCCAGGGGCTGTCCGCAAAGGTCTTGGCCACATAGACGTAGAGATCAAGTCCTTCGGTTTTGGTATCGATCTTGGCCACGCTTGGCTCCTCTTTGATGCCCGCGCCTTGGGTAGCGGAGCGGGCATGCCATGACAAGAGGCGCCGATCTGGACCGCCAATGTGGTCAGAATTCGTCCCAATCCGCGCTGATCGCCGTACTGCCACTGGTGATCGCAACGGGCCGGGAACGAAGCACCGATACCGGCGCGGCGGCGCCATCGGCCAGCGTGAAGATCGAAGCGATGCGGTCGAGCTCGCCCGCCTGGCTTTCCGTCTGTTCGATGGCCGCATTGGTCTCTTCGACCAGCGCGGCGTTGTGCTGGGTCATCTCGTCGAGCTGACGCACGGCGGCGTTGACCTCCGCGATCGCCGCCGATTGCTCGGAGGCGGCCCTGGCGATGGCATCGATGGCGCCCGAACTTTCCTCGGCGCCCTTCAAGATATCGAGCAGCCGGCTGGCCGCCTGTTCGACGAGCCGCGAGCCGCCCGCCACTTCGCCGGCGCTGGTTTCGATCAGGCCCTTGATCTCGCCCGATGCATCGGCCGCCGACTGGGCAAGCCGGCGCACTTCGATGGCCACGACTGCGAACCCCTTGCCCGCCTCCCCGGCCCGGGCCGCTTCCACCGATGCGTTGAGCGCCAGAAGATTGGTTTGAAAGGCGATGTCGTCGATCATGCCGATGATCGAGGATATCCGGTCCGACGATGCGGAAATGCGATCCATGGCCGTGTTTGCCTGCTCCATGACCGCCCCGCCCTCGCTGGCGCTTGCTGCGACGGCCCTGGCCTTTTCGGCGGCGATGCGGGCTTCGTTGGCGCTCGACACCACCGAACTCGAAAGCTGTTCCATGGCGGCGGAGGTTTCCTCGATGGTCGCCGCCTGCCGTGTGGTGCGCTCGGAGAGGTCGTTGGTGCCGGTGAGCAATTCGCCCGTCGCCGTCTTGACGGTGCGCGAAGTGGATTTGAGCTGGGCGACGATGGTAACGAGTTGATCGAGCGTCTTATTGTAGGCGAGGCGCAAAGCCTCGTATTGCCCCGTGAAACTCTGGTCGATCCGGCCGCGCAGATCGCCTTCCGAAAGGCGTTCGAGGCTGCGGGTCATCTGGTCGATGATCGCTTCGGCGCGCTTGCGCTCGGTAATGTCGATCGCAAACTTGATGATTTTTACCGGCTTGCCGGCGGGGTCGAGCACCGGATTGTAACTCGCCTGTATCCAGATATCCCTGCCATCCTTGCCCCGGCGGCGGAATTCTCCCGCCACGAATTCTCCCCCACGGAGCCTCTCCCAGAAGGCGGCGTAATCGGCGCTCGCGGCATACGCCGGATCGCAGAACATGGCGTGCCGCCGGCCCGCGATCTCTTCGAGCCCGTAGCCCAGGGTTGAAAGGAAATTCTCATTAGCGGTGATGACGCTGCCTTCGAGGGTGAATTCGATCACGGCCTGGACCCGGCTTATCGCGGCGATCTGGGCGGCGTGATCGGCGGCGCGCAGCTTTCGGGCCGTTATGTCGGTCGCGAATTTGACAATCTTGATGGGCGCACCCGATTTGTCGAGGATTGGGGTGTAGCTGGCCTGTATCCAGAGCGTGCGGCCATTTTTCCCGATCCGTTCAAATTCATCGGCCTGGAAATTTCCCTGTCCGAGGTTTTTCCAGAAAGCGTGGTAAGCCTCGCTCGCCGCGTGCTCAGGAGTGACGAACATACTGTGATGCTGGCCCACGATCTCACCGAGGCCGTAGCCCATGACGGTGAGGAAATTGTCATTGGCCGAGAGGATCGTGCCATCGAGGGCGAATTCGATGACGGCCTGCGAGCGATCGATTGCATCGATTATCGACTGGGCCTGTGCCGCCGTCGCGCCTTTGGAAAATCTTTTGAACATGTTTTGCCCCCCAACGCACGAACCTTGCGCCTTCGCCCACACTTCGTCAGGAACGTTAAAGGCCGGTTTAGAGATGTAATTAGTTTGTTCACCTATGTTAGTCGCACAGGGAAGCGCCCGACGGCGGTGAGCCTCGGGTGATGAGGGTAGACGGCATGGGGCGATGAACGCCTCGTGCTTTGGTAGTTAGTATGAAGCGGTCATCGCCCCATGCATCCGGGATTTTGGGCCTGGTCGTTCTCTCATGCTGGGGCCAATCCCCGCTGGCTTTCGCCAGTACACCCTCGACCGTGCCGTGGGTCGGCGCTGGGAACGTTTCTGCCTCCGCTGACGCGACCGCCAACGGACCCGAACCGATCCCGCCCAAACGTTCGTTGCGCTTGCGTCCATGAGTGCGGGGTCGTGGGCATACTATGGCGTGGGTTTTGGGGACGGGGATAAGTTTTGAAGAGGGCGTTTGGCGCAGGCTCAGCGCACCCCTCATCCGACCGCTTCGCGGCCACCTTCTCCCTCAAGGGGAGAAGGGAGCACTTGGCAAGTGCTGTGCGGTGGTCTCGACGGTGGAGCGAGTGGCGAGGCTGAAACTGGATTCCGGGAATGAATCCCGGAATGACAGGGTGGAGAGGGGCAGCGCTTTGCCTCAAAAACCCAGCGTTGCCCCTCTCCACCGTTGTCACCCCGGGTTTATCCCGGGGGGAGGTATGCGCGCCGGTGTCGGTTCTTTCCCGAAGAGAGGTGAAGTGCGGCAGCGGTGCTTGGCAGATGTTCGAGAAGGAGCCGAGGACGGCGAGCGTACCTTGCCCCGGGATAAACCCGGGGTGACGGCGGTGGGGTGGGCAAGGTTCGGGGGGATGTTTCTGGCGATAGCCCCACACCCCAACCTCGGCGCCCCCTACTCCGCGTCCGTCGCCGGATCGCCGTCGGCGGCGGCGGCCAGTTGGGCGGGGAGGATGTCGAGCAGGTAGCCCAGCGAAAGCGGGGTTTGCCAGCTCATGGCGGCGTAGGCCAGGCCGTCGCCGTCGTCGAGCCATAGGGAGCGGCCCTCCTCGGCAATTTCCAGCGATTGGTAGGTGGGCAAGGCCTCGACGACGCTTTGCACTTCGCTGCCTTCCGCAACCGGCCAGACGACGACATCCATCTCGAGCAGATCGGCGTTTTCCGCGCTGATCGTTATCCTATTGTCCGCCGCGGCCAGCCCCTCGAGCTGGGGCGGGAAGACCAGGCCCAGATCGACGAGGAATTTGCTGGCCAGATCATTGGGACCCCAGGCGGTGAAATTGCCGTCGTCTTCGTAATAGATATTGGTGCCGGTCATGCCCTCGAGTTCGGGATAATCGGCACGCACCTGGGCATAACGGGCATCGAACTCGGCGATGATCGCGTCCGATCGTTCGGTCGTGCCCGAGGTCGCCTGATCGATAACCGCCAGTTCGGCCTGCCAGGGAGCCGCCCAGACATCGTAACCGGCGGGGCTCGCGACCACGGGGGCGATCGCCGAGAGCCGATCGTAATCGTCCTGTTCCAGCCACCAGTAGATGGCGACGATCAGATCGGGGTCCTGCGCCAGCACCCATTCGAAATTGATGCCATCGCCGGACATGATTTCGGGCTCGGCGCCGAGCGCGGCGCGCTCGTCATCGGCCCAGGGCCAGGTCGCATAGGGCTTATCGCCGAACCATTCCTTGACGCCCACCGGAGCCACGCCGAGCGCGTAAAGGAAATCCTGTTCGTGCAGACCCACCGAAACCACGCGTTGAGGCTGGGCCTCGATGGTCGTCGTTCCATAGACGTGATCGACGGTGACCGGAAAATCCTGAGCGGCAATTGGTGCGGCAAAGGCGAGAAAAGCAATGAGCGCGACGCTCGGGCTCTTGAACATCATGGGACCCTCCCCCGAAAACTATCGCCGCTTTTTGCTTTATCCGGACTTCTTTAGTCAAGTTAAATGATGCATCAAAAGAAAAGGGCCGCTCCGGGAGCGGCCCTTTATTTCATGTACCCGGCTGGGGTTCGAGGCCGGCGTCAGGCTCGTCCTGATCGCCGCTGCGCTTCTTGTGCGCCTTGCCCGCCTTGGGAACGCCCGTCGATTTGGGTGTATTGTCGTTGTCGATATCGCGGACCGGCTGCTTGCCGTCCATCAACCCGCGCAATTCGTCGCCGGTCAGCGTCTCGTATTCGAGCAGTGCCTGGGCGAGGGTTTCGAACTGGTCGATGTTGTCGCGGATCATGTTCCGGGCAGCGGTTTCGCCATCCTCGACCAGCTTGCGCACTTCCTCGTCGATCAGCTTGGCCGTCTCGTCGGACATGTGCTGGCTCTGGGTGACCGAATGGCCCAGGAACACTTCCTGGTCGTTCGATTTGTAGCGCACGCGGCCGAGCTTTTCGCTCATGCCCCATTCCATGACCATCGAGCGGGCGAGGTTGGTCGCCATCTGGATGTCGCCCGAAGCGCCCGAGGTGACCTTTTCGGGACCGAATTTGTAGATTTCGGCCTCGCGTCCACCGAACAGCATGGCCAGCCGCGCCACCGCCTTTTCGCGGGAGAACGAATAGCTGTCCTTTTCCGGCAGGGTCATGACCATGCCCAGCGCGCGACCGCGCGGGATGATGGTGGCCTTGTGGATCGGGTCGAGCTTGCCGGCGAGCTTGAGGTTGATCAGCGCGTGACCGGCCTCGTGATAGGCGGTCAGTGCCTTTTCCTCGTCGGTCATCGCCATGGTGCGCCGCTCGGCGCCCATCAGGATCTTGTCCTTGGCGTCCTCGAACTCGGCATGGGTCACGAACCGCTTGTTGCGGCGCGCGGCCAGAAGCGCGGCCTCGTTGACGAGGTTCATGAGGTCGGCACCCGAGAAGCCGGGCGTGCCGCGGGCCAGGACCTTGAGATCGACGTCCGGAGCGAGCGGCACCTTGCGGACGTGAACCTTGAGGATGCGTTCGCGTCCGGCGACGTCCGGATTGGGGACGACGACCTGACGGTCGAAACGGCCCGGACGCAGCAGAGCGGGGTCCAGAACGTCGGGACGGTTGGTCGCCGCGATCAGGATGATGCCCTCATTGGCCTCGAAGCCGTCCATTTCCACCAGGAGCTGGTTGAGGGTCTGCTCGCGCTCGTCATTGCCGCCGCCCAGACCCGCGCCACGCTGGCGGCCCACGGCGTCGATTTCGTCGATGAAGATGATGCACGGGGCATTCTTCTTGGCCTGCTCAAACATGTCGCGGACACGGCTGGCGCCGACACCGACGAACATTTCAACAAAGTCGGAGCCCGAAATGGTAAAGAACGGCACATTGGCTTCGCCGGCCACCGAGCGGGCCAGCAAGGTCTTGCCGGTGCCCGGGGGGCCCACCAGCAGCACGCCGCGCGGAATGCGGCCACCCAAACGCTGGAACTTGCCGGGATCGCGCAGGAATTCGACGATTTCTTCGAGATCCTGCTTGGCTTCCTCGACGCCGGCGACGTCTTCGAAGGTCACCTTGCCCGAGGATTCGGTGAGCATCTTGGCGCGCGACTTGCCGAAACCCATGGCGCCGCCACGTCCACCGCCCTGCATCTGGCGGATGAAGAAGAACCACACGGCGATCAAGACGATGAAGGGCAGCCAGCTTGAGAGCAGGATCGACCAGAAGGGCGAGCCCTCCGGCGCGCGGGCGGTGATCGCCACGCCCTGGTTTTCGAGCCGCTCGACGAGATTGGCGCCTTCGGGGATGGTCACCTCGAAGCGCGTACCTTCATTGGTGCGCCCCTGGACGGTGTTGTCGATGATGGTGACTTCCTGAACGCGGCCATTGTCGACGTCGGAAACGAACTGGCTATAGGTCCGCTCCACCGTCGAAACCGTGCTGGTCGACGATTGGAAGACCTGGAACAGCCCCAAAAGCATGAAGAGGATCACCAGCCAGATGGCCAAGTTGCGGAAATTGCCGTTCATCAATCCTGTCCTGGTCGGGCGAAGGCCCGGGGGTTGGCAGCGGCCTTTGGCTAAAGCCCGCGCGGCACACATGTGCTCAAATTGCTGAGCCCGAATGTAAGGCGGTCATTCAGGCGATACAAGGGCGCCGGGGCTCTCTGGTGGCCGATTGCCGCAGTTTGCATGCCAAGCGGTTAACGGCGGCTGGGCGACCCCCACCCCCGGCTTTAACTTCAACGCGCCAAGCGCCAGAACGATGCCTTGCCGATCTCGAATCAACGGGGCGGCGCGCAGGGCGGCGACGGGCCCGGCCAGCGGCGTGCCGGCGAGCGCTGCGAAACCCTCGCGCGTCATGGCCGTGGCCGGCTCGACAAGGACGGGCACGGCGGGCGTGATTGCAAAACGTCCATCCCACATCTGGGTCCGGCCCGGCGCCAGATCGACCGGCGCGATGCCCGTGCGGCCGGCCTCGCGATAAACGAGCAGGGTGTCGTCCCCCGCTTCCAGCCGCGCGCCGCCAAGGGTGGTGGCAAAGCGCGTTTCCGACGCAATGCGTTCGGCCAGCGCCTCGATGCGCGAGAGCGCATAGGACCGATTGCCCGACGCGGCGGCCATGGCACGGGCCAGCACGCGAATGGCGATTTCGGCATCGGCCTGGGCGAACGCGGAGCGGGACAACCGCAGGCTCCCGAAATCGTCGCGCGTCAGGTGGGCGGAAGCGAAATCGTCGGCGACGCGTTCGGCCAATTGGTCGATACGCTGCAGGCGATGGGCGGTGCGGCTCAATTCGGCTTCGGTGAGGCCCAGCTTGTCCAATGGCCCGAGCGCGTTGCGCCAGCGGGTGCGTTCGTAATTGGGGTCGGCGTTGGAGGGATCGATGGCCGGCGAGAGCTCGGCATCGGCGACGAACGCCACGAGCGTATCGGGAGAAATGTCGAGCAAGGGCCGGAAGACATCGACATCCTCCACCCGCGAGAACCGGCGCATGGCCCCCAGCCCGGAAACCCCGCTGCCATGAGCGAGCCGCATGAGCAGGGTTTCGGCCTGGTCGCGGCGGTGATGGGCCGTGAGCAGCAACCGCACGCCATCGGCGCGCATCGCGGCGCCGATCAACCGATAGCGGGCCGTGCGGGCTGCCTGCTGCTTGCCCGCCCTGGGCTTTTCCCCGCTCCAGGTGAGAAGGCGCGCGACAAGCCCAAGCCTTTCGGCCTCGCGCACCACCATTTCGGCTTCGCCGCGCGCTTCGGGTCTCAGCCCATGATCGAGGGTGTAAACCACGGCCGCCGGCTTTTCGGGATGATCCCAGGCGGCATAGAGCAGCATCAACGCAAGCGAATCGGCCCCGCCGGAGACGGCGAGGCCGATGATTTTTTCGTGAGCGACCGGCGCGAACAGTCGCGCCGGATCCATTCCGCTTAACACCCTGCCCGCGCCTGCTCGGCCGTCACGCGGTCACGGAAGGCCTGGGTGGAGTCTGGGTAACGCCGCAACACCTCGCCATAGGTGCGGCAGGCGGTGTCGAATTCACCCGCCCCATGCAGCGCCACGCCCAGACTGAGCAGCAGGTCGGGCGCCCGGTTCGAGGTGGGATACCGCTCGAAACCTTCGAGCAGCACTTCCGCCGCTTCCCCATAGGCCGCACGCTGGATCAGCGTCTCGCCCAGCCAATAGGTGGCATCGGGAGCCTGGGAATTGTCCGGGAAGCTCTCGACGAACTGGCGGAACTGGTTTTCGGCAAAGGCATACTCGCCCCGCACCACGGCCTCGTAACCGGCCTGATACTGGGCGTTGGCATCGCCATCATTGAGCGGCGCCGTGTCCGGATCGAAAGTCAAATCGAGCGGCTGGGAGGGCGGAGTAGCGCCGAGCTGGCCTTCAGGCGGCCCGAGAATGACGCCGTCAGGTCCCTGAGTCTGGCCTTGCTCCTGTCCCTGTCCCTGTCCCTGTCCTTCCCCCTGTGGGCCAAAGACATCGCGGGCATAGAGATTGTCGTCGCTGCCCATTTCGGTTCCGTCCATCAGGTCGGAATCGCCGACCAGCGGATCGATCACCGTGGGAACGCCTTGATTGGTTTGCGACTGGGTATCCTGGGGCGCCGTTTCCTGCGGTAACCGATCGGCAGGCATCTCGCCGCCGGAGGGGGTTACCGCATCAGTTTCCCCCAGGCCACCGCCCTCCAGCTGCTGGAAGCGGAATTCATTGTCTTCCTGCTGACGCTCGAGGAGGCTCTGGAGCTGGGTGAGCTGGAACTGAAGGCCTTCGATCTGGCCCGAATTGATGCGCGCCTGCTCTTCGAGCTGGCTGAGCCGCACCTGCAGGCTGGCAAGGTCGTTTCCCTGCCCCTGCCCGGCAACGGTCATGGTGAAGGTAAGCAGTCCGGCTGTCGCGGCGACGGCGGCACCCTGCCGCAATCGCTTCGCCGGCGCACTGAAAAGTCCTAACACGGCAAATTCTCCTTTTGCGCCCCGTCTTCTACGGGCAACGCGATCGATCCTTTAAGGATGCGCGATTAAAGCAGATTTTTGGCAAAAAAGAAGCGCCGGGACCATATACGCGGTCCCGACGCTATGCCTCCAGATCGGGCGGTATTGGATGGTCAGTTTGTCAGCACTGTGACCGAGCGGCGGTTCTGGTTCCAGCACGAGATATCGTTGCAGATCGCCACCGGACGTTCCTTGCCGTAGGAAACTGTGGAGAGCCGGTTTTGCGGAATGCCGCGGCTGACGAGATAGTTGACCACCGCCGTGGCGCGGCGGGCGCCGAGCGCGATGTTGTATTCGCGCGTGCCGCGCTCGTCGGCATGGCCTTCGATGACGATGCGATACTGCGGATATTGCTGCAGCCACTGGGCCTGCTTGTCGAGAGTGGCCTGGGCGTCTGCGGTCAGGACCGAGGAATCGGTTTCAAAAAACACGCGATCGCCGACCGACACCAGGAATTCCTGCTGGCTGCCCGGGGCGCCGCCGCCTCCAACGCCGCCCGCACCACCCGGTCCCATATTGCCCACGCCGGTGGTCGGCGTGCGGGCACAGGCTGCGACAGCAACAAGCAAGACCGCGATGAGGAGGCCTTTGCCAAAGCGAAGAAGGGGCATGGTCGAACCCATAGCGAAACGCTCCAGAAACGGAAAAATTGTGGTTACCGGTTTTACAGCGCGTTATCTTAATCGCGCGTGTCCGATCATGGTTAATCTTGTGCTAATCGGGCGCAAATGCGGCGCGCGACCGGCAAAACGGCGTCCCGCATCGGGACGCAAAGCAAGTGTTGCAAAGTTGCAAGCCAACCAAGAGCACTCGCCGCTGAAGCCCCCTCCCCTTGAGGGAGAGAGCAGCAACGTCAGTGCGTTACGACAGCAACGGACCCCAGGCCGGGTCCGACGCAAAGCCTTCGGTGGGGATGCGCCGTTCGTTGCGGCCCCAGATGTCGATGGAATAGAGTTGCGCGCCGTCATTGCCGCCCGGATCGCGGAAATACATCAGGACGCGTCCGTTCGGCGCCCAGGTGGGGCCTTCGGCGTGATAGGATGAGGCCAGGATGCGCTCGCCCGAACCATCGGGGTTCATGACGCCGATGGAGAACTGGCCACCCGACTGGCGGGTGAAGGCGATGAGATCACCTTTGGGTGACCAGACCGGCGTCGAATAGGACCCATCCCCATAGGAGATGCGCTCCGCGCCGCCGCCGCCCGCGCCCATGACATAAACCTGCGGACGCCCGCCCCGGTCGGATTCGAAGGTGAGACGCTGGCCGTCGGGCGAATAGGATGGGGACGTGTCGATGGCAGATCCCGTCGAAAGCTGCTGCGGCTGGCCGCCTGCCAGATCGATCCCGTAGATATTGGTGACCGCGCCATTGGTGACCGAAAAGACCAGCCGCCGCCCGTCGGGCGAAAAGCGCGGCGCAAAGCTCATCTGCCCGAACCGGCCCAGCGACTGGGTCTGGCCCGTCGCCAGGTTGAGGATGTAGATGCCCGAGGAATTGGGCCCGTCCAGCACCATATAGGCGACGAGCTGGCCATCGGGCGAAAGGCGCGGGGTCAATACCTGCTGGGCGCCATCCGAAAGATAGCGGATATTGGCGCCATCCTGATCCATGATGGCAAGGCGCCGGACGCGGTTGGCGCGCGGGCCGCTTTCGGCGACGAAGACGGCGCGGGAATCGAAATATCCCGTCTCACCGGTCAGCCCGGTATAGATGGCGTCGGACGCCATATGGGCGATGCGGCGCCAGGAATTGGCGTCCGCGCCGTAGGATTTGCCGGTGACCTGCGCGCCCGCCGTGGTGTCCCACAGGCGCAGGCTCGATTGCAACTGGCCGGGGTTGTTGACGTCGGCCATGACCACGGCATCGGCCCCGGTCGTGCGCCAGGCGGCGAAATCGGGCGTCGCGTTGGGGTCGCCGGTCGCCTGCGGATAGCCGGCGGGGTCCACGAGGCGGAACAGGCCCGAGCCGGTCAGATTGTTGCGCACCACCTGGGCGACTTCGGCGCCGAAATTGGGATCGCCGGAATTGAAATTGGGCACCGCGATAGGGAACGGCGTGAAATTGCCGCCGGTGACCGTAATCTGCAGCTGCGCGAGCGCCGGGCCGGCGGCAAGCATGGCGGCTCCCGACAATCCCATTTTGAGCGCCGCGCGGCGGTTGATTAGAGTGTTCTGCACGTCAGTCTCCATGTTGCACGGCCTTATCGGCCGTCGCCTTCGATCCGGACACCAACCGGAGAGGCCAATTACTGGTTGCGCCGATTACCGTCAAAACTTGGCTGAATATCGGTAAGCGGTAAGTTTTCGATCCATTATGGCAAATTGGCCACGCTTGCACCTCACGGAAGCGTTTGCGTTAAATCTTGAGGTGACTTTGCCGGTTTGGGACATAGTTTCCATCCGTTCAGAGATCACGCGGATCGAAAGTGACATCGACCTGCCGCCAGCTCTCGTACTTCTCGGCCGGAAGGGTATAGGGGCCGCACTGCTGCACCGCGCGCTGGGCCGCGAGCGCCGTCGAGCGCGTGAGGTCGTCGGTCATCGCCGAGAGGATTTCGGGGGCACCGGCAACCGAACCGTCCTGATTGAAGCTCACCATCAGCCGCACTGTCAGCCCCGGCGTGCTGGTCGCCGCCATGGGCGGGTTCCAGCACCGGCGCATGGCGGCGGCAAGCGCCGCCTGCTCGGACTGGGTGAGCGTGGCCGACGTGCCGGAGGGCGCGCCAAGGCTCTGCTGCCCGCCCTGCCCGGTTGTCGTGCCGCGCGAGGTATCCTCGTTGATGAGGTCCGCGATGCGGTCAGCAAGGTCGTCGGACAGCGGATCGGTGGGCTGGTCGGCCGGTGTCGTCGGCTGCTCGGCCTCTTGGCTCTCCGCCTCTTGCTGGGCGCGCTGCTGCTGGGCGAACTGCTCGCGCAATTCATCGACGCTCGCGGTGACGCGGGGCGGCACCGGCGCGGCCGGCTGGGGCTCGGGTTCGGGCTCAGGCGCCGGTTCGGGCTCGGGCGTGGGCTCAGGCTCCGGTGTCGGTTCTGGCTCAGGCTCGGGTTCAGGCGTCGGCTCCGGTGTGGGAGCAGGCTCGGGCTCCGGCTCAGGGGCCGGAGCGGGCTCGGGTTCGGGCGCCGGTTCAGGCTCGGGAGTCGGCTCCGGCCGGGGCGTGGGCTGGGGGGGCGGCGTCGGCTCGGGCTGCGGCTCGGGTTCTGGTTCCGGGGCCGGCTCGGGTTCGGGTTCAGGCTCGGGCGCGGCTTCCGGTTCGGGCGCTGGGGCCGTTTCGATAGTGGGAGCCGGCGATTCGTCGGGAGTGATCTCGGGCGTCGGCTGGTCTTCCTGCGTATTGCCCGTACGCTCGGCGAGTTCGGCTTCCTGCTCGGTTTCGACGGCCGAGGGCGTTTCGGTGTCCACCACTTCGCTCTGGAGCGTGCCCACGCGAATATTGGAGAATTCATCGACCGGAACCAGATCGACCGTGATGGCGCGGTCCATGTCGGGGTTCAGGCGCTCGACACTCGACAATGAGACGAGGGTCAGCGCCAGAACCGCGACATGGCCGACGACCGATACGGTGGTCCCGATCCGCATAGGCTATTGTCCCGAATTTTCGGCGGGCGCCTGTTCGGTGATCAGCCCGATCCGCGAATAACCCGCCGACGAAAGCCTGCCCATGACCTGCATCACGGCGCCATAATTGACCGAAGTGTCGCCGCGCACATAGATGCGGTCCTCGGTGCTCTGGGCCAAAGCCTCGACTGCCGCGACCAGGCCGCCGGCCTCGACGGGGTCCTCGCCAACATAGATCGCCCCATCGGGGGTAACCGAAACGGTGATCGGCTCGCGCGTGGATTCCAGTTCGCCCGCCGCGGTCTGCGGCAGATCGATGGCAACCCCCGCCGTCATCATCGGGGCGGCAACCATGAAGACGATCAGCAGCACCAGCACCACGTCCACGAACGGGGTGACGTTGATCTCGCTCATCATGCGATTGCGCTGGCCGCGACGGCGGCGTCCGCCGCCTCCGCCTCCTGCAACACCCATGCCCATTATTTGCGGCTCCGCGCTTCGAGCTGGCGGCCCAGAATGGCCGAGAATTCATCGGCGAACCCTTCGAGCCGGCCGATGAGCTTGTTGGCGTCGCCCGAAAGCTTGTTGTAGGCAATAACTGCCGGAATGGCCGCGACAAGGCCGATGGCGGTGGCAAACAGCGCCTCGGCGATGGGGCCGGCGACCACGCCCAGGCTGGCGCTTTGCGAGGCCGCGATCGAGGAAAACGCGTTCATGATGCCCCAGACGGTGCCGAACAGCCCGATAAACGGCGCGGCAGAACCGACGGTGGCGAGAAACGACAGGCGCCTTTCGAGCGTTTCGCTTTCGCGCGAGATCGCCACGTCGAGCACTTTTTCGAGCCGGGCCTGGACGCCCACATAGCTCGAGGCGTTCTGCTCATGGCTGCGCTTCCACTCCTTCATGGCGGCGACGAACACCGAAGCCAGACCCGTGGTGGGGCGCTGGGAAAGCGTCTGGTAGAGCTCTTCGAGGGACTGGCCGGACCAGAAGGTGCGCTCGAACTGGTTCATGTCGCGGCGCAGCCGGGTGAACAGCATCGCCTTGTCGATGATGATGGCCCAGCACCAGATCGACGCGGCCAACAGCCCCAGCATCACGAGCTTGACGACGATGTCGGCCATAAGGAACAGGCCAAGCGGCGAAAAATCCGTATGCGCGGCCGCGCTGCCCACTGCGTCCATTGCTTCCATATCAGTCTTTCCTCGGAAATGGTCCTTGCCGATGGGTGCCCCGCCGCCAGCAATGACCCGAGCGTTGGCGGTCAAATTTGTCAAAAGTGAGAGACAAATGCCGACATCGGGGTCGCTGCGACAACGCGGTGCCGCTTGCCCCATTTATGGTCAAGAAAAGGTTAAGAACCGCTCAACACGGTGCCATGAGGCCCTTGAGCCGGTCCGGCAGGCGGACTGGTCGGCCCCCGGCGTTGAGCAGCACGGCGGTGACGCCGGCCCGGCAGATCACCTCGCCATCGCGCAGCAGCGTTTGCCCCAGAACAAGGCGCGCTCCGCCGGTTTCGGCCACTCGGGTCTCGACCTCGAGCAGATCGTCGATATGGGCCGGGCGATCATAGGAAATGGTCATCTCGCGCACCGCGAAGGCGAGGCCGTCCGCGATCAATTCGGAGTGATGTATGCCGTGGGCGCGCAGGAATTCGGTCCGCGCCCGCTCGAAGAATTTCAGATAGGCGGCGTGATAGACGTTGGTGGAAAAATCGGTGTCCTCGAAATAAACCCGCACCGGGAAGCGATGGACGCCATCCGGGCCGATTTCGCCACCGAAAACGGTCATGGCGCGCGCTCGTCATGGGTGATGTGAACCGGTTCCTCGCTCGTTCTCCCGAGGCGAGGGCGCAGTTTGGCCGGCTGGAATTCGATCTCGGTAAGAATGGCGTCTTCCGCTTTCACCCATTTGAATTCGAGCCGGGCATCGCCGTCTGCACATTCGTGACAAATGCCGCCATCGTCGCGGAACGGAAAGCTCTCGGGCAAGATCACGGCGTAATAGAAGCCGAGTTCATGGAAATTGGTATCGTTATAGCTGAAGAAGTTTTCCATGACGAAGCGCAGCGGGCCGATATCGGCGATGACGCCCAGTTCCTCTTCTATCTCGCGCGCCAGGGCCACCGCGCTCTGTTCCCCGATCTCGACACGCCCGCCGGGCAGCGACCAATGGGTGTCCCATTGCGCGCGGTGAACGAGAACATGGCCATGACGCAACGCGATGCCCGCCGCGCGAAAATTGAACCGGCCACCGCCCAGATCGATGCTGATCATCTGCCGGGCGAAGGTCATTGGCCGCTGTCCTCTTCGAAAAGGCTTGCCTGAAGGCCCACAAAACCCTGGGGCACTGCATAGCCCATGTGCTGGAAGGACAGCGCCGTCATCATGCGTCCGCGCGGCGTGCGCTGGATGAACCCCTGCTGGATCAGATAGGGCTCGACGATCTCCTCGATGGCGTCGCGCGGTTCGGAAAGCGCCGCCGAGATGGTTTCGATGCCCACCGGCCCGCCGCCGTAGAACTCGGCGATGGTCTTGAGATAGCGCCGGTCGAGCTGGTCGAGCCCCCTGGCATCGACATCGAGGCGCAAAAGCGCCCGGTCCGCGACCTTGCGGTCGATTTCCGACGCGCCTTCGACCAGCGCGAAATCGGTAACGCGGCGCAGAAGCCGCCCGGCGATACGGGGCGTTCCGCGCGAGCGGCGGGCCACTTCCATGGCCCCGTCGGGCGTCATCGCCATGCCCATCAGCCGCGAGCCGCGCTCGACGATTTTGACCAGCTCCTCGGGCGTATAGAAGTTGAGCCGCACCGGAATACCGAAGCGGTCGCGCAACGGAGTGGTCAGCAGTCCCGCGCGGGTCGTGGCGCCGACGAGCGTGAACTTGGCCAGATCGATCCGCACCGACCGGGCCGCAGGCCCCTCGCCGATGATGAGGTCGAGCTGGAAATCCTCCATCGCCGGATAGAGGATTTCTTCCACCGCCGGGTTGAGACGGTGGATTTCGTCGATGAACAGCACGTCGCGCTCTTCGAGATTGGTGAGCAGCGCGGCCAGATCGCCAGCCTTGGCGATCACCGGACCCGATGTTGCCCGAAACCCGACGCCGAGTTCACGCGAAATGATCTGCGCCAGCGTCGTCTTGCCCAGGCCCGGAGGGCCGACGAACAGCACATGATCGAGCGCCGCCTTGCGCTGCCGCGCGGCCTCGATGAACACCTGCAGATTGGCGCGCGCCGCCTCCTGCCCGATGAACTCGGAAAAACCCGAGGGGCGAAGCGATACGTCGAGGCTGTCGTCGCGCCCGGAAGCGGCGTCGGTGAGGTCGGTCATTGTGCCTTGCTATTGCTCGAGGCCCGCGATTGCAACGCCCCACTCACGAACTCAATTCCCGTAGCCCCAGCCTGATAAGCTTTTCGGTCGCCGTGTCCTCGCCCTCTTTCGCCACCACGCGCGCCACGGCGCCCGATGCCTGGGCCTGGGCGTAGCCGAGATTGACGAGGGCGGAGACGGCGTCGGAAACATTGCTGCCGGCGACGCCCTCTCCCAACGCGGTTTGCAGGCCGATGACGCCGGCGTCCACCGCGCCGAGCGCAGGCACCTTGCCCTTGAGTTCGGAGACGATGCGCTGGGCGAGCTTGGGACCCACGCCGGGGGCACGGCCGACCATCGCCTTGTCCTGCAGCGCGATAGCCGAGGACAGATCCGAGGGCGAGAGCGTGGAGAGGATGCCAAGCGCGACGCGCGAACCCACTCCCTGCACGGTCATCAGCAGCTTGAACCAGAGCTTTTCGGTTTCGGTCGCAAAGCCATAGAGCCGGATCATATCCTCGCGAACGATCATCTCGATGAACAGCGCCGCCGCCTCGCCCACGCGCGGCAGCGCCTGTAGCGTGCGGCCGGAGCAATGGGCCTCGTAGCAGACGCCGTTGACGTCGATGAGCGCGATGTCGTCGCCGATGGTCTCGACGATCCCCTTGAGCTTTCCGATCATGCGCTCTTGGCCAGCTTGCGGTGTTGCCGGTGGTGGGCATGACAGATGGCGATGGCCAGCGCATCGGCGGCGTCGGCCGATTTGAAATTGGCGGCCGGCATCAGCGTCTTGACCATCAACTCGATCTGCTTTTTTTCCGCGTGTCCGGTGCCCACGACCGACTTCTTGACCAGATTGGCCGAATATTCGCCTACCGGCAGACCCATCGAGGCCGGCGTCATCACCGCGATGCCGCGCGCCTGACCGAGCAGCAGGGTGGACCGCGCCCCGGCGTTGACGAAGGTTTCCTCCACCGCAGCTTCGGTGGGGTGATGTTCGGCGATCAGCCGCATCAACCCTTCATGAAGATGGACCAACCGCAGCGCCAATTCCTCATCGACGGCCGGGGTGAGCACGCCACAGGCTATGAACCGAAGCCGATTGCCCTCGGCCTCTATGATTCCCCACCCGGTCCGCCGAAGCCCCGGATCGATCCCCATGATTCGCACCACTTCCAACATGCTCCCAGTCTAGGCCAACGGATATGACCCTACAAAGAACAAAGTGAACAAAGCGAAAACATTCCTGTTGATACTTCCTGTGGATTCCGCGCGATAGGCGGCATTTGCGCGATGGCCGCAAGATTGTGTTCACCCCTTAAGTCCTAGTGTCCGCCCCGGACGCGGAAATTTTCAGGACAGCATGGATGAAGCGGGAATTCAGACTGCCACGGCAGGCCTGGGCGAAAATCGCAATACGGACCACCAAATATACGGTGTTTGCCGTCATCATCTCCGCCATCGTCTCCTCCGCGCTGCTCGAAATCTTTTCCCAGGGGATAAACGAGGTCGGGCTGATCGCGGCCGTCGTGGCGCCGATCATCCTGGGCGGGCCGATGGTATTCGGCATGACGATGCGCCAGTTCCAGTTGCAGATGGCCTATGAACGGCTGGAGGCCGCGGCGGCGCGCGACAGCCTCACCAATTGCTTCAATCACGGTGCTTTCGTCGAAGCGGCGACCGCCGCGCTCACGGATGAGGCCAATCCCGGCGGGACGTTGCTGGTGATCGATGCCGATCACTTCAAATCCATCAACGATCGCTTCGGCCATGCTAGCGGCGATACAGCGCTCAAGCTGATCGTCACCGCCATCGCCGCCTCGGTCGAGCCGCAAGATATCATCGGACGGCTGGGCGGAGAGGAATTCGGCGTATTGCTGCACGGGTCCGATATCGAGCCGGCCCGAAGCACCGCCGAGGCGATCCGTCAGGCCGTCCGGAAAATCGAATTCACCGCCGACGACCAAAGCTGCACGCTCTCGGTCAGTATCGGGGGAGCGATTGCCCAAAGTGCCGTCGATTTCGGCGGCCTGTTCCGGCTGGCCGACGAGCGGCTTTATAAGGTCAAGCAAACCGGGCGCAACGGGATCGATATCGTGGCGATGCCCACAGGACCGTCGGTGGGAGCCGGCAGACTCTATCGCGAACCCAAGATCAAGCTCAGGGCATGAAAAAGGCGGCTCCAAGAGCCGCCTTTCGAAAGGATCGAACGATCCATGCAAGCCGATCGCGAAATCAGGCCGAGAGCTTGGCCAGGTCTTCGTCGCTCATCTCGAAATTGGCATAGACGTTCTGGACGTCGTCATCGTCGTCGAGATTGTCGATCATCCGCATCAGGCTCGCGCCTTTGTCGGCATCGACCGGGGTGGAATTCTGCGGCTTGAAAATCGCCTTGACGCTTTCGGCTTCACCGAGCGCGGCTTCGAGGGCTGAGGAAACTTCCCCGATATCCTCGAAAGCGCAGTAGATCGTGTGGCCTTCCTCGTCGGACTGAACGTCCTCGGCGCCCGCTTCGATGGCTGCTTCCATCACCTTGTCGGCATCGCCGACCTTGGCGGGATAGTAGATTTCCCCGACGCGATCGAACATGAACGCCACCGACCCGGTTTCGCCCAGGGCGCCGCCGGCTTTCGAGAAGATGGCACGCACATTGGATGCCGTGCGGTTGCGGTTGTCGGTGAGCGCTTCGACGATCACCGCCACGCCGCCCGGGCCATAGCCCTCGTAGCGGACTTCCTCGTAATTGTCCCCTTCGCCGCCCTGCGCCTTCTTGATGGCGCGCTCGATATTGTCCTTGGGCATGGACTGGGCCTTGGCGTTGTTGATGGCCAGGCGCAGGCGCGGGTTCATGGCAGGATCGGGCAGTCCTGCTTTGGCAGCGACGGTGATTTCGCGCGCCAGCTTGGAGAAGATTTTCGACCGCACCGCGTCCTGGCGGCCCTTGCGGTGCATGATATTCTTGAACTGTGAATGGCCGGCCATAGGCTGACAGTTCCCTCACTGATCGGTTTGGAATGGGCGGCTTATAGTCTTCCGCATGACGAAAATAAAGACGGGGATGGAAAAAGCGGCGCCTTATTCCGCCTACCCCTGATCGTTCCTGTCCCAGATGGATTTGTCGATGGCCCCGCCCAGTTCGGGATAATCGGCGGCATGGAACACGGGCTCGCCCCCTTTCTCGCGCTGGCTGGTGTAGTCGCGGGTCAGTTTGACCACGGTGCCCGACAAGAGGACGATGGCGATGAGATTGACGGTCGCCATAAGGCCCATGGCCGCATCGGCTGCGTTGAACACCGTCTGCACACTCTCATAGGCACCCCAGACCACGATGGCGAGCATCAGCAGGCGCAGTGCGAGAAGACCGCCGCGGCCGCCCAACCCGATGAACACCATGGCGCTCTCCGCATAGGCATAATTGCCGATGATCGATGTAAAGGCGAAAAACAGGATGGCGATCGCCACGAAATAGGTACCCAGCCCGCCGATATGCTCGGTCATCGCCGCCTGGGTGAGCTGGGTTCCGGTGAGCCCGCTTTCGGGAACCAGCGCGCCCGAAAGCAGGATCAGCAGCGCGGTTGCCGTGCAGATCACCAGCGTATCGATGAAGACGCCCAGGGCCTGGACGAAGCCCTGCGAGGACGGATGATGCGGATCGGGCGTGGCGGCGGCCGCGATATTGGGGGCCGACCCCATGCCCGCCTCGTTGGAAAACAATCCTCGGCGCACGCCCTGCATCAGAGCCCCAAGAATGCCGCCGGCTGCCGCGTCGAGCCCGAACGCCCCCGAAAATATCCGCGCGAAAACGCCGGGAACTTCGGACAAATTGGTGACCACCACGAAGATCGCGACCAGAAGATAGATCGCCGCCATGAACGGGACGATCACCTGCGCAACGTTGGCGATCTGCGCAATGCCACCGAAAACCACGATGCCCGCCACCACCGCCAGGGCCACGCCGACCCAGACCTTGGGCAGGCCGAACGCCACTTCCATGGAATCGGCTATGGAATTGGCCTGCACGGCATTGAAGACCAGCCCGAAGGCAAGGATCAGGCAGACCGAAAAGATCGCGCCGGCCCAGGGCGCCTTCAGCCCCCGAGCTATGTAAAAGGCTGGGCCGCCCCGATAATGACCTTCGCCGTCACGGATTTTATAGAGCTGGGCGAGCGTGCTTTCCGAATAGGCGGTCGCCATGCCCACGAGCGCGACCATCCACATCCAGAAAATCGCGCCGGGACCGCCCAGATAAAGGGCCACGGCCACCCCGGCGATGTTGCCGGTGCCCACGCGGGAGGCAAGACTGGTGCACAAGGCCTGGAAAGGGGTGATGCCGGCCCGGTCGGTGGATTTCGACCTCAGCACCGTCCTGAACATTTCGGGGAAACGGCGGAACTGGAGAAAGCCGAGCCGAACCGTGAAATAGAGGCCCACGGCAAGCAGCCCGTAAATCAGAACATAATCCCACAAGATACCGTTGATGAAATCGATGACCGTATCCATCATCCCCACCCTTTCGCTGCGCCTCACCGCGTCGAAGTTCAGGGAACAGTGTTTGGCCCCTGCGCGCGAAACGCAAGGCGGTTCAGGAAAATTGTGGGAAAGCCTGGGAGAGCGAACCGCCGATGCGGATGGGGTGGACCGAGGTGCAAAGCCCGGTTTTCGGGTCGGTTTCGATGGCTACGCCCGATAGCGTCGCCTCACCCTCGGCGGGGGTGAAGCGCGAGGAGACGAGGCCAGTCACGAACCGGTTGAGCGGTTCGTCGGGCTCCATGCCGATCACGCTGTCATAATCCCCGCACATGCCCGCATCGCCCATCAGCGCGGTGCCGCCGCGCAGAATCCGGTGATCGGAGGTGGGGATGTGGGTGTGCGTGCCGACCACCAGTGAAACGCGGCCATCGAAATAATGGCCGACCGCCTGGGTTTCCGAGGTGGCCTCGGCGTGGAAATCGACAACGATCGCGTCGGCCTGCTCGCCTAACGGACAGGCGGCGATGGCGGCGTCGAGCGCGCGGAAAGGATCGTCCATGGGCGGCATGAACACCCGGCCCAGCGCGTTGACGACAAGCACCTGATGGCCCTTGCGGCCTGTGACCAGCGCCGCGCCGCGCCCCGGCGCGCCGGGCGGATAATTGATCGGGCGGACCAATGTGTCGTGCCGCTCGATGGCGGTGAGCAGTTCGCGCTGGTCGAAGGCATGATCGCCAAGGGTGACCACATCGGCGCCCGCGTCGCGCAGCAACTCGAAATGGGCTTCGGTAAGGCCGCGCCCATGGCTGGCGTTTTCGCCATTTACGATAACGAAATCAAAGCCGTATTGTTCGATCAGGCCGGGCAGCCGTTCGGAAACGGCGTCGCGTCCGGCCCGGCCCATCACGTCTCCCAGAAACAGAAGTCTCATGCGCCTCCGAAGCGGCGAAGGCCGGTTTCGGTGACAAGGAGATCGAGCGGCAGATCGTGCGACTGACGGGGAATGAAATCGAGTTCCTGATCGGCGAAAGCATAGCCCACCAGCAGCGGCTTGGTGCCAATCGCCGCGAGTGTGCGGTCGTAATAGCCCCTGCCATAGCCCAGCCGGGTGCCGGTTTTATCGAAGCCCAGCAAGGGGATGACGACGATATCGGGTTCGGCCAGGGGTGAGGTTTCGGCCGGAGCCAGGGTGCCGAAGCCGGAGGGATAAAGCGGCTGGCCTTCCTCCCATAAACGCAGCTCGAGCGGCAGGTCCTCGCCCAGAACCACTGGCAGGGCAACGGGTTGGCCGGAATCGACAAGCTTGGTCAGAAGCGGTTTGCAATCGATCTCGTCGCGGATCGGCCAGTAGAGGGCAACCACCTGCCCGGCATGGAGCGGCACGCCTTCGAGAAAGTGTTGCGCGGCGAAACGGGCGGCATCGGCGCGGTCGGCCTGGGGGACCGCCTGGCGGCGGGCGAGCGCCTCGGTGCGAAGCTGGGCCTTCTGCTCTTCGAGATGGGCTTCGCTATCGATCAAGCCGTTCACTTCCTTGCCAAAATTCTTGTGCCGCCCTGGCCGTGGGATGTGTCGATCCCGGGAACCTACTCACGTAGGTGGGCGCCGTGTGTCCGAGCCCACGGGCCCGGTCAGGGACAGCTCCCTTAAGGATCGATAAGGCCCCGGGGATGCAGTATCCTACACGCGCCGGGCAGCAAGGGTTCATATAGGCCCAATTGCCGTGGCGGCAAAGGGGCCGTCGACGCATTTCTTCGCGATCCCGCCCGCAAAATCGGTCCGCCCCCGGCACAACCGGCATATATGGCCTCCCTTACGCAAATATCGCCCCCCGCCTTGACAGGACCGGCCCGGTTCGGGACATGTTTTGCCCATGAGCACCCTTCCGCCAGGTCATCCGTTCGTTCGTTTCACGCTCACGGCAGAGGATTACGCGAACGCGTTGCGCCTGCACATGCGGCGCTATTGGGTGACGCGGTGGGGGCCCAAGCTGTTCATGCTCGTGGTCTTCGTGGGCGCCATACTGGCGATGGTTCTGACCGGGTTCGACGAACTTTGGACCAGCATGGCGATCGGCGGGATGATCGGCGCCGTCATCTTGCCGCTGCTGGCCTATTTCGTCTTTTTGCCGCGCCAGGCGCGCAAGGTCTATGCGCAGCAAAAGACCCTGCATCAACCGGTGGAAGCATCGTGGGACGAGGCCGGCTATACGGCCTCCACCGAGACGGTGACGAGTGTCGTCGTCTGGACCGATTATTACGGCTGGAGCCTGGATGACAGGATGGTGCTGTTCATGCAGTCCCAGGTGCTGTTCCAGATGCTGCCGCGCCAGGCGCTGACCGACGCGCAATTGGCCGATCTCATCGAGGCGGTCGAGCGCTCGGGGCTCAGGCGGATCTAGATTTACGGCTTTCGCTTGGACTTCCGGCAAGCGCTGTTGCTGGATTCCGGGAATAAATCCCGGAATGACAAAGGGTTTGTTTGAGGCAGCTCGCTGCCGCCTCAGCGCTCAGTTAGCCTGCTGTTCCTGCCCTGCGCTATCCACCGCTGTTGCGATGGATTCGATGCGGCGGGCGACGTCGGCGAGTTTGGCGGCGAATTTGGATTCCATGGATTCGGCTTCCGCCGCCACATCGCTGCCGGCCTTGGTGACCGTCTGGAGTTCGGAGCGCAATTGGTCGAGCTTGCGTTCGGCTTCGACAAGCTCGTCGACAACCGCAATGCCCGCCATGACCGTCAGGCGATTGTCGCCGATCTCGCCGAACGAGCCCTTGTACTCGTCGATATAGCGATTGAAGCGCGCGGCGAGGGAGGAAAGGTGGGTTTCCTGCCCGTCCTCGCACGCCATGCGGTATTTGCGGCCGTTGATTTCGACGCTGACTTCAGCCACGGGCTTCTCCTTGTTCGAGCACCGACCGGACGGTCGCCATCGCATCATCGAGCCGGCGCGAAACCTCGTCGGCCGCCTGGTCGAGCCGGTCGGCGCGGGCCGTGGCCCTGTCGAGATCGCCGGCCAACCGCGCGCGGTCGGCGGCCAGCCGCTGACCTTCGGCCTGGAGCTGGGTCGAGGACCGAAGCCGCCCCGAGAGCGAACGTACGGAAGTGTCGAGCCGGTTGAGCGCCCGATCCAGCCGCTCGATGGCCGCCGAAAAACTCTCTGACGATGATGGCGATGACACTTCGGCGCGTCCTTCGAATCTGGTGTCTTTCCCCCTCACAATAACCCCAAAAGTGGCGGAAATGGCAAGGCCGGCGGGTTGGAGGCGACATTGACTCGATAACCGGACCTGTTATGTGTCTGCCACGCGCGACGGACCCCGGCCTGGGGCGATCCGGCGCCTCGCTTTTTCTTGGTCGAACGCTTCGGGAAATCCATGACTGACAGAGCCAAACACGATGCAATGGCCAACGCCATCCGCGCCCTTTCCATGGACGCCGTGCAGGCCGCCAATTCGGGTCATCCGGGCCTGCCCATGGGCGGCGCCGACATCGCCACCGTGCTGTTTTCCAAGGTGATGAAATTCGATCCCCAAGCCCCCCACTGGCCCGACCGCGACCGGTTCGTGCTGTCGGCCGGCCACGGCTCGATGCTGCTCTATTCCTCGCTCTACCTGCTGGGCTATGAGGATATGACACTCGACGATATCAAGCATTTCCGCCAGCTCGGCTACAAGACCGCCGGCCACCCCGAATATGGCCACGCCGAAGGCATCGAAACCACAACCGGCCCGCTGGGCCAGGGCCTGGGCAATGCCGTGGGCATGGCGATCGCCGAAGCCAAGCTGCGCGCCGAGTTCGGCGCCGAGCTGGTCGACCATTTCACCTACGTCTATGCCGGCGACGGGTGCCTGATGGAAGGCATTTCCCAGGAATCGATTTCGCTGGCCGGGCATCTGAAACTCAACAAGCTCATCGTCATCTGGGACAACAACGACATCACCATCGACGGCAAGGTGTCGATGGCCGACTCGACCGATCAGCGCAAGCGCTTCGAGGCGTCGGGCTGGGCGACCGTCGAAATCGACGGCCACGATCCCGAACAGATCGAAAAGGCGCTGCTGGACGCGCAGAAATCCGACAAGCCGGTGTTGATTTCGGCCAAGACCACCATCGGGTTCGGCTCCCCCAACAAGGCCGGCACCAACAAGGTGCACGGTTCGCCCCTGGGTGACGAGGAACTGGCCGCCGCCAAAAAGCAGCTCGGCTGGGAATACGGGCCCTTCGAAGTGCCCGCCGAGATCGTCGAAAACTGGCGCGAAGCCGGTGCGCGCGGTGCCCAGGCCCGCAGCGAATGGACCGCACGGCTGCAATCGGCCGGCGAGCGGGCCGAGTTCGAACGCCGGATGGATGGCAAGCTGCCTGAAGCGCTCAAGTCCGCGATGACCGATTACAAGCGCAAGCTGGCCGGGGACAAGCCCAAGCTGGCGACCCGCGCCTCGTCCCAGAACGCGCTTGAAGTGATCAATGGCGTGGTGCCCGAGACGTTGGGCGGTTCGGCGGATCTGACCGGTTCGAACAACACCAATACGTCCCAGACGCTGCCGTTTACGGCTGATGATTACTCGGGCCGCTACATCCATTACGGCATCCGCGAGCACGGCATGGCCGCTGCCATGAACGGGATTGCGCTCCATGGCGGGCTGATCCCCTATGGCGGCACCTTCATGACCTTCACCGATTACTGCCGCCCCTCGATCCGCCTTTCGGCGCTGATGGGCATTCGGGTCGGGTATGTGATGACCCATGATTCCATCGGGCTGGGCGAGGACGGGCCGACCCACCAGCCGGTCGAGCATCTTGCCGCGCTGCGCGCCATCCCCAATCTGCTGGTCTTCCGCCCGGCCGATGCCATGGAAGCTGCCGAGTGCTGGGAAATCACCCTGGAGCGCCAAAAGCAGCCCTCGATCCTCGCGCTGTCGCGCCAGGGCCTGCCGGCACTTCGGACCGAGTATTCGGACGAAAACCTCTCGCTGCGCGGCGCCTACACCATCTGGGGCGATGCCGATGCTGAAGTGGTGATCTTCGGCACGGGTTCGGAAACCCAGATCGCCGTGGAGGCTGCAAAGGAACTGACTGAAGCGGGCACGTCCGCACGTGCGGTTTCGGTGCCCTCGATGGAATTGTTCTTCGCCCAGTCCGACGACTACAAACAGACCGTTTTCGGCAAGGCCCGGGCACGGGTCGCCGTGGAAGCGGGGATCGAGATGGGCTGGAGCAAGTTCCTGGGCGAGAAAGGCCGGTTCGTCGGCATGACCGGGTTCGGCGCCTCGGGCGAGATTTCCGACCTCTACAAACACTTCGGTATTACGACCAAAGCCGTTGTTGAAGCGGCCAAGGCACAGCTTTAAGAACCGGGGCGCGCCAGCGCCCCTTTTTCCTTCCCGCTCGGCATTTATTATCAAGGAGCCGCTCATGACCGTCCGCGTCGCCATCAACGGTTTTGGCCGCATCGGCCGCAACGTTTTGCGTGCCATCGTCGAATCCGGCCGTACCGATATCGAGATCGTCGCCATCAACGACCTCGGCCCGGTGGAAACCAATGCGCACCTCATCCGCTATGATTCGGTGCATGGCCGGTTTCCCGGCACGGTGACGGTTTCGGGCGACACGATCGATGTGGGACGCGGACCGATCAAGGTGACCGCAGTGCGCAACCCCGCCGAACTCCCCCACAAGGAGATGGGCGTCGATATCGTCATGGAATGCACCGGCATCTTCGCCTCCAAGGAAAAGGCTTCGGCCCATATCGAAGCCGGGGCCAAGAAAGTGGTCGTTTCGGCACCTGCCGACGGCGCCGACCTGACGGTTGTCTATGGGGTAAACCACGACAAGCTCTCGAGCGATCACACGGTGATCTCGAACGCCTCGTGCACCACCAACTGCCTGGCGCCGGTCGCCTATGTGCTCAACGAGGCCGTGGGGATCGAAAAGGGCTTCATGACCACGATCCACTCCTATACCGGTGACCAGCCCACGCTCGACACCATGCACAAGGATCTCTATCGGGGCCGCGCCGCCGCGCTCTCGATGATCCCGACGACGACCGGGGCGGCCAAGGCAGTGGGTCTGGTGCTGCCCGAACTCAACGGCAAGCTCGACGGATTTTCGGTGCGCGTGCCGACCCCGAACGTTTCGGTGGTGGATTTCAAATTCATCGCCAAGAAATCGACCAGCGTCGAAGAAATCAATGCGGCGATCCAGACGGCGGCGGAAGGCAAGCTCAAGGGCATTCTGGGCTTCACCACCGAAAAACTGGTTTCGACCGATTTCAACCACGATCCCCATTCCTCGGTGTTCCACATGGACCAGACCAAGGTGATGGACGGCAATTTCGTGCGTATCCTAAGCTGGTACGACAACGAATGGGGCTTTTCCAACCGCATGAGCGATACGGCGGTTGCGTTCGCAAAGACGCTTTAAGCGACGCCATCAGGCAAGACTTCGGAGCGGCCGGACCGGTGATATCGGGACGGCCGCTTTGGCATTATGGCGGGTGAAGAGCGCGCGGCTCTTGTTTTCAATTGTTCTCGGCCACGCATTGCGCCACGTAAACCAGCGCCTCCGATGAGCCGTCCAGCGCGATTTCGGCGATGTCGAGCTCGGGCGCGGAGACGATCAGGTGCTGGCCGCCGCGCAAGGCCTTGATGAGCGGGACAGCCAGCGCGTCGTCATCGGGATCGGCGCTGTAGAAGAACAGCCTGCCACTGTAATCGGTGACCGGGAGTGTGAAGACCTCCTCATCGACAATAAACTCGAGCTCAGGCGGCACGTTTGCGAAAGGCTCGATGTCGGCGGCGGGGTCCAGTTGCAGGAAGAAGGCGCCGGCATCGGCAAGACCCTCGCCGGCGCATGAGAGACTGAGATGGCCATTGGCCGCACTGCCGCCTCCGGCGGCAAACGTTCCCATGTTGAAATGGCCGCCCCAGATCGGGGACGGTTCCTGGGCGATGGCGGGCGATGCAAGGGCGATGAGCGTCAGGAACGGCAGGGTTGGCTTCATGGCGGTGGACCGGCTTTGTTTCGCGGCGGGCATCCTGGGGCGTGGGGATGGCGGCAATGGGGCGGTGTCGGGGCTTCCGCGCCGCGTGCCACTCTGCTATGCGGCAGGTGGGCCGCGCTTTATAGCCGCAAAGATGGTATCCATTCTTGCGGGACGCGCCCCGGGCAGAAAAGGTGCAGCATGACCAGTGCGTTCAAGACTCTCGACGATTTCGACCTCGACGGAAAACGCGTGCTGCTGCGCGTCGACCTCAACGTGCCCGTCAAGGACGGCAAGGTGACCGACGCGACCCGGATCGAGCGCGTGGCGCATACCATCCAGGAAATCGCCAACAAGGGCGGACTGCCGATTCTCCTGGCCCATTTCGGGCGACCCAAGGGCAAGGTCGATCCTGCGATGAGCCTTGAGGTGGTGGTCGACGAGCTGCAGCGGATCGTGGGCAAGCCGGTGACGTTCGCAAGGACCGACTGGATCGATGTGAGCGCGGCGAAATCGGCGATCGAGGGCGCCGAAAAGGGATCGGTGATCCTGCTCGAAAACACGCGCTTTCATCCCGGTGAAGAAAAGAACGATCCCGAACTGGTCGAGCGGATGGCATCGCTGGGCGATATCTACGTCAACGACGCCTTTTCGGCGGCCCACCGCGCGCACGCATCCACCGAAGGGCTGGCCCACAAGCTGCCCGCCGCCGCTGGGCGGGCGATGGCGGCCGAGCTCACAGCGCTCGAGGCCGGCTTGGGCAATCCGCAAAAGCCGGTGATCGCCATCGTGGGCGGCGCCAAGGTTTCCACCAAGATCGACCTGCTCGAAAATCTCGTCACCAAGGTCGAGGCGCTGGTGATCGGCGGGGGCATGGCCAACACCTTCATCTACGCGCTGGGCTATGACGTGGGAAAATCGCTTTGCGAGCGCGATTTAAAGGAAACCGCACTGCGGATCATGGACAAGGCCGAGGACGCCCATTGCGCCATCATCCTGCCCATCGATGGGGTGGTGGCCTGGCACTTCCAGGCCGATACGCCCAGCCGGATCTATGGGCTCGACGCCATCGACAAGGACGGCATGGTGCTCGACGCCGGGCCGCAATCGGTCGAAAAGATCAAGACGGCGATCAATGAAGCCAAGACCGTTGTCTGGAACGGCCCGCTGGGCGCCTTCGAGATGACCCCGTTCGACACGGCGACCGTCGAAGTGGCGCGCCATGCGGCCGAGCGGACGCGCAAGGGGCTTTTGACCTCTGTGGCCGGCGGGGGGGATACGGTCGCGGCGCTTGCCCATGCGGGGGTCAAGGACCAGTTCACCTATGTCTCGACGGCGGGCGGGGCGTTCCTCGAATGGATGGAAGGCAAGCCCCTGCCAGGGGTCGATGCGCTGAAGCAGGACTGACGCTCGGGCGATTCGGCAATGGGCACGGCGGCCGTGTGACGGGTTCCTGCCTCTCGCCTAGTCAATTCGTCCAATACCCGAACGTCTAATCGATAAGAGCCGCGTGATTTTGGTATTTTGCCCCATCTTCACATTTCATGGGGTTTTCCGTCCGATGTCTCGACTGAGCGAGATTGCCCACCAGCTCGTAGCGCCCGGCAAGGGTATTCTGGCCGCCGACGAATCCACCGGCACCATCAAGAAACGGTTCGACACCATCGGGCTTCAATCGACGGAAACGGCGCGGCGCGACTATCGCGAGATGCTGTTCGGCGCCACCGAGGCCATGAGCCGCTATATCTCCGGCGTCATCCTGTTCGACGAAACCATCCGCCAATCGGCCGCCGACAGCACCCCGTTCGTCGAGATGCTGCGCGCCAACAACTGCCTGCCCGGCATCAAGGTCGATACCGGCGCCAAGCCCCTGCCCGGCTTCGCCGACGAAACGGTGACCGAAGGACTGGACGGGTTGCGCGAACGGCTCAACGAATACGCCCAGATCGGCGCGGCCTTCGCCAAATGGCGTGGCGTGATCGGCATCGGCCCCAATAAACCCACCCGCGCTTCGGTGCATGCCAATGCCCATGCGCTGGCCCGCTATGCGGCGCTGTGCCAGGAAGCGGGCATCGTACCGATCGTTGAGCCCGAAGTGCTGGCCGACGGCAAGCCGGGCGACCACACGATCGAAACCTGCGAGAAGGTGACCACCGATACGCTGGGCGAAGTGTTCGAACAGCTCCGCCTCGCCGGCGTTGCGCTCGACGGGATGATTTTGAAGCCCAACATGGTGATCCCCGGCGTCAACGGACCCAAGGTTTCGGTCGAGGAAGTGGCCGAACGCACGGTGCGGACATTGAAGGCGACAGTGCCGGCCATCGTTCCGGGCATCGCCTTCCTTTCGGGCGGGCAGACCTCCGAGCAGGCGAGCGCCAACCTTTCGGCCATGCACCATATCGGCAAGCTGCCCTGGGCGCTGACCTTCTCGTATGGCCGCGCATTGCAGGCCGAAGCGCTCCAGACGTGGGGCGGCAAGCCCGAGAACGTCGAGGCTGCGCGTCAGGCCTTTACCCATCGCGCCAAGATGAACTCGCTGGCTTCATTGGGACAGTGGGCGCCGGAGCTCGATAAGGCGGCCTGATCCTCGTTGGCGTAGGCGATACATGACGCCCGCCTTCCATCGCGTGGCTCTGCCAGCCCCAATACCCTTTCCAATTCAGGAGGGACGCTGTAAGCGAACGGCGTCCCTCTTTTCGTCATGGTTTGACGGCAAGGGAACCCCAATATCTACTAGGGCGCCATGGCAGTCGACATCTTCCTCATCACCGACCCGGAAACCGATTTGGAGCGGACGGCGGCGCTGCTCAAGGCGACGCTCGAGCGGGTGAACGCGGCCGCAGTGCTGATCGCCGCCGGCGAGGCCGACGATTATGCCTATGTGGAGCGCGCCAAGGCGCTGGCGCCCATCGCCCAGGCCCATGATTGCGCGGCGATCCTCGACGGGCGTCCGAGCCTGGTCAAATCCGCCCGCGCCGATGGCGTGCACATGTCGGGCGGGATCACGGCCCTGCGCGAAGCCATCGAGACGCTCAAGCCCGATTATATCGTTGGGACCGGCGATATCGGATCGCGCCACGAAGCCATGGTGCGCGGCGAACTCGATATCGACTACCTGATGTTCGGCGATCGCGACGACCCCGAACTCGACGGGCGCGAAATGGCCGATTGGTGGGCGGAAACCTTTGAGGTGCCCTCGGTCTATTTCGCGAGCCAAGCCGACGCGGGAACGCTTTGGGAGCGCGCCAGCGAATTTGTCGCCTTCGCCCAAGCCGATTGGGAAAACATCGAAAAGCTGCTCGGAGACGGGGCATGAGGACGATCGTCGCGCTGCTTGCCTGCGGGCTAGCGTTGGTGCCCATGACGGCATCGGCCCAGACCGAGCAGATGGACGAGGCGCTCGACATTTCCCGCCTGCTGCTGGACCCGCCCGAAGGCGTGGACCTTGCCTATGGCGCGTTCCAGCGCGGCTATTATCTGACCGCCCTGCGGCTGGCCGAGCGCCGCGCCGCCAATGGCGACGCCGTGGCCCAGACGCTGATCGGGGAAATCCACGCCAACGGGCTGGGCGTGCCCCAGGACATTCCCCGCGCCATAAGCTGGTACGCCCAGGCCGACCAGAACGGCGACATTCAGGCGACATTTCAACTGGCGATGATCTACCAGAATGGAAGCGGGGTAACCCGCAACCGCGAACGGGCCGCAGCGCTGTTCCAAAAGGCCGCCGAGGGCGGACATATTGCCGCCAAATACAATCTGGGCCTGCTGCACGTCGAAGGGCTTTATGCCGAACCCAATCTGGTGCGCGCCGCCGAACTGATCGGGGATGCAGCCGCGGCGGGCCTGCCCGAAGCGCAATATGATTATGCTGTGATGCTGCTCGAAGGCGCGGGCGTGGCGCCCAATACCCAAGCGGCGCTCGACCTGCTCAGGCTGTCGGCTGAACAGGGCCTGCCCGCCGCGCAGGTGGAACTGGCCACCCTGCTCTATCTGGGCGCCGATGGCGGGGTGCGCGACGCGGCGGGCGCCGCCCAATGGTATGGCCGGGCCGCGGAAACCGGCAACGCCGTGGGCCAGGTGCGCTATGCCATGATGCTGGCCGCCGCCGAGGGCGTGGCCGAGGATATCGAAACCGCAGCGATGTATCGCGCGCTGGCCCGGCGGCAGGGGCTGACCGACGAGGCGCTGGAGCAATTGCTGCACGGCGCGGACCCCGACGCGCTGGCCCGGGGCGAGGAACGCGCCCGCTATTGGCCCGGTGTTCCGCCGCAAGACGAGCCGCAGCCAGCCACCCGCGAGGAAGATGCCGCCGACGAGCCGATGCCCGAAACGCTGGACACCCTGCCCCCCGCACTCGAAGAACTGACGAGCCAAGAATAACGCGCGGTCAAGGTCGGCGGGCAGCCAGGGCGGTGTCGCACCATGCTTCCAGAGCGTGCCTTATGGCGATTTCGAACGGCGCGTGACGGGTAAAAGCCCACCAGAGCCGCGCACCCAACCACGCATTGGCCATCTGCCAGCCCAGCGCCTGGGCGTCGCCCCCCTCCCCCGCCAGTCGGCGCCCGAGCGCGGAAGCGAGCGCCGCGCCCCAGGCCGCGCCGCGCTGGCGCAGCACCGGGTTGCGGATATCTTCGCGCAGCAATTGCAAGCCATCGGCCTCGCTGGTTTCCGCATCCACGCCGGGGGCAAGGCGCAGCAACAGGCC
This sequence comes from Pelagibacterium mangrovi, assembly GCF_036662815.1. Taxonomy (NCBI): domain Bacteria; kingdom Pseudomonadati; phylum Pseudomonadota; class Alphaproteobacteria; order Hyphomicrobiales; family Devosiaceae; genus Pelagibacterium; species Pelagibacterium mangrovi. The sequence continues at coordinate 462,189 of NZ_JBAFXA010000001.1, read as the reverse complement.
AATCGCCCCTTCGCGAGTGATCGGCTCCTCGCGGTCGGCCGCCGCCGTTTCCGCATCGAGCTGATCCCACGCATGGAGCAGCACCGCTTCGAGGAGGCGTTCCTTGTCGCCGAAGCGCTGCACGAGGGTAGCCGGCGACAGTCCCGCCGCCTTGGCCGCCATCGCGAACGTCAGATTGGCCGGGCCGACGGCGGCGACCTGCCCCAGCACGGTATCGAGAAGGGTTCGGTCGGAAATGGTTTTGGGTCTTGCCATGCTTGATTTATAAACGTACGTTTGTTTATAAATCAAGGGAGAATGCATCATGGCACGAATTCTCGGTTATATCGCCGCGAGCCTCGATGGCTTCATTGCCGACAAGGACGACAATCTCAACTGGCTGTTCGCCTATAACGACATGGAGTTGGGCGAGCACGATTATCGCACCTTCATCAAGCGCATCCGCACCGTGGTCATGGGGCGCGGCACCTATGATTTTCTCGCCAACGACCCCTCGCCCTGGGCCTATGGGGAACAAAGATGCTTTGTGATGACCTCGACGCCGATCGAAAATCCTCCGGCGGCGCTTGAGATCCGCAGCGATATCGACGCGCTGATCGCCGAGCTGCGCGCGCTCGACGATGGCGACGTCTGGATGCTGGGCGGGGGCCGGCTGCAGATGGCGTTTATGGAAAAAGACGCGCTGGACGAACTGGAGATTTACGTCATCCCCGAAATCATCGGCGGCGGGCGTCCGCTGTTTCCAGCCACCGGTTTACGGGCGAGCCCGAAACTGTTGAGCGCCGCCGAAATCGACAAGGGCTGCGTGCGGTTGCACTACAGCTTCGAAACCTGATCAAAGACCGATTTCGGCCCGTTTGGCTTTCGTGAGGCCGGCGGCGACTAGGCGGTGGGAGTTGGTGACGTACTGGCAGACCTCGTCTTCGGAAAGGTCCGCGTCCGAGGCGACCGACACCCATTGCCGCTTGGCGAAATAGGGTGCCTGGGTGATGCCCGAAAGCGCCGTGAGGATTTCGAACGTCTCCTGGGGGCATTTGAAGACGATGGTCGCCGTGCCATCCTCGCGCTCGCCGAAAACCGCATAGACCTTGCCGCCCACCTTGGCAACGCGGGCATCCCACTGATCGTGCAGCGTGTTGCCCTTGAACGTTTCGGCAAAGGCATCGAAGCCGGTTCTGGTAAAAACTGTCATCACCGCTATGCTCCGGGCCGCTGGATTTCGGCATCATGGCAGATCGAGGCGAAGAGAAAAACGGGGCATGATGACGAAACCAAAAGGCGTGCTGCTGCTGGGAACATCCCATGCGGGAAAATCGACATCCGCAGCCGGGCTCGCGGCGGCATTGGACTGGCGCCTCATATCCACCGACGCGCTGAGCCGCCATCCTGGACGCCCATGGGCGGGTGCGCCCGATCCTGTAATCGAATTCTATCTGGGGCTATCTGACGACGCCATTCATTGGTTTCTGCACGTGCACCATCAGAACATGAGGCCGCTCATCGGCGATGCAATCGAAAAGGCGAAGCGTGCAGGCGGTTTCGTTCTGGAAGGGGCGGCGCTCCGCCCTGAACATCTGGACGATTGGGATCTCGATGGGGTTCACCCGCTGTGCCTTTTCGCCGATGACGCCGTGCTGCGTGGCAGGATAATGGCGGCGAGCGGGCATGAGAAGCGAGACGACGAGATGAAACGGGCCATCGACAAATTCATCGAGCGCTCCCTGCGAGAGAACCGGGCATTGGTTGCAGCGGCGCGCGAGCGAGGGATCGATCTGGTCGATGTGACCGATTACGGCGGTGCCGACCGGTATTTTGCGGCGCTGATCGGGGAGCTTTCAGCGCCGGAGGGCGCGGGCTCGACGTCGTAAAGGCTTGAAAGCCGCCCCGTTCTGGGGCAAAAGCCTGCGCACCAGTCATCTTGGCCTTGCGCGCCCTCTCGCGCGGGCGCACAACGAAAAGACCACAAATGAAGATCAACGGTAACGAAATCCGTCCCGGCAACGTGATCATGCACCAGGACCGGCTCTGGGTCGCTGTCAAGGTCGACCACGTCAAGCCCGGCAAGGGCGGCGCCTATGCTCAGGTGGAGCTGAAGGCCATTCAGGGCACCACCAAGCTCAACGAACGCTTCCGTTCGGCCGAAACCGTCGAGCGCGTGACGCTCGAACAGCGCGATTTCCAGTTCCTCTACGCCCAGGGCGAGCAGCTCGTGTTCATGAACACCGAGACCTATGAGCAGATCGAGCTGGAAAGCGATTTCGTGGGCGAGCGCGCCGCGTTTCTTCAGGACGGCATGATGGTGACAGTCGAAATGTACGAGGACACCCCGCTCGGCATCCAGCTCCCCGCCCAGGTGACGCTGGAGGTGACCGACACCGAGCCCGTGGTCAAGGGCCAGACGGCGGCCAACTCGTTCAAGCCCGCAACGCTGGAAAACGGCGTCAAGACCATGGTGCCGCCGTTCGTGGGAATCGGGCAGAAGATCATCGTCGATACCAGCGAAGTGACCTATATCCGCCGGGCGGATTGATCGCACGCGTCGGGGTGCCTGCAAGCGCTGCGCACCCCTCACCCCCGGCCCCTCTCCCTCAAGGGGAGAGGGGGGCTCTTTTTGCGGGCGTTTGCGTTTCTTCCCCTTCTCCCCTTGAGGGAGAAGGTGGCCGCGAAGCGGTCGGATGAGGGGTGCGCAGCGGTTGCGCCAGACGCCTTCGCCGCTTATTTGAATAATCGTCCACCTCATCGAACAGGAATTCGCCCATGGCCCGCTCAGCGCTGATGAACATCATGGTCAATGCCGCAATGAAGGCTGGCAAGGGGTTGATCCGCGATTTCGGCGAGGTCGAGAACCTGCAGGTTTCGCGTAAAGGTCCCGCCGATTTCGTCTCGGTGGCCGATAAGCGCGCCGAAAAGATCGTCATGGACGAGTTGATGAAGGCCCGCCCCACCTATTCTTTCCTCATGGAGGAAGGCGGGGAGATCAAGGGCACCGATGGGATGCACCGCTGGATCATCGACCCCATCGATGGCACCACCAATTTCCTGCACGCCATTCCGCTGTTTGCAGTCGCCATCGCGCTCGAACGCAATGGCGAGATCGTCTCCTCGGTGATCTACAACCCGGTGATGGACGAGCTCTACAGCGCCGAAAAGGGCAATGGCGCCTGGCTCAACAACCGCCGCCTGCGCGTGGCGACGCGCCGGCATCTGGCCGATGCGGTGCTGGCCACCGGCATCAAGCTGACCGGCAAGGCGACCGATTCCATCGCCCAGCGCCAGGTGGCGCATTTGACACCCGCGGTTGGCGGTATCCGGCGCACGGGGTCGATCTCGATCGATCTGGCATGGCTGGCCGCCGGGCGGCTGGATGGGGTGTGGGAGGATCGGCTGTCGCCCTGGGACGTGGCGCCCGGCCTGCTGCTGGTCAAGGAGGCGGGCGGGTTCGTTTCCGATTATGCCGGGGGCACCGATTCCGTTGCCAAGGGTGAAGTCGTCGCCGGCAATGAGGTGATCCAGGCCGAATTGCTCAAGACCATCCAGTCGGTCAAATAACGGGCGTGACGAGGGATTTTCCTTTGGTCACTTTTCCTTAACCACGTCTCAAGTCATTGTCAGGACATCATGGTCTGACTAAGCTGGCGCGAAATTCATGGCGCTGGCGACAGCGCCGCGTGGAGCCGCCTGTTTAATGACGCAACCCTACGATCCCTATCGCCTGTCCAGTCCGCTGGTCTATCTCATCAAGATGGTGATCTTCCTCGTTCTGGTGGGGATGGTCGCGGTCATCATCCTGCCCCAGCTTCTGGAAGCGTTCTGGTCCTCGCCCTTCATCAACGGGCTGATCCTATTCGCGCTGCTGGTGGGGATCGTCTTGAGCTTTAGGCAGGTGATCCGGCTGTTCCCGGAGGTCCATTGGGTCAATTCGCTCCAGGAGGGCAATGCGGGCCAGTTGCGCCGCGCACCGGTGCTGCTTTCGCCCGTCGCCGCCATCATGCGCGACCGGCTGGGGGAAACGGTGATTACCCCCGCCTCCATGCGCTCGATCCTAGATTCGGTGGGCATCAGGCTCGACGAAGCCAAGGAAACCTCTCGCTATCTCACCAGCCTGCTGGTCTTTCTCGGCCTGTTGGGCACGTTTTACGGCCTTTTGGGCACCGTTGGCGCAGTTGCGGGCGTGATCCAGGGGCTGGACGTGACCTCGGGGGATTCAACAAGTCTGTTCGCCAATCTGCGCGAGGGACTGGAAGCCCCGCTCGGTGGGATGTCGACGGCGTTTTCCTCCTCGCTGTTCGGCCTTGCCGGCTCACTGGTGCTGGGCTTTCTCGACCTTCAGACCGGTCAGGCACAGAATTCATTCTATACCGACCTCGAAGACTGGATGAGTTCGATGACCGAGCTCGACCACCCCATCGCCACCCTGCAGGCCAACAATTTCGGCGTTTCGGGCAGCGAGATGCAGCAGATGTTCGAGCGGCTGGGCGCCACCATGCAGACCCAGAATTCATCCCAGAACGCCATCCGTGCCATGGCGGAACTCGCCAAGGGCATCGACGGGCTGGTTAAGCACATCAGGGCCGAGCAGGAGGATCTGCGCGCCCATATCGCCGAGCAGGCCGAGGTGAACAAGCGCCTGAACCGGCTGATCGACACCCTGTTGCAGGACGCCGACCGTCCGCGCGACGGGCACAATTAAGGACGACGGCCTATGGCACTCGTCAGAGGGCGCTCCACCGAACGCGTCAATTCCTGGCCCGGCTATGTCGACGCCCTGTCGAGCCTGCTACTGGTCATCATCTTCATGCTCTCGATGTTCATGATCGCCCAGTTCTTCCTCAATCAGGAAATTCTGGGCCGTGACAGCGCGCTCTCCCGACTCAATGCCCAGATTGCCGAACTGACCGAATTGCTGCAGCTTGAACGCGCCAATTCCGAGGATCTGGAACTTTCGATCGCCTCGCTTTCCGCGACGCTCTCGGGAGTGGAAAGCGAGCGGGACTCTCTCCAGAGCGAACTGGCGGGCATCGGCGTGGGAATCGGCGAATACGACGCGACCATCGCCGGGCTCGAGGCCGAGCTTTCCGACGAACGCGAGCTGTCCTCGGAAGCGCAGGCGCAAGTGGCGCTTTTGAACCAGCAGCTCGCCGCACTGCGCCAGCAGATCGGGGCGCTGGAAGCGGCGCTCGAAGCGTCCGAATTGCGCGACGTCGAAAGCCGCACCCAGATCGCCGATCTGGGACGCCGGCTGAACGTTGCGCTGGCCCAGCGGGTGCAGGATCTGTCGCGCTATCGGTCGGACTTCTTCGGGCGGTTGCGGGAAATTCTCGAAGGCCGCTCGGACGTGCAGGTGGTGGGCGATCGTTTCGTCTTCCAGTCCGAAGTGCTGTTCGACGCTGGGCAGGCGGTGATTTCCGACGAGGGCGAGGTGCAGATCGCTTCGCTGGCCGACGCCATTCTCGAGCTGGAGACGGAAATCCCCTCCGATATTCCCTGGGTGCTGCGCATTGACGGACATACCGACCGCCGGCCGATCTCGACACCGCAATTTCCCTCCAACTGGGAATTGTCGGCGGCCCGCGCCATTGCCGTGGCCAAGCTTCTGGTGGAACAGGGAGTTTCGCCCAACCGGCTGCTGGCGGCGGGTTTCGGGGAGTTCGCACCACTCGATCCCGGGGACAGCGATGAGGCGTATCGGCGGAACAGGCGGATCGAGTTCAAGCTGACCGAGGCATAGCGGCCCACCTTCTCCCTCAAGGGGAGAAGGGTAGCTCACAGCAAGCGCATCGGAACGGCACATGCCGTGGAAGAGTTCGCCCTACCCCGCCAGCGCTTCCTCGTTCATGCGGAACTGGAGTTTGGCCAGCTCCGCGTAGCGGCCGCCTTTTTGGACCAGTTGGGTGTGGGTGCCCTCGTCAATCAGGCAGCCTTTTTCCAGGACCAGGATGCGGTTGGCGTTGCGGATGGTAGCGAGGCGGTGGGCGATGACCAGGGTGGTGCGGCCTTCCATCAGGCGCTCGAGCGCCTTTTGCACGAGATGCTCGCTTTGCGCGTCCAGCGCCGAAGTCGCCTCATCGAGAAGCAGGATCGGGGCGTCCTTTAAAAGCGCGCGGGCGATGGCGACGCGCTGTTTCTGGCCGCCCGAAAGCATGACGCCGCGTTCGCCCACCATGGTGTCGAAACCGGAGGGCAGATCCTCGACGAAACCGGTGACCAGAGCCGCATCGGCGGCGGCGCGGATTTCGTCCATGTTCGCCTCGGGCTTGGCGAAGCGGATGTTGTCGGCGATGGTGCCGGCAAAAATCACCGGCTCCTGATCGACCGAAGCGAATCGCTGGCGCAGTTCGGCCGGGTTGACGTCGCGCACGTCGAGGCCATCGACCAGCACGCGGCCGGCATTGACGTCGTAAAAACGCTGCAACAGGGCAAAGACCGTGGTCTTGCCCGCCCCCGACGCGCCGACCAGCGCGACCTGTTCGCCCTTTTGAACCGAGAAGGACAGGTTCGAGAGGATGGGCGCGTCATCGCGCGTCTTGTAGGTGAAATCGACGGCTTCGAACGCCACGGTGCCCAAAGACGGCACGGGCATGGGCGTGGGACTAGCCTTGATGGGCAGGGTCGAGCGGGTGTCGAGGATTTCGAAAAGCCGCTCGGTGGCACCGGAAACCTGCTGAAGCGTGCCGAACACATCGCTCATATTGGTGAGCGCGGACGTCGCGACCACCGCATAGATTGCGAACTGGGTGACCTCGCCCACGGTGATCATGCCGGCAAACACCGCCTGGGTGCCCAGCCAGATCAGCCCCACCATGGCGCACATGGAAACGAACAGCACCAGCCCGATCATCAGCGCACGGGCCATGAGCCGCGACAATTCGGCCCGGTAGCTGGTTTCGGCATAGCCACGGAACAGTTCCTGCTGGCTTTCCTCCTGGGTGAAGGATTTGACCGTTTTGACCGAGGACAGCGTCTCGGTGATCATCGCCGAGAGATCGGCCAGCGAGGATTGGGTGCGCTTGGAAACCTTCTTCATGCGCCGGCCCATGAGGACCAGGGGCACGACGATGATGGGGATGATGACGATGACGCCGAGCGCGAGCTGGAAGCTGGTCAAGAACATCATGACGATGGCGCCCACCATCAGGATGAACGAGCGCAGCGCCAGCGAAGCGGACGAGCCGACCGCCGAGCGGATGGTGGCGACGTCGGCATTGAGCCGCGAGGTCAATTCCCCCACCCGGTTGACGTCGAAGAAGGTGGCATCGAGCGTCAGCAGATGATCGAACACCTCGCGCCGCAGATCGGCGATGGCGCGCTCGCCGATAACCGAAATGAGATAGAAGCGCGCGCCGCCCGAAACAGCCATGATGGCGGCGATGACGATCACCAGCCAAGCGTAGGAGGAAACGACGTCGAGATTTTGGGTGACGAAGCCCTGATCGATGAAGTCGCCAGCGAAATAGGGCAGCGACAGCGAAGTGATCGCCGCGATCAGCAGGAAGGCGAAGGTGAGCGACAGCCGCACCGGATAGCGCGTCATGAACGGAACGAGGCGCCGCAGCGGCGAGAACGAGCTCGGCTTGGCGCCCACGCTAAGGCGCGGGATTTCGGCCTGGGACGGTGTTGTCATGTCGGAAGGTCTTGCGTCAGCCATGAAACGGGCTTTCTATGTTTGCCGCCTAGATAAGCCCTTGGCGCCCGAAGGGCAACCTTGCGCAAAGGTGCGGGGCCTGTTAGCCGGCCCTTGCGCATTGCGCGCGCTTTCGGTAAAAGGCCGCCAACCAGTTTGCGAGACGTTTCGTCCGGGCGCTTGAGCGCCCGTTTGATTTAGGGCCCGATCCAATGAAAAAAGACATCCACCCCGACTATCACTTCATCACCGTGACGATGACCGACGGGACGACCTACAAGACCCGTTCGACCTACGGCAAGGAAGGCGATACCCTGACCCTCGACATCGACCCCACGACCCACCCGGCCTGGACCGGCGGTCAGGGCAAGCTCGTCGACCGCGGCGGGCGCGTGTCGCGCTTCAAGGAAAAGTTCAAGGGCATCCTGGGTTCGTAAGAACTTTCGATTGTCTTGGAAATGCGAAAGCCCGGCCGGTGTGCCGGGCTTTTTGTTTTTGAGGCACGGCAGTCGATATTGGGCGGTGGAGAGCGGGAGAGGCTTTATTTGCCGCCGAAAGCGGCCTTGAGGCGGTCCATCTGGGCGCTGAGGGCATTTTCGCCGGTGGGCTCGGAAGGCAGTTCCTCGCCGCGCTCGATCCGGTCGAATTTGACGACGCGCTCGAACAGCCTGTCGCCCTTGTCGATATAGTGCTTCATGCGGTCGGGAACCTCGTCCCAACCCGGCCCGCCGCGATCGGCGGGGAGCGCCGAGAACTTGACCTTGGCCTTTTCGTCGAGCGCCTGCTGGGGCGAAATCTCGCCTTCATTGACGGCGCGCTGAAGAAGCAGCCAGGAGGCAAGCTGCATGAGGCGCGTGGTCAGGCGCATGCTTTCGGTCGCGTAAAGGAAGGACGCCTCGCGGCCCAGCGCCTTGCTCTGGGCGCGTCCGTCGCCATCGAGATAGGCGGCGACCTCCTCGATCAACCCCATGCCCTCGCGATACAAAAGGTCAAATCCGCCCGACGACAAAAGTCTCGGCGTCAACGCTACGGCTGGGGACATGACCTCGTCCACGGGCACTCCTTGATCGATCGATGCTGGGGCCGCCATATTAAGCCCAATCGCCGCACCCGTCATCCCGGCGTGCGACGCGAGTTGCAACTAGGCTTAACGCAAATCGGTTCCGGAAACGCCTGGCCTGAAAAAAAGAAAAGAGCCGTCAGGTGAACGGCTCTCGAAAGTTAACAGGGAGGCGTCAAACAGAGGGAAGAAACCGCTCTGAAAAACTCCAGCGCAAAAACTGGATGAGGAAAACCTAAACCGAACTCGTAAAATTTTCCTTAACGAGACTCGCTTTTTTAACCTTACCGGAAAATGCCCCTTCCCTGTCGCCCGGGAGACACGCCCGGTTTCAGAACTTGAACACGGCATCGGCCGCCGAGCGGCTGTGGTTTTTCGTTTCGATGGCCTGTTCGAGCCGGGCGATCTCGTCCCTGAGAATGGCGATGCGCTGCGTGAGTTCATCGACCGAGAGCGTATCGAGCGCCATGCCAACCTCATGGACCGGCGCGCGGCGGACCTCGTCCTCATCCATGTCGCGTTCCTTTCAAAACCATATCCGGCCCCATTGTGGCGCGCGATCGGGCCGGCGTCCACGACATTTGCCGCTGCGGCAGAGATGCCACGGTTCGGTCACGATTGCGTCAGACCGCCAGTTCACACTTGCGACGCTTCCGCCTTGTGACAATTTAATGGCAGCTGGGGGCGCAACCGGTGTTCGAATTTCTGATTGACGGTGGGATGACCCAGACTGCCCTTCGCCTTGCCGGCGGTATCGCCCTTGTCTCCATTATCCTTTACGGCCTCGTCGTGGCGTTCGCGTACACCTTCCAGCGCGAAATGGTGTTTCCGCGCCGGTTCGTGAACGCGGCGCCCTTTGCCATGATGGTAAGCTCCGAGTTCGAGCGGTTTTCGCTGGAAACCGCCGATGGCGAACGGCTCAAGACCTATTTCAAACCGCCCCGCCAGGGCGCGCCGGTGGTGGTGGCCTTCCACGGCAATGGCAGCGTGCCCGAGCCCATGGCCGTGCGCTTCGGGCGTGGACCCTGGGCCGATGCCGGGTTCGGGGTGATCGCCTTTGCCTATCGCGGCTATCCAGGCTCGACCGGCACGCCGAGCGAAGAAGGGCTGCTGCTCGACGCGGAAGCGGCCATAACCTATGTGCGCGAGCACGCGCCGGGCAGCCCGCTGGTGCTGATGGGCCATTCGCTGGGGACCGGTGTAGCGGTGGCCATGTCGGAACGCTATCCTTCGATGGGGCTGGTGCTCGAAGCGCCGTTCTCCTCACTGCCCGACGTCGTGGCGGCGACCATGCCGTTCCTGCCCGGACAATTGATGCACGACACCTTCGTTTCCGCTCGCCGGATCGCCGGAGCGCAGGCCGACACCATCGTCATCGTCCATGGCGAGCGCGACACGGTGGTGCCCGCGTTCCTGGGGCGTCGGCTTTATGCGGCCGCTCCCCACGGGATATTCATGTCGGTCGAGGATGCCGACCACCTCAATTTGCGCGGGATGCGCGACGCCGAAATTCTCGACATCGTGCTCAACGGCTATCCGCCCGAGCCCACCCCGCAGAGCGAACCGGTGGGCACTCCCGATCCGCTGGCCGCCGGCGCCGAGCCAACCCCGCCGACGCCCCTCGAAGGGCCGGTAGGCAGCCCCGACCCCTTCGCGGACAGCCCTGCCCCGCCGCCCACCACCGCGCCGGTGCACGCCCCGGCGGGCTCGCCAGATCCGATGCAGAGCGGAGCCGTATGATTAACAATTGCATGAGCGGTGCTTAGCACTTATATTGCGGGCCAAATTCCCCCTCATCCAAGATCGACGAGGCGGGCGGACCGGAGGAAGACCGGGCCGCAGCACAGGAGAGATTTATCCATGGCCACACAATTGCTCATGCCCAAGGCGACCGCCGTCTGGCTGGTCGAGAACACCGGGCTGACCTTCAAGCAGATCGCCGATTTCTGCACCCTGCATCCCCTCGAGGTCCAGGGCATTGCCGATGGCGACGTGGCGGGCGGCATCCGGGGCGTCAATCCGGTCCAGAACGGGCAGTTGACCCGCGAGGAAATCGCCAAGGGCGAAGCGGACGAAAACTACCGGCTCAGGATTTCCGAGCCCAAGGTGAAGGTTGCCGCCCCCAAGCGCCGCGGCCCGCGCTATACGCCGACCTCGCGCCGGCACGAACGCCCCAACGCCATCAAATGGCTGGTGCGCAACCATCCCGAGCTCAAGGACGCCCAGATCATGCGGCTGGTGGGCACCACCAAGTCGACAATCGAATCGGTGCGCGAAGGCACCCACTGGAACACGGCCAACCTCACCGCCATGGACCCGGTGACGCTGGGCCTGTGCAGCCAGATCGAGCTGGACATGGAAGTGCGCAAGGCGGCCCGCCAGGCCGGTATCACCGAGGACGCGCCCGAGGGCACGCGCCTGCTCACCGCAGAGGAAGCGCTCAGCCGCGCCCAATACGCCCCCGAGGGCGAAGAGGGAGCTTCCGAAGCGCCCACCGATGATGCCTTCGATGCCGAGCGCGAGGCCGAGTCGGTGTTTGCCAAGCTCAAATCCTTAAAGGGCAGCGATCCCGAAGCCGATGATCGCGACTGATCTTTTCTCCGATCCCACGGACGGCCCGCTATTTCGATAGCGGGCCGTTCTTTTTTGCCAAGCTTGACATGCGCCCGGTTTGGCGGCGCTATGGCACCAACCCTGCCCGCCTCACCTCAAGCCTGATGCCCGATCCCACCTTCTTTCTCGTCGCCGCGCTGGCCGTCTTCATGGTCGGGCTCTCCAAATCCGGGCTGGTCGCCAGCCTCGGCGTGGTCGGCGTGCCGCTTCTGACGCTGGTGATGCCGGCCCGCGACGCGGCGGGCATGATGCTGCCGCTGCTGATCGTCATGGACATCATCGCGCTCTTTGCCTATCGGCGCGAAGTCAACTGGCGGATCTTCCTGATCCTCCTGCCCGGCGCGCTGGTGGGAACCGTCATCGCATTTTCGCTTTCGGCAGTGGTGAGCGAGGCGATGGTGCGGCTGGCGATCGGCATCATCACCCTGTTGTTCGTGCTCGACGCCTGGCTGCCGCTGCGAAAGAAGCTTGAGGGCCTGCCGCCGTCGCGCATCTGGGGAACGTTCTGGGGATCGGTCGCCGGATTTACCAGTTTCGTCAGCCATACGGGCGGACCGCCGATCCAGATCTACATGCTGCCCCTGCGGCTGACCCCGGCGCTGTTTGCCGGCACCAATGCGGTGTTTTTCGCCGTGGTCAACGCGATCAAGATCCCCCCCTATCTGGTGCTCGGCCAGCTTTCATGGGCCAATATGCAGACGGCAGTCTATCTCGTGCCGGTCGCCATTGCCGGCATGCTGCTGGGGGTGTTCCTCGTCCGGCGCATCGACCCGGCGATCTTTTATCGCGTGGCCTATGTGCTGATCTTCCTGCTCTCGCTCAAGCTGATCTATGACGGGATCGTCGGGATCTGGGGATAGTCCGGGAGCATTAAAAAAGGCCGCAGCTTGCGCCGTGGCCTCACAGAACTCGCCTGGAATACAGCCCCCTAATTGGGACTGTCGCGATGAGCTTGTACCATTTGGTCTTTGACTTCGAGCTTCTTTCGCTTGAGGGAGGCGATCAGGAGCGCGTCGCGCGAGGGATGGCGCATTTCCTCGCTGATCTTGCGTTCAAGATCCTGATGCCGACGCTCCAGGGAGGTGATGTAAGTCTGTGAGGTCATAGTCACTCCTTTCATCATTGGACGACAATATCGTCACACTCTTTGCCGGCTTTGTCCAATGGCAAATCTGTGGCAAGTATCACATATATGTTGTCGCGCGGCCTTTCGGTGGGAGAGGGGATATATGCTGCCACTGGACAAGCAGATCGAGGCCAAACTGGGGCTCGAACTGGCCACAAAACGCCAGGAACACGCCGATCTGGACGCCGCGATCCACACGCTTTCCGCATCGGGACTTGCCGACGCGACGCTGATCCAGCGGCTCAAGAAGCGCAAGCTGGTGCTCAAGGACCGCATCGTGGAGATCGAGCGGATCATCCTGCCCGACATCATCGCGTGACAATAAATTTAAGCTAAGGACCAATGCAGATGACAGACCAGTCACGCTTCGTCGAGCGCGTGCGCCACGAACTCAAGTTCCGCGTCGCCAAGGTGGTCGCCACCGAACGCCTGACGCCGAAGATGGCGCGGATCACCGTTGAGGCCGAGGAATTGTCGAGTTTCGTCTCACTTGGCTATGACGATCACTGCAAACTGTTTTTCGCCGATGCCGGAGGGGCCGATTTTCCCGTGCCGACGCGCGGGGAGAACGGGCTGGTGTTTCCCGCCGGCCAGCGGCCGCAATCGCGCGACTATACGCCCCGCTTCTATGACAACGCGGCTAAAACGCTGACGCTCGATTTCGTTCTGCATGGCGACGGACCGGCCTCGAGCTGGGCGCAGAATGCCAGGCCGGGCGATGCGATCGGGGTGGGCGGGCCGCGCGGTTCGTTCGTCCTGCGTGGCGATTTCGACTGGTATCTGCTGGTGGGCGACGAAACTGCCCTGCCCGCCATCGCGCGCCGGCTCGAGGAATTGCCGCGCGATGCCAGGGTGATCGCCTTGATCGAGGTGGCCGACACCGACGAGGTCCAGACGATTAACGCTCCGGCTGGGGCCGAGATCAAATGGGTGAGCCGCGAGGGCGCCGAACCGGGCGATCCGAGCCTGTTGCTCGCCGCCGCGCAGACCATCGAACTGCCGCAGGGGGATGGCTATATCTTCATCGCCGGCGAGAGCGCGATGAGCAAGGCGGTGCGCGCCTATTTCGTCGATGAGTGTGGGCACAATCCGGACTGGATCAAGGCGGCTGGGTATTGGCAGGCCGGGACGCAGGATTTCGACGACGGGCATGCCCATTGAGGGGATGATGGGGGCCACGTCTGGCGCTGCAGCCCCTCAACCCTGAGGGGAGAGGGAGCAATTCCGGCACTGCTGGTGGATACCTGTCGCCCTCCCCTCAGTCGATCGCTTCCTTTTCTTCCGCGTCGCGGCGGACGAGGAGGGTTTGCAGATCGGCGGCGAGCGGTTGGGCGTCCTGTTCGATGAGGTCGATCTGGGCTTCCTCGTAGAGCCGGGGTTCCTGGTCGAAAACCGCGAGAACCGCGCCCATCCGCCGGTCGTCGAGAACGACCGGCACCCCCGCATAGGCCCGCACCCCGCTTTCGACGACGCTGCGCAGATGGGCGTAGGGGGAATGTTGCAGATCCTCGATGATGAGCGTGCCCTTGCGCTTGAGGACCTCGCGGGCAAGGTGCTCGGCGTGGCTGATGCCCTGGTCGTCGGCGAATTCGTCCTCGAACGGCACCACGGTGATCATGGCGACTGTGGTTTCCACCGATTTGGCCAGCCGGCGCAGGCTGCGGGCGATGGCCGGATCGGCGGCGGCACGGGCCGAGAGCGCTCGCGCCGCTGTGCGCGTTTCTTCCAGCGAGGGAAGCGGGCCGGAGGCCAATGCACCATCGGCGCCAAGGGCCGCTGCGATGGAGCTTTCGGCCAGCGCGATGGTGTGGGCGACCACGTCGATATCCTCCGAGATGCTCTCACGGTCCGAAAGGCGCAGATCGGGGTGGAAATAGCCCGCGATGACGTGGAGCCCCGGCCTGATACGCTTCAGCCTCCGGGCCGCGTAGCGCGCGTAGATTTCGGGCTTGGCGCCGAGATAGCAAAGGCAGACGATTTCGGTGCGGGACAAATCGATCTGGGTGATGCCCTCCTTGCGTAAGGTCACCGGTGCCATGACGCGCACCGGAAAACCTGCGGCGCGCACCCGCTCGGCGATCATGAGCGCGATGGCCTGATCGAGCTCGGTCTTGCCGCCGAAGACGAGGACGCGCATCTCCTCCTCGTCGGCGACCGCGTCTGGCGCTCCTTCGATGTTTTCGATCACCTCCGCGAGCGTTTCCACCACGCGATGGCGGTGCGAGGGATCGGCGAGGCCGCCGGCGATATCGGCCTCGGCCAGCCGCAGGGCGGGCACGGCGATGTCGTCGTAAAACTCGCCCACATCGCCAGCCTCGATCTCACGATCGGCCACTTCGGTCGCTTCCTCGACATTGCCGGCGATCAGCCGCTGGTAGAACCGCTCCTGGGGCAGCAGAACCGGGGCGCTGCCCAATATGGTTTCGATGAACGCCAGCCCCGGAACGTAGCGCGCCATGACGACGATACAGACGGTGAGCGGCATCGAAACGATCAGCCCGATCGGACCCCACAGTGTTGCCCAGAACATGGCGGCGACCAGAACCGCGAGCGGGGTTAGGCCCGTGGAATTGCCGTAAAGGCGCGGCTCGATGAAATTATTGCTCACCACCTCGAGCAGCAGATAGAGACCGATGACCCAGAGCAGCATGCTCCAGCCCGGATCGACGGCGATTGAGAGCAGGATGGGCACCGAGGCGATGACCAGCGTGCCCACGAAAGGGATGTAGCGAAAGATTGCCGCCAGAAGCCCCCAGAGGATGGCATTGGGCACCCCGATCACGAACAGGCCGAGGCCGAACAGCACCCCATAGGCCATGTTGACGCTGGCCTGGGCGAGCAGATAGCGCCCGACGCGCTCGCTCGCTTCGTTCATCGCCTCGGTCGAGGAGCGGAGATCCCCACGGCTGACGAGCTTGAGGAACCTGTCGCGCAGCTCCTCGCGTTCGAGGAGAAGAAAGATCAGAAAGATCGTGACGATCAGCAGCGATGCCAGCGGGCCGACGATGGAAAACAGCACCGACTGGGCCATTTCCAGCGCGCCGGTTCCAGCATTGGCGATGACGACCGGGATGGGATCGCCCTCGCCAACCGCGACGCCTTCGGTGTTGGATTCAAACTGGGCACCGACCCGCTCGATGGTCGAAACGATCCTGTCGATGACCTGCCCGCCCCCGAAGGTTTCCTGCGCCAGACGCAGCTTGTCGCTGATCGTCGCCTGATAGCGCGGCAGATCGGCGGCCAGCGCGATGAACTGGGAAACCGCCGTATAGGCGATGGCGCCGATGAGCAGCATCGCCGCGAGAACCGCCGCCAGGATCGCCACGATATGGGGGATGCGCACACGGCGCAGGGCGCTGACCACCGGGCCGAGCGCGAAGGCCAAAAGCACGGCGAGAACCAGC
Source organism: Pelagibacterium mangrovi (assembly GCF_036662815.1). Taxonomy (NCBI): domain Bacteria; kingdom Pseudomonadati; phylum Pseudomonadota; class Alphaproteobacteria; order Hyphomicrobiales; family Devosiaceae; genus Pelagibacterium; species Pelagibacterium mangrovi. The sequence goes on along the minus strand of NZ_JBAFXA010000001.1, from coordinate 446,365 downwards.
GGCACGATGATGCCGCGCCCCAGATAGAGCACGGTGACGATGAGAACGAAGGTCAACATTGCCGCCAGCGGCTGGCTTGCCAGTGGCGAAGGCGCCGGGGCGGTCGGCGGGCGTGTGTCCATAGAATCAAGGTTCCCCAAGGCCCCCTCCGGGCCTGCCGCAAGAACGTGCCGGGCGGCGGTTTCGTTCCCGTGGCGCGCGGCCCTGGCGCCTTGAACGGGGTGGGGTTTTCCGCTACAGCCACGCTTTGGCCTCAGCGAGGAACGGGCTCTTGGTTTCATCTCCCCCCATCGCCATCGTCATGGGCAGCCAGTCGGACTGGCCGACCATGCGCTTTGCCGCCGAAACGCTCGAAGCGCTCAGGGTCGATTATGAGGCACGGATCGTTTCGGCCCACAGGACGCCGCTGCGCATGGTGGATTTTGCAACCAGTGCGCGCGATGAAGGTTTCAAGGTGGTGATCGCCGGCGCCGGAGGCGCCGCGCACCTGCCGGGCATGATTGCGGCGATGACCACGCTGCCCGTGCTGGGCGTGCCCGTGGAATCCAAGGCGCTGCACGGGCAGGACAGCCTCCTCTCCATTGTCCAGATGCCGGGCGGGGTGCCGGTGGGAACGCTCGCGATCGGCAAGGCGGGGGCGATCAACGCGGCGCTGCTCGCCGCTTCGATATTGTCGCTGGGCGATGAGGAATTGGCATCACGGCTGCTAGAATGGCGCGAGCGGCAGACCGATATGGTCGCGGAGTTTCCCAAGGACGATGACTGAAACCAACCCCCTGCCCCCGGGCACGCGCATCGGCATTCTGGGTGGCGGCCAGCTTGGGCGCATGCTGTCGCTGGCGGCCAGCCAATTGGGCATGAAAACGCATATCTTCTGCCCCGACGAGAACAGCCCCGCTTTCGAGGTGACGCCGCACAAGACGGTGGCCGGCTATGACGACGTCGCCGCGCTCCGGGCCTTTGCCGGCGGCGTCGACGTGGTGACCTATGAATTCGAGAACGTGCCGCTGGCAACCGCCAAGGTGATCGCCGAGCACGTTCCCCTCCATCCGGGGCCGAAGGCACTGGAGATCAGCCAGGACCGGCTGACCGAGAAAGGGTTCCTGACCCGCGCGGGGATCGCCGTGGCACCCTATCGGGCCGTCAACAGCCGCGCCGATCTCGATGCGGCCATCGCCGAAATCGGGCTGCCCGCCGTGCTCAAGACCACGCGGCTGGGCTACGACGGCAAGGGCCAGAGGACAATTCGCACGAGCGAGGACGCCGAGGAGGCATTCGCGGCGCTGTCGGGCGTGGAATTGGTGCTCGAGGGGTTCATCGGGTTTGAAAGGGAAATCTCGGTGATCGTCGTGCGTGGCGGCGATGGTGCCATCGTCACCTATGATCCGTCCGAGAACGTCCATAAGGATCATATCCTCAAGACGTCCACATTGCCGGCCGCGATTTCGCGGAACGCGGCGGAAAAAGCGCGCACGATTGCGGGACAAATCGCGGCCGAGCTGGGTTATGTCGGGACGATGGGGGTGGAGTTCTTCCTGGTTTCCGACGGGAACGCACCGGAAATCCTCGTCAACGAGATCGCGCCGCGCGTGCACAATTCGGGGCACTGGACGCAGGCGGTTTGCGTCACCGACCAGTTCGAAAACCATATCCGCGCGATTTTAGGCTGGCCGTTGGGCGACACGACCCGGCTGGCCGACGTGGTGATGGAAAATCTGATCGGCGACGAAATCTTCGCGACCGCCCGCCGTTCGGTCGCCGGGGTGCAGCCTCATGTCTATGGCAAGAGCGAGGCTCGGGCTGGGCGCAAGATGGGACACCTCAATATCGTGAAGCTTCCCCAGGCCTAGAAAACTGCCCCTCCCAGTGGACAAACCGGGACTCTTCTGTTAACTACCGCGACCACGGCGACCGGCATGTGTCGGTCGACGCCTGGGACCTATTGGCCTTTGGCGTTTGATTTCAACCGAATTTCTCTAACCGAAAGGGCGGGTGTTCCGCGTGCAAGTAGTCGTTCGCGATAACAATGTCGATCAGGCGCTCCGGGCGCTGAAGAAGAAGTTGCAGCGCGAAGGTGTGTTTCGCGAAATGAAGCTGCGCAACTATTACGAAAAGCCTTCCGAAAAGAAGGCTCGCCAGAAGGCCGAGGCAATCCGCCGGGCCCGCAAGCTGGCACGTAAGCGCGCACAGCGCGAAGCAGGTGTTGCAACCGGCCGTCGCTAAGCGACGTCGATATTGGAACGTATTTGCAAGAAACGCCGTCCCTTGGGGCGGCGTTTTTGTTTTGGGGGCAAGGCTCTGGCGGTTGTGTGTTGCGCAACGTCAGCGCACCCCTCATCCGAACGCTTCGCGGCCACCTTCTCCCTCAAGGGGAGAAGGGGTGAGGCTGTGAGGCTACGGCAAGAATCTCCTACGAACCGGTCTCCGAGATAAATTGCTGTGCCCGGTCCCAGAGGCCCCGGGCCCAGAGGTCGCCGTGGTCGGCGCCCTGTTCGATCCAGAGTTCGTAGGGGTTGGACACCTCCTCGTAGAGCCGTTCGCCATTGGAGACGCTGATGGTCTGGTCGGCGGTGCCGTGGGCGATAAAGACCGGCTCTTCCACCGCGCCGATCCAGTCATTGGTGCGGAACTGGTCGAGCATGAACCAGGCGACGGGAATGAAGGGATAGCGCTCGGCGGCGACATTGACGGCCGAGTAGAAGGGGGTTTCGAGCAGCAACGCATCGGCATCGCGCTGGCTGGCGACCCAGGTGGCGGGGGACGCGCCCAGCGAGCGGCCCCAGATGACGATATTGTCCTCGCGCTCCGCCAGCCAATCGAAGGCCGCCATCGCATCGGCGAGGATGTGATCTTCGGTGATTTCGCCGGGCGAAAGCGGGAAGCCGCGATAATCGACGGAGAGAAAGCCATAGCCGGCATCGGCGAAGGCGGTGAAGCGCTCGTGCTCTTCCGAAAAGCTGCCTGTATTGCCCTTGAGGTAGAGGATGGCGGGAAGGGCCTGGTTGGTGGGAGGCGCGTACCAGCCGACGATCACCTCGTCATTGCTGGTCGGGATTGTGACGATTTCGGCATCGAGCCCGATGACGGCAGGATCGAAGGTTTCGCCCGCTGGAAAGAAGAAGAACGCCCGCTGGTTGACGTAGAGATAGGCGACCAGCCCACCGTAAACGACAATGACGAATACGACGATGCCGATGGCGATCTTCTTGAACATGGGTGTCCTCCCGGCAGTATCCTTCCCCTGATACCGCCGAGAACGGGCGACGTCTAGTTCAGCGTCTCTTCGCCCAGGGCGACGCGGAAGGCGCGCTGGAAGACATCGAGCGGCTGACCGCCCGAAATTGCGAACTGGTTGTTGAAGATGAAGAACGGCACTCCGTTGATGCCCTGCTGCGAGGCGGAAACGGCAAGGGCCTTGGTGGTTTCGTGCTCGTTTTCATCGGCGAGCAGGCCCAGCGCCTGGTCCCGCTCATAACCATGAGCGGCGGCGATATCGGCCAGAAGCTCATTGTCGGTGATGTTCTTGCCTTCGAGGAAATAGGCGGCGGCATAGGCCTTGGCGAGGCCGTATTGGTGCTCGGGCGATGCCAGCCGGATCAGCGTGTGGGGCTTGATGGTGGGATAGCTCATGGGTTGAACGCTCATGTCGAGCGGCACGCCCGCCTCGCGCGCCACAGACTGCACGCGTGCCTGCATGGCGTCGATATCGCCGCCATACTTGGCCGCGAGCCGTTCCCTGGTGTTCTGCCCTTCCTCGGGCGTTGTGGGATCGAGCAGGAACGGGTGGTGGAGAACTTCGACCTCGACATCGTCGGGGAGCGTAGCCAGCGCCTGATCGAGACGCGCGGTGCCGATCAGGCACCAGGGGCAGACGACGTCGGTGAAAAGGTCGATGCGGATGGATTTGGTCATGGGAGGCCTTTCTGTTGGGCACAAAATGGACACCCACTCCCAAACCGGCAAGTACGCACAGCGATGTAACCGGAACGTTAGGCGATCAAATCTCGAAATGGATGTGATCGTCATGCCGCGCCGCATTGCACCCCTGGAAGCGGATTTTGGGCGAGGAAAGGCCCAGGCTCTGGGCCAGATGCGGCTCGAGGAAGATGCGGGTGACCCGTGGGTCATCGGCCAGCCATTGGACGGCAAAACGCGTGCGCTCGACCTCCAGCGACAGGTCGTGCCAGAAGGGTTGCAGCCATTCGAGGTTCCACCGCATGGTTGGCAAATCGGCTTCGCACGCCGTCGGGCCCTCTTCGAAGGCGAAATAGCCGATTGGGGAACGGGTAGCGCCCGGACGATATCCCGTCTCATCTCCATAGTAGAAGGCCAGATCGAGCTTGCGGCCGTCATTGTGGGAAAGATGCGGGACCAGCGGGAAATTGCCGAATGGCAGGCTGGCATCGAGCGTCAGCGTCACCGTGCCAGGAAATTGCGCGTCGACGGCATCGGCGAGGTCCTGGGCGACTTCCCGCAGCTCGGGCACGACATAGTGACGATGCAAAAGGCAATAGAGCACCGATTGCGATTTGAGCGTGCCCTCGCTCCAGCAGGGCAGTGGCACGCGCCCGGTTTGCGGCGCGACGGCGATGGCCGAAACCGAAAGCGCCCCGTAGGCAACAAGCACGGCGAGGAGGCGCCGGGGAAAGAACAGGCCCACGAGATAGGCCATTCCAACGATCTGGCTGACGATGAACAATAGCCCGGTCAGCACGGTGCGAAAGACGGCACGCATAAATGGCCGCATGCGTCTCCTCCAAACAGAAAAGGGGGCATTGAGCCCCCTTCCCTAGCAGATCTGCGCCGATGCGTCAGTGCATCGACTTGACGATCGATTCGGTGACCTTCTTGGCGTCGCCGAACAGCATCATGGTGTTGTCGCGGAAGAACAATTCGTTCTGGACACCGGCGTAACCGGCGGCCATGCCGCGCTTGATGAACAGCACCGTGCCAGCCTTTTCGACGTCGAGGACCGGCATGCCATAGATCGGCGAGGTCTTGTCGGTCTTGGCGGCGGGGTTGGTCACGTCATTGGCGCCGATGACGAAGGCCACGTCGGCCTGCGCGAACTCGGAGTTGATGTCTTCGAGTTCGAACACTTCGTCGTACGGCACATTGGCTTCGGCCAGCAGCACGTTCATGTGTCCGGGCATACGGCCCGCCACCGGGTGGATGGCGTATTTGACTTCCACACCGGCCGCCTTGAGCTCGTCGGCCATTTCGCGCAGGGCGTGCTGGGCCTGAGCCACCGCCATGCCGTAACCGGGGACGATGATCACCTTGGACGCGTTCTGCATGATGAAGGCGGCGTCTTCGGCCGAACCCTGCTTGACCGGGCGTTCTTCCATATCACCGGCAGCGGCGGCGGAATCATCGCTGCCGAACCCGCCCAGGATGACCGAGATGAACGAGCGGTTCATCGCCTTGCACATGATGTAGGAGAGGATCGCGCCCGAGGACCCCACCAGCGCGCCGGTGATGATGAGCGCGGTGTTGCCCAGCGTGAAACCGATGCCGGCGGCGGCCCAGCCCGAATAGGAGTTGAGCATCGAGACGACGACGGGCATGTCAGCGCCACCGATCGGGATGATCATCAACCCGCCCAGGATCAGGGCCAGGATGGTGATCGCCCAGAACGCCATCGGGTCCTGGCTGACGGTGAAGTACCAGACCAGTGCCACGATCGCCACGGCGATTGCGATGTGGATCAGGTGACGAGCCGGCAGCAGGATCGGCCGGCCGCTCATGCGACCGTCGAGCTTGGCGAACGCGATGACCGAACCTGTGAAGGTGAAGGCACCGATTGCCGCGCCGATCGACATTTCGATCAGCGCCTGGACGTGGATGTGGCCGGGCTCACCGATGCTGAAGGCGACCGGCGCATAGAGCGCGGCGGCAGCCACGAACACGGCGGCAAGGCCCACCAACGAGTGGAAGGCAGCGACGAGCTGGGGCATTGCCGTCATGGGCACGCGGCGGGCGATGACCGCGCCGGCGCCGCCACCGATGGCCAGACCGGCAATGATCAGGACCCATGCGAACGGATCGGTGATGTTGGCGACCAGCAGCGTGGTGAGAACGGCGATGAGCATGCCGACCATGCCCATAGTGTTGCCGCGACGCGCCGTGGTGGGCGAAGAAAGCCCGCGCAGCGCAAGGATGAACAGCGACCCGGCAATCAGATAAAGCAGGGCCGCGATATTTGCATTGATCATGGACCTAGCCCTTCTTCTTGTACATCGCCAGCATGCGCTGGGTGACGAGGAACCCGCCGAAGATGTTCACCGAGGCGAGGATCAGCGCAATGAAGCCGAACCAGCGCGCCGGGCCGGGTTCACCGATGGTCGAAACGCCGACGGCGAGCAGCGCACCGACAACGATCACCGAGGAGATCGCGTTGGTGACGGCCATGAGCGGGGTGTGAAGGGCGGGCGTCACCGACCAGACCACGTAGTAGCCTACGAAGATGGCGAGGACGAACACCGAAAGGAAAAAGAAAAAGGGATCGATACCCATTACGCGTCTCCGTCCGTCTTCGGGGCCGCAGGCTTCTTGGCGGCAGGCTTTTTCGCCGCGGGCTTTGCGGCAGTCTCGGCACCGGCCGCCTTGGCGGCGGGCTTGTGCGCCGGAGCCTTCTTGGCCGGAGCTTCGGCTGCGGCGCCGGTCTTGGCGGGAGCCTTTGCGGTTGCCTTGGTCGCGGTCGCCTTGGCCGCAGTCGTTTTGGCGGCAGGCTTGGCGGAAGACGCGCGCGCCGCGCCGGTCTTGGCCGGAGCCTTGGGCTCGGCTTTGGCGGCGGGGGCGGCGCTGGCGGGAGCCGCAGCAGCACCGGCGAAATTGGCGTGCACCACGGCGCCTTCGCGGGTCAGAAGGGTCGCGTTGACCAGTTCGTCTTCCCAATTGACCTTGAGGCCTTTGGCTTCCTTGTCGATCATCGTCTCAAGGAACGCCAGGAGGTTCTTGGCATAAAGCTGGGAAGCGGTCGCCGCGATCTTGCCCTGAAGGTTGAGCTCACCGATGATCGTCACATTGTTGTGGACGATCGTCTGGCCGGGAACGGTCAGTTCCACATTGCCGCCGCGTTCGGCGGCGAGATCGACGATCACCGAACCCGGAGCCATCGATTCGACCATTGCCTTGGTGATCAGCTTGGGCGCGGGGCGACCCGGGATCAGCGCGGTGGTGACGACGATATCCTGCTTGGCGATGTGCCCGGCGACGAGTTCGGCCTGCGCGGCCTGCTCTTCGGGGGTCAATTCGCGGGCATAACCACCGGTGCCCGAAGCATCTTTCAACGCATCGGTCATGATGAATTTGGCGCCCAGCGATTCCACCTGCTCGCCAGCGGCGGCGCGCACGTCGGTGGCCGAAACGGCGGCACCCAGACGCTTGGCGGTGGCGATAGCCTGAAGACCGGCGACGCCGGCGCCCATGACAAACACCTTGGCGGCGCGGACGGTGCCGGCGGCGGTCATCATCATCGGCAGCGCGCGGTCATAGGCCAGCGAGGCTTCGATGACGGCCTGATAGCCGGCGAGGTTGGCCTGGCTCGAGAGCACGTCCATGACCTGGGCACGCGTGATGCGCGGCATCAGTTCCATTGCGAACACCGAGAGCCCGGCCTTGGCGAGCGCGGCGAGTGCCGCCTCATTGCCATAGGGATCGGCGATGGCGAGGACCAGCGCGCCCTTGTTGGCGCCGGCCAGGGCCGAAGCCTCGGGACGGCGAACGGCGAGGACCACATCGGCGCCCTTGACGGCCGCCGCGGCACTCGCTTCCACGTTCGCCCCGGCATCGGTGTACTGCTGGTCGAGGATGCGCGACGCTTCCCCGGCTCCTTTTTCGACGCTGACCGATGCGCCAAACCCGATGAGCTTGGCGATCGTTTCAGGCGTCGCAGCAACGCGGGTTTCTCCCCCCGCGCGCTCACGCATTATGGCAATTTTCATGAAACCCTACCTATGGCGGCCCGCAAGTTAAATCGGCCAGTCCCCCGGACGAACGGCTTACAGGACAAGAAAGAGATACAGACCGACCAGGATCGCGACGGTGACGATGACGGTCCACTTGCTGCCGGCGATGAACGCGGCATAGGTCTTGGTGTGTTCTTCGAATTCCTTGGCCTTCTGCGCCTCGGAGATCGGTTCGTTCGAATAGGTTGCAACCTGGTTTTCGGCCATGGCGGCTTTCCCCTTATCTGAATTTGACCCTGAATGCCCTGTTTAGGGCTGCGTTTTTTCGAGTTCGTCAATGAGTCTTTCGATCATGGACAACCCCAGCGACCAGAATTGCGGGTCGCGGGCATCCAGCCCGAACGGCGCCAGAAGCTCGGAGTGATGTTTGGAGCCTCCTGCGCTGAGCATCTCGAAATACTTTTCGGCGAAACCCTCGCTGGACTTCTCATACTGTGCGTAAAGCGAGTTCACAAGGCAATCGCCGAAAGCATAGGCATAGACATAGAACGGGGCGTGGATGAAATGGCCGATATAGCTCCAGAGAACTTCATATCCATCGTTGAGCCGGATGCCCGGTCCGAGGCTCTCGCGCGAGGTTTCCATCCAGAAAGCGTCGATTTCCTCGGGCCTTAGCTCGCCCTCGCGGCGTGCCAGGTGGATCTTCCGCTCCAGCGTATAGAACGAAATCTGCCGCACGACGGTATTGAGCATGTCCTCGATCTTGGACGCGATCAAAGCGAAGCGCTGTCGGGGGTCGATCGTGGCGTCGAGGATGGCGCGGAAGGTCAACATCTCACCGAAAACACTGGCTGTTTCGGCCAATGTCAGTGGTGTTGAGGCCATTAATTCGCCCTGTGTTGACGCAAGGCGTTGATGAACGCCGTGGCCGAGCTCATGAGCCAGCGTCATGACGTCGCGGGTGCGACCCATATAGTTGAGCATGAGGTAGGGATGGGCCGTGGTGACGGTCGGATGCGCGAAGGCGCCGGGCGCCTTGTTGGGCTTGACGGCGGCGTCGATCCAGCCGCTGTCGAAAAAGGGCTGGGCGATCTCGACCAGCTTGGGCGAGAAGCGGCCATAGGCGTCGAGCACGGTGGTTTTCGCCGTCTCCCAATCGAAGATGCGGTCGTCGGAGGTGGGGAGCGGCGCGTTGCGGTCCCAGGCGTCGAGCTGGTCCTTGCCGAACCATTTGGCTTTCATCTGGTAATAGCGGTGCGAGAGGCGCGGATAGGCCTCGCGGACCGATTTTTCCAGCGCGTCGACAACTTCGCGCTCGACCGAGTTGGCAAGGTGCCGGCTGTCGGCGACATCTTCATAGCCGCGCCAGCGGTCGGCGATTTCCTTGTCCTTGGCCATCACATTGGTGATGTGGGCAAAGAGCTTCTTGTTTTCGGTAAGCGTGGCGCTGAGCGCATGAAAGGCGGCCGAGCGCTTGCCTTCCTGTTTGTCGGAGAGAAGGTTGAGGGTCTGTTCGAGCCCCAGAGTTTCGCCCGCGACGTCGAATTCGAGCGAAGCCATGGTCTCGTCGAACAGGCGATTCCAGGCGGCGTGGCCGGTGACGTATTTGTCGTGGAAAAGCTCTTCCACGCGATCCTCGAGCTGATACGGACGCGCCTTGCGCAACTCGGTGAACCACGGGCGATAGCGGGCAAGGTCGGCATTCGCCTCGAACGCGGCATCGAGGACGGCATCCTCGATGCGGTTGATTTCGAGGGTGAAGAACAACACACGGGTGGACAGGGTGGTCAGCTTGTCCTGCGTGTCGCCCAGGAATTTGACGCGGTCGCCATCGCCGGTGTTCTGGGCGTAGTTGAGATAGGCGAACGAACCCAGCCGGCCCATGACCTCATCGAGCTTTTCATAGCGCCCGACCGCCTCGACCAGCCTGCCCTCACGGGCCAGCGCTTCGAGCTTGCCCTTATAATCGGCCTCGAACCCGGCGGTCTCGGTTTCGAGGAACGAAAGGTCGGCGGCGAGCTCGGGCGAGGTGACGCCGGGGTAAAGGTCGGACAAATCCCATTCGGGAAGCTGGCCGAACTGGTTGTGGGTCGATTGCGGGGCGGGAGAGGACATGGATACTCCGCTTGGTTTGATTTGGCGCGCACCTTATCGGGGCGACCGGCGGCTGCCAAGGCGAGGGCCTTGCTTAAAGCCCTGTTAAAAGATCGGGCCTAGCCTGACCCAAATCGGCACACCACGATTCGCGGGAGTGCCCAGAATATTGGGGAAGTGGCTTTCGCTTATGCATAAGGTTCTGATCGTCGACGATGATCCCATTCAATCTCGTTTGACTTCGGAAGTGGTCGCAAAGGCCGGGTTTATCCCGCTGGCCGTACATTCGGGCGCCGAGGCGCTGGACGTGCTGGCCAGGACCGGCGGTATCGGGGCGATGATCCTCGATATGGTGATGCCCGAAATGGACGGGATGAGCGTGCTCGAAGCGCTCAAGCGCCGGGGAACCGCGCTGCCCGTCATCGTCCAGACGGCCCAGACTTCGCTCGACACCGTGATTTCGGCCATGCGGCTGGGGGCCGTGGACTTTTTCGTCAAGCCGGTGGCGCCCGAGCGGATCACCATTTCGCTGCGCAATGCCCTAAAGCTCGGCACGCTCGAATCCAGCCTCAAGGCCGAGCGGGCGCGGAAAAACGGCCATTTTTCCTTCGCCCATATCGTCACCAAAAGCCCGGCCATGACCCGGACCATGACGCTGGGGAAAAAGGCGGCGGCGAGCACCATTCCCGTGCTGATCGAAGGGGAATCGGGCACCGGTAAGGAGCTGCTGGCCCGCGCCATACAAGGGTCGGGCGAGCGGGCGGGCAAGCCCTTCGTCACGGTCAATTGCGGAGCTATCCCGGCAAACCTGGTCGAATCGACCCTGTTCGGGCACGTCAAAGGCGCCTTCACAGGGGCGACCGCCGACGCGCCGGGGAAATTCCGCGAGGCCCATAACGGGACGCTGTTTCTCGACGAGGTTGGGGAATTGCCGCTCGAAACGCAGGTGAAATTGTTGCGCGCCCTTCAGGAGGGCGAGATCGAGCCGGTTGGGGCGGCAAAGCCGGTCAAGGTCAACGTGCGGGTGATTTCGGCGACCAACCGAAGGCTTTTGAACCTCGCCCGCGACGGGGCGTTCCGCGAGGACCTTTATTACCGGCTCAACGTCTTTCCCGTCTACCTGCCGCCGCTGCGCGAGCGCAAGGACGATATCCCCGCGCTGGTCGACCACTTCATCGCCCGCTTCGCGGCCGAGGAAGGCCGGCGGGTGATTGCGATCGCGCCCGAGGCGCTCGACATGCTGATGGCTTTCGACTGGCCGGGCAATATCCGCCAGCTCGAAAACGCCATCTTCCGCGCCGTAGTGCTGGCCGAAAGCCCGGTGCTCCAGCCCGAGGACTTTCCCCAGATTCTCGTCGCCGAAAAGGGGCGCGAGGCGGCGCTTGCCGACCGGGCGACCGGGTTTACGCCGGCCGAGCCGATCCACATCGACAATGCAATGGCCCTGCCCCGCCTGCCCGACCCAACCCCGGTGGCGGTGCCCGACAGGTTTATCGACGGGACCGGTAATCTTCTGCCGCTGGCCGAAATCGAACGCGAACTGATCGCCTTTGCCATCGACCACAACGCCGGGCGCATGGCGCAGGTGGCGCGGCAATTGGGCATCGGGCGCTCGACGCTCTATCGCAAGCTCAAGGAATATGGGCTGGAAGCCATGGGAGCGCAACATGTTGCCTGAATGCCGCAACGCCTGGGGATTGCAGATCACGCCCGCGGCACCTTGCTTGCGGGACTCGGCAAAGCCGATAAAATTTAATCATTGCGCGCACAAAGATTCGCCGGACGGGCGGACGGATGCGCGGATGGCTTGGTGCGGCATGGTGGACGATTTGGGCTTGGTGTTCAAAAGGCTCCTTTTGGGAGCGGTAGCGTCTGTTTCCCTTCTTTCCTCGGGCGCGTTTGCCTATGAGACGGTCGTCGTCAACGGCGTCGAGGCGACGCGCATCCTGATCGCCCCGCCCAAGACGGAACTGGCGACCACGATACGCGACGGACTGCGCGCCGCGATGGCCGACGCCTCGGGCAGCCGCGAACAGGCCGATGCCGACCGGCTCTATTATTTCTACGGCGCCCGCCATTTCGAGCCGCTGTGGCTTAATGAAACCGATGACGGCATCGTCTTTTCCGATGCCGCCGAAAAGATCGTCTCGCTGTTCGAAAAGGCCCATCTTCAAGGGCTCGACCCGGCCGACTATATGACCGACGGGTTGGATTTGGACGCCGGGGACGATCCCGATGCGCTGGCCGCGCTCGAAGCTGAATTTTCAGCCTCCATTCTGCGCTACGCCAATGACGCCCATTCGGGCCGGCTCGATCCGCGCACGGTGTCGGGCTTTATCGACCTCGACCCCAAGCCGGTGGACGAGGCCGAACTGTTTTCCGCATTGGCCGAGGCTTCCGATCCGGCGGTGGTGCTGATGGGTTATCACCCGACCCATCCCGAATTCGGCGCGCTGCGCGAGCTTCTGGCTGAGCACTATGAAGGTGAAATCGAGGATCTGCCGCCCATCGGAGAGGGCAAGCTGATCAAACTGGGCATGACCGATCTGCGCGTGCCCATGCTGCGCGAGCGGATGGATGTGACGCTGGCGCCCGGCGCCGATCCCGCGATCTATGACGAAGCCCTGGCCGCCGCCGTCGAGGCGTTCCAGGAGGAAATGGGCCTCAACCCCGATGGGGTTGTGGGGCCGGCGACGGTTGCCGCGATCAACGGGGCCAATGGAGCAACCCGCGCCGATATCGTTGCCAATATGGAGCGCTGGCGCTGGATGCCCGAGGATCTGGGCGAATTCAACGTCTTCGTCAACATTCCCGAATTCCGTCTCGACGTGAACCGCGACGGCCGCTCGGTGTGGAACACGCGCATCATCGTGGGCACGGCGGAAAACCAGACGCCGCTGTTTTCCGACATGATCCGGCACGTGGTGACCAACCCCTATTGGAACGTGCCCTCCTCGATCCTGCGCGCGGAAATCTTCCCGCAGGTGGCGCGCAATCCCAACTACATCGCCAGCCAGAACATGGAACTGCTCTATCAGGGCAGCGCCGTGGACCCCTGGATGGTGGACTGGTCGCGCGCCACGCCGGGAATGTTCCGCGTGCGCCAGAAGCCGGGGACGTCCAACGCGCTGGGGCAGGTGAAATTCCTCTTCCCCAACAGCCATGACGTCTATTTGCATGACACCAACGCGCGCTATCTTTTCGAGCGCTCGATGCGGGCGCTGAGCCATGGCTGCGTGCGGGTCGAGGACCCGTTCGGCTTTGCCGAAGCGCTGCTCGAACACGAGCCCGCCATTACCGTGGCGTCGCTGGAAAATACGCTGGGGGGTGGCGAGCGCTGGTTCAACATGGAGCGGCAGGTGCCCGTGCATCTCACCTATTTCACCCTGCGGGTGGGGGCGGATGGGACGGTGCGCTCGTTTGGCGATCTTTACGGGCATAACGCGGCGATTATCGAGATGCTGGGGTTGTGAGGGGCCGGGCTGCCGCTCCGGTGGCTTTCTTTGCTCTCCATCTGACGATGAGGTTGCGGCAGCTCAGCGCCCCCCTCATCCGACCGCTTCGCGGCCACCTTCTCCCACCAGGGGAGAAGGGGAGCTGAGGTTGGGGAAGGATTGGAGCTAACCAAGAGAGCCCCCTTCTCCCCTCAAACACCCACTTGTTGCCCCGGGATAAACCCGGGGTGACGGCGGTGGGAGTGGGGAAGGGTCGGGGTATGTTTCTGGCGGTTGTGTCTTTCGCCGACGCATCGGCGTGCGGGGGAGGTGGATTTTCTCCGCCTTTAAGCCTTCGGTAACAATTTCGCCATTCTCGCGCCGCCTTTAGCCCTCAGCTTGGGCGGATATGGGCAAGGCACAGGGGCACGTACACTTCCCGTTAGCGTTAACGTTTCTCGCAGGGGTTGCTGGTAGGGTGCCGCCGGGTTTTAAATCAAATACGGGCAAAGCGGCGTGACGCGTAGTGTATCGAGTTCAGTCAACCGTTTCATGCGGACCGTTCTGGCCTCAACCATCGCACTGGCATCCATTCTGGCGATGATCGTGCCGGCCCAGGCAGCCAATGAGCGCGAGCTTTATCTCTATTATACCCACACCAAGGAAACGATCAGGATCGTCTATAAGCGCGACGGACGCTTCGTCCAGTCGGCGCTCGAACGGCTGAACGTGTTCTTGCGTGATTGGCGGCGCAACGAGCCCGCCAAGATGGACCCCGCGCTGTTCGACGTGCTGTGGGAAGTCTATCAGCAGGCCGGCGCCAGCCAGCCCATCCATATCGTTTCCGCCTATCGCTCGCCGGCCACCAACGCGATGCTGGCCTCCAATTCTTCTGGGGTCGCCGACAATTCCCAGCACATGAAGGGCAAGGCGATCGATTTCTACATTCCCGGCGTGCCGATCTCGACGCTTCGCGCGCTGGGCATGCGTATTCAGGTGGGCGGGGTCGGCTATTATCCCACATCGGGCAGCCCGTTCGTCCATCTCGACACCGGCTCGGTGCGCGCCTGGCCGCGCATGACCGAGGCGCAATTGCGCGAGATTTTTCCCGATGGCCGCACGCTGCACATCCCCTCCAACGGACGTGTGCTCTCCCAGGAAGGCTATCAGGTCGCCCAGGCCGAATGGGAGCGCTGCCACCGCGTGCCCTGCAACGCCGGCGCTTCGATGAATGGCGCGGTGCAGGTGGCCGATGGCAACCGCCCGCGCACGCTTTGGGACATGATCACCGGCGGCAATGAACAGCCGGCGGCTCAGCAGCAGGCCGCTCCGGTTGCCGTGGCGGCCGCCGCGCCGGCACAGGCGGCTGCGGCTCCGGCGGCTTCGGTCGCTGCGGTGCAGCAGGTTTCCGCCGAGCCCCCTGCCCCGCCGGTCCGCCCCGCCGACCTCATCGCCGGAACCATGGTGGCCGATGGGCCGGCCGTGCCCGAAACGATCCCCTTCCAGGTGATCGACGCCGCCGAAATGACCCGGCAGGTCGCCATGGCCGACACCGGCGAAATCGACGACGCGCCGCTGCCGCCCTCGATGTCTCGCGCCCTGGCCGAATTGCGCGCCGAAACGCCTTCGGCCTATGCGCCCACGGGCGGGGGCACGCTCCAGATCGCCGCGATCCAGGAAGCGCCGGTGCCCCAGCCGCGTCCGCAGTTCACGCCCGCCGTCACCGCTGCGATCGATCCGCAGACTGCTGCCCCCGAAGTGCCGCTGCGCGCCGGGTTCGATGCGGCCATCGAGGCTGCTTCATCGAGCCAGCAAACCGATCTCGACGCCTTTGCCTCGCTGTTCGAAAACGCCGCCATGCCTGCCGACGAGCCGGCCGGTATCGACACGGCGACCGAAAACGCCATGGGCACCATCACGGTTGCCGAGGGTACGCTGTTCGCCCCCGAGCTCGAAACGGTGACCGATACGCTTCTGGCGCCGGCGGCGCTTTCGAGCGATCACTTCGCCTTTGCGGGCGAGGCTTCGAGCGCCGGATCGGGCGGTGAGGAGATCGTTGCGGCCACCGGGTTCACCCGCACCGCGTCGGTGGGCCAGTCGAGCGGCACGTTCGGGCCGGCCCAGACCATCTGGGTCCACTACGATCCGCAGGCCAACTGACACAGTTCGGTCCTCTTTGGTTGCCAAAAAGCCTCCGCCTGACTACATCAGGCGGGCGCGACCCGAAAATGTGACAATACGGTTACGCCGCCCTCACACAGCGTTCACAAGGCAACCCAAGTGTCCGAAAAACCAGCCACTCCGCTGCTCGATACCATCGGCTCGCCCGCCGACCTCAAGGGTTTGAAGCGCGAGGAGCTGACGACGCTCGCCGACGAGCTGCGCACCGAAGTGATCGACGCGGTTTCGGTGACCGGCGGGCATCTGGGCGCCGGGCTGGGCGTGGTGGAGCTGACCGTGGCGCTGCACCATGTCTTCGACACCCCCAACGACCGGATCATCTGGGACGTCGGCCACCAGGCCTACCCGCACAAGGTTTTGACCGGACGGCGCGACCGCATCCGCACGCTGCGCCAGAAGGACGGGCTTTCCGGGTTCACCAAGCGCGGGGAAAGCCAGTACGATCCCTTCGGCGCCGGCCATTCCTCGACCTCGATCTCGGCGGGCCTGGGCATGGCTGTGGGCTCCGAGCTCAAGGGCGAAAAGCGCAACGTGATCGCGGTGATCGGCGACGGCGCCATCTCGGCGGGCATGGCCTATGAAGCCATGAACAACGCCGGGGCGATGGACGCCCGGCTGATCGTCATCCTCAACGACAACGACATGTCGATCGCCCCGCCCACGGGCGCCATGAGCGCCTATCTGGCGCGGCTGGTATCCGGCCCCGCCTATCGCGGGCTGCGCGGCGCCGCCAAGCAATTCGTCGAAAGCGTGATGCCGCCCTTCATCAAGGACAAGGCGCGCAAGACCGAGGAATATGCGCGGGGGTTCTGGACCGGAGGCACGCTGTTCGAGGAGCTGGGGTTCTATTACGTCGGGCCGATCGATGGGCACAATCTCGATCATCTGCTGCCGGTGCTCAGGAATGTGCGCGACGCCGAGACGGGGCCGATCCTCATCCATGTGGTGACCCAGAAGGGTAAGGGCTACGCCCCCGCCGAGCAGGCGGCAGACAAATATCACGGCGTTTCCAAGTTCAACGTCATCACCGGGGCGCAGGCCAAGGCCTCCACCAACGCGCCGTCCTACACATCGGTGTTTGCCGAGAGCCTGATCGACGAGGCCGAGCGCGACGAGGCGATCGTCGCGATCACCGCCGCGATGCCCTCGGGGACCGGGCTCGACAAGTTCGAAAAGCGGTTTCCCGAGCGCACATTCGACGTGGGGATCGCCGAGCAGCACGCGGTGACCTTTGCGGCGGGCATGGCGACCGAGGGGCTGAAACCCTTCTGCACCATCTATTCGACATTTCTCCAGCGCGCCTATGATCAACTGGTCCACGACGTGGCGATCCAGCACCTGCCGGTGCGTTTCCCGATCGACCGGGCCGGCTATGTGGGCGCCGACGGGCCGACCCATGCGGGCTCGTTCGACGTCGCCTATCTTTCGGCGCTGCCGGGCATTGTGGTGATGGCGGCGGGCGACGAGGCCGAACTGCGCCACATGGTGGCGACCGCCGCCGCCTATGACGAAGGCCCCATCGCCTTCCGCTATCCGCGCGGCGAGGGCGTGGGGGTGGAAATGCCCGAACACGGGACCCCGCTCGAGATCGGGCGCGGGCGGGTTTTGAAAGAGGGCACGACCGTGGCGCTGCTCTCGCTGGGCACGCGGCTTTCCGAATGCCTTGCGGCGGCGGAAACGCTGGGAACGTATGGATTTTCGACCACGGTTGCCGATGCACGCTTCGCCAAGCCGCTCGACGAGGACCTGCTGGCCCGGCTGGCACGCGGGCATGCGGTGCTGATCACCGTGGAAGAAGGCGCGATCGGCGGGTTCGGCTCGCACGTCGCGACCCGGCTGGCCCAGCTCGGGCTGCTCGATCATGGGCTGAAGTTCCGGCCGCTGGTTATGCCCGACCGCTATATCGAACAGGCGGGGCAGACCGACATGTACGCCGAGGCGGGGTTGGACCGGAACGGGATCGTGGAAACGGCGCTGCTGGCGCTGGGCGATCAGGAAAACGCGTTACGTGCCCTGCGGGCTGCCGGGCATGAGGCGGTTTAGAGGGGGGCGGTCGCTCTCCCTGCAGGCTAGGGCCTGCTCCGACCTTTCAGTTCGTCATTGTCGGGCGTGACCCGACAATCCGCAACGCTGCCCAGGTGCGGGAGGGGTTGGAGGACACACTTCTTCTGAGTTGCGTGGAAACCTTGCGGGTCTCCGGGTCAAGCCCGAATACGACGAGGTGGAGGAAATGAGCGTGTCAAAACCTCGGGGGATGGGGAAGCGCTGAGGCTGGATTCCGGGAATAAGACCCGGAATGACAGCGCAGGTGTTTGAGGCACCGCTTCGCCTTATCCCCACGCCGTAGGCCTTATTCCGCCGCTTCGTCGTATTCGGCTTGCGAACCGGGATCGGCCATGCCCAGGGCGTGGAGGTAGAGGTCGAGGATGGCTTCCTGCTCGGCGCGTTCGTTGCGGTCCTGCTTGCGGATGCGGACGATGGTGCGCATGACCTTGGTGTCGAAACCCGACCCTTTGGCCTCGGCATAGACTTCCTTGATATCGTCGGCGATGGCCTTTTTTTCTTCCTCGAGGCGTTCGATCCGTTCGATGAAGGCGCGCAACTGGTCGCGCGCGATGCCGTGGTCAGCCATGAATCACACTTTCCAAAAGTAAAGTTCCTTGCCGCTTATCAATCCCATCGGCGGGGCGAGTTCAAGGCTCGTGATCAAATTCGTGAAAGGGTGTGGAAAGCGCGATGCGCCCCAACCTATTTTTGCCCCGCCGCCGGTTTAGAGCGGCAGGCCCGGCCCAGCGCGCCAAGGCCTATAATAGCATGAAGCTCACTGCCCATTGACATAAGCGAACCCCTTGATCAGAAACACCATGGCTCATTTTTCACCCACGCGAACCAACCCCGTGTCGTCCATGCTCCGCACCCTCGCGATCGCTGCCCTCGTCATGCTGCCGGCGTCGGTGGCCCTGCCCCGGCCGGCGCTGGCCGATCTGCGGGTCTGCAACCAGACCCAGAGCACGATTTCCATCGCCTTCGGATATCGGGCCGATTCCGGCTGGCAATCGGAAGGCTGGTGGGTTGCCAACCCGGAAGCCTGCGCGACGGTCTATCAGGGGGATCTGGGCTCGCGGTACTATTACCTCTACGCCGTCGACGACATGGCCGGCGGCGCATGGGACGGCTCGGTGTTCATGTGCACGCAAGATTCGAGCTTTACCATCTTCGGCGTCGAGGATTGCCTGGCGCGCGGCTATGAGCGCACCGGATTTTTTGAAATCGATACGCAGGGCCGTACCGATTGGACCATGCAATTGACCGAAAACAATTCAACCAGTCTGGATGTTCAATGAAGAGATCGCGCCGCGTAAAGATCGTCGCAACGCTTGGACCGGCCTCGAACGACCCCAAGGTCATCGAGGAGCTCGTGCGCGCCGGCGCCGACGTGTTCCGCATCAATATGAGCCATGCCAGCCATGAATTGATGCGCGAAACCGTCGCCAAGATCCGCGAAGTCGAGCGCGTCGTGCGCTATCCCATCGGCATTCTGGTCGATCTGCAGGGCCCCAAGCTCCGGGTCGGCACCTTTGCCGAGGGCTCGGTGATGCTGGCCAAGGACGAGACCTTTACGCTCGACGCCTCCGACAAGCCCGGCGACAAGACACGCGTTTACCTGCCGCATCCGGAAATCTTTTCCTCAGTCAAGACCGGCGACCGGCTGCTGCTCGACGACGGCAAGATCGAATTGCGCGTTTCGGCGATCTCGCCCGAGGCCATCAACACCACAGTGGTTTATGGCGGCAAGCTTTCCAACAAGAAGGGCGTTTCGCTGCCCGACACCATTCTGGCCGTCGGCGTCTTGACCGACAAGGACAGATCGGACCTGCAGGCCGCGTTGGCCGAGGAGATCGACTGGATCGCCCTTTCCTTCGTGCAGCGCCCCGAAGATATGATCGACGTGCGCAAGATCGTCCAGGGACGCGCCGGGGTTCTGGCCAAGATCGAAAAGCCCCAGGCCATCGAACGGCTCGAGGAAATCATCAGGCTTTCGGACGCCATCATGATCGCGCGCGGCGATCTGGGCGTGGAAATGCCGCTCGAATCGGTGCCAGGCATGCAAAAGCGCATTACCCGCATGTGCCGCCGGCTGGGCAAGCCCGTGGTGGTGGCCACCCAGATGCTCGAATCCATGATCACCGCGCCTGTGCCCACCCGCGCGGAGGTTTCGGACGTGTCCATCGCCGTGTTCGAGGGCGCCGACGCCATCATGCTTTCGGCCGAAAGCGCCTCGGGCTCCTACCCGGTGCAGGCGGTGACCACAATGAACCGGATTGCCGAGGCGGTCGAACAGGACGCGCTCTACCCCGGCATCATCCGCGCCCAGGCCACCGAGCCCGAGGCAACGGCAGCCGACGCCATTTCGGCGGCGACGCGCCAGGTGGCCGAAACGCTCGATCTGGCGGCCATCGTCACCTACACCTCGTCGGGCTCGACGGGCATCCGCGCCAGCCGCGAGCGGCCCTCCAAACCCATTATCGCGCTTTCGCCCAAGCTCTCGACGGTGCGGCGGCTTTCCATCGTCTGGGGGCTGCATTGCGTGCAGACCGAGGACGCGATTTCGCTCGACGACATGGTCGATCGGGCGTGCTCAATCGCTTATGTGGAAGGGTTGGCGCGACCGGGGGACCGCGTGGCGATCACCGCCGGCGTGCCGCTGGGAACGCCCGGGGCGACCAATATGCTGCGGATTGCGTTCGTGGGGCAGGATGGGGCTGGGGGGTCTTAGGGGACGCTGCGCTTCCGGCAGGCGCTGGCACCCCTCATCCGACCCGGCTTCGCCGGCCCACCTTCTCCCTCAAGGGGAGAAGGGTAGCGCGTGGCAGCGTTTGAGTTCCTGCTTTGGCCTTGCCCAATCACCCCTTCTCCCCTTGAGGCGAGAAGGCCCCGCAGGGGCGGTGAGCTGAGCTGCCACGAGCGCTGGGGATCACACTTCCTCTGAGGAGGTGGGAGCGCTGCATCGTCCTCGGGTCAAGCCCGGGACAGCGAGGTTGGAGAACGGTTCGCCAAAGCTCTCTCCGCTTCGGGCAAGCTCGGCGCGCCCTTACCCACGGAGTCATCCCGGCCGGAGAGCCGGGGGGGTGACAGGGGTTTGATTGGGCGATGGTGGTGCACCTGTCATCGAGCGGCCCCAAGTGCGGGGTTCGAGCGTCTCGCTAATCTCTCCTCGTCATTGTCGGGCGTGACCCGACAATCCGCAACGCTGCAAGAAAATGCAGGAGGGGTTTGGGGATGCACTTCTGCTGGGGGTGTCGAAGCCTCGTGGGTCCCTGGGTCAAGCCCGAGGACGACGAGGTGGAGGGGCGGAGCGTGTGGCCGCGGGCCTTCGCTTACACTTCGCGCATTTGCACAATCGGCAAACAAAAAGGCCCGCCGAAGCGAGCCTTTTTAAAGCCGATGAAGCGGCAGGTTAGCCCTGGCGGGCCTTCATGCGCTTGTTGACCTTGTTGATGATATAGACGCGGCCACGGCGACGGACCAGCTTGTTGTCCCGGTGACGGGCCATGAGCGCCTTGAGCGAGTTGCGGATTTTCATTTTTATCTCTCAGACAATAAAAGATCGGCGGAGCTCAAGGCACCGCTTAAGAAGTTGGGCGGAACATAGGGGCAAAGCCCCGAACTGTCAACGCGAGTCGGAAGGCTCGGGAACGACAATTTGCGAGCCTCCGCCCTGCCCTCAATTCCGCGCCCGCGTGCGCGTTCCGACCGGATCGGCGGCGATTTCTTCCCAGCGGATGCACGAAGCCTGCGAGCCGTTGTCGGTCACTTCCAGAGGCGGGACGATCTCGGCGCAGCGGTCGATGGCATAGGGGCAGCGGGTGCGGAAATAGCAGCCCGAAGGCGGATTGATGGGCGATGGGATTTCGCCCTCCAGCCCTTCGATCCGGTGCTCGCGCGCCTGCCGGGGATCGGCGATCGGCACGGCGGTAAGCAGCGCCCGGCTATAGGGGTGGCGCGGGTCGTTGTAGAGGGTTTCGGATTCGGCAAGCTCGGCGATACGGCCCAGATAGAGCACGAGGATACGATCAGAGACGTGGCGCACCACCGAAAGGTCGTGGCTGATGAAGATCAGCGTCAGCCCGAACTCATCCTTGAGATCGGCCAGAAGGTTGAGGATCTGCGCCTGGATCGAAACGTCGAGGGCCGAGACCGGCTCGTCGCACAAGATGAGCTTGGGGCCGGTGACCAGCGCCCGGGCGATGCCGATGCGCTGGGCCTGACCGCCGGAAAACTCGTGCGGGTAGCGGTTGATCATTTCGGGCAGCAGCCCCACCGCATCCATCACCTCGCGCACGCGGGCGAGACGCTGCTTCTTGTTCATCTCCGGCTTGAGGGTGCGCAGGGGGTCGGCGATGATCTCGCCCACCGTCATGCGCGGATTGAGCGAGGCCAGCGGGTCCTGGAAGATGATCTGGAGGTCCTGGCGCGCACGGCGCATCTCGTCCTTCTTGAACTCGGTGAGGTCGCGCCCCAGCCAGATCACCTTGCCGTCGTCGGGCTCGATGAGCTGGAGGATGCAACGGCCGAGCGTGGATTTCCCGCAGCCGGACTCGCCTACGATCCCCAGCGTTTCGCCGCGATTGACCGTAAAGCTCACATCGTCGACGGCCGTCAGCATCAAGGGCTTCTTGAACAGGCCCACTTCGATGGCGAAGCGCTTGGTGAGGTTCTGGACGTTCAGCAATACGCCTGTTTGATCACTCATCAGGCAACCTTTTCGTTGGTATTCTTGACGGCATCGTCATGGTGGCAGGCCGACACGCGGCCGTCGGTGCGCGGCATCAGCGCCGGGCGTTCCTTGACGCAGATTTCCGTGCGGAACGCGCAGCGCGGATTGAACGAGCAGCCGGGCGGCAGATTGGTGAGGTTGGGCGGCTGCCCCTTGACCGGATCGAGACGCTTACGCTTGGCTTCGACGCGGGGAGTCGAGTGCAGGAGTCCCAGCGTATAGGGGTGGCGGGGGCTGTAGAACAGCTCCTCGACGGTGCCCTTTTCGACGGCACGACCGCCATACATGACCATCATGGTGTCGGCGAGACCCGCGACGACGCCCAGATCGTGGGTGATCATCACCAGCGCTGTGTTGAACTTTTCGGTCAGCTCCTTAAAGAGCCGCAGCATCTGGGCCTGAACCGTTACGTCGAGGGCGGTCGTAGGTTCGTCGGCGATCAAAACCTTGGGTTCACACAGGAGCGCCATGGCGATCATCACGCGCTGGCGTTGGCCGCCCGAGAGCTCGTGCGGATAGGCGCGGATGACGCGCTTGGCGTCCGGCAGGTGCACGGTGCGCAGCATCTGCTCGGATTTTTCCAGCGCCTGCCTGCGGTTCATGCCCTTGTGCCGGATAAGCACCTCGACCATCTGGTCGGCGATCCGCATATAGGGGTTGAGCGAGGTCATCGGATCCTGGAAGATCATCGCGATGTCCTTGCCCCGGATCGCGTCGAGATCGCGCGGGCGCATGCCCACGAGCTCGGTGCCCGCCACTTTGGCGCTGCCGGTGGCCGTGCCGTTGCGGGCCAGCAGCCCCATGATGGAGAGGAACGCCTGGCTCTTGCCCGAGCCGCTTTCGCCCACCACCGCAAGGGTCTGGCCGGCCTTCAAAGAAAAGTTCATTTCCCGAACGGCCTGCACCTGCCGGTCCTGCAACTGGAAGGTGACCGAGAGGTCTTTGACCTCCAAAACATTCTCAGTCATGGATCAACGGTCCTTTGGATCGAGTGCGTCGCGCAGGCCGTCGCCGATATAGGTGAGGCACAACAGCATGGAGACCAGGACGATCGCCGGGTAGATCAACAGCCACGGCATGACCTCGGCCACCGGCCCGCCATTGGAGATCAGCGTGCCCAGCGAAGTCAGCGGCTCCTGCACGCCCAGGCCGATGAACGAAAGGAAGCTCTCGGTCAGGATGATCTCGGGGATGGTGAGCGTCGCATAGATCACCACCGGGCCGGTCAGATTGGGCACGATGTGACGCATGATGATGGTGAAGGGGCCAGCGCCGCCGGCTCTTGCCGCTTCGATGAATTCACGCTCCTTGAGCGAGAGGGTCTGGCCGCGCACGATGCGGGCCATGGTGAGCCATTCGAGCATGCCGATGCCCACGAACAGCAGCACCGGCGACCGCCCGAAGATCACCACAAGGATGATGATGAACAGAATGGTGGGCAGCGCGTACATGATGTCGACGAAGCGCATCATGAGCGAATCCACCCGCCCGCCGAAATAGCCGGCTACCGCACCGTAGATCACCCCGATGAACACCGAGACGAAGGTGGCGACGGCGGCGACAATGATGCTCATCTGCGTGCCCTGGAAGAGGCGGGCGAGCATGTCGCGGCCGTTCTGGTCGGTGCCCAGATAGTGGCCAGCTTCCCAATTGGGCGGCTGGCGCATGGCGGTCCAGTCGACCTCGCCCACGCCCCAGGGCACGAAGAACGGGCCGATGAAGGCGGCAAGGATGATCGCCAGGAGGACGAAGATCGAAATCATCGCCGCCTTGTTTTTCGAGAGGCGATAGAGCGCATCCTGGGTGAGCGAGCGGCCCTGCGGGGTTTCGAGCTGCTCGGCATACTCGGTCAGCACGGTGTCTTTACCAGTCAGGCCGGCCATCAGCGGTACCTCACTTTGGGATCGATCCACGCATAGACGATGTCGACCAGGAGATTGAGGATGAGAATGAGGATCACGTAGAAGATCGTGGTGCCCAGAACGAGGCCGTAATCGCGGTTGAGCGCGGCGTTGATGAAATAGCGCCCGATGCCGGGAAGCCCGAACACCTGTTCGACGACCAGCGATCCGGTGAGCAGATAGCTCAGCCCCGGCCCGAGATAGGAAACCACCGGGAGCAGCGCGGGCTTGATGGCGTGGCGGGCCAGCACCAGCCGCTCGCCGATGCCCTTGGACTTGGCGGTGCGGATATAATTGGTGCCCAGGATTTCGATCATCGAGCCGCGCATCAGGCGCGAAATGCGCGCCGCGTGTGGCCAGGACAGGACGATCACCGGCAGGATCAAATGCGCGATGGAGAAATAGGGGAAACCGCCGGCCGGCAGCCAGCGCAGATAGACGCCGAACCAGAGCTGCAACAGCGCCGCGATCAGGAAGTTGGGGACGATTACCCCGATCATGACGAAAAAGACCAGCGCGTAATCGGGCCATTTGTTCTGGTTCACCGCCGCGATGATGCCGGCGATCACCCCGATGGTGGTGGCCAGAACGAAGGCTGTGAAGCCCAGCATCAGCGTGAAGGGCAGCCCGATGGCCAGAAGCTGGCTGACCGAGAAATCATAGGACGTCATCGAGGGGCCGAGATCGCCCTGCAGCACGCCGCCAACGTAGAGCAGATACTGCTCCCAGATGGGCTTATCGAGATTGTAGTGCGCCAAAACGTTTTGAAGCACGGCCGGAGGCAGGGGCCGCTCACCGTCGAAGGGGCCGCCGGGAGCCAGGCGCAGCACGATAAAGCAGAGCGTGATCGCGATAAACGCGATGGGGAGCGCCGCAAGTATGCGGCGCAGCACATATCTGATCATAGTGAGGTACCGATCTTTTGACGGGCGGTGCCGGTAAACACAGCCGATGCCCGTTTTTCAATACGGCAAAGCCGCGGGACAAAGCCCCGCGGCCATGCTTAATCGTATATTAACCTAGTCTTCCGACATCGACAACCAGCGCGTGCGGTGGATGTCCTTGGCGTTGGATTCAAAGCCTTCGACTTCCGGCGACACCACGTTCTTGGAAACGTAGTAGTAAAGCGGGAAGGCGGCGGTTTCGCTCATGGCGATCACTTCGGCCTCACGCAGCACTTCGGCGCGCGCATCCATGTCGAGGATCGTGGCGCTCTCGCGCAGCAGTTCGTCGAACTCGGGATTGTTGTAGCGGCCGTAGTTGTAGATGATGTCCGAACGCAGCAGTTCGAGCATGTTGATGGGATCGTTATAGTCCATCAGCCAGCCCGCGCGGCCAACACCGTCGAAATCATTGTTCTGAAGCGCGTCGTAGTGGACGGCGACTTCGGAATTGAACAATTCGACCTGAACGTGCAGCGGCTCCCACATGGCGGCGATGGCCACGGCGATGCGCTGGTGGTTTTCATTGGTGTTGTAGCGAAGCTGCAGGGTCAGCGGGTTGCTGGCCGAATAGCCAGCTGCTTCCATGATCGACACGGCCTCGGCGACACGCTCGCCATATTCGAGGTCGGCCCAATCGGGAACGTAACCCTCGAAATCATAGTTCGCGGTGCCCGGCGGGACCCAGCCATAGGCCGGCAATTCGCCCGTGCCCAGGATGTTGGGCCCGATCACGTCACGGTTGATGGCCATCGACATGGCTTCGCGAACCGCAGGATCGGCCAGCTCCTCCTTGTTGTGGTTGATGACGTAGTAATAGACGCCCAGGAACGGATCGACGCGCGCCTGGCCGGGATACTGGTCCTGCAGGAGCTGGTACTGATCGGTCGGGAAGTCGGTCAGGATGTGGAAATCGCCGGCGCGGAAGCGCTGGAAGGCGGCCGAGATATCATCCATCGCGTAGTAATAGACCTCTTCGATGTCGACGTTTTCGGCATCGTAATAGGTCTCGCTCTTTTCAGAACGGATGTAGCTGTTGGGAATCCATTCGACGATGGTGTAGGCGCCGTTGGAAACGATGTTGCCCGGCTGAATCCACTCATCCCCGAACTCTTCGACCAGATGCATAGGCACCGGGAAGGCGGTGTAGTGGGTGAGCGCGTCGACAAAATAAGGCGTGGGCTGCTCGAGCGTGAATTCGATGGTCTTGTCATCGATTACACTTATGCCCAGCTCGTCGGCTTCCATCTCGCCGGCGTTGACCGCTTCGGCGTTCTTGATGGGGTACTGCAGATAGGCGTAGTCCGACGCCCTTTCAGGATCGAGCAGACGCTTGAAGGCGTATTCGAAATCCTGGGCCTTGACCGGCTCGCCATCGCTCCAGACGGCATCTTCGCGGATGGTGAAGGTGTAAACCAGGCCATCGTCGGAGACGGTGTAATCGGAAGCCTGGCCCAGCATCGGCTCGGCGTGCGAATCTTCGGTCATCAGACCTTCGAGATAATCGCCGACGATGCGGTTTTCCCAATCGCCCGACACGCGGTGCGGATCGATGGAGGCCGGCTCGCCGCCGTTGAACACGTTGAGTGTTTCCGCCGAGGCGGTACCCGCCATTGCCACTGCCATGAGGCCGGCAAGGACGCCGCCCGCAAGGACGTGCTTGAGATACATGATGGTCGTCTCCTTTGACTGCAACCTAAAGCATTCTCGCTTTTCTTCGAATCGCTAGACTGCTCTAAATCTTTGTTTTGTCGCGCTCCCTAACCGCAAAAGTGAGCTCCACTTTTGCCGGGAACGCTCCAGGTGATGCTTCCAGCCCATCGGCTGCTCTCTTTTGTTGAAATGGAGCAGCTCAAATGCGGATCAACGGGGAAAAACTTTCCCCGTTGATCTGAAAGCGGAGCCTATCCTTGCGCAATTGACTTTGACAAGCACTGTTTAACCGGCCCGCTCAACAATGGCGGCCACGCCCATGCCGCCAGCCGTGCAAACCGAAACGAGCGCCCGCTGTTTTTCCAGCGTATTCAACATCTTGGCCGTCATGCCCAGGATGCGTGCACCCGTGGCGGCAAAGGGATGGCCATACGCCAAAGACGACCCGAACACGTTGATTTTTTCCACAGGGACGGGTCCAAGCGGACCATCCCTCCCCAGAACGGCCTGATTGTAGTCGATATCTTCCCATGCCGCGAGCGTGCACAGAACCTGTGCCGCGAACGCCTCATGGAGCTCGAACAGATCGATATCGGCAAAGGAAAGTCCCGACCGGCGCAGGAGATCGGACACAGCTATGGTGGGCGCCATCAAAAGCCCGTCCCCATGGGCGAAATCATTGGCCGAAACCGCACCCATGGTGAGCCAGGCAAGGATGGGCAGGCCGCGCTCGCGCGCCCAGTCCTCACTGGCCAGCAGCACCGAGGAGGCGCCGTCGGTGAGCGGGGTCGAATTGGCGGCGGTGAGCGTGCCCTTGCCCGATTGCTTGTCGAAGGCGGGCTTCATGGTCGCCATTTTTTCGAGGCTGGTATCGGGGCGGACATTGTTGTCCTTGTAGATGCCGGCGCAGGAGACGATCAAATCGTCGTGAAAACCGGCATCATAGGCCGAAGCGGCATTCTGGTGGCTGCGCAGGGCGAAAAGATCCTGCGCCTCGCGCGAAATGCCCCATTGCTTGGCCATCAATTCGCAATGTTCGCCCATCGATAGCCCGGTGCGCGGCTCCTGCGTAGAGGGCGCGACAGGGGCGATTTCACCGAAATTGAAGCCCTTGAAGGCCGCCAGCTTTTCGCCCGCCGTCCGGGCGCGCGACAGCGCGATCATCCGCTTCTGCATTTTGGGGCCGAGGACCACGGGGCTGTCCGAGACCGTATCGGACCCGCCGGCGATGCCGCTGTCGATTTCGCCCGTGGCGATCTTGGCAGCCAGGATCAGCGCGGCCTGAAGCGAGGTGCCGCACGCGATCTGCACCGTGGTGCCCGGCGTATGGGGCGAAAGCCCCGCATCGAGCAAAGCCTCGCGGGCGAGGTTGAAATCCTTGGAATGGGAGATGACCGAACCGGCCATCACCTCGCCGATCCGCTGGCCCTTGAGACTGAATTTTTCAACCAGCCCGCCGATGGCCGTGGCCAACATCGACAGATTGCTCTCGTTTTCATAACCCGTGTAGGCGCGGCAGAACGGGATGCGTGCCGAACCCACGATGGCGACCCTGCGCAATGTCTGGTTCATTTCTTAAGCCCTTCCATCCTGGCGTGCCTTGATGGGACCGCCCAGGAACGGGGCAAAGCCGGTGCCCAAAATCATGCCGATATCGGCCATGTCGGCGCTTTCGACAACGCCCTCGGAAACGATAGCTTCGGCGGTATCGACCAGCGGCTGGACGAGATCGCGGCCCAGCCCTTCGAGGTTGCCATGGGCGGGCGGCTTTTCCTTAACCGGCTTGCCGTCTTCCCATTTGTAGAACCCCTGCCCCGTCTTGCGGCCCAGCTTGCCCGCCGCGATCAATTTGGCAAAGCGGCTGTCGCTGGGGATTTTCTGGCCCAGTTCCTTGGCGACGAATGCCCCCACGTCGAGCCCGACGGTATCCATGAGCTCGATCGGCCCCATGGGCATGCCGAACGCCACGGCGGCGGCATCGAGCTGTTCCGCGCTTTCGCCCTTTTCCACCCTGTCGATGGATTCGAGCATGTAGGGCATGAGCGCCCGGTTGACGAGAAAGCCCGGTGCGGACTTGACCACCACCGGGCTTTTGCCGATGGCGAGGACGAAGGACGTGCCGCGCCTGATCGCTTCATCGTCATTGAGGGTCGAGCGGATGACTTCGACCAGCGGCAATTGGGCGACGGGATTGAAAAAGTGCAGCCCGATCAGCCGGGCGGGATTGTCCAGAGCCTCGGCGATGCGTTCGAGCTCGATCGAGGAGGTGTTGGTGGCCATGATCGCCGTTGGTTTGAGGCGCTGCTCGGCGTCGGCGAAAATCTGCTGCTTGACCTCGAGCTTTTCGACCACCGCTTCGATCAGCACGTCACAACGGCCGATGGCCTTGCCCTCAACATCGGGTTCCAGACGCGCCATGGCGGCATCGACGGCCTGCCTGGTTTTCAGGCGCTTCTTGAAGAGCTTTTTGGCCCTGTCGAGCGCGGGCTGGATACGCTCCATATCCATATCCTGCAGCGTCACATAGAGGCCGCGATAGGCGCACCATGCGGCGATATCCCCGCCCATAACGCCGGCGCCCACCACATGGACGCGGGTGAATTTGGGCTTGTCCTTGAGCCCGAGCCGCTTGAGGCTTTCCGAAAGAAAGAACACCCGGCGCAGATTTTGCGCCGTCGGCGAGGCCATCAGCGGGACGAAGGCGTCGATCTCGTGGGCGATCATCTTTTTGGGGTCGTCGCCATATTTCTCGAACAGGTCGATCAGAGCATGAGGGGCGGGATAGTGGTTTTTCGGCGCTTTTTTGCTTGCCTCCTCGCGCATCTTTTCGGCAACCCGCGACCGCATGGGGCCGAGCGCCATGAGGCGCTTGGCAAAGGGTGCCGGGGCGGACTTACGCTTTGAGAGCACCGCCTTGCGACCCTCCCAGCGCAGCGTGTCGCGGTGGCGGACGAGCTTGTCGACGAGGTTGAGGGCCCTCGCCTGCCTGGCGCGGACGATCTTTCCTGTCAGCATCAATTGCATGGCATCGACCGGCCCGGCCTGGCGGATGGAGCGCCCGGTGCCGGCAAAGCCGGGGAAGATGCCCAGATTGACCTCGGGAAAGCCCAGCCGCGTCGCCTCGTCATCGACGGCGATGCGGTAATGGCAGGCAAGCGCCAGCTCCAGCCCGCCGCCGACACAGAAGCCGGAAATGCCGACGACGAACGGGAATTTGAGGTTTTCGATGCGCTGGAACAGTGCGTGCGTGCGCTTGAGCGCCTCGGGCAGTACGGCGGGGTCGCTCATCTGGTCGAATTCGGAAATGTCGGCGCCGGCGATGAAGCCCGATTTGCCCGAAAGCAGGACGACGCCCACCAGTTCGCCCGCCTTGACGAGGGTTTCGAAATGGGCGACCAGCGTTTCGAGCTCGGCGATCACCTCGCGGCTGAGGACGTTGACCGAATTGTCCCTTACGTCCAGCGTCAGCCAGCCGATCTGCTCGACATCGGTTGAGAACTGCCAGTGCCGGGTCTGTGGCGTATCGGGTTGCGCCAAGGCTGAGCTCCTCTGGTTTGGTGCGGCGGAAGGGTGGAACGATTGCTTGCCGTTCGCAACCGCCTATTCCGCCGCCTCGGTAAACGGATCGCTCCGATGCCGTGATGGACGGGCCAGCTCGTCCGGTGCGAAATCATCGACCTCGATGACGCGATCGGTCGCTTCGTCCGCATCGCGCATGATTTGCGCTTCCTCGGGCGTGAGGATGCCGTTTTCGACGGCGTCGGCGATGGCGTCGCGATCCAGCCGGCGATCGATCTGGGCCTTCTTGATGGCGCGGAAGAACTTCTTTTCGATCTCGGCGGCGGCTTCGACCTTGACCAGCGCGTCTTCGAGGATGCCGGTGCGATCGGCGGGGTCGAAGGAGACATAGACGCCACGGGTCAGCCGGTCGCGGAAGTTCGATTGGCCCAGGACGGCGCGGGCGAGGCGGAAATTCTCGCGGTCCGAGGACGGACGGGCGCGGCGGCCGAGCGGGAAAATGAGCACGCCGAGCGCGAATTTGAGGAACGGATTGGGGAAATTGTCGACGACCTCGCCCAGACCTTTCTGGATCGCGGCGATCCGGTCGCGGGCGATGGCGTCGATGACCGGGATATCCTCGGGCATGCGGCCATCGTCCTCATAGCGCTTGAGGGCAGTGGACAGCAGGTAAAGGTCGGAAAAGACGTCGGCCATGCGGCCCGAAAGCATCTGCTTGCGCTTGAGATCGCCGCCCAGGAACGCCACGGTCCAGTCACCGGCCAAGGCAAAGCTTTGGGAATAGCGGTGGAGCTGGCGATACCAGCGCTTGAGCTCGTGCTCGACCGGCGAGGACGCGAAGCGCCCAAAGGTGAGATTGTGCCACCACGAGGCGGTCATGTTGCGCAGGATGAAGCCGATGTGGCCCGAGAACGCCTTGTCGAACTCGGCAAGGCCGGCGCGCCTGTCGGCGTTTTGCGCCGACTGGACTTCCTTGAGCAGATAAGGGTGGGCGCGGAGCGCGCCTTGGGCGAAAGTGATCAGCGTGCGGGTGAGGATGTTGGCCCCCTCGACGGTGATCGCGACCGGGACGGTCTGATAGCCCGAAAAGAGGTAATTGGACGGCCCATCCTGCACGGCGCGTCCGCCATGGATATCGAGTGCATCGTCCATGCGGCCGCGCATTTCGTCGGTGGCGCGGTATTTGAGCGCCGCCGAGATCACGGCGGGCTTCTGGCCGTCATCGACGATGGCCGCCGTCATGGCGCGGGCGGCCTCGAACTGATAGGCCGATTTGACCAGACGGGCCATGGCTTCGCCCACGCCCTCCATCATGCCGATGGCGATGCCGAACTGGCGGCGGATGCGGGCATAGGCGGAGGTGACGCGCAGCGCGCCCTTGATCGAAACCGTGCCGATGGCAGGGAGCGAAATGGCGCGGCCGGTGGCCAGGCATTCCATGAGCATGCGCCAGCCCTGCCCCGCATATTGGGTACCCCCGATCAGGAACTCCATGGGGATGAAGACGTCCTTGCCCGAGGTCGGCCCGTTCATGAAGGCGGCGCGAGCAGGCATGTGCCTGCGGCCGATTTCAACGCCTGGATAATCGGCGGGAATAAGCGCGAGCGTGATGCCGATCTCCTGGCCTTTGCCCAGATGATTGTCCGGATCGTAGAGGTTGAACGCGACGCCGAGAAGCGTGGCGACGGGGGCGAGGGTGATATAGCGCTTGTCCCAGCTCAGCTTGACGCCAAGGACCTGCTGGCCCTGATATTCGCCATGGGTCACCACCCCCACATCGCGCATGCCGGCGGCGTCCGAGCCGGCATGGGGGCCGGTGAGCGCAAAGCAGGGAATTTCCTCGCCCTTGGCGAGGCGGTGCAGATATTGGCCCTGCTGCTCGGGAGTGCCGTATTTTTCCAGCAATTCGCCCGGCCCGAGCGAATTGGGCACCATGACCGTGATGCCGGCAGCGACCGAGCGCGAGGCGATCTTGGAGACGATCTGGCTCTGGGCCTGGGCGGAAAAACCCAATCCGCCATGCTCTTTGCCGATGAGCATGCCGAAAAAGCCCTTGTCCTTGAGAAATTGCCAGACCTCGGGGGGCAGATCCATGCGGTTGTGGCGCGTGTCCCAATCGTCGATCATCGCGCAGACTTCTTCGCAGGGGCCGTCCACGAAGGCCTGTTCTTCCGGCGTGAGGTCGGGCTTGCGGATGGCAAAGAGCTTGTCCCAATCCGGAGAGCCCGAAAAAATCTCGGCGTCCCAACCCACGGTGCCGGCGTCGAGCGCTTCCTGCTCGGTGCGCGAAATGCGCGGCAGGATGGATTTGACCATTCCATAGGCCGGGCCAGTGAGGACCAATTGTCGGATGGGCGCTAGGCAGAGCAGGCCGAGGACGATTGCGGGGAGCAGCGCGACGATCCAGCCGCCGGCGCTGGCGGAAAACGCCAGCCCTTCTTCCGGGCGCAGCATGGCGAGGATGCCGATCACCGCGGCAGCGATGGCCCACTGCCAGAGGGGCGACTGGCGGATGGCCATGACGAAGAAAGCGATGATGCTCAGGACAATAAGAGCAAGAACCATGGGTCGTCTCCCCTAGCCGAAGCTGCGTGCGGCGCCTGTCGAGTGCTGTGAGCATAAATCTATGGACGTAAACGTCAATATAATGCCTTTAAGGTCATACCCATGCCGTCCCATGTGGCGCCGCTGCGGAAAAGTCGCGGTCGAGGCTACAACGCCTCGCCGGCGGATTCGTTTCCATTTTGCCGGCACGCCCCGGTATTTCGAGAGGCCGTAAATGCGCCATGGAAATGGAGCATGACGTTGGGGGAGATGTTTGACGCTAACGTCAGGCCGTGACATTGTTCGGTTAAAACAAGGATCGGACGAGCCGTCCCCGAGGAGGAGAAATATGGATAGACCTGCCACCGCGGAGCACCCCTGGACGCAATCCTATCCCGAGGGGATAGATTGGGATGCGTCGATCGACACGACGCCGGTCCATGAGCAGCTTCTGGCCTCCTGCGCCCGGATGGGCGATGCGCCGGCGCTCGATTTTCTAGGGGCGACGACATCGTTCCGGCAACTCGCGGAGCGGATCAATGCCCTCGCCGGCGCGCTGCAAACCGAACTCGGCGTAAAAAAGGGCGATCGGGTGGCGCTGCTGATGCCCAATACGCCCTATTACGTCATCGCCTATTTTGCGGTGCTCAAGATCGGGGCGACGGTGGTCAACTGCAATCCTCTCTATTCGCTCTCCGAATTGAGCCACATCATTTCCAATTCGGGCGCCGAAATCCTCATCACCCTCGATCTCAAGGTGACCTTTGCCAGCGCCGAGAAACTGGCGGCGAACGGCGGGATCAAGAAGCTTGTCGTGGGCCATTTTCCCAATGCGCTGCCGGGCTTCAAGCGCGTTCTCTATAAGACCCTCAAGGCCCGCGACCTCGCCAAGCCCGAGGAATCTCAGGTCAAGGGATCGGTGGTGTCCTTCGATGAGCTGATCGCGCTGGCGCGCACGCCCTCCCCGGTGTCCATCGCCCCCCAATCCGATATCGCCGTGCAGCAATATACCGGCGGGACCACGGGCCAGCCCAAGGGGGCCATGCTCAGCCATGCCAATATCGCGGCCAACCGGGCCCAACTCGAAATCTGGGGGTGCGGGCTGTTCAACCCCAAAACCAAGGTCGTCGCCGTCCTGCCCTTTTTCCATATCTTTGCGATGACCACCTGCATGAACCTGCCGCTCTGCAGTGGTTCGCAGGTGGTGATGCTGCCCCGGTTCGAGATGAAGGCCTTCATCGCGCTGATGAAGCGCACACGGCCCAATGTGGTGATGGCCGTGCCCACACTGCTGCACGCCCTGGCCGGCAACAAGGCGGTGACCGCCGAAGTCCTCGCGCCGCTGCAATTTGCCATTTCGGGCGGCGCCAGTCTTTCGAGCGAAACGCGCGAGGCCTTCGCAAAGAAATCTGACGCCATGCTAGCCGAGGGCTACGGGCTGACCGAGGCCTCGCCGGTGGTAACCTGCGCCGCGCTCCATTCCGCTTCACCGCCCGGCTCGATCGGCCTGCCCATTCCCGCCACCGACATCCGCTTCATGAACCTCGATGATCCGGAAAAGGAAGTGCCGCATGGTGAACGCGGCGAACTGGTGGTCAAGGGGCCGCAGGTGATGGCGGCCTATTACGACAATGCGGAAGCGAGCCGACAGGCCTTCACGGCCGAGGGCTATCTGCGCACCGCCGATGTGGGCCATTTCGACGAGAACGGTTATGTTTTTCTTGTCGACCGGATCAAGGATCTGATCATCTGTTCGGGCTTCAACGTCTATCCACGCGCCATCGAGGATGCGATCTACCAGCATCCGGGCATCGACGAGGCCAATGTGATCGGGGTCAAGGACACCTATCGCGGCGAGGCGCCCGTGGCCTATGTCAAGCTCAAGGAAGGCGAGACGCTGGGCGCGGACGAACTCAAATCCTTCCTCAAGGAGCGCCTTTCCAAGCTCGAAATGCCGCGCGAGATCATCTTCAGGGACGAGTTGCCCAAGACCATGATCGGCAAGCTCTCCAAGAAGGATTTGCGCGAGGATTACGAAAAGACCGTCAGGAGCGGGGGATGAAACGTTGAACAAGCTCGATGCCGACAAGCGCGATTTGTTCGCCATCGCCGATCTTGCCAAGGAATTCGGCATATCGACCCGCGCCATCCGGTTTTATGAAACCAAGGGGCTTTTGAAACCGGATCGGTTGGGTTCGACCCGCGTGTTCCGCCGCCGCGACAGGGCGCGGCTGATCCTGATCCTGCGCGGCAAGCGGCTAGGGTTTTCCCTGCGCGATATTTCCGAATATCTCAGCCTCTACGATGCGGATGGCACACGGACCGCGCAGGTGAAGCTGTTGATCGACAAGGTCGATGAGCGGTTGGGCCTGTTGCGGGCGCAACTGACCGATCTGGAGACGACGATCGAGGAGTTGAGCGAAATCCGCAATCTGGCCGACGAGAGGTTGCGGGCGGGGGATGAGGGGTAGGGTTTTGGCGTTGCGAACCGGCCCCTCGGTTCTCACTTTCGTTGAGGGCGTTGAAGCGCTGCGTGGGTCCTCGGGTCAAGCCCGAGGACGACGAAGGGGGATTTGGGCCTGACCGGATGAAGCCCTAAATATCGAACCTGATCCCTTGGGCCAGCGGCAGGTCGCGGGAATAGTTCACGGTGTTGGTCTGGCGCCGCATGTAGGCTTTCCAGGCGTCCGAGCCGCTTTCGCGGCCGCCGCCGGTTTCCTTTTCGCCGCCGAACGCGCCGCCGATTTCGGCGCCCGAGGGGCCGATGTTGACGTTGGCGATGCCGCAATCCGAACCGGCGGCTGAAAGGAACGTCTCGGTTTCGCGCACATCGGTGGAAAATATGCAGCTCGAGAGCCCCTGGGGCACGTCGTTCTGGAGCCCGATGGCCTCATCCAGGGTCTTGTAGGTCAGCACGTAAAGGATCGGCGCGAAGGTTTCGTGCTTTACGATATCGGCCTGCTCGACCATTTCGACGATGGCCGGGCGGACGTAATGGCCACCCTCGACGGCCTCGACCCGCTCGCCGCCCGTGACCTTGCCGCCCTGCCCTTTCGCCTTGTCGAGAGCATGCTGCATGGCCTCGAACGCTCCCCCATCGATCAAGGGGCCGACGAGCACGCCGGTTTCGAGCGGGTTGCCGATGGGCAGGCTAGCATAGACGGTCTTGAGCTTCTCGACGAGCTGGTCGCGGATATCCTCATGGACGATCAGCCGCCGCAGGCTCGTGCAGCGCTGGCCGCAGGTGCCGACGGCCGAAAAGACCACGGCGCGGACAGCATTGTCGAGATCGGCCGAGGGGGCGACGATCATGGCGTTGTTGCCGCCCAATTCGAGGATGGTCCGGCCGAACCGTTCGGCGACCCTGGGACCCACCGCGCGGCCCATGCGGGTCGAGCCGGTGGCCGAGACGAGCGGCACGTGTTTCGACCCGGTCAGCGCTTCGCCCACATCGGCCCCGCCGATCGCCACCTGCAACAGGCCCGCGGGCACATCGCCGAACCGGGCCAGCGCCTTTTCAAAGATTCTTTTGACCGACAGCGCCGTCAGGGGAGTCTTTTCAGAGGGTTTCCATATCGTCGTGTTGCCGCAGACCGTGGCCAAAGCGAAATTCCAGGCAAAGACCGCGACGGGGAAATTGAAGGCCGAGATGACGCCGACCACGCCCAGCGGATGCCAGGTCTCGCGCATGGAATGGCCGGGACGCTCGGACGCGATGGTTAGCCCGAAAAGTTGCCGCGACTGGCCGACGGCAAGATCGCAGATGTCGATCATTTCCTGGACTTCGCCGAGCCCTTCCTGAAGGATTTTCCCCGCTTCGAGGGAAACCAGCGCCCCCAATTGGTCCTTGGCGGCGCGCAATTCCTCGCCGAACAGGCGGATCAATTCCCCCCTGCGCGGCGCGGGCACCAGTTTCCATTCGGCGAACGCGGTTCGCGCCCGCGCGATCATCGCTTCGACCTCGATTGCGTCATGGGTCGCCACCTCGCCGATCAGCGCGCCATCGATCGGGCTGTGCGCGGCGAGCGCGCCGCCGGTCAAATCGGATGGATCGAGAAAGGCGGCCTTGAGAATATCGGCATGGGACATGGACGGGTTCCTCTTGCTCCTGATTGCCGGCCTCTGCGGGCCTGCTTGGTATCAAGTCTAGAGGAAGCCCACGCGAGGGCAAAACGATGATTGGTGATCGCTTGATGAGCGGGACTGATATCGGCCCGAGGAACCCGCGAGGCGGAAGCGATGTTGTTTTGCTGAGCCATCATGGCCCGGATGGAGAATACCATGCCTGCAAAATCGAAAGCACAGCAGAAGGCGGCCGGCGCCGCGCTCTCTGCCAAGCGCGGCGACACCAAGGTCAAGGAACTCAAGGGTGCATCGAAATCGATGTACGAATCCATGAGCGAAAAAGAGCTTGACGAGATGGCCTCGACCAAGCGCAAGGGCAAGCCCGAGCACAAATCGGAGTCCTGAGCGCCTTATCGCCGGTTAATGCGACGCCTCCTCGGCCATCTGCTGGGCTTGAAGCGCCAGCCGCGTTACGGTCGCGGCGTGCTCGAACGTATGCGCCCGTGTGGTGCGTTCGAGAACATCGGCGGCGAGATCGCGGAAATAGGTGAGCGGGACGGCCGAGCAATCGATATGAGTCGAGCGGGTGTTGTTGACCATGAACAGATGGTCGGTGCCCGGGCGGCCCTCAACGTCCACATATTTGCGCAATTCGATATAGCCTTCGGTCCCCAGGACCAAGAGGCGCCCGTCGCCCCAATTGGGCAGCGCGTCGGGAGTGTACCAGTCGAGCCGGGCGTAACCGCGCGCCTTGTCGCTCTTGAGGAGGATTTCGCCGAAATCCTGGAAGGCCGGATCGTCGGGATTGGCATAATTGCCGACACTGGCCGAGACGATTTCGGCGTCGTCGGAATCGGTGAAGGTCAGGAACTGGTCGATCTGGTGCGTGCCGATATCGCCCAGGATGCCGCCATAAAGCGATTTGTCGAAAAACCAGTCAGGGCGCGTGGCGCGGTTGAGCCGGTGCGGCCCCACGGCGAGAGTCTGGACGATCTTGCCGATCTCCCCTGCCCTCACAAGTTCGAGCGCCTTGATGGAGGCGGGAACTTCGAAGCGCTCTGAAAAATCCACCGACCAGATGCGGCCCGTGCGCGCCACGGCGGCCTTGATGGCTTCGAGTTCGGAGAACGCGATGCAGCCGGGCTTGTCGAGCATGACGTCCTTGCCATGCTCCATCGCCTCGATGGCGAGCGCCGCGCGGTGCTGGGGCGGGGCTGCGATCAGCACGAGGTTGATCTCGGGATCTTCGAGCAGTCGCCGGTAATCGTCGGCGCGGGGCAGATCGCCGAAGCGCTTGTCAAAGCCGGCCAGCGTCTTGGGCTCGCCCTCGGTCCACCAGCCCTTGCAGCGCGCGCCGGCATCGACCATGCCGGCCAACATTCCATAGATATGGCGGTGATCGATGCCGATCACGCCCATCACCACATCGGCATTACTCATCGGCACCCACCTCGCTGAGCGCGACCGCGCGCTTTTCGCGCGAGGAAAGGGTGAGCGCGTCGATCAGCCGGTGGACCTTGAGGGCTTCGGCGCCGGTGACAGTGGGCTGACGGCCATCGCGGACCGCCTCGATGAAATCGCGCTGGGCGGAGGTGTGCCAATCATGGGGGAAGGCCATGGGATCGGCGCCGCCGCCGGTGCCCGCCTCTTCGCCGAAGCTTTCGGTGCGGCCATCATGATAGGAAACGGTGAGGACGCCCGAGCCCAAGTGAACCGCCGCGTTCTCGAACCCCAGTTCGATGGTTTCGGCGCCGCCGGGATAAGCGGCGGTGGTCGCGACGATCGAGCCCATTGCGCCCGAGGAGAAGCGGGCGCCGGCGGCGACGAAATCTTCCGCTTCCATCTTGTGGATGGAGGAGGTTCCCATCAGCGCCATAACTTCGCTGATCGGCCCGGTATAGACCTGCAGCAGATCGAGCGTGTGGATCGCCTGATTGATCATCACCCCGCCGCCGTCACGGGCATAGGTGCCCCGGCCCGGCTCGTCGTAATAAGATTGAGGGCGCCACCAGGGAACATTGACCTGCGCGATGCCGAGCTTGCCCAGCGCGCCGGTCTCGATGAGGCTCTTGAGCTTGAGGGAGGCTTCCCGGAAGCGGTGCTGGAAGACGACGCCCAGCGTAACCCCGCCGGCGCTCGCGATATCGACGAGTTCCTGGCCGGCGACGCTGTCGCGCTCCAAGGGCTTTTCGAGAAGGATGTGCTTGCCGGCCTTGGCGGCGGCTGCAACGATATCGCGCCTTGCGTTGGGCGGGGTGAGAACGATCACCACCTCGATATCCTTATGGCCGAGCAATTCATCGAGGCTGGCGGCCGCCGGCACGCTCCATTTCTCGCAAAATTCGCCCAGACGACCCTCGTCCCGGTCATAGACGGCGCGGACCTCGGCGATGTCCGAGAGATCCTGAAGCGCCCGGGCGTGAATGCCCGCCACCATGCCCACGCCGACAATCCCGATCCCGACCATCTCTTCCTCCTGTTTTACCCGGCATAGTGTGCAGAACCGCGCTTGCCAGACAATCTTTAGTACAATATGTATCCTAGTATCCTACGTGCGAATAAGAGACAACCCCGCCGCTTGAACGGAGAGGGGCAGAAGGAGGATGGTGTGCAAAAGCGGCTGATGCGACAGACTTGGCGCTGGTTCGGACCCAATGACAAGGTCACCCTGCGCGATGCGCGCCAGGCGGGGGCCGAGGGAATCGTCACGTCCCTCTATCACGTCCCTCCCGGGACCATCTGGACGCCGGACGAAATCACCAAGCGCCAGCAGGAAACCCTTGTGGGCCCTGATGGTTCGGCGTCCGGAATTGCGTGGGAAGTTGTGGAAAGCCTGCCGGTTTCCGAGGCCATCAAGACCCAGACCGGCGACTGGCGCGAGCACATCGCCAACTGGAATACCAGCCTTGAAAACCTCGCTGCCTCCGGCCTCGAGGTGATCTGCTACAATTTCATGCCGATCCTCGATTGGACGCGAACCAACCATCGCCAGGTGCTGCCCAATGGCGGCACGGCGATGAGTTTCGACCTTGCGGCCTTCGCGGTTTTCGACATCCATATCCTGGCGCGCCCCGGTGCCGCCGAGGATTTTCCGGCCGATATCGTCAAGGAAGCCGAGCGCCGCGCCAACGCGATGACCGACCAGCAAAAGGCCGAACTGGCCGACGCCATCGTCGCCGGTCTTGCCGGCGCCGTCGAGAACTGGACTGTCGATACGCTTCGCGACCAGCTCGCGCTCTATAGCGCCATCGATTCAGAACAGCTCCGCCGCCATCTCTTCGATTTCCTCGAACAGGTCGTGCCGACGGCCGAACGGCTGGGCGTGCGCATTTGCTGCCACCCGGACGATCCCCCGTTCTCGCTGCTCGGCCTGCCCAAGGTCGCTTCGACCGAGGACGACTATCGCAAGCTGGTCGAAGCCGTCGACAGCCCCGCCAACGGCATCACCTTCTGCACGGGCTCGCTCGGTTCGCGTGGCGACAATGATTTGCCCGGCATGGTCGAGCGGCTGGGTTCGAAAATCTTCTTTACGCATCTGCGCAACGTGACCCGCTATCACGAGGGCACGCCCACGGGCTTTCTCGAGGACGACCATCTGGGTGGCGATATCGACATGGTTGCCGTGGTCAACGCGCTTCTGCGCGAGCAGGATCGGCGCGTTGCCGAAGGCCGGGGCGATTGGCAGATTCCCATGCGCCCCGACCACGGCCACGACCTGCTTGACGATGCCGCGCGCGGCGCGCGTGCCGGCTATCCGGCAGTCGGACGGCTCAAGGGGCTGGCCGAACTGCGCGGCGTGATGCACGCTTTGGCATAAGCAATCCGGAGCAATCGATTTGTCGCCAGCGACAGCCATGAGGTCCACGATGCAGCGTCTCAATTCCGCCCGGCTGACCGGCCTCGCGCCGGCTGTCGCAATCCCCGCCTATGATAGGCAAAGCGTAACGGCGGGCATCGTCCATATCGGGATCGGCGCGTTCCATCGCGGCCATATGGCGGTCTATATCGACGACATGCTGGCGACCGATCCGAGCTGGGGCATTGTCGGGGCGAGCGTGCGGCGGCCCGACACCAAGGCCGCTCTGGCGCCGCAGGACTACCTCTATTCGGTGACAGCCAGGGATGCCGAGGGCGCGCAGACGCGGGTGGTCGGGTCGGTGATCGATATCCTCGACGCCTCCCAGGACACCCAGCCGCTGATCACGCGCATGGCCGATCCGGCGATCCGCATCTTTTCGCTGACAGTGACCGAAAAGGGCTATTGCCACGACTCCGCCAGCGGACATCTTTTGGCCCACCACCCCGACATCATCCACGATCTCTCCCACCCCAACCAGCCCCGCAGCGTGCCCGGCATCATCGTCGCCGCGCTCGAGCGTCGGCGCGCGCATGGGCGTCCGGGAGTGACGGTTCTCAGTTGCGACAATCTGCAGGGCAATGGGCAGATCGCCCGCCGGACGGTTCTCGAATTCGCCCGGCTCTGGAACGCCTCGCTGGCCGACTGGATCGAGGCCAATGTCAGTTTTCCCTCCACCATGGTCGACAGGATCGTGCCGGCACTTTCGGCAAGCGACAAGGACGATGTCGGCGAGATTCTGGGGTTCGAAGATGCCTGGCCGGTGATCACCGAACCGTTCAGCCAATGGGTGGTCGAGGACGATTTCGCCGCCGGGCGCCCCGATCTGGCATCGGCCGGCGTGCAGCTTGTGGCCGATGTCGAACCTTTCGAGCTCATGAAGCTGCGCATGCTCAATGGCTCCCATTCGACAATTGCCTATCTGGGCCAGCTCGCGGGCTATGATTTCGTTTCGACGTCGGTGGAGAACGATACGATCCGCAGCCTGCTGTTCGCGCTGATGAGCCAGGAAGTGATCCCGACGCTGGATGTGCCGGGCATTGATCTGGAAGACTATCGCGACAGGCTGCTTAAGCGGTTTTCCAACCCCGCGCTGCAGCATCGTTGCGCGCAGATCGCCATGGATGGCAGCCAGAAGCTGCCCCAGCGCATCTTGATGCCGATCCGCGAGCGGCTGGAGAACGGGCAATCGATCGAATTGCTTTGCCTCACCCTCGCCGGGTGGATCGCTTATCTTGCCCGCACGGTTCGCAACGAGGAAACGCTGAGCGATCCCCTTGCCGAACGGTTGCAGCAGGCGGTGCGCGGCAGCACCGACATTGCGAGTCTCGTCGCCGCGATCTTTTCGATCACCGAAATCTTCGGTGAGGACCTGGCGGACGTCGCGCTTGTGCGCGAGCCCGTGGAGCGCCACGTCGCGCTGCTCGAAGCCGAAGGTGTCGAGCCGGCCATCACGGCGGCGCTCGCGCGGGCGGGGAGCTAATTTTACCGGGGCGAATGGCCCCGGCTCAAATCAAGGAGGTTCCATGTCGTTGCTGCACCCTGACCGGCTTTTTTCGGCCAATCCCATCGAGCGCGACATCGCGCGGAACCTGTTCGAGAGCGTCAGCCACCTGCCTATCGTGAGCCCGCACGGCCATACCGATCCGCGCTGGTACGCCCGCAACGAGAATTTCGCCAATCCCGCCGAACTGCTCGTCGTTCCGGACCATTATGTGTTCCGGATGCTGTTCAGCCAGGGCGTCCGGCTCGAGGATATCGGCATCGCCACGCTGAGCGGCGAACCGGTGGAAACCGATCCGCGCGCCATCTGGCGGCGCTTTGCCGAACACTATCATCTGTTCGCCGGCACGCCGACGCGCATGTGGCTCGACCATACGTTCGAGACCCTGTTCGACCTTCACAAACCGCTGGGCCTCAAGAACGCCGACGCCTATTACGACCGCATCGCCGAACGGCTGGCGCAAGACGATTACAAGCCGCGCGCGCTTTTCGAGCGCTTCGGCATCGAGGTCATCGCCACCACCGAAGGGGCGCTCGACGACCTGCGATGGCACGATGAAATCAAGGCGAGCGGTTGGCAGGGACGAGTCGTCACCACCTATCGTCCCGACGCGGTGATCGACCCCGATTTCGAAGGCTTTGCCGCCAATCTCGACGCATTCGGGGACCTCACCGATTGCGACACCGGACGCTGGCAGGGCTATCTCGACGCCCATCGCAAGCGCCGGGCCTTCTTCAAGCAGCGCGGCGCCACGGCGTCCGACCACGGACACCCGACCGCCGATACGGCCAATCTTTCCGACGACGCGGCGGGCGATTTGTTCGACCGCGTGCGCGCCGGCAAGGCGAACGCCGAGGACCACCGGCTGTTCAGGGCGCAGATGCTGACCGAAATGGCCAAGATGAGCCTCGACGACGGGCTGGTGATGCAGCTCCATCCAGGCTCCTTCCGCAACCATTCCTCCGCAATCTTCGGGCGTTTCGGACGCGACAAGGGGTTCGATATCCCCTCGCGCACCGATTATGTCGGGGCGCTGCAGCCCCTGCTCTCGGCGGTGGGACTGGACCCACGGCTCACCTTCATCATCTTTACGCTCGATGAATCGGCCTATTCGCGCGAACTGGCGCCGCTGGCCGGCGTCTATCCGGCGCTCAAGCTCGGGCCGGCATGGTGGTTCCACGACAGCCCGGAAGGCATGCGGCGCTATCGCGAGCTGACCACCGAGACGGCGGGCTTTTACAACAGCGTCGGGTTCAACGACGACACCCGCGCCTTCCCCTCGATCCCGGCCCGGCACGACATCGCCCGCCGCGTCGATTCCGCATTCCTCGCGCGTCTGGTCGCCGACCACCGCATTCGGGAAGACGAGGCGGCGGGGCTGATCCAAGAGCTGTCCTATGGATTGGCCAAGAAGGCCTATCGGCTCTAAGAGACCGAAAACCAATACGATGATTGCGATTGAGCCGGCCCGATAGCTTCGGGCCGGCTCAATCATTTATACACCGCCGAAACGAACCGGGCTGGCGCCTCGAAAAGCCGCGCGGACCGCGCAACAAAAAAGAGGGGCCGAAGCCCCTCTTTCCATCTCGTGCAGTTTTGGACGTTACTGGTCCTTGCCGGGCCAGGTCATCAGCGCGGTAACGCCTGCGATGCGACCGGCCACCGCTTCATCCTCGCCCAGGGCAAGGAAGTCTTCGGGGGCTTCTTCCAGGGCCAGCATCGGGATGCCGTCGATCTCGGTCATTGCCGATTCTTCGCGCTGCGGAGCATTGGCAGCCCGCTGTTCGGCAAGCTGTTCGGCCGCCTCGGCATCGGCTGCGTTCACTTCCGCGTTGAAATCGGCAAACGCACGCTCGCCAAGATCGCCAACCGTCCAGGAACCGGCCTGGCTGCGCGGCAGCGCAGGGGCAAGACCAGGATCGGCAACGCCGGCGAGCACAACTTCGAGACCCAGAAGGGCCGCTTCACGCTGCCAGGCCGGACGCTCGGACGCACCAATCGCCGAAAGCATATCGGTGACGTCGTCGGCCGAACCGACACGGGCAAGTCCCGAGGTCACGGTCGTGATGGCGTTACGAACGCCAGCGCT
Source organism: Pelagibacterium mangrovi (assembly GCF_036662815.1). Classification (NCBI taxonomy): domain Bacteria; kingdom Pseudomonadati; phylum Pseudomonadota; class Alphaproteobacteria; order Hyphomicrobiales; family Devosiaceae; genus Pelagibacterium; species Pelagibacterium mangrovi. The sequence continues at coordinate 401,896 of NZ_JBAFXA010000001.1, read as the reverse complement.
ACCGTTTTCCAGCGCGAACAGAGCGTGGAGCAGATCGATGACCTCTTCGTCACGGACACCGCTCAGCGCGGCATCGAGGGCGATATAGTCGGCGCCGTACATATCGATGACGTCGATGATCGCATCGAGACGGTTGGCATCGTCCAATTCACCGACCGAAGCGGCGAGCTGGTACTGAACCTGCCAATCATTGGCGGTGTTACCGATAAGGCCCAGGACAGCTTCCACGACTTCCGCGTTTCCTTCGCTGAGGAAACCTTCGGAAATCCGCAGGGCGGCTGCCTTGATATCCCGGTTGGCATCGCCGAGCGCGGCGATGACCAGTTCGGGATCGACCGCATCGAGACCATCGAGTGTCCACAGGGCGTGGAGGCGGGCGACGTCGTCGGCATCGGAGTTGAACAGCTCGGTCAGCGCCGGAACGGCGTCGGCCTGCTGCTGCACCACGATCAGACGCTGTGCGTGATCGCGATACCAGCCGTTTTCATTCTCGAGCAGGCCCACCAGTTCCTCGGGCGAGGACTGGGTGAGATCGACGGCTTCGGACGCAGTGCCGTCTTCGTGGCTTACCCGGTAAATACGGCCGTTGGCACCGTGGGTGTCGCCAAGATCGTGCTCGTCGACCCAATTCTTGAGGTAGTTGGTGAGGAACACGGCGTCCTGAATGATGCCGTGGTAGAGATCGAGCACATAGAGCGCGCCGTCGGGACCGGTCATGGTGTAAACCGGGCGGAAACGCTCTTCGGTGGAGGTGAGGAAATCACCACGCTCATAGGCTTTGCGCAGGTAGATGCCCGCGCCGCTGTCCTGAAGCGTGCTCATGGTGACGAGCTGGGCCGCGGGTTCGGGCACGAACACATTGCCATAGTCGCTGCCCTGAAGGGCGGTGCCACGGTGCACGGCCAGGCCGCCGGCCGAGGTCAGCTCCATCATCGCGCCGTTCTCGTCGAGAACGCCATCGACATAGCCGCGGTTGATGCCCGGGGTGGGGCGGATGGGCCAGACGCGGTTGGCGTCGCGGCTCGGACCGCCGATCCACTCATGATTGCCGCGGTTGCGCGTGAACACGGTGCTGCGGCCATAATAATGATCGGGAACGTAGCTCATCGAGGGTGCGGCGGAGTTGCCCTGGCGCAGGATGCGGCCCTGGTCGTCGGCGGCAACACCCCATTGCGAGATGGAGATGCCGCGCGCGACATCGAAGCCCTCGCCGTTCCACTCGTAAACCTCGTCGAGGTAGGCGTTGTAGATACGGTTGTCGATGTTCCAGAACATGCCGTTGGGGTTGTGCTCGATCGAGCCGCCCAGGGCGCCATAATTGCCTTCGGTGATCGGCGTCTTGCTGTCGGCAACATCGTCGCCGTCGGTATCTTCGAGCAGCCAGATATTGGGCGATTCACCCAGCAGAACCTTGCCCGGCTCCAGGATCAGCAGCGAACGCGGCAGGATCAGTTCGTCGGCGAACACCTTGCGGTCGTCCATGACGCCGTCGCCATCGGTATCCTCGAGGATGACCACCGAGCTCGATGGTGTCGCCGCCGTGAGATCTTCAAGGTTGAGCATGAAGGTCGTCTCGACGACCCAGAGGCGGCCCTGATAGTCCCACTGCATGACAATGCCGTCACCGAGCAGCGGCTCGGAGGCCACCAGATCGATGGAGTAGCCGGGAGGCAGGGTGAAGGTTTCCAGCGAGTCCTGGGGCTCCATATAGCCGAAATTGTCCGGCAGGGGCTGGAACTCGGGCGGCCAGACCTGTTCGGACTGCGCGAGCGCCGTCCCGGTCATCAGGGCGCATGTCAGCGCGGTGAGCGCCAGCACGTTCCCGTGGTTTCTTTTCCTGGTGGTCATAGTCTGCTCCTCCTCATGATTGCGACCGAGATCGCCAATCGTGCCAATAAACATGGTGTCGCTACTGTCCGAACCGGATGGTTTCGAGCTCGGCTGGATCGGTGGGCAGCGCGACGTCACCAGCCTGCATGCCGTTGCTCTGGGCGATGAAGGCGATGATCGTGGAGACCTGCGCGTCGGAGAGCGAGCCGGGCGCATCGGCCGGCATCAGGTCCTGGATATAGCCGTGGAATTCCGACACGGGCCGGTCGAGCCACGAAAAGTTCGCGCCCGAAAGCTGGGGAGCCGAAAAGCCTTCCAGTTCGGCGCCGTGGCATGCAGCGCAAGAGCGCTGGTAGTTGGCGCCGCCGCCGATCGCCTGGGCGGCGGTGAAGGTGATCGGGCTCAGTTCGCTCGCACCATCCTGAGCCGACACGCCGCCGGCCGCGAAGAGTCCAAGGCCGATGGCGATCGCAAGGGGAGACAGTTTGATCGCGTATTTCATTGTTTACTCCTGGAGTACTGCGGACCATACGGCCCGCGTGGATTGCTAGCGCTCGGCCGTTCCCGAGCGGGCCGAAGAGAGACCGGCAAACAGGTTCTTCATCTTCCGCGAGACGGCGGGAATGCTCATCAGGATGGTGAGGACGACGATCGCACACAGCACGGCGCTGATCGGCCGGGTGAAGAACGGCGTCCAATCCCCATTGGTGAGGCCAAGGCCGCGACGCAGGTTGAGATCGAGCAGATCGCCCAGCACGATGCCCAGGACGAGCGGCGCCATGGGGTATTTCATCTCCCGCAGCAGGAAACCTATGACGCCGAAGGCGAGCATGACATAGACATCGAACATGCGCTGGGTGACGGCGAACGAACCGACCACGCACAGCACGGCGATGACCGCCATTAACCGCTCCTGGGGGACCGTCACGATCCGGATGAAGACCTTGGTGAGCGACAGCCCGAAGATGAGGTTGGCAAAGGTCGCCAGAAGCAACATGCCGATGACCTGATAGAGGAAGGCCGCGTTTTCGATCATCAGCATCGGCCCGGGGCGGATGCCGTGGATGTACATCGCCGCAATCAGCACGGCAGCAGCGGCCGAACCCGGTAGCGCCAGGGTCAGGGTGGGGATCATGGCGGCCGACACGACGGCATTGTCGCCGGTCTCGGCTGCGATGAGGCCTTCCTGGCTGCCCTTGCCGTATTCCTCGGGCTTCTTCGAGAGCCGCTTGGCGGCCGCGTAGGAGCTCCACGCACCCACGTCCTCGCCCACGCCGGGGATAATGCCGACGAAGGTTCCGATGATCCCCGAACGAATGATCGTGCGCCAGTGGACGAAGATCTCCTTGAGCCGGGGCACGACCCGGTCGTTGACCGAGGCGACGCGCGCCTTGCTGCGGCTCTTGATCTGGCTCAGAATCTCGGCCAGCCCGAACGCGCCGACCATGGCCGGGATGATATCGATGCCGGCCGACAATTGCGGAATACCGAATGTGAACCGCTGGTAGGCGTGCAGGCTCTCCATGCCGATCATGGCGACCAGTAGGCCGATGATACCCGCGATATAACCCTTGAGGGGCGTATCGCTTCCGCTCATCTGGCCGGAAATGATCACGCCGAACAGCGCGAGCCAGAAAAATTCATAGGAGCCGAACCGAAGCGCCACTTCCGACAGAAGCGGACCGATCAGTCCCAGAAAGAAGATGCCGACTATGGTGCCCAGCGTCGAGGCACTGGTCGCCAGCCCCATGGCCAGCCCCGCCTTGCCTTGAAGCGCCAGGGGGTGTCCATCGAGCGTCGCGGCGGCATTGGCCGGCGTACCGGGAATGTTGAGCAGGATCGCCGTGCGGCTGCCGCCGTAAATTGCACCCAGATAGACGCACATCAGAGTGAGGATGGCCTGCTCGGGCGCCATCTTGTAGGTGAGCGTAACGAGCAGCGCGACGCCCATCGTCGCGGTCAAGCCGGGCAGAAGCCCGATGGCCAGCCCCAGAAGGGTGGCCCAGGCGACGTTGAACAATCCTTCCGGCGTCAGGAAAAACCCGATCCCCTGCGCCAGCAATATCAATCCATCAAACATTGACGATTCCTATGGCAGGCGGACGAGGAAGATCTGCGCGAAGAGGTAGTAGATGCCACCTCCGCAGACCACCGCTGTCGCCAGCCCCCAGAATACGGACCGCACGAGCGGCACCGGTTCCCGCGTGAGCACCACTTCCATGGTGACTATGAACGCAAAGATGAAGACCATGGCCGAGGCCCAGAAGGGCAGCCAACCCACGAGAACGAGAGTGAAAATAAAGATCAGCGCCAGCCCGGCGATGACGCGCGCGACCTGCATGGTGCCAAAAAGAAGGAACAGGTCCCGCCAGCTTCCGGCCCTGGCACGCCAGGCGTTAAGGCCCAGCAGCGCGCCCAGCACGGCCAGCGCGAAACCCAGGACCATCGGCACGAGGCCGGGGATCGTACTGGGATGGACGCCGCGCGCTTCGAGACGCGGCATTGTGTAGGAGTGGTAGAAGACGAACAGACCGATAACGACCAGAATGACGGCAGTCACCAGGTCAGCCCGGGCCCTTACGCCCTGCTCACCCGTTTCGGTTTCCATAATGCTTCCTCTGGAAGATGTGGGCCGGGGTTTCCCCCGGCCCTGGATAGAGTTTACTGCAGCGGGGTTTCGGTCCCGGCTTCGCAGTCCACACCGATCGTCGAAGGATCGTTGACCGCATCGCCGCGATCGACAGCCGCGCAAGCCTGCGCGACGACAGTAGCGGAAACCATTTCACGGGCCTCGGCGCCGTAAGCCGGCGTAAAGAGCGCACCAGCGGTTTCAGCGTAGCTCTGGAGCTGTTCGGAATTGGCGACCGACTCGCCCCAAATTCCATCGAGCGTAGCAATCACGTCTTCGGGGATGCCCTTGGGAGCCAGGACGCCGAAGTAGTTGTAGGAGATTTCGATTTCCGGCAGCCATTCGGTCACCGGCGGAATCGGGGCCACGCCTTCGATGGTCAGCGGCTGGTCCGAAAGCACGGCCAGGGCACGCAGACGGCCACCGCGGATCAGTTCGGCCTGTTCGCCGGCCAACTGGGTGGTGACCATGGATTCGCCCGATGCCGTAGCGATCGTGGCCGGTCCGCCGCCTTCATAGGCGACCAGATTGTACTCAAACCCACCGGCTTCGCCCAAGGTCGCGATAGCCGTACCGCCTGCCGAGCTGATGCCGGCGGTGGCAACGGTGATGCCGGCGCCATCTTCCTGGAACGCAGCCAGAAGCTGGCCGAAATCCTCGTAGGGGCTGTCGGCGGGCACGCTGATGACCGAAACGTTGGCAACGCTGAGATAAAGGTGCCAGTCGTCGATCGTCGTGCCTTCGATAAGGCCGGTCACCGCATAGGTGGCGGCGTCGGCAACGCCGGTCGCGAGCAGCGTGTAGCCGTCACGTTCGGAAGCCAGAACTTCCTGCGTGCCCACGGCGCCCGAGGCACCGGGCTGGTTGACCACGACGACGTCGGTGCCGAGCTGCTCGGCCAGAATCGGCGCGGTGACGCGCGTCACCTGATCGGTAGCACCGCCGGCGCCCCACGGCACGATGATGTTGATGGGACGATCGGGCGCCCACTCCTGGGCGAAGGACGACACGGCGGTCGCCGAAATAGCCGCGACCGCGATTGCGGTCACCAATGAAAATTTCTTCATATTTTTCCTCCCGGGTAGTGTCAGGGGCTGACAGACCCCGACGTTCTCACTAGGATACTAGCATACACCGACTGAGTTTCAAGCCGCAACCCCAAACTTTGGAGCCCATGGCACCCGCCCCGCACGGAAATAATTTTCCAAGAACACTGCCCAAAACCACTGGGAAACGGACACGCGCGGGGCATGGGCAAGTTGAATACTACGACACATCGGGCTAGATCATAAGACCAAAGTCGGAGAACCGGCGGGACGATTGTATCGACCCTGCTTCGACCAAGAAAATACCGGAGGGAACGTGAATACCTATAGCTGGGGAAAGGATTGTCAGTGGCCAAGGTAATGGACGACAGGAGATCGGTCGAAGAACGCTATGTCGAAGCGCTCGGCGATGCCAGGATCGACTTCACGCGGTCGATGGCGCCCCAGATCTACGATCTGATGCGCAAAATAATCGTGCAGAATCGGATTGGCCCGGGCACGCCGATCTATGAAGCGAAATTTGCCGAGATCATCGGCGTCAGCCGGACCCCGCTTCGTGCCGCCATGCAGCAATTGGCCAAGGAAGGGCTCGTCGAGACCCGTCCCCAGGTCGGCTCCATCGTCGCCCCGATCGATCAAAAGAAGATATTTTCCGCCGTCTTTTGCCGTAGCGCCCTCGAAACCGCTGTCGTCCGTCGACTGGCGGGCATGCGCCCGTTCGACATCGGCCCGTTCCTCAATGTCCTCGCCTTGCAGGAACAGTGTTCGAGCCGTGACGACTATATCGGGTTCTTCGAGGTCGACGAAAGATTCCACGCCCTGCTCGCCGAAGTGGCTGGCGTTCCCGAGGCGTGGCAATTGGTGCTGTCGAGCAAGACCCATGTGGACCGGGCAAGAATGCGGCTGCAAAGCGCCATACCCGGACGGGCCGGCATCGCCTATCGCGAGCATCTCGACATTATCGAGGCCATAAAGGCGGGCGATGTCGAGCTTGCCGTCCAGTGCATGGACAAGCACGTGCGCTCGGCGCTCGATATCATCTAGCGGTTGCCACCCGACACCTCCTACAAACGACGATAGCCGCCTGCGAGAGGCGGCTATCGGGGAAGTTCGGAGGCAACCGGATGATTGAGACTGACGCGGCGGCTAATGGCAGCCGCGCCAGACCAGTCAATCAGTTCGGATCGGTTTCGGCAGTGAGGTACGCATAACCTTCACAGGCCGAGGTGACCCCATCGGGCTCGGGACGATCATTCTCGATGAAGTAGTAATCAACGCCCGCGACGTCGCTGAGATCGAAGACCTCCTGGAAGTTGATGAAGCCCTTGCCAACAGTGGCGAAGGTGATTTCTTCGGCGCCCTCGGCATTGGTGACGTTCTGGGCATCCTTGACGTGAAGCAGCGGGAAACGGCCCGGATTTGCTTCGATCAGTTCCACGGCGTCGGCTGCGCCGATGATCGCCCAGTAGAGGTCGAGCTCGAACGAGACGAGTTCGGGATCGGTTTCGCTCAGAAGGATGTCGTAGCCCGACTGGCCATTGCCGAGATCTTCGAACTCGTGGCCGTGGTTGTGGTAGGCAACGGTGATGCCGGCTTCGCTCAGACCCGCACCGGCTTCGTTGAGCATGGCGGCCAGGTCGGTGTAGTAAGCCGTGGCATCTTCACCTTCGTCCGGACCACCGCTGATGCGGACATAGGTCGCGCCGACGGTCTGGGCGGCTTCGATCACCTGATCGAGCTGATCGGTGAGGTGTTCGGCGTTGACGCCGAGCGAGGGCACGTTGAAGCCGAATTCCTCGGCAAATTCCTGGATCGCCGGAACTTCGACGCCCTGGAAGCTGGGGACGGGACCATCGAAATTGGGGCCCGAGAACTCGATGTTCTCGATACCGCATTCGGTCACGGCCTGGAGCGTGCCGCGGGGGTCCTCGCCGATCTGCGAGCGAACGGTGAACCCGACAAGACCGATCTTTTCGACCGGGATGCCCAGGTGCGACTGGCCCGCGTCTTGGGCCAGCGCCGGAGCGGCGAGTCCAAGCGAGAGAGCCGTAGCGGCAGCACCACTCAAGATGAGCGCATCGAATGCGCGACGTGAAAGCTTCATGATTTCCTCCTCTGGGCTTTCGTTACTGGAATACTAGAGTACGAACCTGTTCCGCGCAAGCGGCTCGATCACCGGAAAATGATAAATATCGCGATGGCGGGGAAAGATTTGCCCGGCAATCGAGCGGGCTGCCCCGGAATCAGGCTTCGAACAGGGCAGCCACGAGCCCGGTTTCGACGTAAATCCTGAACCAGGGCGCATAGCGCTCGGGATGGGTTTTCACGTCGTTTTCGATCTCGTCGAGACCAACGATTCTCAGTTTCGCAACTTCCTGCGGCTGGGCAGTGTCCAAGGCGCAATCGGCGGGCAGTTGCCCGCGATAGCAATCGACGAGCTCGTTTTCGAAAAGCGCCCCGACCTGCGCCTCGTAATAAGTGCGTGCGACCGCCTGAGTCGCGATTTCAATCCCCAGCTCGCGATGGAGGGTTCGCACGACGCAAGCGTCGGGGCTTTCCTGCCAGCGCGGGTGTGAGCAGGCAGAATTGGCCCAGAGCAGCGGGGCGTGATATTTGGTCGCCGCGCGTTGCTGCAACAGCAGCCCGCCACCCTGGAAAAGAAAGACCGATATGGCCAGATGCCTGATGCTGGCGCGATGGGCCTCAAGCTTTTCGATGGGGTAGAACTTGCCGCGATCATCGACGCCGGTGATCAACTCGTCCAGCGCATCCCCGAACGACTCGGGCGAAGTGATGGCCATCACTCGATGATGAGCTTGTTGGCGCCGGCCTTCACATCACCGATCACCGGCTGACGCCCACCCCTCAGGATTGAATTGCCCTCGTGAAGCTGGGTCTGATCGACGCTGATGCCCTCGGCCCAATCGGCTTCGCTCATCTGCCCCGATTGGCCGTAGGCCGCCAGCGCATTGGCATATGTCGCCTTTTTGATCGCTTCTTCCGAGACGCCGCTCTCGCGCGCCAATTGCGCGGTTTTGGGCACGGCCAGGGGATCGGAAATACCCCAATCGGTCGCCGAATCCAGGATCACCTGATCGCCGCCATATGTCTTGAGCAGTTCGACCATCCTGACATTGCCCATCTTGGTCGAGGGATAGATCGAGAATGCCGCCCAGAACCCGCGATCGAGAACGTCCTCGATCGTTTCTTCATTGTTGTGGTCGATCACCACCTTGGTGGGGTCCAGCCCATGTTCGAGGCAGACCTCCATGGATTTGATCGTACCCTTTTTCTTGTCCCGGTGCGGAGTGTGGACCATCACGGGCAGATCGAGTTCCTTGGCCAGTTCGAGCTGGGCGCGGAAATATTTGTCTTCGAGCGGCGTCTGCTCGTCATAGCCGATCTCGCCGATGGCCACGACGCCCTCCTTGAGCGCGAAGCCTGGGAGAATTTCCATCACCCCTTCGGCCAGCGCTTCATTGTTGGCCTCTTTGGAATTGAGCCCGATGGTGCAGTAGTGCCGGATGCCGAACTGGGAGGCGCGGAAACGCTCGAAGCCGACGATGTGGGAAAGATAATCGACGTAAGAACCAACATAGGTGCGCGGCTGCCCAATCCAGAATGACGGCTCGATCAGCGCAACGACGCCCGCGGCGGCCATGGCCTGATAGTCGTCGGTGGTGCGCGAAATCATGTGGGCGTGGGCATCGATAAACATTTGAATTCCCGAAGTTGAAGTTTTTCTCGCCGACAGCTCAGGCGGCGAGCGTTTGCCAGGTGACCGAGCCCGATGCGACGGCCTGCTGCTCGGCCGCCAGCGCGTCGAGCAGGCGGTGTGCCGCAGGATCGGGACTTTCCACCAGACAGAGGGTGGCGGCAAACCGTTCGCCGCGATCGGCGCTTTCGATCAGCGGGACGATATCGTCGAGAACCGCACCTTCCGCGAACGGAGCGATGCACCGCCAGACCTGGAGATCGACGGCGCGACCGGCGGCGCGGCGTTCATGCACATGATCGACAAGCGTCGCCGCCAGCGCGACGTTGCGCCGCTCGTCCAGCCCGACGATGGGGCCAAGAGTGGAATCGATGAACAGCGCCTTGAGCACCATGTGATTCCAGCGGTGTTCCGAAAAAATCTCGGCCGGCACGGGATTATCATGGGCGATGGCTTCAAAGACCGCCTGGATCGAGGTGCGGAGCCCCTCCCCGATCTGCCAATCGAGTGTCTGGCTGACCGGGAACAAGGGCAGCGCCCTGTAGAGACCGAGCAGGGTCGCCAGATCGGCGGTGCGGCACAAATTCTTGTAAATGTCGCCGAAAGCTTCCTGATCGCCGACCAGCGACAGAAGGATCGAGGTGCGTGCCGCGTCGGCCAGGGTCCATGAGCGCGGGTTCCAGCCGGGACGAACTGCATCGGCCTCCGCAAGGTCGCTTTCGCTCGGCGCCAGAGCGCTTTTACCCACCTTACGACCGGCCAGCGCCAGCGCCTGCTCGATCTGGCTGAAGGTCATGCCAGGCGCCTTGGACCGCGCCTCGGCCAGCCATTCGGCAACCGGACGATCAACGGACCGTTCGAGCCAGCGCACGATCAGATCCGCGCTGTTTCCCGCAATATTTTCAGTCGAACCCATTGGACCTCCTCCGTATTTGTATACTAGTATAACCAATCACACCCGTCCATGACGTCCTTAGGCCCCCATGAAAAAAACACTCGTCATCCTCGTCGTCGGCCTCACGCCTTCACTCGTGGGCGAACACACGCCCAATATCGCAAGCCTCGCCCGTCGCGGGGGCCAGCGGCCGCTTACAACGATCACACCGGCCGTCACCTGCTCGGTTCAGGCGACGCTGATGACGGGGCTTACCCCATCCGGCCACGGCGCCGTCGCCAATGGCTGGTATTTCCGCGAAACCTCGGATGTGGCGCTGTGGAAACAATCCGACCATCTGCTGGATGGCGAGATGATCTGGGACGCAGGGCGCAAGATCGACCCCGATTTCACCTGCGCCAAGATGTTCTGGTGGTACAATATGTATTCGAGCGCCGACTGGACAGCGACGCCTCGCCCCATGTATCCGGCCGACGGGCGTAAGGTGCCCGATCACTACACCCAGCCCGGCAGCCTGCGTGATGAACTGAACGCCCGCCTGGGCACCTTCCCGCTGTTCAACTATTGGGGACCCACGGCAAGCCTCAAATCCACCGACTGGATCGTGGGGGCGACCCAATATGTCAACGAGAGCCGCGTCCCGACGCTGACCCTCGTGTATATCCCCCACCTCGATTACGACATCCAGCGCTTCGGCCCCGACCTCGCCCACCCGCGCGTCCAGCAATCGCTCCGCGATGTCGACGCCGCCATCGCGCCCCTGATCGAACAGGCCGAGCGCGAGGGGCGCGAGGTGATCATCGTCTCCGAATATGGCATCACCCCGGTGACCGACGCCGTGCACATCAATCGCGCCCTGCGCGAAGCCGGACTTATCGCCTGGCGCGATGAAATGGGGCGGGAAGTGATCGACCACGGTGCCTCGCGCGCCTTCGCGGTGCCCGATCACCAATTGGCCCATGTCTATGTCCGCGATCCCAACGATATCGAAACGGTCTCGCGCCTCATCGCCGGGCTGGATGGGGTGGAAACCGTGCTCGATGACGAAGGCAAGCGGGCCGCCGGCCTCGATCACCCGCGCTCGGGAGAGCTGGTGGCCATCTCCAAGGCCGACCGCTGGTTTTCCTATTACTATTGGCTCGACGACGCCAAGGCGCCCGACTACGCGGCGACCGTTGATATCCACCGCAAGCCCGGATACGACCCGGTCGAACTGTTCATCGACCCCGACCTGGCGCTTCCCAAGCTGCAGACCATCTGGAAAATCGGCAAGCGCAAGCTCGGCTTCCGGGGGCTGCTCGATATCATCTCGGTCAACCGCACCGATCTGGTCAAAGGCTCGCATGGCCGTATCACCGACCGGGAAGAGGATGGGCCGCTGGTGATTTCCACCCGCCCCGACCTGCTGCCCGAAGGCCCGGTCGCCGCGACCGGCTTCAAGAAACTGGTGCTCGACCACGTGTTCGGCTGACGAGGGATTGCGCGGAAACGCTCTAGGTTCCGCGCACCCATTTTTGCAGCATCAGCGTCAGCGGAAAGCCCAGGCACGCCAGCAGCGCCAGTTCCATATGCCCCTGGCTGGCGATCAGCATCGCATCGAGCAGCGGAATGGCGGCGATGAGCAGCGGTATGGCGCGGCCGAATTGCGGCTTTGGACGGGCCCTTGTGTAGCCGATGGCCACGATATCGGCGGCGATGAGCGCGGCGACGATCAGCAGCAAGGCCGGTTGGCCGAGACCGAGGAACACCCCGTAAATGGGCGCCACCGCCAGGGCGAGGAGCGGCCATAGCCGGCCGACAAGACCAGCGCCCTCCTGCTTGGCGATGAAGGTCAACCCCATCACATGGGCCATGAGGAGCACGGCCCCCAGCCAGAGCGCCGGGCTGGGCGAAGCGACGACCGACAGGGCGGCAGCGACATAGACCATCACCCGGCACAGCCCCATCAGCACGGGGCCAAAGGCGTTTTCCTTGTGGTTGCTGTTGTAGGCGACAATGGTTGCCACGAGCGCCAGCCCGGCGATCCCCACCTGCCAGGCGGTGCCAGCCATGGCTCCCGCCAAAACGAGAAGCACGAGCGCCGCGCCCAACATTCCATAACCCCAGGCGAACACTTCGCCTCGGCCCACCAGACCGGCGGGGATCGGCCGGAAGGGTTGGCTGACCGCATCGAACGGGGCGTCGAAAGCATCGTTGAGGAACATGCCGGCCACATAGGCAAGCCCAGCGCCACAGGTGACGAGCGCGAGCGATGTGGGCGCGACCCCTGCCCCGGCGAGCGCCATTCCGGCCATCGCGTTGGTGAGGACCGTGGGCAAATTGGAAACCCGCCCCAGCCGCAAGGCCGTCGCAACCCTCATTGCTGCAACTCTTTGCGCACCCAGTTGAGCTCGCGCGCAATCGCCTTGCTCATGGGCTGGCCGCGATATTGCTCGGGCAGGACATCCCAGGTGTAGGTTTCGACCTCCAGATGTCCGGAAATCGGATGCTGCCTGTGGAGCGCCAATATCTCGCGCAGAAAAGCCTGCGTCGTACCGAATGCGCCCATATCCTCAAGGAAAACCGGCACGTGGAAATGCACACGCCACTCGCTGCCGATGGCCTTGTCGATATCTTCGAGCGCCGGGCCCAGATCGAGCCATTTGTCGAGCGACGCGCCCTTTTGTCCAACCACCTGATGGAGATAGGTGGGCTCGGCAAAGGGCGCCAGCAGCGCCGCCGTGTCGGAATCCACCGAGGCAAAGCGCAGCGCGGAGCTGAGTTGCAGCTTGAAAATGGGGATGCCGGCGGCGCGAAGGGCCGCAATCGAGCCCTGCGGGTCCTCAAATTCGATCGCCGCGTGACAGACATCGTAGCAAAGCCCAAGATGCTCGCGCAGCGCCCTGGCCGCATCCTCGTGCGACAGGCCCGTCAACTCGGCAAGCTGGCGCGCCGCCGCATCCGAATAGAGATGGGCGGTGAAAAAATCGATGGCCTCTGCGATGGTTTCAAGCATGCAGCAGGGCTCGGGTTCGAGCGCCAGCGTGATGTGCCGGCCCGTCCGCCGGCGAAGCTCGACCAGATGGGCGGCGTTGCGCACGAGGTTGGAAACGATGCCCTCGACACCATTTTCGGCCCAGGGCGCAAACGTGCCCGGCACCGTGCTGATGCTGCCGGTCATTCCATCGGGCAGGAGCTCGGCGAGAAGGTCGGCCAACCAATTGGTATAGTCGAGGCGATCGGGATCGGCCCAATCAGGGCTATAGACGTTTTCCTTGACCCGAACGCCGTGGAAATCCCCGAAAGGGAAGCCGTTGATGGTGAAGACATAGGCGTTGTTCTCGGCGAGGAACGCCTTGAGCTCATCGAGCGCCGCGCCATCGGCCAGATCGCGCGTTGCCGCCGCGGAGAGGCGGAGCCCGATGCCGAACGGCACTTCGCCCGCGACCTCGGCCCTGATGCTTGGGACGTTTTCCCGCAACGCGGCGAGCGTTTCGGGCCAGGTTTCGCCTTTGTGAATGTTGGTGCAATAGGTCAACTGCCCCAGATCCTGCGAGCCGGAAAGCTTCATCACGCACCTGCCCGCGACTTGAGATTGGCGATGGCCTGAACCATCTTTTCGGCGTCGATCTCATGGACTTCGAGCCCGGTGCCGAGCGCCTCGATGAGGGTGATGGTGAGTTCGCCCCCCAGATGCTCCCTAAATTCGCGCAGCCCCTCGAGCAGCCGGCTTTGGCCGCCTTCTTCCTTTTCGAGCATGGGATGCCAGAGCGAAAAGCCCAGCCCGAGCAGCACGTTGCGAACCCGCTCATTGGCCTGGGGCGGCAGAAGGCCGGCGAGAACCGCATATTCGGTATCGAGCGCGATGCCGATCGCGACAGCCTCGCCATGGCGCACCGAAAAGCCGGTCAGCATTTCGAGACGATGGGCGGCCCAATGCCCGAAATCGAGCGGCCGCGCCGTGCCCGTTTCAAACGGATCCCCGCCCTGCCCGATCTGGCGCATGTGCAATTCGGCGCAACGCTGGATCATATAGGCCATGGCCTGCGCATCGAACCGGGCAAGTTCGCCAACCGATGCTTCGAGCCATTCGAAGAACACGCCATCGCGGATCAGCGCCACCTTGACCGCCTCGGCGATGCCCGAACGCTTTTCGCGCTCGGGCAGGCTCTCGATGAAATCGTAATCGTTGAAGACCGCGAAGGGCGGCGCGAAGGTGCCGAAAAAGTTCTTGGAGCCGAAGAGATTGACGCCGTTTTTCACGCCCACGCCGGAATCGTTTTGCGACAAGACGGTGGTGGGAATGCGAATGTGCCGAATTCCCCGATGCGCGGTCGCCGCCGCCAGCCCCACCGCATCGAGGACGGCGCCCCCGCCGATGGCGATGACATAAGAATGCCTGTCGATATGGTGCTCGACCATCAGGCGCTGCATCTCGACGATCTTTTCGATTCCGCCCTTGATGCTTTCCCCGCCCTCGACCGGCACGGGAGCGGTAACGAGTTCGATATGAGCCCGGTGACGCTCGGCATATCGTCCGATCTCGTCAGCAAGCGTATCGCGCGAAGCCAGAACGCCCTGATCGGCGAAAATCAACACCTTGTGGCGACGATGGGGTTCGAGGCGCCGCAGGGTTTCGACCAGCGCGGTGTTGTCCGGCTTGAAAATGCCACGATAGAACACCACCGGGAAATTATAGGCCACGGAAAAATTCTGCTGCCTCACGGTCACCGCATGGCTATCGCCCGACGTCTCCCGAATATTTGACGGCCGTGTGTCGGCGGCGAGGGGTTCAATCATTGCCATCGCTGGTCCTGCCAATCTTGCAAGCTGCCCGTGCCTTCGGCCGATGAGCGGTTCTTCCCGCTCTTGCGGCCTTCGGCACGGAGATAAAAAAGCGTGAAAATGCCGACGATTGCGGTGGCCGAGCACGACAGCGCCAGGCCACTCCATCCATGATCGGTCATTCCGAGAAGGTGAAGGGCAACGCCCAGCGCCGACGCCGAAAGCGCGGCGAGGAACGAGCCGATGACGATGCAGCGCTCGCACCCCTCATCGCGCGCCCGGTCGCTGACGACCGAAACACCTGATCGCTCCCGCCGCTCCGCCGAGGGATTCGACCCAACCACTTCCACCTCCCAATTCTTCAAAGTGCTAGTATTCTAGAACTCTTGGAAATGTCAAACGGCGCATGGCGTTTGGGGTGACGAAGCTGTGCCTAGGCCTAGAGACGGGCGCGCAAAAATTTAAGGGGTGCAATCTGCCGGTGAGATGGCTTCAAGCTGCCGTCCCATGATGCGACGTTTAGCGCGATAAATCATGAACCGGGTGAACGTGATCCTCGAACGGCACGTGTCGCCGCTGAAAAGTTGCGCCCTCGTCGACTGCCGGCTGGCTGATCCGGTCCATCCGAAAATGCCGGAAGTCCTGGCGCGCCGGATCCCAGGCCACTAAATACCAGAGAGGCGGCAAGATCAGCATGGCTTGTGGTTCAACATTTCGGTTGGATACAGCGCCATTTGCGTCTTTGTATTGGATGCGCAAATATCGCCTTTGCAGAAATGTCGCCTCGAATGCGGGAAGCAGAGCCGAGTCCATCTCCCCCATGTTCGAGATGTCCACCTGAGGTGAAAGTTGCCCGATATAAAGGCAATCGAGAAGCCGGCGCAGGTCGCGCAACTTGTCAGAAGGCAATGCCCTTTCGATCTTGGCAAGTCCAGCATCTGCGAGACCCGAAAAGGGAAAATTCCTGGCGGCCCACATTGATGTAACGCTGATCAGCAGCGCAAAGACCTCGGCGACCGAGAGCCGCGCCGTGGTCTGGATCGATCGGGGGTCGAGTTTCAGGCCGCCGCCGCGACCGGGTTCAGAGTGAATGACGAAGCCCTCCTCGCGCAGGGCGACGATGTCACGCAACACCGTGCGCCTCGACGCGCCAACGTCCGCCGCTAAAGCAGCAATCGTGGAAGTGCCGTTGCGGCGAAGGCTGCGCACTATGGCGTCTTGTCGGAGGCGAGCTGTCATTGGGCAACGTTGCCATTCAATGGTGTCAAATCCTGGCACCATTCGCTCTTAGTCAACTGCTGCACATGTTCCAAGGCGGATAATCAATGCTTGATACAATCGACTTTCCCGAACCCAACCTCGTCGCAGTCAATAATGTAGAACTCGAAGTCTTCGAGGCAGGCAAAGAGAACAAGGGAAAACCTATTGTACTTTGTCACGGCTGGCCAGGGTACGCCTTTTCCTGGCGCCATCAGCTGCCCGCCCTTGTCGCAGCGGGCTACCACGTCATCGTCCCCAATCAGCGCGGTTATGGCAATTCGTCCCGTCCGGCCGACGTCACGGCCTACGACATCGAACATCTGACGGGCGATCTCGTCGGGCTGCTCGATCACTACCGATACCAGGATGCCACCTTCATCGGTCATGATTGGGGTGCGATGGTGGTCTGGGGACTGACCCTGCTGCATCCCGGCCGCGTCAACAAAGTAATCAACCTGAGCCTGCCTTACCAGGAACGTGGCGACAGGCCCTGGATCGAGGTTCTCGAGCTAATCTTGGGCGGCGATTATTATTTCGTCCATTTCAATCGGCAACCAGGTGTCGCGGACGCCATACTGGACGGGAATACGTTCCGCTTCCTGTGCAATTTGTACCGGAAAAACCTGCCCCTCCAGGCGCCCGAGCCGGGCATGGCTATGATCAACCTAGCCAGAGCGGAAGCGCCGCTCGGCGAACCCGTTATGAGCGACCGTGAATTGGCCGTTTTCGTTTCTGCCTTCGAGAAGACCGGGTTCACAGGAAGCATCAACTGGTATCGGAACCTTGACCGCAACTGGCATCTGCTGGCGGACGTGGATCCGATCATCCATCAGCCCACGCTCATGATCTATGGCGAGCGAGATGTGATCCCGAAATCTGAAAAACTGGTAGACTTCGTGCCCAATGTGGACGTGGTCAGCCTCGATTGCGGCCATTGGATCCAGGAGGAAAAGCCGGAGGAAACCAATCAGACGATCCTGAACTGGCTAGCGCACAAGAGCGCCACCTGATCCGTTGCACTTTTCAAAAACCACTCCGCCCCAGCTTGGCCGGGGTAGAGCGACCTGCCGAAGGCTATGAACGATGGTAACCGAGATTGGTCGCGAGTGACCGCGTTCGTCCTTGAGCCTGGAACCTGCCGTCAGCAATCCACATCAAAACTAGATGTGAGCCGGCTACCGGATCAGGGTCCGCTTTTGGAAAGCGGCATGGATCTCGGAACGTCCGAAATGAGGGCGCGTTGCTTATCCTGCCGGAAGCTCGTTCCCCTCTCATCTCATTTTGGCAATGCGGTCTGCAACCGCAAAACCCCGTCGTTTGGCCTAGCTAATTCGATCAGGATCGGGCCTCTGCCTTGCTTTTTTCGATCGCCACCTTGAGGTATTCGGCACTGTTATCGATATGCGCCCGCATCAGCGATTTCGCCCTCTCAAGATCACCGGCCCTGATCTTGTTGTAGATATCCACATGCTCGGCATAAGCCGCATCATAGGACTTCGTGGGAACGCTCGATGTCACCCGGATGACTTCGGTTACTAGACCATGGAGATTGTTGTAGACGATCGAAAGGACCCCGTTGCCGGCGGCATCCACCAGGGCCTGATGGAATGCGGCGTCGGCTTCGGTAAAGCGCGCATAGTCCCGCATGTCTCCGGCACGCCGCATGTCCGCCAGCGCGGCCTCGGCCTTAGAAAGATCGAGATTATCACCCGAGAGCAGGAGATCGATCACATCGGATTCGATCATGCGCCGAACGATCATGACCTCCATCAGATATTGGGGATTGGTCCGCAGCAATTGTCGAACCGTCACCGCCAGCGTTTCGAGGAATTCCCCCACATCGGCGCGCACCACAGAAGTCCGTTCCCCGTGCCGACGCCGGACCAGCCCCTTGGTTTCGAGAATTTGCACTGCCTCGCGCACGGTGCGCGTCGAAACGCCGAACTCGCGGGCCAACTCGCTTTCTGAAGGCAGCTTTTCGCCGACCGGCAGCTCGCCGCCCAAAATGCGTTCCTCGACCGCCGCGGCGACCGCTGTGTGCAGTTTGTCCCGTGTTTGAGCATTCGTCGAGGTCATCTGAGGCCTTCGAATCCGGAGCTATCCAGTCTCTCATAAGGGGAGCAGAACCATGTGACAAGAGTTGACATATGACTTATGTCATGAGATAGCCATTTCCGCTGGCTAATTTAAAAATCGATTGCTGCGCGCCAGCCTGGGCAGCTTGGGAGGAATTTTCTATGAAAGCTTTCAAAGCAGCGCTTGCCGCTTCCTTGTTCTTGGGCGGCGCCTTCGCAATGGCCGGCCAAGCCTTGGCAGAATGGCCCGAGCGCGCGGTTACGGTTATCGTGCCCTGGGCGGCCGGCGGCGGTACCGACGCTACGGCACGTGCGGTAGCGCAGGAACTCGAGGAACGCTTCGGCCAGCCGTTCAATGTCGTCAACCGCACCGGCGGCGGTGGTCTGGTCGGACACATCACCATCGCCAATTCCGCGCCCGACGGCTACACCCTGGGCGTGATCACCATCGAAACCACGATGTTCGAAGCTCAGGGTCTGCCCGGGGCTGCGCCCGAGAATTTCACCTTGCTGGGCCGCTTCAATGCCGATGCCATCGGCATCAATGTCAGGGCCGATGCGCCCTATGAGAACACGCAGGACCTGATCGACGCCGTCGAGGCCAATCCCGGCCAGCTCAAGGCATCCGGCGCCAATCAGGGCGGCTTGAGCCATCTGGCATGGGCCGGCTTGCTCAACCGGCTGGAAATCGATCCGCAGGCGGGCCCTTGGGTCGCCTCCGATGGCTCGGCTCCTGCAATGCAGCAGCTTGCCGCGAACGCGATCGCCATCGTCTCTACCTCTCCGGCCGAAGCGCAATCGCTCGTCGACGCCGGTGAGGCAAAAACCCTGATGCTGATGGCCGATGAGCGCAGCTCGCTCTACCCCGACATTCCGACGGTAGAGGAAGCCTTGGGCGTGGATTGGTCGCCGCTGCCCTTCCGCGGTGTGGCGGGTCCGGCAGGCCTCCCCGAGGAAGTGGTGACTAAAGTCTCCGAGGCTCTGGCCGAGATCACTCAGGATGAAGAATTCATCGCCATGATGGAATCGCGGGGCTTCTCGGTCGCCTATCAGGATGCGGAAACCTTCACCCAGACCGTGATGCGTTCGCGCGACGATCTGGTGAGCGCCATGCAGGCCGTCGGCCTGGCGCAGTAAGGTTCGAAAGGGAGGAGCGCCATGCGTTTCGATGACCGCATTGTTGGTGCCGCCTTGGTGCTCCTTGCCCTTTTCGTGATCTGGCAGGGCCAGCAGATCCCATCGGTGCCGGGGACGACATTTGGTCCCTCCTTGATGCCTATTCTGCTGGGCCTGCTCATGGCCGCGTGTGGGATGACCGTTTTCATCGGCGGCCTGCGCGCCGCCGGCAGTGTTCCGCTCGTGGACGTTTCAGTGTGGAAGGGCCGACCTCGGGCGCTGATAACTGCGGCATGGTCCATCCTTGGGGTGGTGCTCGGCATCGTTCTCATGCCGATCATTGGGTTCCCGGTCTTCGGACTTTTATACGCGGTTCCGCTCATGCTGCTCATGGGCGCCCGGCTTGTTGCGGCCGTGCCCGTCGCGCTCGTGGTGGTGCTGGCCGCCTATTTCGCCTTCAAGCGGCTGCTTTACGTGCCCTTGCCCGCCGGCCCTCTGACATTCCTTGGTTAGCCCCATGAGTTTTGACGTTCTGGTCTCCGCGCTGTGGGTCGTCGTTCAGCCCCAAGTGCTCATCGTCGTGCTGCTGGCCTCCATCTATGGCCTTTTTATCGGGGCGATACCTGGCCTCAGCGCCACCATGGCAACGGCGCTGCTGATCCCGCTTACCTATTACATGGACCCGGTCGCCGCCATCGCGGCCATTGTGGCCACCACGGCGATGGCCATCACCGCTGGCGATATCCCCGGCGTGCTGCTGCGTATTCCCGGAACGCCGGCCTCGGCGGCGTATGTCGAAGAAGCGTACGCACTCAACCTAAAGGGCAAGGCGCAATTGGCGATGGGCATCGGCATCGTCTTTTCGGCGGCAGGCGGTTTGGTGGGCGCGGCGGTCCTGCTCCTCAGCGCGCCCATCCTGGCGCGCGCCTCATTAAGCTTTTCGAGCTTCGAGTTCTTCTGGATGGCTCTGCTGGGGCTCTTGACCTCGGCTCTGGTGAGCACCAATGCCCCGGCGCGCGGCTTGTTCTCGCTGTGTCTGGGTCTGCTCATCAGCACGGTCGGGCTCGATGTCACCTCAGGCCAACCGCGCTTTACCTTCGGGGTGATCGACCTATATGGCGGGGTGAGCTTCATCCCGACCATGATCGGCATGTTCGCCTTTGCCGAGCTGCTCCGGGGCCTTTCGGCGGCAGGCACAATTCCGCCTGTTCCCGAAAAAGGGAGCTTCTGGAGCAATTCCTTTGCCGGCGTGTGGGGCATGTTCCGCAAATATCCCTGGAGTTTCATCCGGGGATCCGCGTTAGGCTCAGCGGTGGGCGCACTTCCCGGCATTGGAGGCGATCTGGCCGCCTGGATCTCCTATGGGATGAGCAAGCGGTTCTCCAAGACCCCCGAAAAATTCGGCACGGGTCATGAGGAGGGCTTGGTCGAAGCCAGCTCGTCGAACAATGCCGGCCTCTCCAGCGCATGGGTGCCGGCTCTGGTCTTTGGCATCCCCGGCGACGCGGTGACCGCCATTGCCATCGGCGTCCTGTTCATGAAGGGACTCAATCCCGGTCCCCAGCTCTTCGTGGATAACCCCACAATGCTGACGGCGGTGATCCTCACCTTCGGCCTGGCCAATCTTTTGCTCCTTCCCATCGGCTATTTCGCCATCAAGGGCGCGCGCTACGTGCTTTCCATTCCGCGCAGTCTGATCGTTCCCACCATTCTGGTGTTCTGCGTGGTGGGATCGTTTGCCATCAACAACACCCTGTTCGATATCGGCGTGATGCTGGCTGCCGGGCTCGTGGCCTATGTGCTCGAAGCCAACCGGTTTCCGCTTGCGCCGATCATTCTCGGGCTGGTGCTCGGCCCCATCCTTGAGCGCAACTTCATCATGTCAATGCAGATCGCCGACGGCAATCTTCTCGGCTTTTTTAGTCGGCCCGTTGCGGCCGGGCTCGGCGTCATCGTCTGTGTCGTCATTCTGATCCCGCTCGTGCGGACGCTCATCCGCATCATTTCCCGGCGTCGGCCCCAGTCTCGGCAGCCCGATATCTCCTCCTCCACATAGGATAAGCTTTTCCATGCATGATCCATTTTCAGTAGAAGGCCGCGTCATCGTCGTCACCGGCGGCTTGGGCCAGTTGGGCACCCAATTTTCCAAATCCCTCGCCCAGGCAGGCGCCAAGGTGGCCATCTTCTCGCGCCGCCCCTTCTCGGACGAGCAGCTCGCCGACAAGTTTCCTGGCGTTGCGGACAACATCCGCGTCTATGAAGCGAGCGTTACCGACAAGGCGGCGCTCATCGCCGCCACCCAGAAAGTCATTTCCGATTGGGGCGCCCCGCACGGGTTGGTCAACAATGCCGGCATTGATTCCAAGCCTGACGGCTCGGCTGAACAGAACGCCCCCTTCGAGGTCTATCCCCAACATTACTGGGACGAGATCATCGAAACCAACCTGACCGGCGTCATGCTCACTAGCCAGGTGGTCGGCAGTGTAATGGCCGCCGAACAGCGCGGCTCAATCATCAATGTGGGCTCGATCTACGGCATGGTCTCGCCCAACCAGGCGCTCTATGCCTATCGCGAAAAGCGCGATGGCGTGCCCTTCATCAAGGCTGCGTCCTACGCCGCGTCCAAATCCGGCCTGGTCAATTTCACTCGCTATCTGGGCACCTACTGGGCGCCGAAAAAGGTGCGCGTCAATCTCATCTCCTTTGGCGGCGTGAAAACCGCCAGCTTCGACAAGGAGTTTATAGACGCCTTTCTCGACCGCGTTCCCATGGGCCGACAGGCCGAAATCGACGAGTATAACGGCGTCGTGCGCTTCCTGCTTTCGGATGCCTCCTCCTACATGACGGGCTCCAACGTGGTGGTCGATGGCGGCTTCACCGCCTGGTGACGTCGTATTTTAAGGGAAAAAACTATGACTTACGACTACGCTGACACCGATTGGTACTCGATAGAGCGGCTATCGAAATGGTATTCGGGCGACATCCATGACGTGATGGACAAGCACGGCGCTTATGGCCACCTCAAAGGCATCTCCCTTTTCGGCGCCCTGGCCCCCGGCCAGGTGGTCTGCGGCCCCGCCGTCACTGTGCTTTATGAGCCCAGCACCCGCATCGGCCAGCCCCAGGACGTCTATCACGGCGCCATCGACGGGGTGGTCAAGGGCGGCATCATGATGGTGGATTCCTCCCGCGCGGAGGGCTCGGGCACCGGCGAATTGATGTCCACCGGCGCCAAGATGGCCGGCGCCGCAGCCACTGTCGTCCATGGCACGGTTCGCGATCTGGCCGAGGTGCGCCACCTCGACTACCCGCTCTTTGCCCGCGGCACGAGCCCGGTCGGGGTGTCGGGCCGCATGGAGCCGACCAAGGCGCATATCGATCTCGACATCGATGGCGTGCGCGTCCGGCCCGGCGATGTGATCTTCGGCGATATCAGTGGCGTGGTCGTCATCCCGCGCGAACTGGTCAAGACCATTGCGGATGCCGCCGATGAGAACGGCAAGGCAGAAGCAAGCTGCCGCGCCCGTATCCTGGCCGGCGAAAAGCTCCGCAGCGTCTGGCCCGTCGGCAGCACGGGACCGGTTTGAAAGGTTCTGGCAGGAGGGACCTCGGTCCCTCCAGATATCGCGACGGCGCATGAGAAAGACGCTAACCCTAAGCATCGGCAATTGCACAAGCTGCTGATTTAGCCGGCGCTTAGATGCATAGGGAATTGCTGCTTGGCCTATATAATATACGGCTACGCTTCGCGAACCGGCACGGATCGATCTTTTGCCGGCTTCCCTGAGGCCGTGGAGCTGTCGGTCTGGCTCCGAAGAGCAAGGTCGATAACGCACACATCCGCAGTCCGTTCGAAACATGCCGGTTCGAATCTCCTCCGAAGGACCGCGTGGGATCGAACACATACGCCGAAGAAATCTGCTAGCGCTCGGTTGCTCCACAAACAATGTCGGCTTTCGGGAAGTCTCAATTGTCAGTCGAGCGGCCGGAACGAGGGCGCAAAGATGACATTGCGATAATTCATTGCCGCCCAGAGGCGTTATCGCAGATTCCCGGGCAAATCGGACCCTCCAAGGCACCAAATCCGACACTGAAACCCTCCTGTACGAAGCCCGGTTCGTGCCGATAGACGATTTTGCTGCCGGGTCCGAAAACGCGATCGACAAGCGTTAAGCATAATTCTTGTCCAAAGTGGACGGGTGCGAAAGCCGCCCTATATTGGCATCATCGCAGTCATGGTGAGTGCGACAACGCGGCGCCCGATTAGGGCGGCCAAGGACCGGTGGTGGAACACCGATCCAAGGCCTGACCGCACATCCTTGTAGAAGAAGGCTGAACGGCTATGCATATGCATATCAAGACCCGCGCCCGGCGGGAATCCCCCAATTTCCTTTTCCAGAACGTCGATCGCACCGCGCTCGCTGGCGCCGCTATCGCCCTGCACCTGGTGCACGCCGAGGGTTAAGAGGCGCAACGAGCCGGCCGTTTGCCGATGATCCTTCACCTCCAAGACGAGAGGGTCGGATCGCGCGCATGGTCGTCCTGCGCGCCTTTGCTCGGGCGGTTGCCGACGCGTCCGATTGCGTCTTCCGCTCGTGCCCGCTGCGCCATGGCCCCGGCTCCCCTTGCGCCTCTTCCCATCCCGATCCGGAAGAGGAAACCTATCAATGACCAAGATCACCACGCCTGAGCAGACCGCTGGGCTACCCGAAAGGCTCGACGCGCTCGCCGGCAAGACGATTGCCGCTATCCCCTTTGACACCGATTTCGAAGATTTGAGCTTCGGCCCGCTGACCGGCATCTCGAAGGCAATGCGCGCCATCGAGACCGCCGAAGGCCTGACGCTCGAAACCGCGGCGCGTCTCATCCTTCGCGACGAGCCGCACTATCTCGTTGCCCAGCCGGGTGCCCAGTTCTCCCTGCCCGAGGCGCTGATCGCCCGCAATGGCCGCCGCACCCAGATGCGCAGCTGCTATGCGCCCGATCTGATCGTTCTCGATGCCGAACGCGGGCATCTGGTGATCGCCGAATTCAAACGCTCGGGCACCTCGGTCAACCGGGCCGAGATCGACTCGATCCGCACCAAGCTCGAGGCCATCGCGCCGCTTGCCATGGGCGAGTTGCGCCGCACCTACAAGAGCGTCGAGATTCGCAAGGTCGATCTTGCCGTCGTTGACTGCGCCGGCCGCGACAAGCGCAACGTTCTGGTCGATCTGTCCCTGTTTGGCGAGCTTTTGAACCACCAGAATTTTGCATCGATGATGCTGCACTACCGCCAGTGTTTCGGGCGTCACGCCCAGGCGGCGCTCCGGAGCGATTTCGGCATACATCTCGCCGATCGCGACGGGTTGGTGCCCGAGCCCGAAGAGTTCGAGCCGCTGATCCGGTTCTACGAGCGTCCCTCGCATGGGGGAGTTCGGTAATGACTTGTCCTAAATCCCTTCACCTCACCGAAGCCAAGAACGACTGCGAAGGCGTGCAACTTGGCCTCGCTCTCCGTCTCGCGTTGCTCTGCGAAATCGACCAGTCGGCGCTGCCCGAGGGTCTGCACACTGACCTCTGCCATGCCGCTCGCGACGGTCACGCCGCGGCCACCACCCTCCTCGATTGGCGTGAAGCACGCCTCCTCGACGCCATCGAAAAGCTGGAGAACCGCAATGCCGCGCAATGATTACGACTTCACGACGGTCATGGGCGATGACGCCGAAGCCGATGGTACTGCGGTTCTCGTCCCGCCCACTGCCGCTCTGGCCGAACATCTGCTGGATGCCGTCCTCACCCGCCGGCATCGTGAAACGCTCAAGAGCTCGGCCAAGGTCATTATCGTCGAAACGTTTGATGAAGACAGCGTCGAGTTGATCCTGCATCATTTGCGCAAGCTCGAAGACGGACCGATGGCCGTGGCGATCGCCAAGCCCAAATCCGGCACGCGCAACAGACCCGGAGGGGCCGACGACCTGCTGGTGCTTGAACGCGGCACCAGCGTCGCGTTTGTCACCAGCGATGCCGCCGCCAGCCTGGCGCCGGAGGTTCACGCCGCTGCCGATTGCCATATCATGATACGTCGTCCCACTGCCAGGATCGTGCGCAAGACGATCAGGAGCGTGACCGGATCGATCGCGCGCGGCTTGACCGACGAGAACCTTGCACGGTTGAGCAGCCGCGACCTCATCAGTGCCATCCGCCCGGGCACCACTGCTGCTCAATGCGTCGCCAATCTTAAGAAGACAGCACAGTACCGGCGCATCTCCGACACCGCTGAACCCGGTCCCCTGCTCGAACAGTTGGCGCTGACCCGCGCAGTCCGTGCCTGGAGCGACCGTACCCTTGGCACGATGCGGGCGATCGCTGAGGGCACCTCCCCGCCCGAAAACCTGCGCCATGTTCTGCTTCAGGGGCCTCCGGGCACCGGGAAGACGACGATCGCGGCGGCTCTCGCCCGATCAGCCGGTTGGCGCTTCCACACCGACTCGGTCGCCGGATGGTTTGCGACCAGCGATGGCCACCTCGGTGGGGTCGTCAAGGCTGCATCGCACTTCTTCGACGCTTTGAAGGCCGCGGAGGGCCCGATCATCGGCTTCCTCGACGAGTTGGACGGTCTGCCCGACCGGGCTGCACTTACCGCGCGCGACACGCAATGGTGGACGCCGGTGGTCACGCATGTGCTCTTGCAGATTGATCTCGTGCGCCAGGCCGGAAAGCCCATCCTTCTGGTGGGCGCAACAAACCATTTCGAAAAGCTCGACGGCGCGCTGATCCGGCCCGGACGTCTCGAAGTCCATGTGCCGGTGTTGCTGCCTAACTTTGGTGAACGCGCAGATCTGTTCGAGACGTTGCTTAGAGGGACCATCACCCGCGCCGACGCTGAAATCCTCGCGCGCCTGTCGCCCGGGGCGACGCCCGCCGCGATCGAAAGCCAGATCGACACCGCCCGCTCCGCAGCACGTGAGGTCGGAGCGCAGCTTAAGCTCGCCGATCTTGTCGCGACCGTCGCTCCACCCTCTGAAATGAGTCTGGCCCGCCAACGCGCCATCGCCCTGCACGAGGCCGGTCATGCCATCGTCGCCTTCGAACTCGGCATCGAGATCGAGGAAATCTCGGTGATCAGTCGCGGCGACGTCGGCGGATCCGTCACCACCCGGCCTGGCGAGAAACTGCTCACCAAGTATGAACTGGCAAAGCACGTCACCATCGCGCTCGGCGGCCGGGCGGCGGATATTATCCTGGGCGAAGGCGCTAACGCCGGCGCTGTCGCCGATCTTATGTCCGCGACCCGGCTGCTCGAGGACGGGATCGGCCGATATGGCCTGTTTGGCTCGCTTCGTTGGAGGCGAGAAGGCTTCGAGCGCGGCGACAAGATCGAAGCGTTGATCGCGTCCGAACTCGACGCGCGACTCGAAGATGCCATGGCCATCATCGAGCACCGGCATGAGAAAGTGGAACTGCTCGCACGCATCCTGATCGCCGAACGGGTGGTGAGCGGGGCGCGTGTCACCGCGCTCTTGGCAGAGAAACGCGAGGGCGACACTCAACCCGTCGGGATGAGGCCAAGCTATCTGACCCTTGTGGGGAATGACGATCATGACGAGCTTTGATTTTCACTTCCAGCGGCTCGAGGGTGCGTATTCGGACAACACCATTAAGAGCTATCGCAGCGATTTCGCCGACTTTGCCGCCTGGTGCAGGAGGAAGCGCTTTCGCGCGCTTCCCGCCAAGCCCGAAACGCTCGCGGCCTATATCGAGACGAGTGCGGAGAAGGTAAAACCCAGCACGTTGAAGCGCCGTCTCGCGGCCATTACCAAGCTGCATCGTCTGGCAGGCCACGCCTCCCCGACGGAAGACGAAGCCGTCAACCTCGCGATGCGCCGAGCCAAACGGTCTCAACCCTCGCGTCCACGACAGGCTTTGGGGGTGACCGCAGAACGCCGGGACCGCCTGATGGGCGCCTGCACCGATGACTTGGCCGGTCTGCGCGACCAGGTCATGATCGCCGTCGGCTTCGACAGCCTTTGCCGCCGGGCCGAGCTGGTCGCACTTCGGATCGATGATTTCACGCGCGCGACCGACGCCACTTATACCGTGCTCGTTCGGCGCGCCAAGAATGACCAGGAAGGCCAGGGCCGCATCGCTCGCCTTTCTCTGACGACCAGCAAACTGGTGGATCAATGGCGAGCGGGGGCGAAGATTGAAAAAGGCCCCCTGCTCCGCCCGGTCTATGGCCGCACCCTCGGCGCCCGTTTCCTCCATCCCTCCTTTGTCGGCGCAACGCTTAAACGCTTGAGCAAAGCCGCGGGCTATCCGTCCGCCGATGCCGCTGCCGTGAGCGGCCACTCGCTCCGGGTCGGCGCGGCCCAGACCTTGACGGTCATGGGCTACGGCCTGTTGCCCATCATGGCCGCAGGCGGCTGGAAATCGATGAATATCGTGGCCCGTTACGTCGAAAATGTGGAGATGAACGTCTGGCAACAAAATTAGCGCGAGCGGCCGACCTTGGTATTTCTGTAGCTTGACCGGCCCACACTTTCGTGGAACGGCAGTGAAGATCAACACTAATCCTCGAGCTTACAATGCTGTCGTATATCCGCAAGCGCCTACTGTCTCTGCCACGGCTCTGGAAACGCGCGCTTCTCGTCAGTTTTGACTTCCTGGCTTTGGCAACGGCGCTCTGGGTCAGCTTTTCGTTGCGTTTTGATAGATGGATGCTCCCCGCGTCCCTCGATGAGTGGGTGATAATTGCATCCGCTCCCTTGATAGCCATTCCAGTATTCGTGCGAATGGGGCTTTATCGTGCAGTCGTGCGGTATATGCCCGAGCGTATGATCTGGACCATTTTCCAGGCCATGGCTATTGCAACAATCCTTTGGGTTGTCGTAGCGTTCCTTTCAGCAATGGCCGGACGCGGCTATGTTCCGCGTTCTGTACCCATCATATATTGGGTAATTGGAACACTCGTCATTACGAGCAGCCGCTTCACCGCTAAATGGCTTTTCTGGCCCGCCACAGGCCGAGGAAAGAGCAAGCGGCCGACTGTTGTCATCTATGGGGCAGGTGAGGCCGGCACGCAACTTGCCATCAGCCTGCGCTCAAGTCACCTTGTGGTTGGCTTTCTAGACGACGATCCGAACCTGCACCGCCGTGAGGTTTCCGGCGTCAGGGTGTATACCCCTTCACATCTTCCCACACTTGTCCGCGACTACGACGTCAAGCAAGTGATCCTATCAATCCCTTCGCTGACAACGGCGCGGCGCCGGGAAATTGTCGAAAGCATGAGCCAACATCACGTCAAGGTTCAGTCGTTACCCGCGCTCACGGATCTGGCAACCGGCAAATATCTCGTTAGCCAAATCCGCGAGATCGAGATCGACGACCTGCTCGGACGGTCCTCAGTTCCCCCCGATCTCGGCCTTATCAAATCAATGATCGTGGGCCGCACCATAATGGTCACCGGCGCCGGCGGATCGATCGGGTCCGAGTTGTGCCGCAAGATTGCCCAGTGGAGCCCCCAACGCCTGGTTCTGTTCGAGGCCAATGAATTCGCCCTCTATCGCATCGACAGGGAGCTGGCCGACAAGGACCTTGCCGTCGTCTCGGTCTTGGGGTCGGTCACCGATGCGCAGCGTGTCGAGGCGGCGATCAAGGAGCACGGCGTGGATGTGCTTTTCCACGCCGCTGCCCACAAGCATGTGCCGCTCGTTGAAGCCAATGCGCTCGAAGGTATCAAGAACAACGTATTCGGAACAAAGACAGTGGTCGATGCCGCCTACCGTCTGGGAGTCCAGAACTTCGTCCTGATCTCGACGGATAAAGCCGTGCGTCCGACGAATGTGATGGGTGCAACCAAGCGCTGGGCAGAACTTATTGTACGCGAAAAGGCCGCTGAGGCGCTTAGCAACAATACGGGCCAGAAATTCTGCGCCGTGCGTTTCGGCAATGTTTTGGGGTCCAACGGCTCGGTCGTTCCCCTCTTTAAGGAACAGATTGCTCAAGGTGGACCGCTGACGCTCACCGACCGCGCAATGACTCGTTATTTTATGTCCATTGCCGAGGCCGCCGAATTGATCGTTCAAGCCGGTGCTCTTTCGGAAGGCGGTGATGTGTTCTTGCTCGATATGGGTGAGCCCGTTCTCGTATCCGACCTTGCCGAGAACATGATCCGGCTCGCCGGCTTTTCGGTGCGGAGCAAGGAAAATCTCCAAGGCGATATAGAAATCGTTGAGATCGGCAAGCGTCCCGGAGAAAAACTCTACGAGGAGCTCTTCTACGACGCCACCAGCGCCACGCCCACCAAACACCCCAGAATTTTGCGTGGGCTCAGCCAACTCGGTGAACCGGGCAGCATCGTCCGTCGTACTGACGAACTCGCGAGTATGGTTGCAGACCAAAACGAAAGGGGAGCCAGAACGGTGCTGTTCAAGCTGATCGCCGAACGCGATTCTCGGCATGGCGCTGGGGTAGAACCTACGCCCGCCACCCCCCACCTCTTAATTGCCAGCAAGACAAACTGAACGAATGATCCAGACCAATCTCCCTATCGCCCAGCCCCGCATTGTCGTAACCGGTGCTTCGGGCCGTCTCGGTCAGCAGCTTGTCCCCTTGCTCAAACAGTCGGACGCTATCGTCATAGTGACCGGGCGAGATCCGCAGAAACTCCACGAAATGTTTCCCAGCGACGTTGCATGCAACTATGAGGAAATTCCTCAATATGCTGCAGGCGCCGACCTGCTTGTTCACCTGGCCGTGCTGAATAACGACGTAGAAGCATCACAGGCGGAATTTGAACGCGTCAATGTCGATCTGACGCTCCGCGTGGCTAAGCTCGCCAGGGCGGCCGGCATCACGCGAATGCTCAATATTTCGAGTACCCATGCGCTCGATGAAAACAATCATACGCCATACGCTGAAACCAAGCGGCGTGCCGCGCGTGAATTGGCACATATCGAAAATCTTGATGTCGTGCAGTTCTTTCTGCCCACCGTCATCGGCGCCAAACTGGCCGGCACGCTCGCGGCATTGAACAAGCTGCCCACCCCACTTCGCGGGATTGCTCTTTCGGCACTTTCCGCTCTCAAGCCCACCTTGCAGATCGGGACACTTGCTCAAGCGATTTGGCAGACCGCCGTCCAGCCCGAGGCCGAAGACCGGATCGTCAGCGATGGTCAGGCGCGCAATGTTTGGTTCAGGACGGCAAAGCGCGCCATAGATTTAGCCTTTGCTCTGGTAGTGTTGGTTTTCTTCTGGTGGCTGCTGTTGATTGTGGGCATCGCCATCAAGTTGCAGTCTCCCGGCCCTGCCATATTTGCCCAGGAGCGCGTGGGCCGTGATGGCAGAACGTTCATCTGCTACAAGTTCAGAACGATGCGTTTAGGTACGCCAAATGTGGGGTCGCACGACGCGCCCGTGGACGCGATTACCCCGATCGGCAAGTTCATGCGCTCGTCCAAGCTCGATGAGTTGCCTCAGGTCTGGAACATCATAAGAAACGACATCAGCCTCGTCGGTCCCAGACCATGCCTTCCAATCCAGGCTCAACTCATTGACGAAAGGCACGCTCGCGGTGTGCTTTCGGTCAAGCCCGGAATTACAGGGCTCGCCCAGGTAAACGGCATCGACATGAGTGAGCCAAAAACGCTCGCGCTTTGGGACGAGCGCTACCTCAAACTGCAATCCCTGTTATTTGATCTCGAGATCATACTAAAGACAGCGTTGGGCAAGGGTGCCGGCGATAGGACTAAGTAGTGCTGACCCACACTCGTGCATCCCCTGAATGAGCTCCAGTTGGGTGCCTAGTTGTTTGATCCCGCGTTATGACGAAAGCGTATCCTGCGTTTGCGAAGTATGACGTTGCCCCTTGGAGCTAATCCAGTTTGAAATAGACTCTGGCCCATCGAAAAGGACCAGAGATGAAGCGCAACAGGTTCAGCGAAGAACAGATTATCGGCATCGTCAAGGAGCACGAGGCGGGCGTTCCGGTCGCCGATTTGTGCCGGAAGCACGGCGTGAGCAATGCCAGCATCTACAAATGGAAAGTAAGCGCTGTGCCGATCACACGTCGGTGGAGTAGTTCCATGGGAGCATATCGTTGATGCGGCTTTGCTTGTGGTCGGCGACGATGGCTTGAAGGGTGGAGCTTAGCCAGCTGTAGGGATCGATGCCGTTGAGCTTGCAGGTTTCGATAAGCGAGGCGATGATGGCCCAGTTCTCGGCGCCAGCATCATGACCGGCAAAGAGCGCGTTCTTCCGGTTCAGCGCAATGGGACGGATGGTCCGCTCGACGGCATTGTTGTCGAGCTCGATACGACCATCGGCCAGGAACAACTCGAGCCCAGCCCAGTATCTGGCGATGTAGCTCAATGCTTCCCCGAGCGGTGCTTTCGCCGAGACACGGCTGCGATGGTGATCAAGCCAGTCTTTTATTTGCGCTACGGCTGGAGCTGACCGCTCCTGACGCGCGGCAAGGCGGTCATCCGGACCGAGACCTCGGATATCGGCTTCAATGGCATAGATCCCGCGGATCAGGCGCACACCCTCTTCGGCGATCGGCGCAGGACCAGTGCGGGTGATATCGATCAGCTTACGGCGGGCATGAGCCCAGCAATAGGCGAGCCTGATATCCGAACCGACGCGACCTGGCGCGACCAGCCGGTTGTAGCCGGCATAGCCGTCCACCTGCAGAATTCCGCCAAAACCCTGCAATATCCGTTCGGCATGAAGGCCGCCTCCGCCCGGGGCATAGGTGAAGGCAACACCAGGTGGTGCGGCACCATTCCAAGGTCGATCATCGCGCGCCAGGGCCCAGAAGTATCCGGTCTTGGTCTTTCTGGCTCCAGGATCGAGCACCGGAGCGCGGGTTTCGTCCATGAACAGCTTTGATGACCTTTTCAGGTCCGCCATCAGGGCGTCATAGACCGGACGCAGCTCGAAGGCGGCCCGGCCAACCCAGTCGGCCAGCGTTGAGCGATCCAGATCAACACCCTGACGGCTGTAAATCTGCGCCTGACGATAGAGCGGAAGGTGATCGGCGTATTTGCTAACCAGGACATGAGCGACCATGGCCTCGGTCGGCAGCCCACCAGAGATCAGCCGGGCCGGCGCTGGCGCCTGCGCCACCCCGTCGGTGCAGGACCGGCAGGCATATTTGGGGCGACGAGTGACGATCACACGGAACTGTGCGGGGATTACATTGAGCCGCTCGGAGACATCCTCACCAATGCAGTGCAGACCGCCGCCGCAGCCACAGACCAGGCTCTCGGGTTCGATGATCTCCTCGATCCGCGGCAGATGCCTGGGGAGTGAGCCACGATTGGCGCTGCGCGGTTTGGCTGGTCGCTTGGCCGCGCGGTTTTCTGCATCTTCCTCGGCATGGATCGCCGCGATGGCCGTTTCCAGATCCTCCAGCGCCAGCTCGAACTGGTCCGGATCACTCTTTTCCGACCGGCGCCCGAAGGCCGCCTGCTTGAACGCTGCGACCAACTTTTCCAGCTGGGCGATCCGCTCGTCCTTGCGCTGATCACGCAACGCCGCAGCGACAAGCATCGCCTCGAGGGCGGCAATGTCGTCGGGAAGTTCGGCGGTATCGAGCATGACCGGAATCTACCAGATCAGGCGCCGTCATTCCCGCAGAAAGACAAGCCCTGAGTCATCCTGCCGCAGTCATTCCACGGCGTCTGGAGCCCGCGCCTCCACTGCCAGAACCCGGCGCCAATCGAGCCCGGCGAACAGGGCCTCGAACTGCGCGTGACTCAGCGTCATCAGCCCGTCCTTCACCGCAGGCCAGGTGAAGCTATGCTCTTCCAGCCGCTTGTAGGCCATGACCAGTCCGGTGCCGTCCCAGTAGAGCAGCTTCAGCCGGTCGGTTTTCTTGGTACGGAACACAAAGACCGTGCCGGTGAACGGGTCCCTATGCAGCTCGTTCTTGACCAGCGCCGCAAGGCTGTCGTGCCCTTTGCGGAAGTCGATGGGCTTGGTCGCCACCATGATCCGCACCCGGTTGGAGGGGAGGATCATGAGGCCGCCGTCAGTGCCCGGACGACCGACGCAATCCTGGCTGCAGAAGCGCCGCGCTCCAATCGGATGGTCACCGATCCCAAAAGGATCTCCGGTCCAACCAACGCCACCGGCTCCACTGCCGTCACCTCCTCAACCGGAGCGACCATCAGAGCCGTAAACTTCACCGGATCCTCTGGTGCTGGCAGCACAAGCTTCCCCTTCCGAGCAAGAGTTCGCCACGAAGAGACATGGTTGGCCTTCAACCCATGCCGCTGCGCAACTTCACTCACGGTCACCTCCGGCCGCAGCGTCTCGGCAACAATCCGCGCCTTCACCTCATCGGGCCACTGCCGGTTGCGACGCCACCTCCCGCCATTTGTGAGAAGCTCCATTGGAGCGTCCATGGAGAAACTCCCGCGCTAATCTCAATCCGTGCCGGATCTCATGATTAACAACGTGCCGGAAGGTGCGGGCGCGACACCGCTTACCGATCATCCCCGGTATCGGCAACCGCTTCCTCGGCGACTTCGACCGGGACCAGCATCGGATCACGCGGGATCATGAGACCCTTGCGACGCATCTCCCGCCGCCACTGATAAATGTGCTGACGGGTGATATCGTGGCGTCGCGCGACCCCAGAAACGCTCTCGCCGTCCACGCCCACTTGAGCCAAAACCGAGAGCTTCTCCTCGTCCGACCAGCGCCGCCGGCGCTCAACCCCTGTCATCACCTCATAGCGCATAAAATCCCCGCCGCTTGCGTTGCTCACGTCAATAACGACGCCAATAACGACGGTCATTACACGGCAGAACACGCTAGGCGGAAGGCGGTACAAACCGGCCGATTACAGATCGTCGACCTCATGCCCTGGAGCTTCAACCAGTAGCGGCCCCTGCTAGTCGCTTCCCGCTGCTGATCTCGGCGAGACGGTCGACCGCATCTTGAAGTTCGCCATCGAAATGGAAACCGAGGACGGCGGGATCTGGGCCGACAGTCTCGACAACGACGACGGCAAGGTCGCCTTTATTGAAGATGGCGTCGAGTGCCTCCGAAATCTCATCGAAGAAGACCAATCAGGTGGCCACTGGTGACGCCGCGGTCCTCAACAGAAGCTTACCTTCCTATCCCTCGGCGGGCAACAAAATGGCACCTTGCATCACGCCAAAGGGCACCAGCAATGGCAATCTATTGCTGGCTAAGAGAGAAGAATGCATCCCGCGCACACGTCTAATGCCACCTAGACCCCAGTATTCGCTGCGTCTATACTCTGCAATGCAAGGGATTCGTTCAGGCACGCCGCGATGCTGAACGTGATTCCGAGCACAATCCAAAGCTGAGACATGACAAGGATTTGGCCAGTCGAAGCTATTGGTAGAAAGAAGCTGGTAAACATAAGCAACAAAGCCATCCCTGGCACTCCTCGATGCCGCACAGCCAACCACAGAGCGCGCCCCATAGCCACAACACAGACGAATCCCAGCAAGCCGAACTCTACCATGATACCCAGGAAGAAGTTGTGCACGTCCTTTTCGACAACGCTGGTCACAGGGAAGCCCGCCGCTCCAATCCCGAGCATGGGATTGTCTAGTATACGCTGACGAGCCTCTTCCCACAGTACTAGTCGGCTCGACAGATCGCCCGTTCCTTTAGCCGAAAATGTATCGACAATGCTGAGTAGCGGCGACAAAAGGCCGGAAGGAACAATCACCGCAACTATCAACATGGCAATCACAGCAACCGTTTGCCAGCCTCTCGGGAGCCAAATCGAGGCCAACGCAGCGGTTGCAGTCAACATCAGCGCGATCTGTGCCCCTCGGCTATTGAGAAAGTAGAGTCCCACGCACACGGGCAGAATGGTCACCCCGAGTCCGATCTTCTCTACTGTGCTGGTCTTGAAAAGCCTTAAGACGGCAATGGCCACATAGGCATAAGCCGTCAAAACGTAGGCGGTGAAATTCGCGTTGTGCGCCGAGACTGTGTAGCGCCAAGCACCACCCAAGCGATGGAACTCTTCCATATTCAACTGCGGCAGCGTGAGCAGCGCCCCTACCCCGCACGCAAAGGCAAAAAGTTTGATGCGCCCTTCGCCTTTGACGAAGTTCAGCGCGGCGAGAAAGCACACGAAACATATACCCCACCACGCCATATGGACACCCCACATGTGCGGGCGAATCGACCAGAAATAACTTAAGGCCACGACGGCGCACAACGCTGCGAAAGTGTATCCCGCTAAACCGATCACGATGCGGGTCTTTGAAACAATTAGCCATGAGAACACCACCACTAAATGTCCGGCTAATGCTGTTGGAATAAGGACGTCAGTAGCCGGGATATGTTTATAGGTTGCCCAGGGGCCGGTCATTGCCAAAGCCAAGACAAATCCGAAGCCAATTTGGTTAGCAAGTACGGATAACCATCCATTCTCGATCAGCGCGACGAACACCGTCGCGGTTGCCTGCGGCGTCAATGCCAAGCGTCGCTGGAGCCATCGCATTCGCTTCATCTGTCCGTCTCTCAATCAAGGCCCGGACCCTAATCCCAATTGGACGAAAAAATCAGTGGCAAGTCAGACGGCGCCACACTAGGTAGCTGCCCGCAAATCCACTAATTGATAGGCGGCTTCCGGCTGGCTACAACTTTGATTAATGCCCGCTCCAGATTGTTATAAATCTTATCGGCCGAATATGTATCCTCAAAATATTGCCGAGCATTGGTTGCGTGGGCGTCTCGTGTCTGCCGTGTCGCCTGCATCATGGCCAAGATACTATTGGCCAACATCCGCGGTTGACCGGCCGGAACCGCAATCCCGGCTCCAGACTCTTCGACGATACGAGCGCCTTCTCCACTAAGCGAAGCGATAATGGGTTTACCGCAAGCCAAATAGCACTGCACTTTGTAGGGTACGGTTAGGCCGAAGATTGGCGCATCCTTGAGGCTAACGATCATGGCATCGGCGTGCGCGAAGAAGCGAGGCATAGCCTCTTCTGGGTGTCGTCCCAGGAATCGGAAGCGAGTGCTTAGTCCGCGGTCTTCAACGACTTGACGTACGCGTGGCTCGTCGCGCCCACTACCGATGATTATCCAATGTAGGTCCTTTTGCTCTCGCAGCAGTTCGGCCGCTTCGATCAACGTATCGAAATCTTGGCTCTCCCCTATATTGCCTGCAAACATCAGGCGAAAGCCTTCGGTTGGCACTAGTCTGCCTTCCTCGGGCGCTTCCTGCGGGAGGACGGGACGATATGAATCCGGCGCCGTATTGGGCAGCACGGCTATTTTCTCAGGTCTAACGCCAAATCGCATGATCATCGGCCGGAAAGCTGCGCTTTGGACCATTACCAAATCCGCGCGACGATAGAGCCAACCGCATATGCCATTGAGCAAGGCCACGGCAAATCGATTCGTTATACCTAGTGTAAAAGTCGCACTTTCGGGCCAAATATCCTGCACCCAATAGACGCAGGGTGCCTTTGTTCGCCACCGTAGCACAACGCCGGCGAACGCTTGAAACAGGGGAGACGGCATCGAGACGAAGGACACGTCTGCAGGATGATCCATGCGGCGGAACATGGTCCATGATGCCGCGAACGGATATACGAGGTAATTAAGAAGAAGGGTAACCGCTGTGCGTCCACGAGGCACAGTAAAGCTTCGGCTAATCCTGATGCCCTTCCACTCGTCTTCCCGCCTCTGGGTGTTGGAATAGCCCTTGTGAAAGGTGCCTTCTGGATAGTTGGGAACACATGGAAAAGCATGCACTTCGTGTCCGCGTCTGACGAGTTCGCGGGAAAGGGCGTTGTTCGAAAATTGCTCAGGGTAAAAGTACTGTGATATAAAAGCGATGCGCATTCGAATGTCTTCAGACCAGAACTAGGCGGTTCAAGAGCCATCGACAGGACGACAGGAAAACCGGAGCTTCAAACATGGCCAACCGAGGAGTGTAGAATATTTGCCGAGAGCTCGGATTGGTTAGCGACATTACACTTCTATTTATGCTTCGCACCGGTCTCCTGCAATTGTAGAATTGCCCTAAAACTGCCGTCGATCACAAGCGTCCGTTGACGGCGCCCCGACATTCGGGGTTTGGCGGATAACGACCTCAATGATGTGCTGGCAGCACACGTAAGAAGCCCAACGTTTCGCAGACATAAGATTGGAGAACACCGCCTGGCCAAAGTCTGCGATTGAGCTACGATGCCTTAAAACTCGGCTGTATAGCTGCAAGCACGCAAGACGAAGAACGCCTGCCCTGCTGTCATGCCGAATTACCCTTACGTCAGATCGTTACTCCGTATGCCATCCCAGCTATTGGACAGCCGGGCGGTGCCTAAAATGAGGTTAACGACGCGCTCGGAGGTATTCGTAATCTCATAATCGACAGGGACTGGGTGCGGTACACCAGCAGCGATACGCGCGGCGAACATGCTAGTCACGGCATCAACGCCGTTCAAAATAATGTCTTTGTCTAGTCCCGACATGATCAGGCTGCCCGTATCTAATGCTTCCGGCCGCTCGATCGCATCGCGGGGAGTAACGGCTGGGAAACCTAGAATAGACGCCTCTTCAGCGATCGTGCCACTATCCGAAATTGCGCAGAATGCCTCCATTTGTAGCCGGTTGTAGTCGTGGAAACCAAAGGGTTTCATATAACGCACGCGCGGGTCTAACACTTCAGCGCTGAGCGTATCGAGCCGCTTTCGCGTACGAGGATGGGTTGACACGATGATCGGCATGTCATGCCGTTTAGCCAATGCGTTGAGGACATCGACCAATGCCCCTAGGCGCTCGCTGTTGTCGACATTCTCCTCCCGATGAAGCGAAACGATGAAATAACCTCGGGTAGCAAGACCTAACCTTTGCAATACGTCGGACGCCTCAATGCGCGGCCGATAATATTCGAGAACCTCTCGCATGGGAGAGCCCGTCAGATAGATGCGGCGATGCTGGATGCCTTCTGACAGCAGATGTCTCCGCGCATGCTCAGTATAGACGAGGTTGAAATCAGAGATATGGTCGACAATTTTCCGGTTCGTCTCCTCAGGCACGTTTCGGTCGTACGATCGATTTCCTGCCTCCATGTGATAGACTGGAATTTTTAGCCGGCGCGCCATAATAGCCGCGATTGCCGAGTTTGTATCCCC
Organism: Pelagibacterium mangrovi; assembly: GCF_036662815.1. Taxonomy (NCBI): domain Bacteria; kingdom Pseudomonadati; phylum Pseudomonadota; class Alphaproteobacteria; order Hyphomicrobiales; family Devosiaceae; genus Pelagibacterium; species Pelagibacterium mangrovi. Next base: position 363,442 of record NZ_JBAFXA010000001.1, on the reverse strand, counting down.
GAGCACCAACACCGCCTCTGGCTTTTCGTCGTGCAGCACCTTTTCGCTCTTCGCTAAGATATTCCCTAAAGTTTCGCCCAGTGAACCTCCGCCGGTACCCAGGAAATGGTCAGGCCGGCGCACCCCAAGATCTTCGAAAAACACCTCATTGAGTTCATAATCGTAGTTCTGTCCAGTATGCACGATTCTATGGCTGCAAAGTTCGTCAAGTTTAGCCATGACGCGCGACAGTCGGATTATCTCAGGACGAGTTCCCAGAATCGTCATTAGTTTGATCTTTGTCATGCGTTTTCCTGCAATACCGGGTCGAAATAAGTATCGGGGGCCATAGGATCGAATAGTTCGTGGGTCCAAAACAGAGTTAACAATGGGCGGTTGCCAACATTTTCGATTGAATGCGTGTGTAGAGTTGGCATGTCAATAGCAACCGGAATGTCTCCAGTGACGCGATATTCCCGAACCGGTCCACCCAGCGCTCGCCTGATGCGTATCAGCGCATCACCTTCAAGCACAACAAAGCGCTCGACCTTATTAAGGTGGAAGTGATCTCCTCGCGTAACGCTGGGCTCCGTCCAGCTGGCAAAGGTTTGCCCCCCCCCGCCACCGCGAACTATTTCAAACAGTGTGCCACGAGAGTCGGAATTCAACTCGAAATGCTTAGGATACCCCTTGGGAAAGAGGGCAGCACGATAGCAGTTAAAGAGGTCACGAGTGTGCGTATCTGAGAGATCTGGAAAGAGATTAGAGGCGTAGTCGACGTGGAAACGTTGAATCAGCTCCAAGAGTTCCGGTACTTTGGTCGACACGGGAGTGGGCGAAATTTCACCGTCGTAGAGCGCCACCGACGCTTTGATAGCAGCATCAGATGCCGCCCCAGAATGAAGTAGGTGCACTTGGCCATTCGAGTCAACGTCTGGTGTCTCGTCCCCGATCACCGCCTCGATAAACGTGGCCGTAACATTATTGTAACGCGGCCGAGCTCCCTCGCCGAAGATATGAGGCAGGACTAGATTTGCTAAACCGCCACCTATACTAGATAAAATCTCGCCGGCTCGACGTTTGGATATCCCGTAAACACTGTCAAATCGCGCGTGGGTCGAATTTGCGTAAGTAATATGAGGTTGAACTCCCAAACGCTTGCAAGCGTCCGCAAGCCGCTTGGCGATGAGCGGGTTGCCATCGCGAATGTCCTCTTCTTTACCCCGATTCACACCCGCGAAATGCAATACAGAATGCGCATTACGAAGCGCATTAGACAGCTTCTTGTCGTCCGCGAAGGCCCCATGATCCAATGCCACAATCTCAAATGGTGGCGTTTCTTTGCGGAAGCGCGCCGCACAGTTGGCGGCATGCAGGCGGACGGCTGTGTGCCAGCCGAGGAGCCCCGCCGCTCCGGTTACGACGACCTTCATGCCCTAAGGTCCATTTCAGCTCGAATCTCATCCAGTGATAGAAGTAGGGCTTTGACGCCTTCAACATCGAGTCGTTCAGCATTGTGCGAATGATAGTCTTCTTGCTGCGCTGTCTCACGCTCCCCTTCGCTAAAATACGCCGAATAGTTCAGGTCGCGTGCGTCCATGCGAATGCGATAATGCTGCCCCATATCTTCGGACTGCGCCAGTTCTTGCGCCGATGCAAGGGTTTCGTAGAGCTTCTCAGCGTGTCGCCATCCAATTAGCTCAACGGGATGGTCAGGACGGTCAAAAAGCTCAAGCAGCGCTTGTACCAGATCCGCGATGGTCGCCGCTGGGGCCTTGCGCACGAAAAGGTCGCCCTGCCGTGCATGAGCGAAAGCGTGGTGCACCAACTCAACCGAGTCTCGAAGAGGCATCAAAAATCGGGTCATCCTCGGCTCGGTGATCGTGATGGGGCGCCCAGACTTGATCTGCTGAACGAAGAGCGGAATCACCGAGCCTCGCGAGTACATCACATTTCCATAGCGCACCATGGAGATCTTTGTTTTGGCATCTGGACCGATTGTTCTAGCCTGGGCCTGAGCTAGCTTCTCCATCATCGCTTTAGTCATTCCCATGGCATTGACCGGTTGCACCGCTTTATCCGTGGAGAGACAAACGATCGAGCGGACACCATGCGCTACTGCCGACCGAATGACATTTTCAGAACCTAAGATGTTGGTCCGAACGGCTTCCAATGGAAAAAACTCACACGACGGCACCTGCTTCAGCGCAGCGGCATGGAATACGCAATCCACATCTGCCATAGCGCGATCCACACTCTCTCGATCACGAATGTCACCGATAAGGTAGCGAACATTCGGATTGGATAGTTTATTCCGCAGGGCATCCTGCTTTTCTTCGTCGCGTGACAAGATCCGGATTTCTTGGCAACCGCGTTGTAAGAGATCCAGCACCATCGTTTTGCCGAAGGAACCTGTTCCACCTGTGATAAGAACCGAACTAGGAATCATATCGTTGAGCTTTCGTTGGCATGAATTGTACGTAGAGGCTCGCAGCCACTACAAGCCTTGGCAGCGGCATAACGCGCACCCTCTTTCAGTGCATGTGGGAGATGACGGGAGGTTGTGCGATTTGCAGGCTTACAGCGATTGCCGCAGGAGCGACGAGAATTGGGCTTAATGACCTCAAAAAAAACAATGGTCGCTTACCTCGCAACAATCTGCTTCGCGATCCTCTGCGTAGCATATTTTACGGTAATCGGCGACGTAGCGACCTATCCCGAGGATGCCCTTTGGAATCGTCCGGGAAACATACATGATCATTTCGTTTATGCAAACTATGGACTCACTAACGACAATATCAGGTTCACGCTTCTGGACAATAACTATGGTATGTACTGGATATATAGAAGCTTCAGCCCACCAGAAAAGCAACTATACGCACATTTAGTAAATCTAATATTCATAATAATATCAGCTTCATCTTATTTCAGAATATGCCAACATTTTAATCTACCGCTTTCATCCTATATGACGTTTTTTTTAAATACATCTATATTATATTTTTCTATTCTAATAAATAAAGATGTTATTAGTATTTCAATTTTTCTTATATCTACCCTGCTCGCATTAAAAAAACGATATTTTCTATTGCTGTTGCTTTTGATTCCGGCATTTGTTGTGAGGCAACAGCTCGTCTTTTTTGTTTCTGCACTCCTTGCTTCTTCCCTGCTCATATCGCTCACACGGCGCGTCGGATTGGTGCGGGTTTCGACCATCTCGGTAGGCATTCTGGCTACCGCCTCGATAGCAGGGGCGATAGCCTTAAGAGAAGGCAGCTTCGTTTCGATGGCAACGCTGGCGGGCGGCGTGACAGGGAGGCTTATGGAAATCGCGACCGCATCACCTGCCATAGCTCCCCTTACAGTACCTGCGCGCCTTCTACTTTACATATATGACATGTATTCAAGTTTTTTCTTCTTTAGATCTGGCGTTATTGACGTGGCCCAGGCACTTCGAATACCCGCTCTCATTTATCTTTTGATCAACCTTCCAAACTTTCTAAAATTCAAATCAATTAGATCCTGCACGAGGAATTCGAGTTTTTCTATATTATTTATTGCCCAAGTCAGTGCTTTCTCGTGCATTTTGCTTAACCCGCAAATAAATGGAAGGTATTTTACAATATTACTTCCTTTGGTTATCTTATCCGTAACATGCTTTCGCAACAGAAGGCGTTGGCTTGGGAGTAGGGAGTCATGAAGAAAATTCTATATACCGGAAATTACCGACTTTTTCCGGCAGATGCCGCAGGCAGACGAGTTCTGCAGCTAGCTCTGGCACTTCGTCAAACGGGGCACTGCGTACTTCTGGCGCCACGCTTAGGTCAAACACCAGCTAACACGATGGAATTCGATGAGCACACCGACTACGATCAAGAGCTGTCCAGCGGCGCGAAGTTTGCGTGGCTGCGATTGTTGCGCGAGGTGTGTGCCGCTGAAAAGTATCACGCGGTTATATTATATAATCCCTCAAACACTTTGGCATTGATGCTCAGAATAGCGACAAAAATTCGTGGTATTCACGCGGCGCTTGATATTACAGAATGGTACGAATATAGCCATCTGTCGTCATGGCTGGCTAAAGCGGAGGTGTTTGTTAGAATGAATATAACGTACAGGCTTTTCTCGCGGATGATATTTATCAGCGATTACTTGGAATCAAGTTATAATCCGAAGATTGGCAGGGTTATACCACCTTTAATGACGGAGGCATTTGCAGTCAAACATTCGCGTCATCCAGTAGAGCCCGAGCCATTGAAGATCTTCTACGCCGGCTTTCCTGGAAAGAAGGATCGCATCGACCTCCTAGTTAACTGGCTTAACAAGGTTAGCCTTCCCTTTCCGATCCAACTCATACTGGCGGGGCCAAAGGCAGATCAAGTTGTCACCACCTCCGCGCAATTGAACAAGTTACAAATCGTCGCGCTTGGCCCAGTCGATCGCCGGACGGTGTTCAAACACTACCAAAATTGTCATGTTATGGCTATAATTCGCGATGATGCCCGCTATGAGTGGGCGGGTTTCCCCACTAAATCTGTGGAAGGTTGGAGCCTCGGCGTTCCGGTACTTGTCATGTCCCATTCCCGTTTTGCCATGCGCGCGAGAGAATATGGCGCCGCAGCCGTAATTGAGGCATCTGACCCAATTGAATCCTTGGAACGGGAGCTTTGGAAAATCTACTTCGATGAGGATTATCTGAATAAGTTGTCTGCCGCCGCGCTGCAGCTTGTGAACGATCACCATCAAGTGGATACCTATGTTTCCAGTATGAACGACATCGTCTCGTGAAGTTTCTTTTCAATGCGTCAACAAATGTTGGCGGCGGCGGAGCCAAAAATTCCGCTGCCTTCCTTAGGCAGGCGGTCATGTCGAATGATCATGAGTGGCATTTTGCGATCTCGCCGCAGGTTGCCGCGATTATAAGTGCTTGGAATGTACCGCAATCACGGGTCACCATTTTTGATTCTCCTGCACACTCGCTGACGGCGCGTAGGGCCTTATTGAAGCTTCAGAAGTCGGACGACTTCGATTTAGTATATACAATGGCCGGTCCGGCATATGTGGAATTCAGTTGTCCGCACGTGATGGGTATCAGTAATGGATATATCTCGCATGTGGATCTTGGTACATTCTTATCCACTCGTTCACCCAGTCGATGGCTGCCTGATGCGTTAAAGATTGTTTATCAATCATATTATGCCCGGAAGGCTGACCGGCTCATCTTTCAAACGCTTACCGCCCGAGACTGTTTTTGTCGTCGGCTGCGCTATCCGATAGATCACACAGCAGTGGTTTCGAACGCGTTTGATTCAGAGAGCTTCTTAAACGTCGCCCCCCCATTCTTCAGCAATCCACTGAAGGTGTTGGTTCCGGCTATGGCCTATCCACACAAGCTATTAGATCACGTGCCGACAATCGCGTTGGCTTGCGGTGACATGCCGGATGAGCGCAGGGTAGAATTTCTCCTGACCTTAGATCCGGGTAGCCCTGAATGGGCGGCGATCGCAGAGAAGGCGAGCCGACTTGGGATTGCTGAGCGAGTGAGGACACTGGGAACCTATAACTACGCAGATGCGGCGAAGGTATTCGCCCAGAGTGATATTGTCCTCTCACTGAGCGTACTTGAGACGTTTTCAGTAACGTCGCTTGAGGCGTTCGCAACGGGACGGCCTCATATCTCTGCGGATCGGCCGTGGGCGAGAGAGATTAGCGGAGAGGCCGCTCTTTATGTCGATGCACATGATCCTAATTCGGTAGTTCGTGCAATCCAGGCGCTGGCCTTTGACGAAGGGTTGCGCCAAAGTCTGATCACCTCCGGGCGGGCAATGCTTCGCAAATACGGTGATCATTCAGAACGCTTCTCCAATCTGATCGCGGTTCTTAAACGGGAAGTGAAGCGTCATCCCCGTTGAAAGCTGCGTGCAAAAGCGATCATCAATGAATTCTGCATGACGACAATTCCACAGATCACATTTACCCACGCAACAGGATCTAGCGTCTGCAGTATCCAGGTCATTGCAATCAGCATCATGGTTCCTATGTCAATGCACAGCTGAAGTCGCTGCTTCTCATGAACGCGATACAATTGCCGATAAGGGGCTGAAGCGAGAAAGCTAGTTGCGGCGATCGTCACCGCCGGGCTCATGCTCGCGGCAAGATCCCATTTGCTACCAAGGATTAAATGAAACAATAACGGCATCCATAAAATAGACGATAACGCTGCCACAATCATCAATAGCACTAGCTTACGGAAATGCAGTTCGGCGAGAATCTCGCGAAATCGTTCGGGACGCCGGCCTACTTCCGTTAGGAAAACAAGGCCGAAGCCAAAGGAGAGTATTACCGCCGGGGCCCATAACAGGCGATAGGTGATACCGTAGTGCCCAACTATATCTGTGTCATAAATAAGACTGCAGATGAGGAATGGCAGAAGAACTACGCCTATCGAAACAAGCTCCTGCATCACTCCCCAAATCGTGAAGTTTCGGTTTTGCAGTATTACCCTCGCAATAGGTGCTCGACCTGGGCGCCCCCCCCCCTTCAGCGATAGTGTAATAAACACGAATGCAGCAGTAACTTCTGCCACAAGCAATCCCAGTACAAGCCCCCCCTGGCCAATCGAGCGAAAACAAAACTGCGCCACTACAGCGACGGCCGCGCGTCCGATAGACAGGCCGGCGATACTCAGGTTTGCTGACCTTCTTGACTGTGCTGAACGACCAATGTTTGAAAGCGCCAATGCGGCTCCCATAATGATGGCGAGCACAAGAACGTCCTGCGCAAAAAGATGTGCAGCGATTCCTGTAGGAACAGCCACTGCAGGGACAGTGATCAGCACAGTCCCCATAATCTCGCGCGCTTTACTATCGGACTGGGCGATATGCAATGCTATGTGCAATTGGAGGCTGCAGGCAACGGCGAACACAGAGGCCCAGTTCACAACAAGAGTTAGATTGCCGTAAGCATTGGGGTCGTAAATCTGCGCCAAAAAGATTGTCCCGACAAACTGCAGCACTTGGGCGACAAATCCCGACAGAATGAGCAACGAGGCGGAACGAACAAATTTATGCACCGGTGTCTCCAGTCATGTACTCGAGCCGATTCATCAGAGTCGGAATGCATTTTCTTCTGCCTGACAGAATAAGTTCTCGCCCTCGCCGCCAATTAACGACATAGCTGAGTATCCTTGGTTGTGGGGCCAATGCCGATGAACCCTGAAGCAAATGGGGCTAGAAGGGGCGTCGACTGAACGAATATCCCTAGCGGGACGTCGAGTTCCCTTCATAATGATGAAGATACCATTCCACGAACCGCGCGACGCCCTCTTTCACGGGGGTTTGGGGGGCATAGCCGGTAGCTTTGATCAGCTCGGTCGTATCCGAGAAGGTATCGGGCACATCGCCGGGCTGAAGGGGCAGCAGGTTGCGGATAGCTTTCTTGCCCAGCGCCTCTTCCAACGCCTCGATATATTGCGAGAGCTTGACTGGCGAGGAATTGCCGATGTTGAAAATCCGGAACGGTGCGTTGGATGTCGCCGGATCGGGGGTGCCCGAATCCCAATCGGGGTTGGGCCCGGCCACGTGGTCGGAGGTTCTGATCACCCCCTCGGCGATATCATCGACATAGGTGAAATCGCGGGTGTGATTGCCGTGGTTGAACACATCGATCGGCTCGCCCGCCAGAATGTTGCGCGTGAACTTGAACAGCGCCATGTCGGGCCGCCCCCAGGGGCCATAGACGGTGAAGAACCGCAAACCCGTGGTGGGCAGGCCGAAGAGGTGTGAGTAGGAGTGGGCCATCAATTCGTTTGCGCGCTTGGTGGCTGCATAGAACTGCAGCGGGTGATCCACACCTTGACGCTCGGAAAACGGCATTTTGGTGTTGGCGCCATAAACCGAGGACGTCGAAGCATAGGTGAGATGCCTGACGGAATGATAGCGGCACGCTTCGATGATATTGGTGAAGGCGACGATGTTGGACTGCACATAGGAGTGCGGATTCTCGAGCGAATACCGCACCCCGGCCTGAGCCGCCAAGTGGATCACGCGATCGAATTTGTGCTGGGCGAAAACAGCGTTGACTGCCGCCTGATCGGCGAGATCGGCGCGGATGAAGGTGTAGCTGGCCCCTTGTCGTGCACCCAGTTCATCGAGAATGGCGAGGCGTTTTTCCTTAAGGTCGACGTCGTAATAATCGTTGACGACATCGAAACCCACCACCTCGTCGCCGCGCGCGATGAGCTTTTGCGCGACGTGGAACCCGATGAAGCCGGCCGTGCCAGTGACGAGAATTTTCATGAGGACGGTACTCTCCGTGCGGGTTAGAGGCGCAGATCGCTCTGATCTTGGGGCAGAATGTACTTGATGTCGTAGAGCACATGATTGGGCTTGCCCAGACGCCTTATCGCCTCAGTCCCCATCTCGACGAACTGGTGATGCCCGACGGCAACGATGATGGCGTCATAGGTCCCGGCGTCGGGCTGGCTGATGGGCTTGATGCTGTATTCGTGCTCCGCCTCAGCAGCTGAGATCCAAGGGTCGTAGACATCCACGAGGGCGTTGTAGTCGCCCAATTCGCGCAAGATGTCTATCACCCGGGTATTTCGCACGTCAGGGCAATTTTCCTTGAAGGTGAAGCCCATTACTAGAATGCGGGAGCCTTCGACGTGAATGCGCTCCTTGAGCATCTTCTTGACCAGTTGAGAGACGACATAAGCGCCCATCCCGTCGTTGAGCCGGCGGCCTGCGAGAATCACTTCCGGATGATAGCCGACTGATTGGGCCTTCTGCGTGAGATAATAGGGGTCGACCCCGATGCAATGGCCTCCCACCAGGCCGGGACGGAAGGGCAGGAAATTCCACTTGGTGCCGGCCGCCTCGAGCACGGCCTGGGTATCGATATCGAGTCGGTTGAAGATGATCGCCAGTTCGTTCACAAGCGCGATGTTAAGGTCGCGCTGTGTGTTTTCAATTACCTTGGCGGCCTCGGCCACCTTTATCGAAGGGGCCATATGCGTGCCGGCGGTGATGATCTCGGCATAGAGGCCGTCGACCAGCTTTCCTATTTGGGGGAGCGAGCCGGACGTGACCTTTTTTATATCGGGCAATCGGTGCGCCTTGTCGCCCGGGTTGATCCGCTCGGGGCTATAGCCAGCGAAAAAGTCTCGATTGAAGGCAAGGCCGGAGACCCGTTCAAGCACGGGAACGCAATCTTCCTCTGTGGCTCCGGGATAGACGGTCGACTCATAAATTACGATGTCGCCGCTTTTGAGAACCTTACCGACCGTCTCGCTGGCCTTAATGAGCGGCGTGAGGTCGGGGCGCTTAGTGACATCAATTGGGGTCGGCACGGTGACGATGAAGACGCTGGCCTTCATTAGTTCGGCGGGGTCCGATGAAAACGTCAACGCTTTCGCGCTGCGCAGTTCGTGTTCCTCCACCTCAAGCGTCCGATCCTCACCGGCGCTCAACTCCTCGATACGCCGAGAGTTGATATCAAATCCGATGACATTCCGGCGCTTGCCGAATTCGACAGCCAGCGGAAGTCCGACATAGCCTAAACCGATCACCGCTATGGTGGCGTCTTTCAGAGTCTCTGGCAAAGCCGGGGATATTGGTGTCATATGAGATCAATCCAGACTGATGAAGGAACGGCGAACGATTTGGTCACCAGTCCCTCCAACCATATCGTTGGATCATAGTCCAGTAGACCCGATGTGGGATGCGAATATGGCCTGAGACCGATGGTTGCAAGAAAGATCGCCGCAGTGATCGCGATACGCATCAAAGATGCTCAACGCTGACCTTATTTATGTTGCCATCCGCGCGACCCCATACGGTTCTGGTTAGGGATCGTGCTGTGCCGCAATTGCACCGTCCGCCAAGCCACTTCTACCCGCTGGGTGGCGGCTAATCCCCGCCACTCGATTCTAACAAAAGGAAGGCGGACCCGTTAGGGTCCGCCGTGCCGCGCCCGCATGCTTCGCCCAAGCCTGTCTCTTCTTCAATAGTTCGCGTCGAGGTGACGTCGCAAAGGCGGCTAACTTGCCCGTTCCGAAGTCTGAATGTCCACGTCCGGATCCTCATCTTCGCACGATGCCGGCCGGAGCGGCGTCTTGGTATTGCGCATGCGGCCACTGAACATCGTGGGCTGAGCCGCTTCAGTCGTCTGTCGGCCCTCTTCGTTGATGACTTTCGCACGCTCTTCAACATCGGCCTGGTAAAGGAAGGCCTTGTCGGCGTTCTCATCGAGCGTCCAGACCGCCTGACCGTTAGCCATCGCCAGATCAATCAGCCCGTCAGGAATTTCGGCAGCCACGATCGTGGCGTACCGGGCCGACCGCGTCGAAAAACGGAAGCCCATCGCCAGCAGGCCATCACGAAACTTCTCGGACACGGGCTCACGCAAACCAACAAAGAACTTCGTCTTAGCGCGGCTGGCTTTAGCGCGCTCGGCAGCAGCGCGCTCACCACTTTCGGCCCAGTCGGCAAGAATCTCAGCGTCCGTCATGCGGTTCTTGAGATCGACGAATGCGCCTTCCAACTCGGCTTCGCTCAGGACCACCAGACCGTGTTCGACGGCATACGCCCCAACGCGCGTTTTCAGCACCCGCAAGCTGTTGTGATATTCATATTGGGCATTCCGGCGCGCGCGTTTGTGACCAGCCTGTTGCATTTCGAGCTTCCGGGCTTTCGCCTCAACCTTAGCCGCAAGCATGTCCGCCTTAGATGCCGCATCGTTTTCATTCGGACGAAGAGCCCCAAAACCCCACCTTATACTCATGTGGATAACCTTCCAAACCCTGTTGAAATTCCGAATCTCAAAATTCGGCGCACATCTAGGCTGACTCAGATTCTCGCTCGAACAAGGGAAAATAATCACGAATCGCAATTGCTAAACTGTTGGCGTAAAACCGGCTTCGGGTTACCCGCGTGAGTCATCGCGATTCGCAGGTCAGCCATTGGTCATTCGGTTTTTAGGGAAACCGTTACGCTTCGTTCGCTTTGCAGTGCGATACGAGATATCGAACTGCGAAACATGGAGCGCCCATGACCATCGGCTTTGCTCGCATGCATCTTCTGGGCCGTAGTGCCGGGCAGAGTGCGGTCGAGCGATATCGCTACATCGCGCGTGCAGGCGCTTATGCGGCTCGAACCGATCTTGCCCGCGGACCGATTACTATAGCGCCCTTGGGCACACCGGACAGGCTTCGGGACCTTACGCTCTGGCGCGAGGTCGAGGATCGGGCGCCGCGCAAGGATTCGATCCTCGGTGCGGAGCTGGTATTGGCACTTCCGGTATTTTCAATTTTACCGCTCAAGGATGCCGAGCAGTTGGTGACGTGCTTCTGTGACGCGATGATCGCCTCAAACGGGCTGGGTGCTACCTATGCGATCCATGCTGCGCACGATCCAGACGCCGCAGCCGCGGAAACCGACCGAGTCGAAAGCGCGGATGGACCGGCGGTCGCCGAGGTGATCGACACGGTCTCATCGTGGCCGCATGTTCATATCCTGATTACGCCCAAGACTCTCGGACCGAACGGCCTTGATGCCAAACGCTGTACCGACCTCGAACCACTTGTCCGTGGCGTCGGCAGAAACCGAACAGTGATCTGCGCCACCCCTTGGCGGCAAATCTGGACCCGCTTTCTCGACCACGCCCTGGCCATGGCGGGCGCGGAGACCAGGGTGCGGCTCCAGGCGCCCAATACCGGACGCCATATCGGCCCCGCTCGCGCCCTTGCCTTACTGCAGGGCGATATCGAGCGCGGCGAGGCGCCGAACGGTCAGCGCTGGCCGCGCGTCAACGCTGAGATCGAAGCGCGCAATACCCGGACGCTGGAACAAGCGCCTGTGCTGCAGGAAGCTGTCTTCACCCGCGCTGGCGTCGCCGATCTCCTATCGCGCTATCTCGATCTCAAGGGGGTCGCCCTTGCCAGCCGGTCACAGCAATTTCTCGACAGCATCGATGCGGTCCCGCTACGTGATCCAGTGACCGGCACACCAACGCCGCTGTTTTCGACGCAGGCACGCCTGGAACAAGCCCGCCGCATAGATGACCATGCCCGGACCCTGACGGCATCTCGTTCCGAACCGGTCCTGGCTGCCGATACGGTCGGAAAACTCGTCATCCGTCTCGGGCGTGATTCCGAATTCGTGCCGCCGATCACCGATCTCCTCGCTCACGGCCATCGTCTGGTCGTTGTTGAAACCGGCGAGTTCGGGTCCATTCTGCCGGCGCTCAACGAGATCATCGAACACGCGGGCTGCCAGCCCATTCACATCGGTCACCAGTCCATGACACTGGCGCCACTCGGACGGCGGAAAGCGCGCTTTGTCATTCCGGTCCAGATGCGCAAGAAAGTGGAAGCCGGTTCGATCGTCATTCTCGATCGCCCGGATCAACTGAGCTTGGAGCACCTAGAAACGCTTTTCGAGATTGCCACGCGGGAGGATTGCCGGATCCTGATGGTCCGGCGCCCTCATTCGTTGCCGTTTGCGCGCAATGCCGTCATCGATCGGATTGCGGCCCGTGCGAAACTTCATGCGCTTGCCTCCAGCCTGCTTCCAATTCGCCCGTCGTGGGAAGCACCCGTTGATCGGGAATTGCGTGCGCTGACAGACATTTTGGGGCGCGGTCATGCGCGCAGTTTCGCGGACGCTGCCGCCCGCCTTGCCTTTGCGCGCCGCGCCCAGGGGCACGACCAGCCAACAACGCTTGTGGGCAGTTCCGCGGAGATCGATAGCGCTGTGACGGATGTCGGCGGCAAAGGGCGCAGCAACGACCAGGTGCAACCCGACGCGATCACCCTCTTGCTGCCGCACTGGGGGCGGCAAGCGCCGCTCTATGGCGGAAGGGAGCGCAGACGGACGCCACTGCTGATCGACCGCACGGCGACACCCACCCTGGCGCACCTCCTCGTTCAGGCTGCGCTCGGGGCCGGTGACGAACGTATTTTCTTCTCGGCAACAGCGTTTGGCTATGCGGATGCCTCCGGGGAGACACACGGTCAAGTTTCGGCCGTTGCCGACCTGGTGGCGCTCTATCGCCACCATCTCGATCATCTGTTCGCAGCAAAACTGCCCGAAGAGGGGTTGGCCCGCGAAAACGCCCTTGCTGACCTGTTGCGCGCCGACATATCGAGCGTGATCGAAGAGCTTGGACCGTGCTCCGACCGATCCACCGCGCCGGGCAGCCAGCCCATCGATACCTATGGCTCGACCGGCTTTCCTGGCGACGACGATCCTTTTTCTGTCGAGATGTCCGATGGCGACGCAGGCTATGACGACGACCCCGCGCCCGATACCGCTTTCGAGCAGAATTTCGAGAGCGATCCGGCGGAGGATGACGATGACCGCCCGGCGGACGACTTTGACGTAGGCGCGGACCCCGAGGGTTGGTGAAACCGATACCGCGCATTTATTGTCCGCGCGCGTGGCCGGGTCCGTTCATGGTCTCCTCGAGCGCGCCTGCCCGGCTCGCAGTCGGATTGCCTCAGGATCGGAGCAAGGTTTGCGCACGGTGTTCGAAGTTTTGGCTTACGCAATATGCGTTGCATTATCGCTCGTGCCAAAGCCGATGCCAAAGGGGCGTCCGCATGGCATTCGCGATGATAGCTTAAAGCGGCGTTCGCCAGGCTTTGCGACGTCGAAATTGATGCCCCAAAGCCGGCGGGATTGCCTAGGTTCGGAGATAACACCATCTATCACATGTCCGAAGTGCTCAAAAATCTCGGCTTAACCAGCCGCACGCGGACCGCCATTCTGCTGTCGGGGCAATGACGCGGGCATCTAAAACGCATTATCCCGGCTCGATCGGCGCACTCCGTCCGCTGATCTCCGCCGCGAGAACTTCTCCGGCCCCCAGCGCCAGTGTAAAGCCGAGCGCACCGTGCCCCACATTGACGAAAAGATTGTCAGCTCCCATGCGTCCGATGATGGGAAGTCCAGTCGGTGTGGCCGGGCGCAGTCCTGCCCAGAGCCGGGCGCCCTGCCAATCCGCAGCCTCTGGAAAATCGGCGATGGCGCCGTCGATCAGGCTCGATACTCTCCGCTTGTCGAGATCGAGTGAGGGCCCGACAAGATCGGCCGCCCCCGCAAGGCGGAGCGCATTCCCGATACGTGCATAGACGACCTTTCGCGCCGCATCGGTGACGCTGACGCCGGGTGCGGCATGCTCGTCGCGAATGGGCGCAGTCGCGCTATAGCCCTTGAGCGGATAGATAGGCAGATCGATCCCAACCATCTGCCCCAGCGCTCTCGCCTGAATGCCCGCTGCGATCACGACCGCGTCGGCATCGAGCGTCCCACGGTTGGTCTCCACCGAAACGATGCGGCCGTTCCGGCGCGAGAAACCGGTCACCTCGGATTCTCCCAGGAAATGGGACCCTCCTTCGTTCTCGCTCAAGAGCCCGCCGAGGACCTTCGAAAAGAGGTAAGCATCGCCGGCTTCATCGGCGGGCGAAAAAAGCCCGCCCACGAGGCGATGGGCGATCGATTTGAGGGCGGGTTCGACCTCCAGGCTTTCCGCAGGGCCCAAAATGCGTCTGTCGACACCCTCCTCGCGCTGATGCTCGGCCTGCGCCCGGGCGTGATCGAAGCTCTTCTGGCTCGAATAGACCACGATCTTGCCGGTCCTCGTCCAGGCGAACTCGCTGGCCTTGAGAGCAGGCGACCCATGCAGGACGGTTCGCGACAGATTGGCGAGCGCGCCCAATCGATCCATCGTCTGGGTGGCCTTGGTGCTGGTGCAGGCGGCAAGAAAGGACAAAAGCCAGCGATATTGGAACACATCGAAGCCCGGACGGAACCGCACCGGAGAGTTGGGGTCTGTCAAAAGCTTGGGCAACTGACCCCAGATCGTCCCATCGGCCAGCGGCGCGACGTAGGAATAGCTCAACTGGCCGGCATTGGCGAAGCTGGTCCCGCGTCCGGGTTCGTCAGCCTTGTCCACGACAGTGACCCGATGCCCGTCCTGCGCCAGTCGCCAGGCCGTGCTCATGCCCACGACGCCGCCACCGATAACGATGATATTCAAGTTTTTCTCCAAAGCTTTTGGGGTAACTATGGCCCTATTGAAAAACCCGCCCGGCCATCACGAGCCGGGCGGGTGATGTTGATCCGGCGGCGGAGCTTACGGTCTCACATAATCCTCGCCGTTGCGGTTGAGAACACGCCCACTCAGGACATCGGTAAATTCGCCGCCGTCTATGGCCATCTCCCCGTTGACGAAGAGATAGTCGATTCCTTCGGCAAGCTGGTGGGGATCGGTGAACTCGGCAACGTCGTCGAGCGCGGCGAGATCGAACACCACGATGTCAGCCATCATGTCTGGGAATAGGAAGCCGCGATCGTCGAGCCTATGGACTGTCGCGGGCAGGCCGGTCATCGAATGGATCGCCGTCGAAAGGGGAACGACCTCGAGATCACGTGAATAGTGGGCGAGCATGCGCGGGAAGGTGCCATAGCTGCGCGGATGAGGAACGCCCTCGTCCATGGGCACCAGATCACCATCCGACGCCGTCATGCGCCAGGGCTGAACCATGAAAGCTTCGATATCGGAAGCGTGCATGTTGTATGAGACGATGCCGACGCTGCCTTCGGCTTCCTGAAGCATCGCAATGGTGGTGTCGATCGGGTCAAGTCCACGATCTTCGGCAATATCGCTCAACAGCATGCCTTCGACCGAAGTGTCGGGAGCAAACGTGCGGATCTGGATGCGGTCGGCGCCGCCCCGGCGTTCGAGATTTTCGGCAATCTCGGGCTCCATATCGGCCATCACGCCGGCATCGTCGAAACGTTCGAGCATTGCATCCGTGCCGCCATCCATCGCCCAGCGTGGGATCAGCGCCGAGGAAAGCCCGGTGGCGGACGCATCGTATGGATATTGATCGACCCACATTTCGACGCCTTCGGCCCGGGCCATTTCGATGCGATGGATCACCGCCTGCGAATAACCCCAAACGCGCGGGCCTAGAGCCTTGACGTGGGTGACGATGCCAGCAACATCGGCTTCGCGGGCCACATGGATGACCTCCTCGACGGCCGCGATAAGCCCGATGGTGTAATCGCTTTCGTCCCGGATGTGGCTGGTATAGAGGCCACCATATTCGCCGGCGACTTTCGCCAATTCCACAACTTCGGATATGTCGGCGAACGAACCGGGCGCGTAAAACAGCCCGCTCGACAACCCGAAGGCGCCCTCCTCCATCCCTGCCCGGACCAATTCACGCATATCTTCGATTTGCACCTCATCGGCGTGGGCATCCACATCGCCCATCACGGCTCGACGCACCGAATTGTGCGGCACCATCTGGCCGATATTGAGCCCGATGCCGTGCGTAAGGAAATCATTGCGCTGCGCGGCCAGATCGACCGGCCCGCCGCCATCGGGATTGACGAAAACGGTCGTGAGCCCCTGGGCGAGCAAAGGCTGGCCATGCGATAATTCCGCCGTCGCCAACCCTTCGCCGGCATGGGTGTGGGCATCGATAAAGCCCGGAGCAACGTAAAGCCCGCTGGCATCGATCCTGCGATCGGCCTCCATCTCGCCAAGCCTCCCCACGGCCACGATCCGATCGCCCGCGATCGCCACATCGGCTCTCATCCAAGGCGCGCCCGTTCCGTCGAACACGAAGCCGCCTTCGATGATCACATCAACGGCCGCGTTTGCACTATCCTGGCCAATAGCGCTTCCAGCCGTGGATGTGAGCAGCGCGCAAGTAAGAACGGCCACCGGAATGCTTGTTTTCACAATCATGTTCTTCTCCTCATCATCTCAAACAAAACACTGTGAAACCGCCCCGGCGCGTTCGCCCATATAAAGTTACGGCGGTGTATAGACTGGCGACTTGCACAATTGCGTTCTCCCCCGGCGCGCAAAAGACACGCTGGAGGGTGGGACAGCCACACCATATTGTCCAATGCGTTTTTTGCATTGGACAATATGGTGAAAAGAGCACCTATTATTTGCAATTGAGGAGCGGGTACCCTTACGGTACCCGTATCGGCTGCGGAGGCAGCGGGAGGAGCCGAGAGGTGGGGGATTGGAACTGAAGTGGCTAGAGGACTTTCTTGCGGTCGCGGAAACGGGAAATTTCACCCGTGCCGCCGCTGTTCGCAACACCTCGCAGGCCGCCTTCAGTCGTCGTATCCAGCAGCTCGAAGCCTGGCTCGGCGTGTCGCTTATCGACAGGACCATCCTGCCTACGCGCCTGACGCCGGCCGGGGAGGACTTCAAACTCACCGCCAGCCGTGTCCTGTCCGACATGTTGCAGTTGCGCAGCAATGTGGCCGAATTTTCCCCGATCGGGCGAACCGATCGCATCCGTCTCGCAATGCCCTACGCCCTGGTGACCTCGCGACTGCCGGGATGGTGGGCGGACTGGACCGGCCGATTGCCGCTCGAGGCCGCTATCACCGTTGGCAATGTGCACGATCTGGGACTGAGCATGCTTTCGGGCGCGAACGACCTCATGATCTGCTTTCAGGCCGACCATCAGCCCATATTGGGCGATCTCGACCATCTGGAATCGGTGGCCATTGGGGCGGACGTACTGCGCCCTTACGTCGACCGGTCGCTCGCCGAGAACGAAGGCTACGCTCTGCCCTGGCATGACAGCGCCGCCCTTCCGCTTCTGATGTACACCAACGGCGTTTATTTTGCCCGTCTGGTCGAAATGGTTATCGAGCGGGCCGGCGGCATAGGCAATCGCAAGGTGATCATGGAAAACGACATGGCCGACGCTTTGGCCAACATGGCAGCGGCCGGGCATGGCGTTGCCTGGCTGCCCCAAAGTACGGTGGATGCACAACACTCCGATCTGGTGCCCATCGGTGGGGCGGCATGGGCGATTCCATTGTCGATAATTGCCATTCGCGACCGGACAAATATCAATCCTGCCCTGTCGCGTCTCTGGAGTACAATGTCTGAGATGAGCGCGGCTTCCCGCCCGCCCCAATCTCGCTCGACGCCGTACTCTCCGCCCAAGACAATCAACAAAAACAGGGCACAAAGCTCACCTCAAAACCAAACCAAGCAGAAAAAGGGAACTCCATTATGAAAAAACTGCTTCTCGCTTCGCTGGCCATCATGGCGCTACCGGCAACCGCATCGGCTCAAAACCAGTTCATCACCATCGGCACAGGCGGCGTGACCGGCGTTTACTACGCAGCCGGAGGCGCGATCTGCCGTCTCATGAATGAAACCCGCAGCGAACACGGCTTCCGCTGCTCGGTCGAATCCACTGCCGCTTCGGTCTATAACCTCAACGCCATCCGCCAGGGCGAGCTCGATTTCGGCGTAACCCAATCCGACGTCATGTATTACGCGGTCAATGGTGAAGTCGATTTCGCCGATCAGGGCGCCTGGGATGGCATGCGGGCCGTGTTCTCGCTGCACCCCGAGCCCTTTACGCTCGTCGCGCGCGCTGATGCGGGCATCGAAAGCTTCGAGGACCTCGCCGGGAAACGCGTCAATATCGGAGCCCCCGGTTCCGGCACCCAGACGTCGATGGACATCATCCTTGAAGGGGCCGGCATGTCGCGCGACGATTTTGCCCTGACCTCCGAACTGCGCCCCGACGAGCATGGCCCGGCGCTCTGCGACAACCAGATCGACGCGTTCTTCTATGGCGTTGGTCACCCTTCGGCCAATATCGCCGATCCCACCACGACCTGCGGCGCGCAGATCGTTTCCATCGAGGGCGATTACATCGACGCCTTGATCGAGGAAAACCCCTACTACGCAGCGGCCACCATTCCGGGCGGCACCTATCAGAACAATGAGAACGACGTCCAAACCTTCGGCGTTCTCGCGGCTCTGGCCGTGTCCGAAGACACATCCGAAGATGCCGTTTACGCGCTGGTCAGCGCTGTATTTGAAAACTTCGACGCCTTCAAAGCGCTCCACCCTGCCCTCGCCAATCTCTCCGAAGAAAACATGATTGTCGACGGGCTTTCGGCTCCGCTGCATCCGGGCGCCGAACGCTACTATCAGGAACGCGGCTGGCTCTAACGGCTATTCCGATTATCTGAACATGCGCGGCGTCCGAAAATTGGGCGCCGCGTTTTTGCCAAACCAAACAACTTGAATGATTTCGGGGCATACGGGGCAATTTATGACCAACGCGGCATCATCTCCAGAAGCGATAAGTGCTGCCAGTTCCGATGAACTTGCCAGACTCGTCGCCGAGTCCGACACCGGTGGCCGCGCCCCGCGCAGCCGTCCGGCACAGATCGTACTGTTCGTGGTGCCCCTGCTCTGGGCGCTGTTCCAACTCTGGTACGCTTCGCCCCTGCCCTATCAGCTTCGCATCGGGGTTTTCAACGCCACCGAAGCGCGTGCCATCCATTTGGCCTTTGCGCTGTTCTTGGTCTTTGCCGCCTATCCGGCAACCAAGAAGTCTCCGCGCGACTACGTGCCCTGGTATGAATGGACATTGGGCCTGATCGCGGCGGCCTGTTCGGCCTATATCTTCGTTTTCCAGGCCGACCTGGCCCGCCGCCCCGGCTTGCCCACGCCGCTCGATCTCGGCGTCGCCGTGGTGGGGATGCTGCTGCTTTTGGAAGCCGCCCGCCGCTCGCTGGGCCTCGCCCTGCCCATCGTGGGCATCCTGTTTTTGGGCTACGCCTTTTTCGGCCCCTATCTTCCCGATCTTCTGGCCCACCGGGGCGCGTCGGTCTCCCGCGCCGCGACGCAATACTGGCTGACCTCTGAAGGCGTGTTTGGTGTCGCGCTGGGTGTATCCACCGCGTTTGTCTTCTTGTTTGTTCTTTTCGGCTCGCTTCTTGAGAAGGCTGGAGCTGGAAATTATTTTATCAAGGTGGCCTTCGCCATGCTCGGCCATTTCCGCGGCGGCCCGGCAAAAGCGGCCGTACTGGGTTCGGCCGCGACGGGGCTGATTTCGGGGTCCTCGGTCGCCAATGTGGTGACCACCGGCACCTTTACCATCCCCTTGATGAAACGGGTCGGCTATCCCGCGGTTAAGGCAGGCGCCATCGAGGTTTCCGCCTCGGTCAACGGCCAGATCCTGCCTCCCGTCATGGGCGCGGCGGCCTTCCTTATCGCCGAATATGTCGGCATCTCCTATGCCCAGGTCGTCCAGCACGCCATCATTCCGGCATTGCTCACCTATATCTCGCTGTTTTACGTCGTCGATATCGAAGCTCGTAAGCACAACCTCAAAGGCTTGCCGCGCAAGCAATATCGCTCCAAGCTGATGAGCGCCGCCTTGTTCGGCATGACCGCGGCGGGGATCGTCATCTTCTCCTGGCTGGTCGGCGTGCTCCTGGGCTGGACCCGGGATTTCTTCGGTGCCGCCGCCACATGGGGCGTGGTGATTGGGACAAGTATTCTCTATGTCGCCCTGATCGCCATTCGCTCGCGCTTCCCGGACCTTGCAGAGGACGATCCTAACGATCCGGACCTCACCTTGCCCGATACCGCCAAGGTCGCGCCCACCGGCATCCATTACATCTTGCCGGTTTTCATCCTCGTCTGGTGCCTGATGGTCGAACAGATGTCGCCCGGGCTTTCGGCCTTTTACGGCACGCTGGCGCTTATCGTGCTGATCATCACCCAGCGTCCTCTGATAGCCCTGTTCCGGGGTCAATCGGAGATATTGAGCCGTTTCAAGGCCGGCATCACGGATCTGTTCGAGGGCCTCGTCGCCGGTTCGCGCAATATGGTGGGCATCGGCATTGCCACGGCCGCCGCAGGCATCATCGTGGGCACAGTTTCGCTCACGGGCATCGGGCTGGTCATGACCGAGATCGTCATTTCCGTCTCGGGCGGTAATCTCCTGATCATGCTTTTGATGACGGCGGTAATCTGCATGATATTGGGCCTGGGGATGCCCACGACGGCAAATTACGTCGTGGTTGCCACGCTGATTGCCCCCGTGATCGTCGATGTCGCGGCCCTCAACGGTCTCGCCGTGGCTCTGGTCGCGGTCCATCTCTATGTTTTCTATTTCGGGCTCATGGCTGACGTGACGCCCCCGGTCGGGCTTGCTTCGTTTGCTGCTTCCGCCATTTCCCGCGCCGACCCAGTAAAAACGGGCGTACAGGCCTTCCGTTACGAGATGCGCACGGCCATTCTGCCGCTCATCTTCATCTTCAACCACCAATTGCTGATGATCGGGGTGACCAATTGGTGGGAGTTGGCCCTCACCATCATCATGTCGCTGATCGGCATGCTGATGTTCGTCTCGGTCACCCAGCAAATTTTCATCTCCCGCTCGCGTATCTGGGAGACGGCCATGCTGCTGATCGCCTGTTTCATGCTGTTCGTCCCCGGCCAGGTGATGGACAGGGTCGTGCTCCCCACCCTGGACGCCCCAGCCGAAGATATCGTCATGCTCGCCGAGCAGGTGCCTGCAAACGGGTTCCTGACCGTCGAGGTCGGCGGCATCGATATTTCGGGCAATGACTATACAAGAGTGATGCGTCTGCCTATGGGACCACCGGCCGAAGGTGTCGAGCGGCTTTCCAACGCGGGTATCCAGGTGACCGAATTCGGCGGCCAGGTGCAAGTCACCAATGTGCGCTTCCGCAGCCAGGCCGAGCGCCTGAACCTTGCCATCGGCGACAACGTAGAACGCGTCCTCGTCGCCAATCCCAACCGCCCCGCCAAGGAATTGGTCTATATCCCTGCCCTGCTTCTAATCGGTCTGGTCATCGCGCTCCAGTGGCGGCGTCGGGAATGGGACCAACCTGGTCTTCCCAAAACAAGACCACAATCGGCCTGAGCACTTTCGAATCAAGAAGGAGAAAATCCGATGCACGACATTCAACGCCTGGCCGGAACAGCCCGCATGAGTTCGGCGGTCGTCGTCAATGGATTGGTATTCACCCAGGGCATCACGGCGCGGGGAGTGGATGAAGACATCGCCAGTCAGACCCGAAAATGCCTCGAAAAGCTCGATGAAATCCTCAAGGCCGCTGGATCGGATCGTTCTGCTATTCTCAAGGTTACCATCTGGCTCAAGACCATGGACGATTTCGATGCGATGAACCGTGTCTATGACGAGTGGGTGCCGAAAGAACATTTGCCAGTCCGGGCTTGTGTAGAGGCAAAGCTTGCTGACCCCTCGCTCCTTGTCGAGATTCAAGCCGAAGCGTGTCTTTGCCAATAGTTTTTTGCTTGCTCATGTGAGCAATTGGGTCCACGGGCAAGGTCTAGATGATGGATCGGCGGATGACCCAGCGTCACATCAAATGGATGAGCACTTCCACTGGCGGCCGCCATAATGCTTTGTCAGACAGAAACAATCCCCATTTACTGTCGGGATATTTGCTGGCGCATTCAGGTATGCCGGTTAATCCGCATCGCACCGCTGACCGACCATGACATCATAAAGCATTTGCGGCGGCACGGCATCGACGCTGAATCCGTCAACCTGAAGAGCACCAGCAATGTCGGTGAGGCGATCCTGGACTTCTGTGCTCGTGTCGATCCGGACATATTGGTCATGGGGGCCTTCGGAAGAGCCAAGTTGAGGGCGCTCCTGTTTGGCGGTGTTGCTCGGTATATTCTCGAACACCAGAATGTTCCGGTTCTGATGTCGCATTAAACTGTTTAATGGTCCAGGCCCCGTCGTTTCACCGGATCGCAGGTGATCTCCAGGGAGCAAGGTTCGAACTGTATGACAAAGAGATCACTTTCGATAAAGCGGGCCTACGAGCCCGCCACCGACGGCGACGGCCATCGGGTCCTTGTGGACCAGCTCTGGCCACGCGGCCTACACAAGGATGAAGCAGGGCTCGATGATTGGATGAAAGACGTCGCTCCCAGCACCGAACTGCGCAAATGGTTCAACCACGATCCTGCTCGCTACGAGGAATTCCGCCGGCGCTATCGGCTCGAACTTTCTGAAAACCCAGCCGTGGAAAACCTGATTACGCTTCTCGCCCGGGGGCCGCTGACCCTTGTTTATGCCGCCCACGACGAGACTCATAACCATGCCCGTGTGTTGGCCGAATATATAGAGGAACGCAAAGGGAGCGGCCGATAAACCTAGAAGACTAGATTACCCCGATCGGGCTTCCGATGCTCCACCACATTGCTACCCAAGCCCGCGCTGATATGCGCGGGGCGACCTCAGCGAGATCGTTGACTCGTCAATCCCGAAGAACTTGAGCGTGCCGCGTCCTTCGCTTTGACCGGCATAAGGGCGAAGAAGCCCTATCCTTCGCCTCGGCGCCAATAGGAGACGACCAAATCATCCCCCTTGTTCAATCCTTTCTCCTTGCGGAGATACGACCTGATGGACATGCAGGTGTCATGCTCACAACCGGCCCATGCGAATACTGATGCTGCCTCCGACGGCATATCGACTGTTCGGACCGCGTCCAAAAGGAGTGGCGTCGTTCCCGCGTTGGCACCTTGACGGTGCAGCCAGCGGATTTCGACGTTTGATCTCGTTTCGATGATCTGCTCTTCGGCAGGATCGGCGACCTCGATCAAAGCGATGCCGTCGGCGGTTTGGGGAAGAGTTTCCAGAATGCGGGCGATTGCTGGAAGCGCGGTTTCATCGCCGGCGAAAAGATACCAGTCGCAGTCCAGGGGAGCGCACCGACCACCTGGGCCGCCCATCCCGATCACATCGCCGGGCTGGGCCTGAAATGCGAATTGGGAGCCCGGTCCGGCATCCTCATGAAGCACGAAATCGACATCCAGCGTGCCGGCTGCAGGGTCGATGTTGCGAATGGTGTATTTACGGATCGCGAGAACAGCGGCTTCGGGATATTGCGTAACGCCGCTCCGGCTGACGCTGGGCCATTGCGGCGCCTGTTCATCGTGCGGAAACATCAGCCGGACGTGGATATCCTTGAAGCCTGCATAGCGCTCCAAATTGCTGCCGCGGAATCTGATCCTCTGCATATGAGGCGTCAGCCGCTGCGAACTAACAACCGTCAAAAGACAAAACCATACCGGCATGGTCACGTCGCAACCGTCACCCGACCAGATGATCTTCTCTTCGAGTTCGGGCGAATGTTCGATCAGATGTCCAGCAAGTTCCTCCCGGATCACCGATATGCCCGTCAGCGTGGGAGCCGCAATTTTCAGGAACGCCTGGTTGCCGTCAAGCGCAATCTCGCACATGCCATGGTAGAAGGTCAGAGCCCATTTTCCGCTCGCCTTGCCTATACGAACGCCATGGCTGACGAGATGCTCGCATACGCTATCGATGATCTCGGATGCTCCATCGAGCTGGAATCTGGCCTGTGCGGAAAATGCGGTCATCGGCAAACGGTCCTTATTCAATCTCGGCGGAGAGTTCTTCCAGCGCAGCCTCGAAGCTGTCGAGGAGGTAGAAGGCGTTCGTGTATCCAGCTATCGCCACAGTGCCGATCGGGAATTCCCTGCCCTGTGCAACGGCCGGAACACGCTGATAGACATCGAGAGCACGGATTTCGGCTACGGGGTCGACGGGCGTATCGCGATGATCGGTGGAATGGAAAACGATCGCGGCATCGCCAAGGACGGGCCCGATCTGCTCAAGGCTGATTTGAGGTTCTGAATCCTCGTACGGGACAGCCTCCACACCATCGGCAAATATCGCTCCCGTGGGCAGAAGAACCGAACCTGCCGTCGATTGAGAGGCATAGATCGCCGGCGCAGTAGCGTCCCAGCTCGACCAGACGGCAATGGGATGTTCGGCCAGGAAATCGCCATAACGGTCGGCGATCCGCGCCTGGCGCTCGGCCAATTCGTCCTCCAACTCCTGCCAGCGCTCCAATGCGCCGACGGCATCCGCAATCTGATATACCCTGTTTTGCCAATCGCTTCGGTCGGCTCCCCGGACGCCGACGATGACGACCGGGGCGATCTGGCGCAGTTTCTCGACAACGTCGTCGGGCGCGGCATTGGTCTCGAAGATCAGGTCAGGCTCAAGCGCCGCAATCGCCTCGATATTGGCTTCACCGCCGGCAATCACCACGGGGATGTCCTTGACCCGCTCCCAGACGTCGAGGGCGATCTGATTTTCCGCAAAAGCTCGCGTGCCGACCGGCACGAACCCAAGCTCGACCAGGGGAAGCGCCGCCACTGTATGTGTAGCAACGATTCGAGACGGATCGGTGGGGACCTCCACGTCTCCAAACGAGGTTTCCAGCAATCGGGTCTGGGCCTGTGCGGGCGCAGTCAGGGACAGTACGATTGCGGCAAGGAGGATGCCTGTGCGGCTGGCGATCGATAGCATGGCCTGGGCTTCATGGGTACTGGTTTACGACGGCCCACACAAAACATGATTATATTCATCAAGTAAATGGGCGGTCGTAACCGCCGAGCCCATCCGAATGGCCGCTCAGGCTCGCCTTGGTGTGCCCGAAAGCCCCTCGCAAATAATATTGACTCCTTTAGTCATGTTAAATACATGCTTGCCCGAGCGCAGCCAGCAAAGAGTTCCTCACCTAGCCAGCCCCGCCAATAATTTCAATTTTCGGGGGTTCCAGATGGTCCGACTCTTTCCGTCGGCGGAACGTGCTGGAGCACGTCCGCTAAGCCAGTTTTCAAGCGCCGCCTTGTTGGCAAGCACGATCTTCGTAGGCCTGGGTGGTTCAGCCACGGCTCAGACGCAGCCCGGCGTCGAACTTACGGCGACACAGGGCATCATGCTCGACCGGCTTGTCATCACCGCAACGCGAGACGCGCGGCGCGTGCTCGACGTGCCCGCAACGGTGACGGTGATCGGTTCCGAAGAGATCGAGGATCGCCTGGTTCGCGACATCCAGGACCTCGTGCGTCACGAACCCGGCGTCTCTGTCGATCGCCAGACCTCGCTCACCAATCCGTTCGGACAACTCACCAGCTTCTCCATTCGCGGCATGAGCGGCAACCGCGTGCAGATGATGGTCGACGGCTCGCGCATCCAGGAGCGGATCACCGATGGCAGCCGCGATTTCGTCGATCCGTGGAATCTGCAGGCTGTCGAAATCGTGCGCGGCCCCAACTCCGTGCTTTGGGGCGCCGACGCCCTGGGCGGCACCGTCGCCTTCCGCACGCGCAGCCCGGCCGATCTGCTCGATGGCGGCGACAAGAACTGGGCGCTCGAAATCCGGACCGCCTTCGACAGCTTCGACAATTCCTGGCGCAAGCAGGTCACCGGCGCCTATGATTTCGGTGCCATCCAGGTGCTGGGCAGCTTCGGGCATCTGTCGGCCAGCGAGCCGCGCCTCGCCAATGCCGATCCCGATGGCGGCCCGTGGGACTGTCCGCGTCCCGATTATTTCCGCTGCGACCAGCTCTTCCCCACCGACACCAGCGCCTACAACGCCCTGGTCAAGGCGGTGATCACGCCCAATGCCGATCACCAGTTCACCCTGACGGGCGAGTTCTTCGACCGCAATTCCACGATCGAGCAGATCTGGGATTCGAGCGCGGCGATGTTCGGCTATAGCAGCGACGATTATCCGCGTTCGCTCGATATGGAACGGTATCGGATCGCTCTCGAACACGATTGGCAGGTCAATGCCGGCTGGCTCGACAGCGTCGAATGGCAGGTGAGCTATTCCCCCCAAAGCCGGGTTATGGAAAGCACCCAATACCGCACCTACCCGACGCGCTCGGAAACCCGCTTCCAGCTTCGCGAGTATAGCGAGACGTTCCTCGAAGGCGATTTGCAACTCGTTTCCTCGTTCGATCTGGGCGCGACCTCGCACACGTTGACCTATGGTTTCGATGGCGATTTCACGCCCAGCAACTACGAGGGACGCAACGAGACCTGGCGCTCCGATACCGGTGAGACGGTGATCGCCGAAAACCAGGGCTTCTCCTTCCCCAAGGTCGAGACGACGAGAGCCGACTTCTTTATTCAGGATGAAATCACGGCGCTGGACGACCGCTTGACCATCACGCCAGGCCTGCGGATCGCCAATTATTACATCGATCCGGATCCGGACTACCTGAGCCTTCCCGGCTATACGCCTGAAGCGATCAGCAGCACCGAACTCATCAAGAAGCTTTCGCTTCAATACCAGCTTACCGACGAGTTCTCGGTCTATGCCGCTTATGGCGAAGGCTTCAAGATGCCCAGCGCGCAGCAGCTCTTCCAGTCGAGCACCGGCATTGGAAACACGGGGTTCGTGGACATCGTGCCGAACCCAGATCTCCGGCCGGAATCGGTCCAGAACTACGAGATCGGCCTGCGCGGAGAATTCGACCGCGGCTGGTTCTCGGTCTCCGGTTTCTATGCCGACTACAGCGATTTCATCCGCGGCCTTCAGCCCTACCCCGGCGCTCCGCTCACCCCGGATGGCGAACCGAGCATCTATTATTCGGACAACGTGGAATCGGTCGAAATTTTCGGTATCGAGTTCGGTGGCGAATACGAGGTTTATGACAACATCTTTGCCTCTGCCAACGTTACCTGGCAGCATGGCACGCAACAGGTGAACTCGGGCGCCGACACGACGCCGTTCGATGGAGCCGTTCCGCTCACCGCAGTGCTCGGCGTGCGCTATGAAATGCCCGAATATGGCCTCGATTTCGAGCTTCTGGGCACCTTAGCCGCCGGCCCGAGCGAGCGTTCCGATCCCGATGCCTTCCTGCCCGATGGCTACGCGCTGCTCGACGGTTACGTGACCTGGCAGCCCAGCGAGAATTTGGAGTTCAACTTCGGCATCGAGAACATTTTCGATACCAAATACTACCCCAACACGCTGACCGGCTACGCCAACACCGCGCCCTCGTCGGTGCAGGGGGTCAATCCCGTCGAACTGCAGACCGGCCCGGGCCGCACCTTCAAGGTCGGCGCCACGGTCCGCTTCTAAGGCGATGGCGGAGGGCGCTCCGGCGCCCTCCCCTTGAAAACGGGGACATCGAAATGGCTCGTATATTTGGCCAGTTCTGGCGCCTTATGCAGCTTTGCCTTTCCGGACAGGGCGGCAAGTTCGGCATTTTCCTTTTTGCGGTCGTCGTCGCCCTCGATCTGGGCGGAATCTACGCAACGATCCGCATCGTGGAATGGACGGGCGCGTTCTACGGTGCGCTGGAAGCCATGGATGGGGCCGAAGCGGTTTGGCAAGTTGGTGTCTTCGGCATCATCGTCGCGCTCAACTCCATCCGCCACCTTTCGGCGCAATGGGTCCGCAAGCAGCTTGAAATGCTCTGGCGCCGCACGTTGACCGATGGCGCTCTCGATATCTGGCTGGCCAATCGCGCTTACTGGACCCTGGCCCATGGCTCGGAGACTGATCCCGACCGGCAATTGCTCGACAACCCCGATCAGCGCATCGCGGAAGATTGTCGGCTGTTTCTCACCGGGCTGTTGGGCGAAGCGCTCGACCTCATTGGGCGGATCGTGGGGCTGTTTTCGTATCTCGTTCTCCTCTGGGGGTTGGCCAGCTTCCCGCTTTCGCTCGCTCCCATCGGGATCGATATCGAAATCCCGCACTATATGATTTGGGCCGCGTTCCTTTATGTCGCGCTCTCGAGCCTGCTCACCCATGTGTTGGGCTATCCACTCAAGGGTCTGCTTGTCGAACAGCAGCGGCGCGAAGCGGACTTCCGCTTTGCCCTCGCCCGGCTGCGCTCCAACACCGACGAGGTCGCCCTATTACGCGGTGAACGCGCCGAACGCGGCATCTTCGACAATCGTTTCGGCGCCATCATCTCCAATTGGCGCCAACTGGTGAACCGCGAACTGATCCTTGGCTGCTTCACCTACCCATTCAACCATTCGGTGCTCCGCATTCCCCTGTTCGTGGCCCTGCCCGGCTATCTCGCCAGACACGTTGCCTTTGGCGGACTCATGCAACTCAGCACCGCGTTTTCCAGCGTCGTCACCAGCCTTGCATGGTTCATCTTCTCCTACCGGAGTCTTGCCGATCTGGTCGCGGCCTCCTCGCGTCTCGATAATTTTCTCGACGCCGCCAAGAAAGCCGGCGGAAATGCCGGCGCTATCGAACACGATCGCTCGCCCAATTCAGGGCTTTCTTCAAACGGCCTGACGCTCTCGACGCCGGACGGCCAACAGATGCTGAAGGTTTCCGATCTCGATATCGCGCCGGGCGAAACCATCTGGCTTCGTGGCACTTCGGGTCTTGGCAAGACGACCTTGCTCAAGACCTTGGCCGGCGTCTGGCCGTATGGCTCGGGATCGGTGCTTTCGCCAGAGGCATCGACCCTCTTTCTACCGCAGCGCCCCTATTTCCCCACCGGCAGCGTCCGGGATGCTCTCTCCTACCCCCGATCGATCGAGGACTTCGAACCACAAGACCTCGACGCTGCCCTGGCAAAGGTGGGTCTCACGCAAATCGCTGATGCGAAGTCCACGCAATCGGACCACGGGCTGTCTGGCGGCGAACAGCAAAGGCTCGCATTGGCGCGCCTGCTGCTGCAGCGGCCCCAATGGGCCCTGCTCGACGAGCCGACTTCGGCTCTGGACACTAGGGCTGAAACAGATCTTTTCGCGATGCTGCGTCGTGAATTGCCGCAAACCACTTTCGTCATCATTGCCCATCGGCAACCCAAAGGGCTCGACGAGGTTCGCGTGATCGACCTCGACATCCCTTCGCAATCGACTTCCTCCACCCCTCACAAGGACCTCGTTCCCGCATGACCACCAACCGCCGCGAACGTCTATCGGTTTCACCCGCCTCCGTTATTTACACGCTCCCTGCCATCGGGCGGCTGATGATTACCGCCAAAAACGGCGGCGCGACGCATGAACGTATCGGCGTCATCGAATCCGTTTCGGCCGATGCTGGTTGGCTTGTCTGCTCAGGCGCCGAGCATGACAGCCGGATCGATCCCCGGGCGATCACCGACATCATCGTCGACCGCACCAGCATCATGGGCGACCAGGCCTATCCCCGCATCGACTTTCTGGGCGGCGAAGAGGTCCTTTTCTCCGTTGTGGGATTTGGCGGGCTCGAGCCCTTCGATGCGGCCCTTGCCCAATTCGGCTCGGGAGAGGCCCTGCCTGAGCAACCCCGGCAGCCTCGCGGTGAACGCCAGGAAGCCAGCCTTGAGGACGTGGGAGCAAAGCCCCTTTCCAGGGCACTGGAAGACGGCGAGCCTGTCTCCATCAGCTTTCGCCGGAAAGGTTTCGAGCAGCGCTGGGCCGGTATTGTCGAGCGGGTCAACCCGGCGATGGGTTTCATCAACGTTACGCGTCCCGATTTCCATCTTCATCTGCGCTGTGGCGCAGTTTCCCGCTGGCAGGAAGGCGAAAATGGCTCGACGCTCGCCGCTCTCGGCGAGGATCAGATGCCGATTGGCCTTGTCATCTCCGCGCAGACAGAAGACACACCCCGCCCATGACCTCCGCCCATATTGTCGGCACATGGCGCGATGGGATCAGCGGAGAGACCCTCGCCCACCACGAACTGATCGCAAGGGTCGCCCGAAATCGCGCCGTCCTGCTGGGCGAAACCCATGATCGCTACGACATCCATCGCTGGCAGCTTGCCGTCTGCGCAAGCCTTCTGACATACCGCGCCGACATTGCCGTGGGCTTCGAGATGTTTCCCCGCCGCGTGCAACCGGTGCTCGACCGCTGGGTGGCCGGAAACCTGAGCACCGTCGATTTCTTGGCGCAAGCCGAGTGGGAAACGGTCTGGCGTTTCGATCCGGCCCTCTACATGCCGCTGTTCGATTTCTGCCGCGAATTCGGTCTCCCCATGCTGGCCCTCAATTGCGAGCGACCGCTGGTCACCCGAGTCGGCAAGGAGGGCTGGGATGCGATCCCCGAGGATGAGCGGGACGGCCTGACGCCAGCCGTTCCAGCCAGTACCGCTCACCGGCAGCACCTCTTCGAATTAACGCGCGGCGGAACCGTCGGCAGGGGTTCGGGCGCAGTCTCGGCCGACGATCCGGCCTTCGATCGCTTCGTACGCTCCCAACAGACCTGGGACCGTGCTTTCGCATGCAACATCGCCAAGGCGCTCGAGGCGGGTAAAGCCGGACTTGTCATCGGCATCATAGGCCGTGGACATATGGAATATGGCCACGGCACACCGTTTCAGCTTGCTCATCTCGGCATAACCGACACGGCAGTTTTGCTGCCCTCTGACGCCGAGCGGTTTTCGCCGATGACACCACCGATCGCAGACGCTGTCTTCCGGCTTCCTCCATTTGCGCCCGCCGCCTCCAACACACCAAAGGCTTCCTCCAATGACTAACCGCATCTTCGTTGTCTTTGCAGCGCTCGGTCTCGCTCTATCCCCCGCAACCGCCCAGCAGCCAGCCGGATTGCCCGGCGGCGCTCAGTCGTTGATCGAAGAGCATGGCGATTGGACAGTGTCCTGCCGCACGCAAGATGCCGAAAAGCTATGCATTCTGGCTCAAACCCTGGCCGACAGCGGCACCGGTCGCCCGGTTGTGTCCGTCGAGCTGGCAACGCCGGCAATCGACCGCATCGAAGGCATGCTGCTCCTGCCATTCGGTATGCAACTGGCCAATGGAATTCAGATCGCGGTTGATGGGAACGATCTTGGCGATCGCCAACCGTTCCTCGCCTGCATTGCAACAGGCTGCCTTGTGCCCGTCGTGTTCGACGCAAGCCAGGCCAGCCGCCTGCGCGCCGGAACCGAAATGACGCTATCCGGGGTCGCCGCCGGCACCAATGAGCCAATGGAACTGGCTATTTCTCTTATGGGCTTTTCGCGCGCCGCAAATCGATCGGTGGAGTTGGGTCAGTCCTAGGATGGCATTTCGCTAGCCAGCCACCATATGTTGGAATGCTTTCGACGCATAAACAGGCCCAAATCGGGGCGAAACGAAAAGGAGACTGTCGATGGTCCGCCAACTGCGCGTTTTTGAGGTTCGCGAAACAGGCTTTGTCACGCCCAACATGTTTCGCGTGCGATTTGGCGGGGACGACGTCACCAATTTCCCCCCTGAGTTCGCTGGCGGCTACCTCAAATTGCGTATTCCGGTCGGCGAAGACACGGCAACGCGGACATATACCATCAGGAACCAGGGCGCAGACTTCATCGACGTCGATTTTGCGCTCCATGGCTCCAGCGGGCACGCCGGCCTCGCCACG
Source organism: Pelagibacterium mangrovi (assembly GCF_036662815.1). Taxonomy (NCBI): domain Bacteria; kingdom Pseudomonadati; phylum Pseudomonadota; class Alphaproteobacteria; order Hyphomicrobiales; family Devosiaceae; genus Pelagibacterium; species Pelagibacterium mangrovi. The sequence goes on along the minus strand of NZ_JBAFXA010000001.1, from coordinate 331,467 downwards.
GCCTGGGCACTCGCGGCAAAGAGTGGCGACCGATTGGAGGTCGGCGGCCCTGGCCCGGTCAAACCTTTGCCGGCAGGAAATGGTCGCTACATCGTAGCCGGCGACATGACGGCGTTACCGGCGATTTCGGTCAACCTGGAAGCCTTGGGACCTGACGCACAATGCGACGCCTTTCTTGAAATCCAGGCTGAAGGGGACATCCAAAACCTCACGGCGTCGGATAACGTCAGGACCCATTGGCTGGTCAATCCCACCCCCGGCAGCAACGACAGATTGCTTGCCGATTCAATCCGCAATCTGGATTGGCCTGCCGATCTGACATACGCTTGGGTGGCAACCGAGTTTGACGCTATGCGCAATCTCCGCAAATACCTGCGAGAAGAACGCGCGCTCGGCCCGGACCGCCTCTACATTTCCAGCTACTGGAAACGCGGGTTGGTCGAAGACGACCACCGGGCCGTTAAGAGTGCCGACACAGCGGCCGAAGTGGTGGCGTAGCGGTAAACGCTCATTGCGGGCCATAACCAATCTTCGCAGCAACCGATAATCATCGGTTTCTGGACTAGAGCAGAATCAATTCAAAATATCGTTCGGAATCAATAAGATAAATGGTGGGTGTGACAGGGATTGAACCTGTGACCCCTGCCGTGTGAAGGCAGTGCTCTCCCGCTGAGCTACACACCCGCTCGACATATCCGTCCCGATGGGTCGGTGCCGGCAGAAAAGCCCCTTGGGGGCGCCCCGACGGAACGGGGTGAGAGGATGGTGGGCGTAACTGGGATTGAACCAGTGACCCCTACGATGTCAACGTAGTGCTCTCCCGCTGAGCTATACGCCCATACTCTCGTTACCGTTCCGCCAGCGGCGGAGCGATGGGGCGGATACACCACGAAACGGCGGTCGGGGTCAACAGGTTTTTGCCGTTTTGTGACGCCCTTTCGGGAACGCCCGAAATCAGGCGCTCAGGCCGCCAGCAAGCGCTCGACTTCGCCCACCAGATCGCGCAGGTGGAAGGGCTTGGAAAGTACCGATGCACCCTTGGGGGCCTCGCTGTCGGGATTGAGCGCCACGGCCGCAAAGCCGGTGATGAACATCACTTTCAGGTCCGGATCGAGTTCGGTGGCGCGGCGCGCCAGTTCGATCCCGTCCATTTCCGGCATGACGATATCGGAAAGCAGAAGCGTGAACGGCTCCTCGCGCAGCCGTTCATAGGCTGACTTTCCATTGTCGAAAGCGACGACGTCATAGCCGGCATTCTTGAGCGCGCGGGTGAGAAACCGGCGCATGTCAGCATCGTCTTCAGCCAGCAAAATCCGGTTCATGATTGCCCTTCAGCGTCGTCCTGCATTCAATTTTCTCCGCCGTTTCCAGCGTGATTCGCATGTTTTACGAAACCGATGCCCCACGCAACAGTCACAATCGCGTCGCAAGCGGCCACTTTTGTGGACAAGCGTGCGCGGGCGGTGCAAACTGGCGAAATTGATCCGACATATCGTCAGCGCGGCTCGGGGTTATTCGTGCAATCAGACTATTCCGACAGACCTGCATTCGAAACCATCCGCCCACGCCGTCAGCTCGCTCCCATCGTGGTCAATTCGCCGCATTCGGGCCGCGACTATCCCCAGCGCTTCCTCAAGCTCTCCCGGCTCAACGAAACCACCATCCGGCATTCCGAAGACGCCTATGTCGACGAGATTTTCACGCGGGCGCCTCATATGGGCCTGCCCATGCTGCGCGCCAATTTTCCGCGTGCCTATCTCGACGTCAACCGCGAGCCCTATGAGCTCGACCCGCGCATGTTTCGCGAACGCTTGCCTGATCACTTCAACACGACCTCGCCTCGCATCGCGGCGGGGCTGGGCACCATCGCCCGCATTGTTTCTGAAAACCGCCCAATCTACCGCGAGCCGCTGACGCTCGAAGACGCGCTGATGCGCGTCGAGGGTATTTACAAGCCTTACCACAAGACCTTACAGACGCTTCTGAGCGAAACACTCGCCACCTTCGGCGTCGCGGTGCTGATCGACTGTCATTCCATGCCGCGCCTCAACCGGGGCGGCGACCGCTCGGCCCCCGATGTCGTGCTCGGAGACCGCTACGGCACGACCTGCGCGCCCGTCCTCGTCGATACCGTGGAAATGGTCTTTGCCGCCGCCGGGCTCAAGGTGGCCCGCAACCGCCCCTATGCGGGCGGCCACACGACCCGCACCTATGGCCGGCCGCAATATGGCATTCATGCGCTGCAGATCGAATTCTCGCGCCACCTCTATATGCACGAGCTGACGCTCGCCAAGCACCAGGGCTTTCCCCTCATGCAGCAATTGGCGGAAACCCTGCTCGCCGCGCTCGTGCGCTTCGACGCAGTCGCGCTGGCACGCACGCAGCTTGCAGCGGAATAATCATTTCCAATGAGGGAAAAAGAGTGGGCCGCTCTAGGCGGCCCCAGTCAAGGGAGGAAACATTGGCGACCCGGAACGGCGGAGCCGAAAAGAGTCACCAATCCATCATGCAATATCGTGCTTGAACCTTTTTTCGCCCGAACGCAAGCCTGCCTCATGCCTCGACCGCGCAATCGGCACACGCTGTTGCAAAAAGGAATCACTTCTGTAAACCCATTATTTACCAACGCGATTCCGGCCGCTGTCGGCCGACGATTGTTTCCTTCCCTGCAACGATTTGGTTCAAAATGACAATTTCGTCACCCGGCGCGCTCGACGAGGCAGCCATCGTCGAAACACTTCTCGCCTGCGCCCAGGCTGCCCGCCCGGTGACCCTGAGCCGCTTCCGCACCCAACTTGTTGTGGATAACAAGCTTGCCGAAGGGTTCGATCCGGTAACCGAAGCGGACCGAGAAGCTGAAATGGCCATTCGCGAAATCATCGCGACCCGTTTCCCCGATCACGGCATTATCGGCGAGGAATGGGACGCCAAGGCAACCGCAACGCCATACAACTGGATCATCGACCCCATCGATGGCACCCGGGCGTTTATCTCCGGCATTCCGGTCTGGGGCACCCTGATCGGCCTCACCCACCAAGGTCGGTCCATTGCCGGGCTGATGGAGCAGCCCTTCACCGGCGAGCGCTGGCTGGCCGTAGGCGGCAAACTGCGCCATTCGCGACACGAGGAAACCTTTCCTGCCTCGGTGAGCGACAGAACGCGCCTTTCCCAGGCGCGGGCCAGCACCACGACGCCCGACATGTTCAAAGGTCCGCATCTGGCGGCCTGGACGGCGGTGAGCTCGCGCGCCTTGCAGGTGCGCTATGGGCTCGATTGCTACGCCTATATGCTGCTTGCCGCCGGACATATCGATCTCGTCGTCGAAGCCGGGCTCAAGGATGTCGATATCGCTCCGCTGATCCCGATCATCGAGGCGGCGGGCGGCATCGCAACGACTTGGGATGGCGGACGGGCCGAAAAAGGCGGGACCTGCATAGCCGCCGCAACCCCCCAGCTCCATGACGAGGCCATGCGCGTCCTGCGCGAAGCGATGCTGGACTGAGAATTACCAGGACTGATCGGTCACGAACGCGTCGAACGCGGCAAAGAGCTGCGCGCGGATCGGATCGGCTTCCATGAACAGTTCATGCCGCGCCCCGGGGATCACGACGTGGTGCCCGGCGCGCAGCCTCAACCCCAACGCCTCGCTGGCCCGCGTTTCGACCACATTGTCGAGCGCCGCCGCGCAGATAAAGACCGGAATCTTGAGGTCGAGCGGAAAGCTGTCATCATTGGCCCGACGCATGGCGGCGAGCGAAGAGCCGATCCATCCCAGCGTCGGAAAGCCCACGAAAAGTTCGGGCCGCGCCGCAAGAATCTCGACACTGCGCATGTAGCGCGCCCTATCGGAAGTCAGCGGATTGCCCTCGAAGCGGCCCCCGCTTTGCGCCCTGTCTTCCCGCCGCCCGATCGGCAAGGCCGAAAGCCCCAAAAACCGTAGAGCATTGACCAGACGCGAAGACCATTTGAGCGAAAGCGGCAACCCGGGAAGGCCGAGCATGGGGGAAGAAAGAAACACCCGGTCGAACATCAGCCTGTCGCGGCACGCCGCGAGCAGGCCCACCAGCCCCCCGGTGGAATGGCCCACGAGATAGAAAGGCGGCGGGCAGTCGGGCAGCACGATCCCCGAATGGAAATCGCGCAGATCGGTCCAGTAGTCGTCGAAATTTTCAACATAACCCAGCCGCGGATTGGCCAGAAGCCGGTCCGAACCGCCCTGCCCGCGCAGATCGAAGGTCGCGACGGCAAAGCCGCGCTTCTGGAAATCTGCGATCGTTTCGAAATATTTTTCGATGAACTCCGTCCGCCCCTGCACCAGCACGATGGTCCCCCGTGCCACCTCGCCCAGCCGAGGGAAAAGGGCATAGCGCAGGCGCACCCCGTCGCTGGTCGTGAAATAGCCGACGCGGGCACCATGGGGGATCGGGCTGGATGGCAGATGAACCAGGCTGGGTTCGGCGGGCGTCTGGGCCATGTTCACCGGGCAAGTCTCCTTGAGAAGGCGCAAGGATAGCCAGTCGAGGTAAACGAGGCCAGAACGGAAGGGGGAATGGGTCGCAGACGCCGTTGCGGGGGGCGGTGAACGGCGCCTGCGCCCTGGCATGATCCCGTGTCGAGATCACATGCCCCGTTCTAACCCCGGGCGCCTGAACGCTGCCCGAGCGTCATATTCATATTCGGTTCAGCCGCGCCAAAACCGGTTTCCGGCCCGCCCCTTGAACCGGAAAATGCGGGCACCTATCTCAATCTTGTCCGCCGGATGACCCGGGGACGCCGCCGGCCCTTTCGCTTGCCAAAGATGGGAGCAATTCGCCGGCAGCAGAGAACGTGATTCTTGCTTTGTCTAGGAGAACACAGAAAATGCAACGTCTCGATTTTTCCCCCTTCTACCGCTCCACTGTCGGTTTCGACCGCCTGTTTTCGCGTCTCGACACCCTCGTCGGCGAGGACGCCAAGACCTACCCGCCCTACAATATCGAACGCACCGGTGACGACACCTATCGCGTCTCGATTGCCGTTGCGGGCTTTTCGTCCGGCGATATCGCCATCGAGACCAAGGAGAACAGCCTCCAGGTCAAGGGTTCCCGCACCGCCAACGGCAGCGAAAAACGCGAATTCCTCCATCGCGGCATCGCCGAGCGCGCCTTCGAGCTGCGCTTCCAGCTTGCCGAGCATGTAGAGGTTTCGGGCGCTTCGCTCGAAAACGGCCTGCTCCACATCGACCTCAAGCGCGAGATCCCCGAATCCAAACGTCCGCGCCAGATCGAAATCAAGGGCAACGGCACCCAGACCATCGAGGACAAGACGGTCAACTGATCGATCTCCCGTTCAAAACAAGGCGCGGCCCGCAAGGGCTGCGCCCGTTGTCTTGTTGGGAACCGCCCGCGACGATATGTGTTGAATGGTCGCTGGCTTGTTTTGAAAGCAAAGGATTTTTCAAATGGCTCTTCCTTCGATTTCCCTGGGTAAGGACGACAACGCCCGCAAGGCGGTGATCGATATCCTCAACGCTCGCCTCGCCGACGCCATCGATCTGGCACTCATCACCAAGCAGGCCCATTGGAACTTAAAGGGCGCCGATTTCATCGCCGTGCACGAAATGCTCGACCCCATGCGCGCCCAGCTCGATGATCACGTAGATACCATTGCCGAGCGCGTTGCCCAGCTTGACGGCATTGCGCTGGGCACCTCGCAGGTGGTGGCCAAAAAGACCAAGCTGGCCGAATATCCCACCGATATCCGCAAGACCAAGGATCACCTGACCGAACTGGCCAAGCGCTATGCAGCGCTCGCCAATCAGGTCCGCCAGGATATCGACGCGACCGACGAAGCGGGAGACGCCGACGCGGCCGACATCCTCACCGCCTTTTCCCGCGATCTCGACAAGAATTTGTGGTTCATCAAATCCCACCTCGAATAGAGCCTATGGTTCATCGGGAATTTGCAGGGCGCGTCGATCCGACGCGCCCTTTTGCTTTTTAGGTTCATTGTCCTAAAATGGCTGACCCGCCCTTGTCGCGGCGCAAAAAATCTGCCAATGTCGCGCCCCAAATTAGGGCAGCACTCCTGTCCATAATTGACAAAAGAACGGCAATCCGGCACAGACTGTGCTAGGAAGTCCCATGGACGCTTCGGTTCCGAAGCGGTCTGGACAGAAAATCGCAGGATCGACCGTCTCCCGGCCCGAACTGCGTCGCCAGCCCCGGCCCGCCCATTGATGTGGCGAAGCGGCGTGGCGGAACCCGATCGGGTTTTTGAGCGGCCATTTGGATGCAGTGCCGCTCCATACACAGAACCGGACCGCTCACCCGAGCCGTACATTGATCCTTGTACGACCCGAACGAGCGACCTGCACGGACGGCGCGAGAGCAACGTTCCGTTAACTTTGGCGAGGACTTTATATGGACCAAATGGACTTTAGTCATCTGGGGGCGGCTGCGCAGATTTCCGGTTCCACCGACATCAAACGCACCCGCCCCGGAGAAGGGCTCTACGATCCGGCCAATGAGCACGATGCCTGCGGCATCGGCATGATCGCCAACATCAAGAATAAATCCAGCCATGAAGTGGTCGAGAAGGGTCTTGAGATCCTCGAGAACCTCGAACACCGCGGTGCGGTCGGCGCCGACCCCCTGATGGGCGACGGCGCGGGGATACTGGTTCAGGTCCCGCACGCATTCTTTCAGAAAACAACCGATTTCGATTTGCCGGAACGCGGCCACTACGCGCCGGTCATGATCTTTTACCCCAATGACGGGCTGCGCGATCGGTGCGCGGAACTGGTGCGCAAGACCATCGAGGCCGAAGGGCTGACGGTGCTCGGCAACCGCATCGTTCCGTTCGACAATTCCGCGCTTTCCGAAGGGGTTATCGCCACCCAGCCGATCATCGAGCAGATGTTCGTCGCACGCCCCGAAACGATCGATGATATCGATGCCTTCGAGCGCAAGCTGCTAATCGTGCGCAAGGTGATCTCCAACACCGTTTACGGCGAAATTCCCGAGGTGCAGGGCGACAACGGCTTCTACATCGTTTCGATGTCAGCCCGCACCATCGTCTATAAGGGGATGTTCCTGGCCGACCAGCTCGGCAAGTTCTATCCCGACCTGCACGACGCCGATTTCGAAAGCGCCATCGCGCTGGTCCACCAGCGGTTTTCCACCAACACCTTCCCTTCATGGAAGCTGGCTCACCCCTACCGGATGACTATCCACAATGGTGAAATCAACACCATTCGCGGCAACGTCAACTGGATGGCGGCGCGTCAGGCATCGGTCGCTTCCGACAAGTTCGGCGACGAGATTTCCAAGCTCTGGCCCATCTCCTATGAGGGCCAGTCCGATACGGCATGCTTCGACAACGCGCTCGAATTTCTTGTGCGCGGGGGCTACTCCCTGCCCCACGCGGCCATGATGCTGGTGCCCGAAGCCTGGGCCGGCAATACGCTGATGGATGAGGAACGCCGCGCGTTCTACGAATACCACGCCGCCCTGATGGAGCCCTGGGACGGCCCCGCCGCCATGTCCATGTCGGATGGCCGCTATGTCGTCGCCACCCTCGACCGCAACGGCCTGCGTCCGGCCCGCTATCTGGTGACGAAGGAAGGGCACGTCGTTCTCGCCTCGGAATCCGGCGTTCTCGACATTCCCGAAGAGGACGTGCTCGAACGCTGGCGCCTGCAGCCGGGCAAGATGCTGTTCATGGATCTCGAGGAAGGCCGCATCGTTTCCGACGATGAGATCAAGAAGGCCCTCGCCGCCAAGAACCCCTATGCGACCTGGCTCGCCAAGACCCAGATCGTGCTCGAGGATCTGCCCGAGACCGAGCCCAAGGCGCCGGCCACCACCGAAAGCCTTCTCGACCGCCTGCAAGCCTTCGGCTACACCCAGGAAGACGTCAAGCTCCTGATGGAGCCCATGGCCACCACCGGTCAGGAAGCCGTCGGCTCGATGGGCACCGATACCCCGCTGTCGGCGCTCTCGGACAAACCCAAGCTGCTCTATACCTATTTCAAGCAGAACTTCGCGCAGGTCACCAACCCGCCCATCGATCCGATCCGCGAGGAATCGGTGATGAGCCTTGTGTCGTTCATCGGCCCGCGCCCCAATCTGTTCGATCTCGAGGGCCTGTCGACCGTCAAACGCCTCGAAGTGCGCCAGCCGATCCTCACCAATGAGGATCTCGAAAAGATCCGCGCGCTCGGAGACATGGCCGACAACCAGTTCCATACGGCAACCCTCGACATCACCTATGATGCCGCCAAGGGCACTGCCGGCATGGAAGCGGCTCTCGATGCGCTCTGCGAACGCGCCGAGCAGGCCGTCACCAACGGCTACAACATCATCATCTTGTCGGACCGCCTGGTTTCGGCCAACCGCATCGCGATCCCCGCGCTGCTGGCAACGGCGGCCGTGCACCATCACCTGATCCGCAAGGGGCTTCGCACCTCTTCGGGTCTGGTGGTGGAAACCGGCGAGGCCCGCGAAGTCCATCATTTCGCGGTACTGGCCGGCTATGGCGCCGAGGCCATCAACCCCTACCTCGCCTTCGAAGCCCTCGCAGCGCTCCACAATGAGGAGGAATTCCCCTCCGAAGTGGATTCAAACGAAGTCATCTACCGCTACATCAAATCGGTGGGTAAGGGACTGCTCAAGATCATGTCCAAGATGGGCATATCGACCTACCAGTCCTATTGCGGCGCGCAGATTTTCGACGCCGTCGGGCTTTCGACCCAGTTCATCAAGCGCTTCTTCTTTGGTACCGCGACGACCATCGAGGGCGTCGGCCTTCCCGAGGTCGCCGAGGAAACCCTGCGCCGGCACACGCTGGCTTTTTCCGACGACGCCGTGCTGCGCAAATCGCTCGAAGTGGGCGGCGAATACGCCTACCGCATCCGGGGCGAAGCCCATGCCTGGGGTCCCAACACCATCGCCGACCTCCAGCACGCAGTGCGCTTGAAGGACGAGACGCCGGAAACGGCGCAGGAGCGTTACAACGCCTTCGCCCGCGCGGCCAATGGCGAAAATGCGCAGCGGCTTTCGATCCGTTCGCTCTTCACCATCAAGCCGCTCGGCGCTTCGGTCGATATTTCGGAAGTGGAATCGGCAGAGGCCATCGTCCGGCGCTTTTCGACCGGCGCGATGAGCTTTGGATCGATCTCGCGAGAGGCGCACACCACCCTCGCCATGGCCATGAACCGCATCGGCGGCAAGTCCAACACCGGCGAAGGCGGCGAGGACCCCGAGCGCTTCAAGCCGCTGCCCGATGGGTCGATGAACCCGCAACGCTCGGCCATCAAGCAGATCGCCTCGGGCCGCTTCGGCGTCACGACCGAATATCTGGTCAACGCCGATATGCTCCAGATCAAGGTCGCCCAGGGCGCCAAGCCCGGCGAAGGCGGGCAGTTGCCCGGCCACAAGGTCGACTGGGTCGTCGCCAAGACGCGCCATTCGACCCCCGGCGTGGGCCTCATCTCGCCCCCGCCGCACCACGACATCTATTCGATCGAAGATCTGGCTCAGCTGATCTACGATCTCAAGAACGTCAATCCCGAGGCCGATGTTTCGGTTAAGCTCGTCTCCGAAGTCGGCGTCGGCACCGTTGCCGCTGGCGTCGCCAAGGCGCGTGCCGACCACATCACCATTTCCGGCTATGACGGGGGCACCGGCGCGGCTCCGTTGACCTCCCTCAAGCATGCCGGCGGACCGTGGGAAATCGGCCTTGCCGAAACCCACCAGACCCTCGTCCTCAACCGCCTGCGCTCGCGCGTGGCGCTGCAGGTCGATGGTGGCTTCCGCACCGGTAGAGACGTTTTGATCGGCGCGCTGCTGGGCGCCGACGAATACGGCTTTGCCACCGCACCGTTGATCGCGGCCGGCTGCATCATGATGCGCAAATGCCATCTCAACACCTGCCCGGTGGGCATCGCGACGCAGGACCCCGTCCTGCGCAAGCGCTTCAAGGGCACGCCCGAGCATGTCATCAATTATTTCTTCTTCGTGGCCGAGGAATTGAGACAGCTTCTGGCGGAGATCGGCGCGCGCACGATCGACGAGATCATCGGGCGCTCGGACCTGCTCGATCAGACCCGGCTCGACGATCACTGGAAGGCCAAGGGGCTCGATTTCTCGAGACTCTTCCACAAGCCCGAGCCGATCGGCGGGGATTCGATCCATCACACCGAATTCCAGAACCATCACCTCGAAGCGGTGCTCGACCGTACGCTGATCGAAAAGGCCCGCGAGGCCATCGATACGCGCACGCCGACCCAGTTCGAAATGCCGATCCGTTCGCTCAACCGCTCCGCCGGGGCCATGCTCTCGGGCGAAGTCGCCAAGATCCACGGTCATAAGGGGCTTGCCGAGGACACCGTTTCGGTGACCTTCCGGGGCACCGCCGGCCAGAGCTTCGGGGCCTTCCTGGCCCGCGGCATCAGCTTCGATTTGATCGGAGACGGCAATGACTATGTGGGCAAGGGCCTTTCTGGCGGCCGCATCGTCATCCGTCCATCCGAAAAGGCCCGGATCGTGCCCGAGGAATCGATGATCGTCGGCAACACTGTGCTCTACGGTGCCGTCGAGGGCGAGTGCTATTTCCGGGGCGTGGCCGGCGAGCGTTTCGCCGTCCGCAATTCGGGCGCCGTCGCCGTTGTCGAGGGCACCGGCGACCATGGCTGCGAATACATGACCGGCGGTGTCGTCGTCGTCATCGGCAAGACCGGACGCAATTTCGCGGCGGGCATGTCGGGCGGCGTCGCCTATGTCCTCGATGAGGACGAGACGTTCCGCTCGCGCTGTAACCTCGCCATGGTCGATCTCGAGCCGGTGGCCGAGGAAGAAGAGCTGATGCGCAAGATCCACCACCATGGTGGCGACCTCGAATGGCATGGCCGCGTCGATGTTTCCGGCGACATGACTAAGCATGACGACGAGCGCCTGTTCCAGCTCGTGTCCAATCACCTGCACTATACTGGCTCGACGCGAGCCAAGCAGATCCTCGACCGTTGGGAGGAATACCGACCCAAATTCGTCAAGATCATGCCCGTCGAATACCGCCGGGCCATGCAGGAAATGGAAGATCTTCGCACGGGCCGCTCGCGCCCCAGTGCGGCCGAATAGGAAGGAGAAAGCCAATGGGCAAGGTTACGGGCTTTCTTGAAATCGATCGCCAGGAGCAGCGTTACGAGCCAGCCTCAGACCGCGTGCGCCATCACCACGAGTTCACCATCCCGCTCACCGAGCCGGAGGTGCGCAACCAGGCCGCGCGCTGCATGGATTGCGGCATCCCCTATTGCCACGGCGATACGGGCTGCCCGGTCCATAACCAGATTCCGGACTGGAACGATCTCGTTTACAATGACGACTGGGAAGAGGCCGCGCGCAATCTGCACTCGACCAACAATTTCCCCGAGTTTACCGGCCGCATCTGCCCCGCCCCGTGCGAGGAAGCCTGCACGCTGAACCTCGAGGACATGCCCGTCGCCATCAAAACCGTCGAACAGGCCATTGCCGACAAGGCCATTCGCGGTGGCTGGGTCCGCCCGCAGATCGCCGACAAAAAGACCGGCAGGAAGATCGCGATCGTCGGTGCCGGCCCGGCCGGTCTCGCCGCCGCCCAGCAGCTCGCCCGCGTCGGTCATGAGGTCCACGTCTATGAGCGCGAGCCCAACGCAGGTGGATTGCTTCGTTACGGCATCCCCGACTTCAAGATGGAAAAGCACCATATCGACTTCCGTCAGGCTCAGATGGAAGCGGAGGGTGTGATCTTCCATTTCGGGGAGAATATCGGCATCACCCGTCCGCTCTCCGAGCTTCGGGCCGGCCACGATGCCGTGCTGCTCTGCGGCGGCGCGGAGTTCCCACGCCATCCAGGTTGCGAAGGCACCGAGCATGCGGGCGTTCATTACGCCATGCCCTATCTGGTGCAGCAGAACCGCCGCAATGGCGGCGAGCCCGTCACCGACGAGCCGATCCTTGCCGCCGGCAAGAACGTCGTGGTGATCGGGGGCGGCGATACGGCATCGGACTGCGTGGGCACCGCCTTCCGCCAGGGCGCCATCTCCGTCACCCAGCTCGACATCCGCCCCCAGCCTCCGGTCAAGGAGGATAAGCTGACCTCCTGGCCCAATTGGGCGGTCAAGATGCGCACGTCCTCGTCCCAGGCAGAGGGCGCCAATCGCGAATTCCAGGCGGGCACCGTCGAGATCGTCGCCGACGAGCGTGGCCATGTCATCGGCGTCAACTGCGCCCGCGTCGGACGAGATCGTCAGCCCATCGAGGGCAGCGATTTTCTGCTGCCCGCCGATCTGGTGCTGATGGCCATCGGTTTTGCCCACCCGATCCATGACGGCATGCTCGACCAACTCGGCGCCAGGCTCGACAAACGCGGCAATCTGTTCGCTGATACCTTCAGCTACAAGACCACTGTCGATGGGGTTTATGCCGCCGGCGACATGCGGCGCGGCCAGTCGCTGGTCGTCTGGGCCATCCGCGAGGGCCGGCAGGCCGCGCGGGCCATCGATCTGGACCTGATGGGCACAACGACTCTGCCCCGATAATCGGGAAAACAGAACCCCGGAGCGATGCTCCGGGGTTTTATCTGCCTGCCGGGTTTTCCACGCCACCCGCCATTCGCCCCAACCCGAATGCATCGACCCGGCCCACCGGAGCCTCCAGCATGTCTTCGAGCGCGAACCCGCGCGCATCGGCCGTGGGTGTCCGGGCGACGACGAGCCCCCCAGCCCTTTGCGCCGCGCCACCCAGATCCTGAACCAGGCTGGCCATTTCCACCAGCCGCATCTGCTCAAGCCCCTGGAACGGCGGGCGGATCATGCTCGCCGCGTCGGTCCCCGCAAGCAGATCGGCAACCTCGGACGTGCTGCCCGAAAGGCTGACCCGACTCCCCTCGGTGGCAAGGGCCCTGTCGATATAAAAGGCGACCTTGTCGGCACCGGCGGCGGAAAAATGGATGCCGTCGCCCTTGCGCATGGCAACGATATTTCCGTTAAGATCAGGCCCGTCGGCGCTGTAGCCGCCATTCTCCCCCAGATAGCGGTCATAGGTCTCGACCCATTCGCCGCCCACAGCGCTCACCGCCGCTTTATGGATGGAGGAAATCTGCGCCATCGCCGCGCCATAGCTCGGCTGCTCCATGGGCGGAAGTTCGATCCAGACGATCTGCTTGCCCGCCGCACCGAGATCGCCCAGGAACGCATTGAGACGTTCGCGATAGGTGTTCCGCCAACCCTCGCTCAACGCCTCGGCGCCATTGAGCGCCTGCCGGTCGTTGATGCCGATGGCCACCACCGCGACGTCGAAACTATCAGCAATGATCTCATCCTCGATTGCTTCGTTCCAATCGAAGAAATCGTCCCGCACGAAGCCCGACGAGCCGACGGCGCTGTCGATCACCGCGATCTCGGGATTGTTGGCATAAAGCCGTTCGAGCGCGCGCGCCAGATCGACGCCTAGGGAATCGCCCATGACCATGATCCTGCGGGCGCTTTCCGATTTCTCCACCTCGGGCACCGCCACCGGCTGGGGAGCCGGTTGCCGCGCGGGCTGGGGCGCCGGCGCGGGCTGCGGCCTTGGCTGAGGCTGCGTCGCCGCCGGTGGCGGCGTGGGCTCGTCATCGCGTCCGAACAGAACCTCGAACAGCGTTCTCGTCGAGCGTTCCTGGGCGGCGAGGCTCGAAACGAGGCCGGCCGACAAGAGCACCAGCAGAACGGCACGAACGATGGTACGGGAAACCGACATACCGCTTTTTTAGTCCAAATCGATCGACGCCGAAAGCGGCGGGCTCAAAGAATGGAAGGACGGTCGTTTCGAGTATCGAGATATTTTTCCCAACCATAGGCCATCTCCACGATCCCCGCGAGATCGTCGAAACGCGGCTGCCAGCCCAGCGCCCGAATACGGTCGGCACCGGCAACGATCGAAGCCGGATCGCCGGGACGCCTAGGGCCGTGCTCGACGGGGAAATCGATGCCGGTGACCGCCTTGACCGTCGAAACGACCTCATCGACCGAAAAGCCGCGCCCATAGCCGCAATTGACCGTCAGGCTCTCGCCGCCCTTGCGCAGATGGTCGAGCAGGATTCCGTGGGCGGCAACCAGATCGGAAACATGAATATAGTCGCGCACGCAGGTGCCGTCGGGGGTGGGATAATCGTCCCCGAAAACGTTCATCTTTTCTCGGTGGCCGAGCGCGGTCTGAACGGCGACCTTGATCAGATGGGTCGCCCCTGCCGCCGATTGGCCGGAGCGTTTTTGCGGATCGGCGCCCGCTACGTTGAAATAGCGCAGCACACCATAGGTCATGGGGTGGGCCGCCGCCACATCGGCCAGCATCCACTCGCTCATCAGCTTGGACTTGCCGTAAGGCGAAACCGGCGAGAGCACGGCCTCCTCGGAAACCGGTTCGAGCCCCACCATGCCATAGACGGCGGCGGTGGAGGAGAAGATGAAATGCTTGACCCCGCCCGCAACACAGGCGGCAATCAGATCGCGGGTGTTGGCGGTGTTGTTTTTGTAATATTTGAGCGGATTTTCAACCGATTCGGGGACGATGATCGATCCGGCGAAGTGGATGACCGCCTCGATTCCATGCTCGGCGATCAGCCGTGTGACCAGCTCATTGTCGGCGACATTGCCCTCCACCAGTTTCACCCGATGATCGACCAGCCAGGGAAAGCCAGTGGTAAGATTGTCGAGCACAACCACGTCTTCGCCGGCATCAGCGAGATGGAGAACCATGTGGGAACCGATATATCCGGCTCCGCCCGTGACCAGAATAGCCATGATCTTTGTCCAAGCCTGTTGAATTGTCGCTCCCCACATAGCGGAAGCGGCATGAAACCGTTACCCCAAACTTGCATTAAGTCATTGAAACTGTCTTAGCTTATTGCGCGCACATCCAAGGAGTATCCAGTGGTTCGCAGAGTCCGTACTGCCGTCTTTCCCGTTGCCGGCCTTGGCACCCGTTTTCTTCCCGCCACCAAGGCCATGCCCAAGGAAATGCTGACGGTCGTCGACAAGCCTGTCATCCAGTACGCCGTCGATGAGGCCCGCGAGGCAGGCATCGAGCATTTCGTCTTCGTCACCGGCCGCAACAAGGGCGTCATCGAGGATCATTTCGACCGCCAGTTCGAACTCGAATCCACCCTCGAGGTTCGTGGCAAACATGAAGCGCTCGAACAGCTTCGCCGCGAACTGCCCAAGGCGGGCCAGACCAGCTTCACCCGCCAGCAGGAGCCGCTCGGGCTCGGTCACGCCGTCTGGTGCGCGCGCGATATCGTCGGCCGCGAGCCGTTCGCCCTGCTCTTGCCCGACATGATCTTCAAATCCGAGCGCGGCGTCCTCAAGCAGATGATGGAGGCCTATGAGGAAACCGGCGGCAACGTCATCGCCGTCGAGGAAGTGCCCCATGAGGAGGTGTCCTCCTATGGCGTGGTGGCGCGCGGCGAAGGCCCCGATACCGGCTTTTCGATCAGCGGGATGGTGGAAAAGCCCAAGCCCGAGGACGCCCCGTCCAATCTGATCATCTCGGGCCGCTACATCCTGCAGCCGGAGATCTTCTCACTTCTTTCAGAGCAGACCGTCGGCGCGGGCGGAGAAATCCAGATCACCGACGCCATGCGGCATCTGATGGACATGCAGCCCTTTACCGGCGTCAAATATGATGGCCGCTCATTCGACTGCGGCTCCAAGATCGGGTTCCTGACGGCCAATGTGGTCTTCGCGCTTGACCGCGAGGACATCGCCGATGCGTTCATGAAGGAACTCAAGACCCTGACCGGCGATATCCCGATCAGTATCGAAGACTGATCCCGCCGCTCACGCGATGCTCGTCTCGATCGGCGATCGCGGCGCCGGGATCTTCGCGCAGGCCATATTCGTAATCGAGCGTCGCGCTGGTGTGGGCGCCCAGGACCAGATCGGCTCCCGCCCCGGCAGTATAGAGCCGGCTGGCCGGTGTGCCGTCCTTGGGCGCCAGCCATTCCATGCCGGCGGCGGCGCGCAACTCGAGCCATGAATTGGCGGCATGGGTCAGCTCAACCCCGGCAAGGTAATTGGTGCTGGCCCCCGCTTCCCCCTCGCCCGGCGATAATTGGGTTTCAAGGCTGGCGCGCAATTGCGTGGTCGCCGTTGGCCGGTAGCCGATGGCGGCACCATAGAGCCAGCTTTGCGCGTCCGCGAGGGACCCCGCCTCATAGACACGCCAGCCCGAGCCCAGTGAGGCTTCGAGCGTCACCACATCGTTCCAATTGGTGGCCACCCCGGCGCGCAAGGCGAAATCATTGCCGGTGCGGCTGACGCCCAGATCACGATCGGCGGCATCGAAAACCGTGCGCCCCAAATCCCCCTGCCCGAAGATTTCCAGCACCGGCGTCAGTTCATAGCCCACGCGCAAGCCGCCGGCGTAGCGGGTAAAGCTGTCACCCGAATTGTCGATCTCGGTGCCGTCGATGCGGGTCGAAGCACCCACCCATTCGCGGCTGAACCCGAGCGTACCCGTGGCGTTGAGACGCCCGAAACGCTGGGTATAGGTGGTTCCGACGCTCCCCGCGACCGTCACCGGCGCGGTGGCAAGGTCCATCTCATCGACGGTCAACCCGGCGGCATCGTCCTGCACCAAGGCCAGATCCGTATTAAAGGCGAGGCCCGCCGAGGGCGATAGGCGATGGACGGTGCCTGCCGAAACGCTGGCCGAGCCGACGCGTGGATCGGACGATTGCGGCTGGATGAGGCTCGCCGAGGCATCCAGCGAGAAATCGGTAGCCCCCGTCGAGCGCGAAACGCTTACATCCGGAATCGCCAGCATCTCGAAGCGCTCATCCGAAACACTCCGCACATAGGCGCCGCGCAGGCTGATGCCGTATTCGAGCTCGCGTGCGTTCGGCGTCGGAGCGGGTGCTGGGGGCGTAGAAACCGTCGATGTCGCAGGCTCCATTGCCGGGACCGTGGCGGTTTCCACGTTCATGGCCGGCGCGGGAGCAAGAGCCGGCTGCGTGGGCAGCGCAATGGGAGCGGCGGCGAGATGGGCGGGAGGGAAATCGCACAACGTCCCCGCCGGGCACCCCATGCCGAGCGAGCCGCGCAGCAGATCGGGGTTGTCGGTGCGCGACCCGTCCCCTTGCGCAAATCCGGGCGAGGCGCCGGCAAACGCCCCGCCGACGGCCACGATCAGGATGGCGATGCTGTGCGCGCGTATGCCCAATTGCCCCGAAATCCAAAGGAAACGGAGCGATTCAAAGCGCGCTCCCTGCTCAGGACCGAAGCTTGCAACTTATAGTTAACAAAGCCTTAAATTAGGGCTTTAAACCCAGCCGGAAAGCTCGCGGCGAACGATGGTTTCGATCATCGCAATGCCATCGGGGGTGTCATTGAGGCACGGGATATAGGCGTAGCGCTCGCCGCCCGCGTGCGTGAATTCCTCTTCCCCCGTTATGGCGATTTCCTCGAGGGTTTCGATGCAATCGGCCGAAAAGGCCGGCGCGAGGATCGCGACCTTCTTGATCCCCTTCTCCGGCAGCGATTTCAGCGTCTCGTCGGTATAGGGTTGCAGCCATTCGGTGGGTCCGAAACGGCTCTGGAAGGTGACCATGAGCTTTTCGTCCGACCAGCCGAGCTTTTCACGCACCAGCCGCGTGGTTTCATGGCATTGCCAGTAATAAGGGTCGCCCTTTTCGAGATATTCCTTTGGCATGCCATGATAGGAGGTAATGACCACGTCGGGAGTAAAGTCGAGCGCCTCGACGCCCTCCTTGATCGATTTCGCCAGCATTTCGATATAGATATCGTCGGCGAAATAGGCCGGAACCGTGCGCACGGCGGGCTGCCAGCGGATATCCTTCAAAGCCAGGAAAGCCTTGTCGTTGGCGGTTGCCGTGGTGGTCGCCGAATATTGCGGATAGAGCGGGAACAACAGGATGCGGTCGCAGCCCTGGGCGTGCAGCTTTTCGATGGCGCTCTGAGTCGAGGGGTTGCCGTAGCGCATGCCGTATTCGACGATAACGTCTTCGCCCGCCATCGCCTCTTGCAGCTTTTCGGCCTGGGCGCGGGTGATAACCCTAAGCGGGCTCTCGTTTTTTTCCTTGTCCCAGATGCGCGCGTAATTGGCGCCGGTCTTTTGCGGGCGGAACGAAAGGATGCCCAGATTGAGAATCGGCCACCACAGCCATTTCGGCGTTTCGATGACGCGCGGGTCGGACAGGAATTCCTGGAGATAGCGGCGGACGCTCCAGTAATCGGTGCCGTCGGGTGTACCGAGATTGAGCAGCAGAACGCCGATTTTTTGTTGTTTTACAGCGAGATGATCGAGCGGCAATTGGGCGTTCATCGGAATCCTGACGACACTGATGTGAGGCATTTGTTATGTTGGGCGCACAATAGCGCCAATGGCCGGCGGGGCAACACTTTGGCTTCGGAATGCGGCCATTTGCCCAGCTTTTAAGGGGGATTTACGCCGTTTAGAGACTGGCGAAAAGCAGGATCATGCCGAACGCCATGACCAGCAGCGCGCCGGCCAGCTCGATCCACCACAAGACCGAAGCGCCCAGCGTGCCGCCGCCGGTGAGTTTGAGCGCGCCGCCCTTGAGGAAAACGGCGAGCGAGGCGAGGGTGGCGACAGTGATCGCAGTGCCTAACCCCATGAGAAATGTAGCGAAAATTCCCGCGAGCAACAGGTTCTGGCTCAACGCGAACACCAGCACCACCAGCGCCCCCGAGCAGGGACGAAGCCCGACCGAGACGATGACGCCGAGCGCTTCGCGCCAGTTGCCGTCGGCCTGTTGGGGGGTGACCATGTGGTGATCACAGTCATCGTGGTGGTGGTGATGACCGCCATGATGGTGGTGTTGAACGGTGTGTGCATGGCCGTGTTCACCGCCCTTGCCCCAGTTGACGATTTTTCGCGTCGCCAGCCACGCCCCGAGCAGGGCGACCATGCCGTAGGAGACGATTTCGATCCACCGCGCCGCCTCGCTCATGGCGATCGAGGTGAGACGCAAAAGACTGGCGGCGACGAGGATGAAAACCACGGCGACGACCGATTGCATCATGGCCGACAGAAAGCTCAGGACGATGCCGCGCCGCAACTGGCGTTCGCTGGCCAGAACGTAGGAGGAAATCACCACCTTGCCATGCCCCGGTCCTGCGGCGTGGAAGACGCCGTAGAGAAAGCTCAGGCCGCCCAGCACCCAGAAGGCGTTGCCATCCTGATGCAGCGCGCCGAGCGCATTGGTCATGGCGCGGTAGAAATCGCGCTGCTGAGCGGCGATCCAGCCGAAAAATCCCCCCTGCGTGGGAACCAGGGACACTTCGGCGGGTGGAGCGGAGAACGGGGTGGCCGGGCGCTGGGCGGCGACGGTTTCGATGGCGTCGAGCGCCGTGGCCGGCGTTCCCGCCGGACAGGTGACGGTCACGAGATTGGCCAGGGCGCGGGCCGCTTCGCGCAGGTTTTCGGGCAACTCGGTCACTTCCGGCCCGAGCATCCACAGCGCCTCTTCCAGTTCCGGATCGATCGGCTGGGGCTCTTTCGAGACCACCGAACACCCCTCGGGCGCACCCACCAGGGTAACGGAATCGGCGGCGGGGAAGGTGAAGGCGGCGTAGTATCCGGGATCGCCCACCTCGATATCGTAAATGCCGCTGACGCGCTGGGGCTCGGCGAAATCCATGGTGAAGGAGAGCGTCACCTGGCCGTTCTCATAGACCATGGAGGGATCGCGCGCCCCGCCGACGGTCGCGTGACCGTCGAGCCCATCGGGATCGCCGAAGGTGTAGTAGGAATAATAATCCAGCCCTTCGATATTTTCATTGGCCAGCGGCTGAAGCTCGGACTGGGTCAGGATGCCGTCGCCATCGGCATCGAGCCCCTGAGTGGCCCAGGCGGAAAAATACTGATCGAACGTCCAGTGATGGCGCATGCCGGAGATGGCGCCGTTTTCGAACAGCACCTCGCCGGCCGCATCGATCCAGACGTGAGGATGGGCCATGGCCGGCCCGCCCAGGGCGAGAGCGGTAACCAGGACTGCGCCGGCTTTTTTGAGCAGGGGTGCAAACATCGCTCAGGTATTGACCGGGTGGATTGCGAACCAATCGACGAGGAAATCGATCAACGCCCTCACCTTGCCCGACAAATGCCGGCGATGCGGATAGACCGCCTGCAGGAAGGGCCGTTGCGGCAGAAAATCGGCAAGAACGGGCACCAGCTCCCCCCTTTCGATGGCCGTACAGGCCAGGAAACTCGGCAGTAGCGCGAAACCGAGGCCTTTTTTTGCGGCAACCAGCGCCCCCATCGGCGAATTGACGCGGACCGGGCCATCCACATGCACGGTGAGCGTGCGTCCCTCTTCGACGAACTGCCAGTTGGCCTGCCCCGTCATGGCGGTATCGACCACGCAAGGCACGCCCTTGAGCGCCTCGGGGGTTTTGGGCATGCCGTGGGCCTTGATGATCTGCGGGTTGGCGCACAGCATGACTGAGGTTTCGGCGATTTTGCGGGCAATGAGCGAGGTGTCGCTCATCTTCGAGATGCGCAGCGCCACGTCGATCCCTTCATCGACCAGATCGACCATCCGGTCTTCGAGCCGCAGATCGAGGGTGACGTCGGGATGCAGGCGCGTGAATTCGAACAGCGGTTCGAGCAGGGTCGACTCCCCGAAATTGCGCGGCGCGGAAACCCGCAGGACGCCGCGCGGGGCGGCGGACTGCTCGGTGATCGTGGCGTCCAGATCGTCGAGCTGGGAAAGGATTTCCCTGACCTCGCGATAATAGGCCTCGCCCGCCTCGGTAAGGCTGAGCTTGCGCGTTGTACGGTTCATCAGCCGCACGCCCAGATAATCTTCCAGATCGGTGACATATTTGGAGAGCAGCGCCTTGGACCGCCCGTGGATGCGCGCGGCAGCCGAAAAGCCGCCGGCGTCGAACACCTGCACGAAAGCACGGATACGGGCGAGGTCCTGGGTCATGGCGTGTCCTTGTTACCGCAGCCAAGAAAGGTCGAACCGGGCGACATCGTCAAGCAATTGGGCAAAGCCTGCGTGAATCTGATCGGCCAGCAAAGCCCCCTGCTCCGCCGTGGCGATGGTCGCATCGCCTGCAACCCCTTGAGGGTTGAGATCGGAACTGAGCCAGCCGAACCGGTGCCGGCCCGTGGCGGAAAGATGGGTCATCTCACTCTCGATGGCCGCAAAAAACGAGGGGAAATTTTCAGCTTTGGCCATATCGACAAGATGGGGCGCGAAATGGAGCATCAGCGCGGTTTCGATGGCGCCGCCATGGATGCCGTATTTGCGCTCGTCATGGGTGTAGAATTTTTCGAATTGGGCAAACCGCATCCAGGCGGTGCCCACCGCGAGCATTTCAAGCTCGGCGCGCGCCGTAAGGATCAGGCTGTCGACCACCGCCGTGTTGCCGCCATGGCTGGAAACGACGACCAGCCGCCGCCCTCCGGCCCGGGCCAGGGTTTGGGCGATGGCGAACCAATCGGCGAACAGATCGGCTTCCTCGCGGCTTTGCGTGCCCGGCGCCCAGAGGTGCTCGCGCGACGCACCGATCCTCTGGATGGGCAGGACGACAGCGTCGATAGCGCTGGAGAGATGGGACCCGAACGCATCAAGATGGCCTTCGGCAATGTCGCAATCGGTGGTGACGGGGAGATGGGGGCCATGCGCCTCGGTGGCCGCGACCGGCAGGATGGCGATGGTGCTTGGGGTGAGCCCAAGGCCGGACAGCGCTTCGATCGATGTCACACGCGTGAGCGGCAAGAAACGACTCCGGCGAAATTTACAGTGCTTATGAGCCTTATAGCGCGCCGGGAGCGCGAACAAGCATGCACCAGCCAATTAACTTTTCTTCCAAAGGCGATTCGACGGAAGGCCGGGATTTGGGTAGAGCATTACATCGTTTAACGGAAACGACGAAATGCTCTAAGCTCTTGTTTTGTCGCGCTTCCGAACCGCAAAAGTGGGAGCCACTTTTGCTGAAAGCGCTCTGGATCGATACCCATGTCCAAATCCGCCGCCGGCTCGACGCTCTACCGCCTGATCGAGGCGGGCCAACTGGCCCGGCAGGCCCTGCTCGCGCCCCTGGCGGCGCGGGGTTTGGAGGCTGGCGACGACGCCGTGCTGCTCGGGCTTTCCGATCCGGCCGGGGCGACGATGGCGGCGCTCGTTGAATTCACCGGCCTGGCGCCCGAACAGCTCGACGCGCGGCTGGCCCGGCTCGAGGACCGCGATGTGCTGCTGCGGCTGGCCGTGGGGCCGGAAATGGAACCGGGCGCCCGGCTGAGCCAGCAGGGCCACGCCATGCGCCGGGCGATCGAGGAGCACTGGGCCCATCTCGATGAGACGATCGCGGAAGATCTCGGAGAGAAGCGCCATCGGCACCTGCGCAAGGGGCTTAAGAGGATCGTGGAGATGCTGGGGGGATAGGCCCCGGGGGTGGTTGTTTCGGCAGGCGCACACTGGATTCCGGGAACAAGTCCCGGAATGACAGGGTGGGGGTAAGGCAATGCCGTGCCACAACAAACCACTGTCATTCCGGGACTTGTTCCCGGAATCCAGCAGCAGAGCGTCCTCTTGTCCCTACGCCTCCGCCCGGATCGCGCGGGCTTCGGCCAGCGTCATTTCAGTGTGCGTCTGCCATTGTGTGCTCGTCTGAGGGAAATCCGTGCGGAAATGGCCGCCGCGGCTTTCGGTGCGTTTGAGCGCGGCGGCGGCGACAAGGGTGGCCGATGAAATCATGTTGAGATAGGCGCGGGTGACTTCCAGCGCGGTTTCTTCCAGGTTCAGCAGGGTGCGAAGGGCGCGTTTGAGGCCCTCGGCATCGCGCTCGACGCCCACATCGGCGCTCATGGTGGCGCGGAGGTCCTTGACGGCCCTGAGATTGCGCAGCACCTCCTCGGCGCGGGCGCCCTTTTCCGCGTCCCAGGCGATGCCGGCGAAATCGGGGAGCGGGCGACGGCGGGGTTCGAGGCCGGAGATGTCCTCGGCGATGCGGGCGCCATAGACGATGGCTTCGAGCAGGGAATTGGAGGCCAGCCGGTTGGCGCCGTGCAGGCCCGTGCAGGACGCCTCGCCGCAGACCCACAGGCCCGGGAGAGACGAGCGGCCGTCCTCGTCCACCTTGACGCCGCCCATGTGGTAATGGGCGGCAGGGGTGACGGGGATGGGATCGGTGACCGGATCGATGCCGGCGGCCTGGCAGTATTGGACGACGGTGGGATAGGCCGAAACGATGCGCGCGCCCAGCGCCTGGCGCGTATCGAGAAAGACCTTTCGGCCCCTCTGGATTTCCCTGAAATTGGCGCGGGCGACGATATCGCGCGGGGCGAGCTCGGCGTCGGGGTGGATGGCTTGCATGAACCGCTCGCCGAGATCGTTGACGAGGATGGCGCCTTCGCCGCGCAGGGCCTCGGTGGCGAGCGGGGCAGGATCGCGGCCGGTGAGGATGGCGGTGGGGTGGAACTGGACGAATTCGGGATCGGCGATGATGGCGCCGGCGCGGGCAGCCATCCCCATGGCGTGGCCGCGCACCGATGGCGGGTTGGTGGTGACGGCGTAAAGCCCGCCCAAACCGCCGGCGGCCAGCACCGTGGCGCGGGCGCGGATGAAGACCGGCTCCACATAGCGGTCGCCCAGCCGGCGGCAGAAGACGCCGACGATGCGGCCATCGGCATGGGCGAGATCGACCGCCGTGATGCCTTCGAGAACGCGGATGGAGGGAGTTTGGCGCACCTTGGCGATGATCGCCTGCATGATGGCGTGGCCGGCGCGGTCGCCGGAAACCCGCACCACGCGGTTGGCCGAATGGGCCGCCTCGCGCGAGAGGACGAACTGGCCCAGCGCGTCGCGATCGAACGGGGTGCCCCAATTGGCCAGATCGTCGATGCGGGCGGCAGCTTCCCCGGTGACCGATTCGGCAACGCCGTGATCGACAATGCCGGCGCCGGCCATTTCGGTATCGCGCGCATGGGCGTGGGCGGTGTCGCCCTCGCCAACCGCGGCGGCCACCCCGCCCTGCGCCCAGGCCGAGGAAGCGCCCGAGCCGAGCGGCATGGGGGAAAGGACGGTGACCGGGCGCGGGGCCAGCTTGAGGGCGCAGAAGAGGCCCGCGAGGCCCGCGCCGACGATCACCACGCCCTCGGCGTTGAAGACGTTATCGAAGATGTCCAAGGCGTGTTCCCCCGTTCCCGTTGCACTTTTCGAGGCTATGGACCCTCGGGTCAAGCCCGAGGGTGACGAGGGGAGAGGCGCAGGCCTTTTTCAGCTCCGGCTGGTCGAATAGGCGATCATCCGTTCGACCGAGGCGCGGGCGGGGTCCATCAGTTCGGGGGCGATGGTGACTTCCTCGGTGCCGGTGTGCAGGCTCCAGAGGATGTTTTCGAGGTTGATGCGCTTCATGTGCGGGCAGATGTTGCAGCCGCGCAGGAACGAGACGCCCTCGGTTTCCGCCGCCACGTTGTCGCTCATCGAACATTCGGTGACCATCACGACGCGGCTGGGCTTTTCGCTGCGCACCCAGTTGATCATGCCCGAAGTCGAGCCGGCGAAATCGACAACGTCGATCACCTCGGGCGGGCATTCGGGGTGGGCGATGATCTTGGCGCCGGGATAGGCCGAGCGCAGTTCGGCGATGTCGTCGGCGGTAAAAGTCTCGTGCACCTCGCAGGCGCCGGCCCAGGTGATGATCTTTTTTCTGGTCTTTTTGGCCGTGTTCTTGGCCAGGTACTGGTCGGGAATCATGATCACCGTATCGCCCTCGACCGCCTCGACGATATCGAGGGCGTTCGAGGAGGTGCAACACACATCGGTGACCGCTTTGACCGCCGCAGAGGAATTGACGTAGGTGACGACCGGCACGCCGGGGTATTGCGCCTTCATCGCCAGAACGTCGGCGGCGGTGATCGAGGAGGCCAGCGAGCAGCCGGCGCGGCTGTCGGGGATCAGGACGGTCTTTTGCGGATTGAGGAGCTTGGATGTCTCGGCCATGAAGTGGACGCCGCACTGGACGATGGTGTCGGCCTCGACCCGCGTGGCCTCGACCGCCAGTTGCAGGCTGTCGCCCACGATGTCGGCGACCCCGTAATAGATCTGCGGCGTCTGGTAATTGTGGGCGAGGATGACAGCGTTTTTCTCGCGCTTGAGCTTGTTGATCTGGAAGATCAGCGGCGCATAGAACGGCCATTCGATCTCGGGGATACGGTCCCTGACCTTTTCGAAAACCGGCCTTGTTTCCTTTTCGATCGCCTTGGAGAATTTGAGATCGAAATCGGCAGCGAGAACGGCGCGCGCTTCATCGATGGGGGTGATGGCGTTGATCTGCTGGAGCATAAAAGGCGTCCCCGCGCTGGTCCGGTGGCACGACCGCCTGGCCGCGGGGATGACTTAGGGAGTTTTGGTTCCCAATTCAATAAAGCCCGTGCTAGAGCACGATCAGCATTTGTGTAAGATCACGGAGAACCCACACATGGCCCAGGATACGGCGAAGCTTGCAACCCTTCTTTCGGCGGCGCCCGTGATTCCGGTCATCATCCATGACGACGTCGCCTCGGCCCGCGACCTCGCCGAAGCGCTGGTGGCGGGTGGGCTGGTCAATATCGAGGTGACGCTGCGCACGCCGAACGCGCTCAAGGTCATCGCGGAAATGGCCAAGGTGCCGGGCGCCGTCGTGGGCTCGGGGACCGTGCGCAAGAAGGACGACATGAAGGCATCGGCCGATGCGGGCTGCCAGTTCATGGTGTCGCCCGGCGCGCCGGTGCGGCTGCTCGAGGACGCCGAGGACATCTCCATTCCCCTGCTGCCGGGGATCGCCTCGCCCACCGAAGCCATGGCCGCATCGCTGTTGGGCTATGGGTATCTCAAATTCTTCCCCGCCGAGGCGATGGGCGGGGTGCCGGTGCTCAAATCCTTCGCTTCGCCCCTGGCGGATCTGAAATTCTGCCCCACGGGCGGCATCGATATGGAGAAGGCCAAATCCTATCTCGCACTCCCCAACGTCGTTTGCGTCGGTGGGTCATGGACAGTGCCCTCCGATGCGATCGCGGCGGGGGATTTCGACACCATCCGCAAGCTGGCGACCGAAGCGGCCCAGCTTTCCGCATAAATGCGGCGCCCGGTCCCAGCTTCCGGTCTTGGGCACTTAAGGATGGTGCTCGACGAGGATTTCTACATGGGACCGGGGCGGGCCGATCTGCTCGCCGGGATCGAGGCGACGGGCTCGATCGGGGCGGCGGGCAAGGCTATGGCCATGAGCTACAAGCGCGCCTGGAGCCTGGTTCAGGCGCTCAATGAAGGGTTCGGCGCTCCGCTGGTCGAAACCAGCCGGGGCGGCTCGGCCCAGGGCGGTGCCTCCCTCACCCCGGCGGGGCGCGAAGTGCTGGCGCGCTATCGGGCGATGGAGGCCAAAACCGCCGCCGCCATCGCCGACGATCTTGAGGCCATCAAGGGCCTGCGCCGCGATATTTCTGGCTGAACATATCGGTTGCCCGGATAGGACCGGCGTGCGAAGCTCGATGTGGTTTATCAAACACATCGAGGGGATATCCATGCGCTTTTCGCTCACGCTTTTCGCGGCTCTCGCCCTGGCTTTGCCCGCCAGCGCGCAGGACGCGCAGATCGCCGTGGCCGCCAATTTCACGGCAGCCGCCGAGGAGCTGGGCACAGCTTTTGCGCAGGAAACCGGACAGGACATCGGCTTTTCCTTCGGGGCGACGGGGCAACTTTATGCGCAGGTGACCCAGGGCGCGCCGTTCGACGCGTTCCTTTCCGCCGATGCAGCGACCCCCGCCCGGATGCTGGACGAGGGGCTGGCGGTCGAAGGCTCGGGTTTCACCTATGCGGTGGGGCAATTGGTGCTGTTTTCGACCGATGCCGATCTGGTGACGGGGCCGGAAAGCCTCGAGGGCGATTTCGCCCAGCTCGCCATAGCCGAACCGGCGGCCGCCCCCTATGGCGCCGCCGCCGTCGAGGTGATCGAAGCGCTGGGGCTGACCGAGGCGCTGACCGACAAGCTGGTGGTGGGCCAGAACATTTCCCAGACCTATCAGTTCGTCGACACCGCCAATGCCGAACTGGGGTTCGTGGCGCTTTCCCAGGTGATCGGGCGCGATGACGGGTCGCGCTGGGTGGTGGATGGAAACTTTTACGAACCCATCACACAGGACGCTGTGCTGCTGACCGACAATGAGGCGGCGGCGGCGTTTCTCGACTTCGTGAGATCGTCCGATGCCGCGCGTGAGATTATCGCCTCCTATGGCTATGGATTCGCCGGCGAGTGAGCCTTTTCGCGGACATCTGGCCGGCGGTCAGGCTTACCCTGACGCTGGCCGCGACGACGACCGTGATCCTGCTGCTGATCGGCACGCCGATCGCCTGGTGGCTGGCGCGGTCGAAATCGCGCTGGACGGTGATCGTCAACGCCGCCGTGGCCCTGCCGCTGGTGCTGCCGCCCACGGTGCTGGGGTTCTATATGCTGATCCTTCTCGGCGTGAACGGGCCGGGCGGCTGGCTGGCCCCGCTCTGGGGCGCGCGCACGCTGGCCTTCACCTTTCCCGGACTGGTGATCGGCTCGGTGTTCTACTCCCTGCCCTTTGTCGTCCAGCCGCTGCGCAACGCCTTTATCGCCGTGGGGGACGATCCCATCGAAGCCGCCCACACGCTGGGGGCGAGCCGGTTCCAGACCTTCCTGCGCGTGGCGATGCCGCTGGCCCGGCCTGGGTATCTGACAGCCACGGTGCTGGGGTTTTCCCATACGGTGGGCGAATTCGGCGTGGTGATGATGATCGGGGGCAATATTCCGGGGCGCACCAAGGTGCTTTCCATAGCGATCTTCGATTATGTCGAGCAGTTGCGGTGGACCGAGGCGCACATCATCGCCTTCGGGCTTCTGGTGTTCGCATTCCTGACGCTGGCGATCACAATGGGGGTGGATCGGAAGATTTCGCGGGTGCAGCCGTAGAGCTTGATATTCGGGTATTTCGTTGGATTTGGCCGTCTCTTGCTTTGTCGTTCTCCGCAAGCTCGGCGCACCCCTCATCCGACCCGGCTTCGGGCACTGCCTAAGCCGGCTTTGGCCCCTCGGTGGTCTCCACCTCGGTATCCGGTTGGCCGGCGTAGAAGGCTGAGAGCTGGCGGTAGGGGCGGGAGTTGAGGGCCATGATGGTGACGAGGACACCGACAAAGCCGGCGACCGTAAAGACCAATGCGATGCCCCGATCCGGGCCCGTGCCGAACCAGCCGCCGATGGTGTCCGCGCCCGTGCCCTCGGTCATGAAGGGGATGACCACGAACTGGGTGTAGGGACCGATGAGGAAAGCGGTGAGCGGGGACGCGGCCTGTTCGATGGATTGGGCAAAGCCGAAGACGCGGCCCTGGCGTTCCAGCGGCACGACTTTTTGCAGCGTGGTGTGCTCGGCGGCCTCGGCGAAGGGACCCAGGAACATCCAGACGAAACAGCCCGCCGCCAACAGCCAGATGGACGATTGCAGCGTAAAGACGCAGCAGACCGACCAGGTGATGAGATTGACCAGCAGCAGGGTTTTGAGAGGGTTCTTGCCCAGGCCGATCCGTGAAATCAACAGGCCCGAGGCGATGAAGGCCGTCGAGAGCACGCCGAACAGCAGGCCCCAGACTTCGACCGGGACCAGCGACAGCCCATAGGCATCGAGCAGCGCCATGAAGATGCCGCCCAGAAAATTGTTGAAGGTAGCGAAAAAGATCAGCGCGAACAGGCCCGGCACGGCGGCAATCACCGCGATGGTGCCGGCGATGTCGACGCGCTTGGGCTCGGCCGGCTGGCCATCGACGGGCACCGGGCGCCCCTCGTTGAGGCGCAGGAAGAACAGGTGAAAGAACACCAGCGCCGTGGCCGCGATGGCGAGCATGAGTACCAGATACATGCCGCCCCAGGCAACCAGGAACCCCGAGATGACCGAAGTGGTCAAAAACCCGATGCCGGTGACCATGCCGACAAGACCGTTTGCCTTGTCGCGCTCATCCTCGGGGATCATGATCGTGACGATGATGGGCAGCGCGATCGAGCGGATATTGCCCGCGATCACCCCGAGCATGACGACGAGGACGAACACCCAGAGATAGGGGCTGAAAGCATCCGAAAACGCTCCCTCGGGCTCGAGCAGCACCATGGCGATGGCGGCGATGTAGAAGACAAACGAGACCAGACTCGACCCCATCATCGCCAGCCGCTTGGAATTGTGATCGACGATGGCCCCGAGCCAGATGCCGAAGGCAGCGGTGAACACGAGGAAGATGCCGGCCACCATGCCCGTCGCGAACACCGACTGGGTCTCGATATAGATCCAGAAGGTGATGGCGAACCAGACGGTGAAATTGGTGACGTTGGCAACGAGGTTGTTGCCCAGAATCTGGTTGAAGGGGCTCATGGTCCGGTCCTTTGCGAGGGGCGAGCCTAATTGGCGCCATTGAGGCAGGCAATCGCGATTATTTTAGGGTGAAACCGGACTTTCGGTCCGGTTTTCGAGGCAAGGACGGATGAGGGTGGGGGATTCCGACAGGGGCGATTGGGAAAAACGCAGAGTGCGGCGGTTGGTGAGGCGCTGTAGCTGGATTCCGGGAATAAATCCCGCAATGACATGTTGGGGTCGGATGATTTCTTCGATCATCGCCAACTGGGAAAGCAGACAGCGGCGCCTACCCCGCCGGCACGATGTCGCTGACCGTCTCATCGATATGGGGCGTGTCCGAGCCGCAGGCGAAATTTTCGGCCATTTGGTCGGCCAGTTGCCGGGCCGCCTGGTTGGCGCCTTCCGCATGGGCGTCGATGAAGCCGAGGGCGCAGGCGCCGCCGCCATCGGGCTGGCCGACGCGGGAGACGACGAGGATCTGGCGCGACCAGTTGCCGTCGATATCGGCGAGGAACCAGCGCTGGATGGCCGCGACGGGGGTTTCGACGTCACGGTCGATCCGCACCCGCCATTCCACAGTGCCATTGGCGTAGTTGAAGGGCGAAAAGGTCGACATGCCCGAATCGGTGGCAAAGCCGTAGGTGACCGATTCCCGCCCATCGGTGTAGCGGACGACGAAGGGATAGCCCGCATAGCCCGGGCAGACGAAATCGACCCAATCGCCCTCTCCTTCGAGCGAGCGCCCGATGACGCTGCAATCGGCTTCGAGATCGTATTCGGTGTATTCGCTGACCGTCTGGGCCATGGCCGGGGCGCAGGCAAGGCAAAGGGCGAGAGTGGCGAGGAGGGCTTTCATGGGCACTGATGTCCGTGTGTGGCGCAAACGATCGGCGGCAATATTGGCCCTCCAATCCGGCAGCAATGTGCCAGCCGGTTACAGACGCGCCAGCACCGCTTCGACCTCGGCGCGGGTGGGCGGATTGCAGCCCGCATGGGCGCAATTGAGGCCTGCCGTAACCGCGCCGAAGGTGAGGATTTCCCCCAGCGCGCCGGCATCGAGGCTGCCGATCTTGCCCTTTTGCAGCGCGCCGCGCTCGGACAGCGCCGTGAGGATGCCGGCCATCAGGCTATCGCCGGCCCCTACCGTGTCGCCGAAGGTTTGGGGACGATAGATCGCGGCGCGCGCCTCGGCGCCAGCGGTGAAGGCCCGCGATCCGTCCTCGCCCTGGGTGACGACAACGAGTTCGACATTGGGGCGGGCGAGAAGGTCTTGCGCGTGTTCCTCGATGGATTTGGCTGGATCGAGGGCGGCGAGGTCTTCGTCGGAAACCTTGACGATATGGGCGAGATCGAGGAACGCGCCGAGGCGCTGCTTGTAGCCGGCGAAATCGGAGATGAGGCTGGGGCGGACGTTGGGATCGATGGAGAGGACCGCGCCGCGCGCCGCCACGGACTTGACCACATCGAGCCAGATTGCCGAATCCTCGGGTTCGATGGGCAGGAACCCGCCGATCTGGAAGAGATCAATGGTTTGCGGTAGCGCTGCGCGCAGCTTTTCGCGGGAGATGTCGCGCTCGGCGGTGCCCTGGCGATAAAAGGCGTAGGCGGGCAGGCCCCTGGCGTTGCGGGTGACGACGGCGAGCGTCGTGTTGCAATCGGACCGTTCCTCGACCAGCGGGACGACGCCGGCGGCGGTTAGCGGGGCCATCAGCAGATCGCCGAAGGTGTCTTTGGAGATGGGGCAGAGAAAGCCGGTGGGCTGGCCCAGCTTCGCCAGCGCTATGGCGCAGTTGTAGGGCGAGCCGCCCTCATGGGCGCCCATTTCCAGCGTGCCGCCGTCCTTGCTCGGCTTGGCGACCAGATCGATGAGGCTTTCCCCTGCGACAACGAACATCAATGCCCTCCCCGGCTGGCGCGTCGGCGCTTCTCTATACGCTCGGCGGGCATTCGCCAAGATGGTGGGCGGATGCTTGGGGATTATCGAGGGCGGTTCGCGTGGAAACTCAGCGCACCCCTCATCCGACCCGGCTTCGCCGGCCCACCTTCTCCCTCGAGGGGAGAAGGGGTGCTGAGGTTGTGGAAGCTTTGGAGCCTAAAGCTTGATCCCGCGCAGCCGCAGGGCGTTGGCGATGACCGAGACCGAAGACAGCGACATCGCCGCCGCCGCGAACATGGGCGAGAGAAGCAGGCCGAACACCGGATAGAGGACACCGGCGGCGACCGGCACGCCCAGGGTGTTGTAGGCGAAGGCAAAGAACAGGTTCTGCTTGATGTTGGAGAGCGTCGCATGGGCCAGTTTTCGGGCCCGAACGATGCCGTTCAACTCGCCGCCGACCAGCGTGATCCCGGCGCTTTCCATGGCGACGTCGGCGCCCGTGCCCATGGCGATGCCCACATCGGCGGCGGCGAGGGCCGGGCCGTCATTGATGCCGTCGCCGGCCATGGCCACCGTCTTGCCGTCGGCTTTGAGCTTTTTGACCAGCTCGAGTTTATCCTCGGGCATCACCTGGGCGAAAACCTCGTCGATCCCCAATTGCCGGGCCACGGCCCGCGCCGTGCCTTCGGCATCGCCGGTGGCCATGACGATTTTGACCCCATCGGCATGAAGCGCATCGAGGGCGGCTTTGGCTTCCGGCTTGATCGGATCGGCGACGCCGACGACGCCGATGACCGACGTGCCGCGCGTCAGATACATGGCGGTCTGGCCTTCCGCGATCCGTGCATCGGCGGCCGAGCGCAGGGCGTCGGGCAGCTCAGCGCCCACTGTATCGAGCAGGCGCAGATTGCCCAGGGCGACCGGTTCGCCATCGTCGGTGCCCGAAATGCCCATGCCGGTGTGGGAGGCGAAATTTTCGATCCGGCGACCCGAAACACCCTTTTCACTGGCGCCGGCGACGATGGCCTCGGCGAGCGGATGGGCCGAGCCCTGTTCGAGGCCCGAGGCGAGGGCGAGGAGTTCTGCTTCCGAAACGCCATCGACCCTGTCGACGCCCACCAGCTTGGGCTTGCCCATGGTCAGCGTGCCGGTCTTGTCCACGATCAGCGTATCGACGCGGGCCAGGGTTTCGAGCGCGCGGGCCTCGCGCACCAGAACGCCGGCCTGCGCGCCCCGGCCCGTGGCGACCATCACCGACATGGGGGTGGCAAGCCCTAGCGCGCAGGGGCAGGCGATGATCAGCACCGAGACGGCGGCGATCAGCGCATAGACCATGGCCGGCTCGGGGCCAAAGATCGACCAGACGATGAAGGCGATGATGGCGACCACCACCACGGCGGGCACGAAATATTGCGCCACCTTATCGGCCAACGCCTGGATGGGCGCGCGGGTGCGCTGGGCCTTGGCGACCATCTCGACGATGCGCGAGAGCTTGGTTTCCGCACCCACCGCGTCGGCACGCATCAGGAACGTGCCATTGCCGTTGAGCGTGCCGCCGGTGACCGCATCGCCCACGCTCTTTTCGACCGGCAGCGGCTCACCCGTGAGCATGGATTCATCGATCCCCGAATTCCCCTCGATCACCTCGCCATCGACGGGCACGGCATCGCCGGGGCGGACGCGCAGGATATCGCCGGACTTGACGTTTTCGAGCGGCACATCGTGCTCGTGACCGTCATGGACGACCCGCGCCGTCTTGGGGGCGAGATCGAGGAGCGCGCGCAGGGCGGAGCCGGTCTGCTCGCGGGCTTTGAGTTCGAGCACCTGGCCGGCAAAGACCAGGGTGATGATGACGGCGGCGGCCTCGAAATAGACCGGCACCGAACCGCCCATGTGCCTGAAACTCATGGGGAAGATATCGGGGAAGACAGTCGCGACCACCGAGAACGCAAAGGCCGCGCCCACTCCCATGCCGATCAGCGTCCACATATTGGGGCTGCGGTTCTTGAGCGAGGACCAGAAACGCTTGAAGAACGGCGCCGCCGCCCAGACGACGATGGGGGTGGCAAGGATCAGCTCGGCCCATTTGGCCGTGGTCTCCCCGATCCAGTCGCGGATCGGCAGGCCGACCATCGGCCCCATGGCGATCAGCAGGATCGGCACTGTAAGGGCGGCGAAAACCTTCAGCCGGAACGAGAAATCGACGAGTTCGGGATTGGGGCCGGCATCGGTGGCGGGTACGCCCATGGGTTCGAGCGCCATGCCGCAGAGCGGGCAATCGCCGGGGTGGTCCTGGACGATTTCCGGATGCATGGGACAGGTATAGAGCGTGCCTTCCGGCATGGGTTCGGGCGCGGGGCGATCGCCCAGATAGGCGGCGGGATCGGCCTCGAACTTTTCCTGGCAGCGGGGCGAGCAGAAATAGAATCTTTCGCCCTCGTGCCTGGTCATGAATTTGGCGTGGGCGCGGTCCACGTCCATGCCGCAAACCGGGTCCTTTGCAGTGAGATACGCGTCCGGATCGGCCTCGAACTTCTCCTTGCAACCCGGATTGCAGAAGTGGAAATCCTGCCCCTCATGGGTTGCGTGGTGGCTGGCGGTCGCCGGGTCCACAATCATCCCGCACACGGGATCGCGGGTGATGGCGGCGGGACTGGTTTCGGACATGAAGGGGCCTTGCTGGATGGTCGATGTCTTTCATCGTCACTTTACGATGAAAGGCGCAAAACGGCAACCTTTGCGGTAGGCGGTCATTTCTTTTAAGTATTTTTCCCGTTTTCGCTCCAAGGATTATCTCATGGATGTCGTCGATATCAGGATCGATCCCTTTCCCAGCCAGCAGGCGTTGTCCGACCTGTGGCGCATCACCTGGGAGATCGACGGGCTCGCCGATTTCCGCGCCGTGCTCAAGCGCAGCCTCACCCATGTGGCCGCCTTCCAGAACGACGAGTTGATCGGCTTCGCCAACATGGCCTGGGATGGGGGCGTGCATGCTTTTCTGGTGGATGTTTGCGTGCACCCGGACTTCCGCGACCACGGGATCGGCCAATCCATGGTCGAAGAGGCACTCAAGGTGGCCCGCCAGCGCGGCATCAGGAAAGTGCATGTGGACTTCGAGCCCCATCTGCGCGACTTCTATCTTTCCTGCGGGTTTGCCCCCACCGATGCAGGCGTTCTGACCATCGATTAAGGCCATATATGTCCGCTGACGAAAGACTGACCACGCTCGAAGAGCGGGTTGCCCATCAGGATCGCATCATCGAGGAGATGAACGCGGTGGTGGCCGAGCAATGGCGCGAGATCGACAGGCTCAAGCGCCAGTTGCAGCTTATCGACGACCAAATGGCCGCCGTCGAGCAGATGGCGCGCACCGGCAAGATCGAGCCGCCGCCGCCCCATTATTGAAAAAACGCGTGCGCGTGTCGGAAAGTCGAGCGATCATTCGTCCTCGCGATATCAGCGATGCTCAACGCATCGCTCATCCAACCGAGGGGACTTCAATGCAAACGACTTCCCAATCGACGACTTCGCTGGCGGCAACCCTGTCTCAACATGCGCCCAAGGCCCTGGCCGTGCTGCGCATCGTTACCGGGGTGCTGTTTATCCAGACCGGTACGCAAAAGCTGTTCGGCTTTCCCACAGCCCCCATGGAAATGCCCCCGCTCGATCCGCTGGTGACGACTGCGGGCCTTCTCGAACTGGTGGGCGGCCTGCTGATCGTGCTGGGGCTTTTCACCCGCCCCACCGCCTTCATCCTGTGCGGTTTCATGGCCGTCGCCTATTTCATGGGGCACGCGCCGATGGGCTTTTTCCCGGCCACCAATCTGGGCGGTTTCGCCATTCTCTACTGCTTCGTGTTCCTCTATCTGGTCTTCGCCGGTCCGGGGGACTGGAGCGTGGACGGCATGCGCGGGCGCAGATAGGACGCCGCTCTAGGTCTTTGTTTCGTCGCGCTTCCAGCAAAAGTGGCATCCACTTTTGCTGGAAGCACTCTAGCCGCACCAGCTCCGGCGCGCGCCGTCCCAGGGGCGCGCCAGGCCTTCGGCGACCAACACCATGCCCAGCGACTGCCCGTCCCGGCTGAGGACGCGCAGCTTGCGGCCATACTGATCCGCGTCGCGATTGCCCCAAGGGGCGAGCGTGAAGGCCCCGCCATTGACGAGGTCGAGCATGCGCCGCGTGGCGCGGTCGCCCAGCGCCTTTTCTTCCTGGCACGCGTAATCGCGCACCTCGGGCGTATCGATATCGGCGACGCGGACCGATTGGCCCGCGATGCGGATGGTATCCCCATCAATGACGCAGGTGCCGCCCGCACCCGTGCAGAGCGCGAAGCGCGCGGAAATTGTTTCGCCGGGCGTCGCCGTTGCAGGGGAGCGTTCGAGCGCCGGGACGGGCACATAACCCTTGTCGATGGCCACCCAGCCCAGCGCGACGACGGCGACGAAAGCCAGCATCGGTTCGACGACCATGGCGCGCCGGCGCCTTGGCTTCGCGCGCAGCTTACCGAAAACCGTCCGCATCGAATCGTCTCCCTGTGGTCTGGCGCGACGATAGGGAGACGAAGGCTAACGGGAGGTAACCGGGAGCGGTGGGGCAAGTGCGCTGCATGGGTCCTCCGGCCGCGCCCGAGGACGACGAATTGAAGGATGCGCGCCCGCTACACCTCGTCCACCGCCAGGCAGAGATATTTGATATCGAGATAATCCTCGATGCCGTATTTGGACCCCTCGCGCCCGAAACCCGATTGCTTGACGCCGCCGAAGGGGGCGACTTCGGTGGAGATGAGGCCGGTGTTGATGCCCACGATGCCATATTGCAGCGCCTCGGCGACGCGGGTGACCCTGGAGATGTCCCTGGCGAAGAAATAGGCGGCCAGACCGAATTCGGTGGCGTTGGCGAGCTCGATCACCTCCTGGGCGGTTTCGAATTTGAACACCGGGGCCACAGGCCCGAAGATTTCCTCCCGCGCCAGCCGCATGGTTCTGGTGGCGCCGGTCAGCAGGGTCGGCGGATAGAACGTCATCTCGCCGGTGGGCGCCCCGCCCATTTCGATCGAAGCGCCCTGCTCGCGCGCGTCGGCCAGCAGATCCTCGACCTTGTCGACGGCCTTGCCGGTGATGAGCGGGCCGATATCGATCCCCTCCTCCATGCCGTTGCCGACCTTCAGTTGAGCCATTTTTTCCTTGAGGTGCGCAACGAACGCATCGTGGATGCCGGCCTGGACATAGACGCGGTTGGCGCAGACGCAGGTTTGCCCCGCATTGCGGAATTTGGACGCGATGGCGCCATCGACAGCCGCTTCGAGATCGGCATCGTCGAAGACGATGAAGGGCGCATTGCCTCCCAGTTCCATGCTCATGCGCTTGATGCCATCGGCGCATTGGCGCATGAGCACGCGGCCCACATTTGTCGAACCGGTGAAGCTGATCTTGCGCACCTTGGGGTTGGCGCACAATTCCTCCCCGATCGCCGCCGCGTCGGTACCCGGCACGACGTTGAAGACGCCGGGAGGAAAGCCCGCCCATTCCATCAGCCGCGCGATTGCGAGCGCCGAGAGCGGGGTTTCCGAAGCGGGTTTGGCGACCACGGTGCAGCCCGCAGCGAGCGCCGGGGCCAGCTTTCGGGCCAGCATGGCGTTGGGGAAATTCCAAGGCGTGATGACCCCCACAACGCCCACGGGCTGTTTGATCACCGTGATCCGCGTGTTGGCGGTGTGGCCGGGAATGGTGTCGCCATAGACGCGGCGCGCTTCCTCGGCGAACCATTCGATGAAACTGGCGCCATAAAGGATTTCCCCGCGTGCCTCCTTGAAGGGCTTGCCCATTTCGAGGGTGAGGATGGTGGCCAGATCGTCGGCGTTTTCGACCATCAGGCGATTGAGCTTTTTCAAGAGATCGGCGCGCTCTTTGGCCGAAAGCGCC
Organism: Pelagibacterium mangrovi; assembly: GCF_036662815.1. NCBI lineage: Bacteria > Pseudomonadati > Pseudomonadota > Alphaproteobacteria > Hyphomicrobiales > Devosiaceae > Pelagibacterium > Pelagibacterium mangrovi. Next base: position 294,283 of record NZ_JBAFXA010000001.1, on the reverse strand, counting down.
GCCCAACCCGGCTGCGCGGCGTGGGCGGCATCGATCGCCTCGCGCGTGGCGTGGGTGGCGAGATCGGGGATTTGCGCCAGTACCTCGCCGGTGGCGGGGTTGGAGACCCGAAACACCTTGCCGCGCGAGGAAACGGAGCTCCATTTGCCGTTTATGAAGCCGCCGGCGACGGCAAGGCGGGGCTCGGCGAGCTTGTCGGTGAGAACGGGTGTGAGGGTCATGGCATGCCTCCTTTTTTGTCGTTGCATGGATTGAACGCGCAAAGGCGCCGGAAGGCAACATGGGCCGTTTCGCCGTGCCCCTTTGCCGCCGCATCCAATGTTGGTATAATCATACAAATAGACAGACGACGGACCGGATGGATACTGCCCAAACGAGCTATTCCTTTCTCGCCCCGGCAACCGAACTGGCGCGTGGCTCCATGGCCGCCCAAGTGGCCACGCAATTGCGCCAGGCGATCATCGCGCTGAAATTGCCGCCCGGCACCATGCTCGACAAGGCCCAGATCTGCGCGCGCCTCGGCGTCTCGCGCTCCCCGGTCGCCGAGGCGTTCGCGCGATTGGAGGCCGAGGGCCTTCTCGAAATCCTCCCCCAGCGCGGCACCGTGGTTTCGTTCCTCTCCTTTGCGGAAGTCCGCGAATACATCTTCATCCGCAAGGCGCTCGAGGGCGAGGCGGTCCGCGTGCTGGCGGCGCGCCGGCCCGGCGAGACCATCGAGGCGCTGCACGCCAATATCGCCGCCCAAAGGGCCGTGGCCGAGGATCGCGACGCCTTCCACGCGCTCGATCTGCAATTTCACGAACTGCTTCTGGTCCCCCTCGATTACAAGCGCATGAAGGCCATGGTCGACACCGCCCGCAACAATCTCGACAGGACGCGGCAGATGACCAACACCATGCGGCGCATCGCGCTGGGGATCGAGGAGCACGCCGAGATCGTCGACCTTGTCGCCGCCGGCAAGCCCGATCCCGCCGCCCGCGCCATGCGCCGGCATCTCGACGGCATGATCAGCGAGCTCGAAGCGCTGGCCGCCCAGCGGCCCGAGCTGTTCGTGCGACCCGCGCCGCGCCGCTCTTCCCTGCCCGTCATTCGCCATTTGGCAACAATCCGTCGCCTTCCGTCCACTTAATCACAACGCCGGCAGGGACTATCTTGGAGGCAATGAAAAATTGCCTGGCCGATGACGGCCGCCGGAGATCTGCCATGTCTGACGTTCAATCCACTGTTGCCACCCCCTTGCTGGTTCCCACCACGACCCGGCTGGGCGCCATCCATATCGCGGTGACCGATGCCGAGCGCGCGCTGGCCATCTGGCGCGACGTTGTGGGCCTGACGCTGATCGCGCGCCATGACGACCGGCTGGAGCTGGGCGCGGGCGGCAAGGTGCTCGTCGTGCTCCACACCGGGGCGACCGGCCCGGTGACGCCCCATACCATCGGGCTCTATCACGTGGCCATCCATGTGCCGACCCGGCGCGATTTCGCCCGGACGCTCAACCGCGCGATCGCCGCGCGGGTGCGGGTTTCTCCCACCGACCACCTGGTTTCCGAAGCGCTCTATTTCTGGGATTTCGACGGCAATGGCATCGAAATCACCTTCGAGACGCCGTGGCGCGGGCGGTTCGTGGAAAATGACGAGCTTATGGCCATGACGGCGGACGGGCGGCCCCATTCGGGGCGCGAACCCATCGACGTGCCGGGGCTCATGACTGAACTCGATGGCGACGAGACACCGTTCGGCCCGATGCCCGAGGGCACGCGGATCGGGCATGTGCACGTGCATGTGGACGATCTGGACACCGCCATGGGGTTCTATCGCGACCAACTCGGCTTTGCCGGACAATTGCTGTCGCGCCGGTACGGCATGGGCGACGTCAATCTCGACTACGCGCCGCACATCCTGGCCTTCAACATCTGGGCCGGACGCAATCCGTCCATGCCCCCGCTCGGGGCGGCGGGGTTGCGCTGGTTTACCATCGTCGTGCCCGACGAGGGGACGCTCGGTGAGGTGCGGGGGAGGATGGAGGGTGCTGGTTCGCCGGTGGAGACGATCGAAGGCGGGATCGAAACGCGTGATCCGGCAGGGAACAGGGTGAGGATCGTCATAGGCGATTGAGCGCGCCGAGCCGCTGCGCACCCCTCACCCCGGCCCCTCTCCCTCAAGGGGAGAGGGGGGCTCTGGTTGCAGCGCCTAAGGTTTGACGAGACGCTGCCAGAGCGCTGAGCTTGCGGTTACCTCCTAAGGCCGCCGGGCGATCAGATCGATTTCAACCCTCGCCCCTACAGCCAGGCCCGTCACCCCGATGGTGGTGCGGGCCGGCAGTTTGCCCGGTTCGAAATAGGACTGGTAGATGGCGTTCATCGCCGCGTAATCGCCTTCGAAATCGGTGAGATAGATGCGCGCCATGGTGACGTTTTCCAGCGTCAGCCCGATGCCGCCCAGAACGATCCCCAGATTGTCCATCACCCGCCGCGTCTGCGCCTCGATCCCCTCGGGAAGCGGAGCGTCGGGAGCGTCGGGGTCGGTGGGCATCTGGCCGGTAACGAACACCCAGCCATCGGCCTCGACGGCATGGGAAAAGGGGGCCACCGGGCGGGGGCCGCTTTCGATCATGTGGTGGAGGGGAAGGCTCATCTCGGCTCCTTGATTGTGCGCCAGAGAGTGCTGGGATGCGCGCACTTCGTCAACCACAAGCGGGGGTTCGGCGTTAAGGTGGGCAAAACGACGAAAGGAAGCGACCATGGACACCCAACTCGACATCCACCACAGCCTGAGCGGTGACCGTGGACGCTATTGGGCCGATCTGGCCCCCGGCGAGCAGGCCGAAATGACCTATCGGCGACGCCCGGACGGCTCGATCGTCATCGACCATACGGGCGTGCCGCGCGCCTTCGAGGGCCGCGGCATCGCGTTGCAACTGGTCAAACGCGCCATCGAGGATGCGCGCAAGGGCGGGTTCAGGATCGTTCCCCAATGCCCCTATGTGGCGGTGCAGTTCCGCCGCCATCCCGATTGGGCCGACCTTCTGGCCTAAGTTTTTCTTTGGCGTGCTTGCTGGAAACGCTAGCTAGCCCCAAGATTTAAGGAAGGCGGCGACGGCCATCAATTCGTTCTGGGGCACGTCGTGGCCGCCCTCATGCCAGGCGATCTCGGTCTCGGTGCCCTGGGCCACGAACCAATCGGCCAGCGCCTGGGTGAGCTGGGCGGGGGCGATGGGATCTCGCTGGCCGGCGGTGATGAGCACCTTGCGGCCGGCGAGCTCTGCGACCGGCTCGGGGGTCCACGGGATCAGCGGGTGCATGAGCACGGCGGCGTCGACGATTTCGGGATGGGAGATCATGACCGACGCCAGGATATTGGCGCCGTTGGAATAGCCCAATCCGATCATCGGGCCGTCGGCGGCAAGGCCCTTGAGGAATTCGGCCATGGCGTCGGTGCGCGTCTTGAGGTCGTCCATGTCATAGACGCCCTCGCCGGTGCGATGGAAATAGCGCAGCGCCCCGCCTTCGGAAACATCGCCGCGCGGGGCAACAAGCCGGGCGTTGGGCAAGAGCTGGCGGCCGAGGGCGAAGAACTGGTTTTCGTCGGCGCCGGTGCCGTGGAAGAGCACCAGCGTGGGGGCGCCGGGGGTTTTGGGGTCGTGGGTTTTGGTGATGTAGGCCATGTTCATATTTCCTTGCTTGGTGGCCGGGCAGGCGCTGCGCACCCCTCATCCGACCTTTCGCTTTTCAAGCGAGAGCCCCCCTTCTCCCTCAAGGGGAGAAGGGGAGTCGAGGGCGTGGGAGCTTCAGTGCCAGCCAAAAGCCTGCGGTTTTCACTCAATCCCTGATCTCGGGCAGATGCGTTTCGAGATAGGCGCGCAGGTGCTCGTGCTGGGTGGGGAGCTTGAGCGCCTCGCCCAGATGAGCGGTGTCCTCGTCCCGGTCGAAGCCGGGTTCGTTGGTCGCGATCTCGAACAGCACGCCGCCGGGGGTGCGGAAGTAGATGGCGTAGAAATAATCGCGGTCGATGACCGGCGTGACCTGATATCCGGTATCGAGCAACGCCTGACGCGCCGCGATCTGCGCGTCGCGGTTGTCGACGGCAAAGGCGATATGGTGCACCGACCCCGCCCCCAGATCGCCGCGCGGCATGTTGGGGAGCGTCTGGAGGTCGATGACGTCGGCCCCATTGCCGTCGGGGATCTCGAAGCGCTTGATGCCCTTGGACGTGTCGGCGTGCTCATAGCCCATGAATTTCAAGAGCTCTTCGGTCGGCCCGCAATCGCGCAGGCGCAGCGTCGCGCCGGCAAAGCCGCGAATGGCCTCGTCGCCATGAACGGTTCCGCCCGTCCAGGGGGCGCGGGGGTCGGCCTTGGCTTCGACAAGGGCGAAATGATCGCCGTCGACGGCGGTAAAACGCAGGCGCTTTTCGCCGAAGCTCTCTTCGGCGGCAACGCCGGCGACGCCCTTTTGCGCGAAGCGCTCCTTCCAGAAATCGAGGCTGCCCTCGGGAACGGAAAAGACCGTTTCGCCCACTTCACCGGTGCCGGGACGGCCGCGGATGATGTTCGGGAAGGGGAAATAGGTCATCACCGATCCCGGCGTGCCCATTTCATCGCCGTAATAGAGGTGATAGACGGACGGCTCGTCGAAATTGACGGTTTTCTTGACCCGGCGCAGGCCGAGCGTATCGGTGAAGAAACGGTTGTTGGCATCGGCATCGCGCGACATCGAGGTCATGTGATGCAGGCCCTTGATCTGGTCGAGCATGGTGAAATCTCCAATCGGTGCTGGAGACCAATATAGCCCTTGGAAAGCGCCGGATAATCCGGCCTATGGTTCATTGATTATTCGATAATCGCGAACGATCGATCAGCGTGGGGTCACCCGATAGGCACAGCGGCGGGCACCCAGGACGATATGGTCGGTGCGCTCGACCTCGGTATCGGGGCCGAGCACGTCGCGGAACACGGCAAGCTCGGCGCGGCAGAAATTCTGGCACGCCGTGGCCGCCGCGCAGATGGGGCAATGATTTTCATAGAGCACATAGCCCCCTGCCCCATCGGCTTCCCAGGACGCCATATAGCCCTCGGCCGAACGCAGATCGGCCAGACGGGCCACCCGCTCGCCGAGCGTTTGCGCATCGGCCATTCCATTGCGATAGAGCGAACGCGTGCGCTCCTCGCGGGCGTCGATGACGCGCGAGAGCGCATCGGGGCCGAAGGTGTCGCCAACGATCCCCAAAAGCTCGACGGTGAGCGCGGCATGGGTATCGGGAAACCGCGTCTGGCCCTGCGCCGTCAGCCGCCAGAACTGGGAGGGACGCCCCACCCCGCGCGACTGGCTCCAGCTTTCGACGAGCCCATCCTCGGCCAGCCGCACCAATTGCTGGCGCGCCGCCTCGCCCGAGGTGCCCAAAGCACGGCCCAGCTCGGCAGCGGTCTTTTCCCCGTGCATCTTGAGATGGAACAGGATGCGCTCGCCCGCGTTGCGCGGGCTCCAGCTTTGCGCGACTTGAGCGTCGGCCTCGATGACAGGTTTGCTGCTTGACATGGCTCCGGAGCGGCATTTAGAAAGCACTTACTTGGAAAATACAGAGGACGGAGCGCAAGATCAAGTCCTGCCGCTTCCATCCCTCCCTTTTTTGGCGCGTGAGCGCCGGTGAGAATGACGAAACAGAGCAAGATCATGCCAGCCCACCCGGCTCCCACCATCGCGCTGGCCTGCGGCAACCACCCCGCTGCCCGCGATGCGGTGCCGGCCTCCCAGTTCACCGGAGCGATGAGCACGCTGGCCGCCTCGGTGACCGTCGTCGCGGCGGGTCATGGCACGGAGCGTCACGGGCGCACGGTGACGGCGATGCTCTCGCTCAGCGCCGAGCCGCCCTCGATACTGGTCTCGATCACCAAGGATACCGATCTGGGCCGGACCATCGAGGCCTCGGGCGGATTTTCGCTTTCAATGCTGGCGGAAGATCAGAAAGCGGTGGCCGATTCCTTCGCCGGCTGGGGCCCCGCCGACCGCTTCGCCGATGCCGACTGGAGCCAATGGGCATCGGGCCACCCCCGGCTGGACGCGGCCGTCGCCAGCTTTGATTGCGTTTTGGGCGGCGCCATCGAGATGGACACCCATGTGCTCTATGCGGGGATCGTGATGCACACCGCGTCCTTCCCCGACCGCGCGCCGCTGCTCTGGCACAGGCGCGGTTATGGGGCGCTCGACAAGGGCTGAGCGGCTCAGGCCCGCAAGATCTTTTCCATCGCCTTGCCCTTGGCCAATTCGTCGATGAGCTTGTCGAGATAGCGCAATTCGCGCATCAGCGGCTCCTCGATATTTTCCACCCGGATGCCGCACACCACGCCCGTGATCAGCGACCGCGCGGGGTTGAGCCGGGGCGCCCGGGCGAAGAAATCCTCGAAACTGGTCTTGTTTTCCAGCTCGTCATCAAGCGATTGCTGGGTATGCCCGGTCAGCCAGCGGATGATTTCATCCACCTCCTGCTTGGTACGCCCCTTCTTTTCGGCCTTGGTGATGTAGTGAGGATAAACGCTGGCGACGCTGATCTTGTAGACGCGATGACCGGTCATGCCTGTTTCTCCCAAATGTCGGCGCCCCCTTATACCCCCAACGGCGGTCCGACACACCAGGGCTAAAGCGCGGCGGTCATGCCGCCATCGACGAAGAACAGCGATCCATTGAGATAGGTCATTTCCGGCGAAGCCATCGACAGGATGGCGGCGGCGATTTCCTGCGCCGAGGCCACCCGCTGCATGCCATGCACGTTCGAGCGCGCCCAGACGCCCACCCCGGCATGCCAGACGGGATCGGGGGCATTGATAAAGCCGGCATCGCGGCGGATCATTTCGGTATCGGTGGCGCCTGGGCAGATGGCATTGACCCTTATGCCGCGCCCCACATATTCGAGCGCCGCCGTCTGCACCAATCCGGCAAGCGCGCGCTTGGAGGCATTGTAGGCCCCAAGCCCCGGACGCGCGCCCACGATATTGACCGATGAGGTGACGATGATCTGGCCGCCACGCGCGAGCATGTGCGGGATTTCCGCCTTCATGGCGAGGAAGACGCCGCGCACATTGGTGGCCTGAAGATCGTCCCAGTCGGCGGTCGAAATCTCGTGCAGGGGATTGTTGAAGGTGACCCCGGCGTTGTTGAGCGCGATATCGATGCCGCCATAGGCTGCAACAGTGCCGGCGACGAAGGCGTTGATATCGTCCTCATTGCGAACGTCAGCGCGGATGTAGAGCGCATCGCCGCCCCTTTCGCGGATGCCGGCGGCCACCTCTTCGCCCAATTGCTCGCGCCGGCCGCAAAAGGCAACGCGCGCACCTTCGGCCGCGAATGCCTCGGCGGCGGCACGGCCGATGCCCGAGGTGGCGCCGGTGATCAGCACCACCTGATCGGCGAACCGACGCCGGCCATCGACGACAGGCGGCTCGGGTGGCCGCACCGACGCCGCCAGCGCCATGCCGCTGGCAAGGCCCGCCGCCGCGCCGGCCACGGTGCCGATGGCCGCAGCGCCCAGCATGCGGCGGCGCGAGGGGTTGGCGGGCTTGCCGGCCCTATCGGAATCTTCGCTCATTTCCATCCGTCCATTTGCACGATTGGCCCAGGATGACGTCGCGGAGAGTGCGCGACAATCAGGCACAATCGGCACGGGTCGTGAAGTTTTACTTCACGATGGAATGGTGTTGGCAGCGATGATCGCCGGACGGGAACGCTTCATGTGCTCGACAAAGGCCCGAAGCTTGGGCAGCGTCTGGGCGCGGCTGGGATAATAAAGAAAGATGCCGGGACTTTCCGGCCAGAAGGGTTCGAGCACCGGCACGAGGCGACCTGCCGCGATGTGCGGGGCGACGATGGGCTCGGCGGCATAGGAAAGCCCCAGCCCCCTGAGCGCCAGGGAGACCGCCAGCGCCTCGTCGTTGACGATGACCTGCCCTGCAACCGACATGTCGAACTCGCGTCCGCCTTCGCCAAATTCCCAGCGGTAGAGCGCGCCCGAGGAATGCTGACGGAAACGGATGGCGCGATGACCGGCGAGGTCCTGGGGGTGTTTCGGCGTGCCATGCGCCTTGAGATAGGCGGGGCTGGCGACGACGCAGAACCGGAACGGCGGGGTCAACCGCACGCCGATCATGTCGGCATCGAGCGATTCGGCGAGCCTGATGCCGGCGTCGAACCCGGCATCCACGATATCGACGAAACCGGAATCGGCGACGATCTCGATTTCGACCTCCGGATGGACCGCGCAGAACTCGGCCAGTACCGGCTCGATCACCGGTCCCACGACGGCGCGGGGCACTGTGAGGCGCAGGAGCCCGGCCGGGCGTTCGCCCAGGGACCGCGCCGCCTCCAGGCCCGCGGTGAGGGCGGCCATGGCCGGGGCGGCGTGGGCGAGCAATTTTTCTCCCGCCTCGGTCAACCCCACGCTGCGGGTCGAACGGGCGACCAGCGCCACCCCGACCCGCGCCTCGAGCGCACGGATCGCCTGGCTGACGGCGGATGGCGAAACCCCCAGATCGAGCGCGGCGGCGCGGAAGCTGCGCCGTTCGGCCACCCGCAGGAAGGCGGTGACGCCATCGAGGCCGCGTATGCTCATGTGCTCAATCCTCTTTCAAATGGGAACGAACATTCCCGGCAAGACACTTGCGAGTCCACGCCACGCCGATAATATCGCACGCTTTGATGCTTCCCATCCCTTTGGACGCGAGGAAAATGCACATGTCGGGGACCATGATGACACCCAGCCGCACCGCCCTTTTGGCGGCGCTTATCGTTTCGCTCGCAGCCGGGGCGTCCCACGCCCAGGAGAATACGCCGGACGATCCCAGGCTTTTCGAGGCCGGCAAGCTGACCGTCGCCACATCCGATCCGGTGTTTCCGCCCTGGATGATGGACAATGATCCCTCCAATGGCGAGGGCTTCGAGAGCGCGCTGGTCTATGCGCTGGCCGAGGAAATGGGCTTTGCGCCAGAGGACGTCGTCTGGGTGCGTGAAACCTTCGATCAGGCCATCGCGCCGGGCGCCAAGAATTATGATTTCGGCATCCAGCAGATTTCGGTGACCGAGGAACGCAGCCAGATCGCGACCTTCTCGGACCCCTATTACCTGCCCGAAAAAGCCGTCGTCGCCATGCCCGGTTCGCCGGCTGGCGAAGCGCGCAGCTTTGCCGACCTGCGCGAAGTGCGCTGGGGCGTGATGCTGGGCACGACCGACCTCGACTATGTCGCCGAAATCATCGGCGTCGACGACGCCGCCGTCTATAACGATCAGGTTGGGCTGTTCCAGGCGCTGCAGGGCAACCAGATCGACGCGGTGGCGACCGAACTCGCGACAGCCCTCTACCTCACCGCCGTGCAGGTGCCCGACGCCGAAATCGCCGCCATCCTGCCCCATGACGAGAACGATTATGGCCATGGGCTGATTTTCGAGCAGGGCAATGATCTGGTCGAATGGGTCAACGAGGCGATCGCCACGCTCCAGAGCGAAGGGGTGATCGACGCGCTGGTCGACCAATATCTGATCGCCGACCCCGACCTGCCGGTCATCACTCAATGACCTTGGGCGTATCGCCGCAAGGCACGACGACCGGCGGGGACACCGACGAAAGTCCCCGCCGGCCTCTTCCCCCGGCCAGAAAGAAGCTGAGCGCCACCGAGCGCTATGTGCCGGGCCTGATCTCCATCGCGATGGTGCTCGTGGTGTTCGGCATCGTTGCCGTCACCGTCACCTCGGCCGAGCAATGGCCGCGCATCGCGCGCCAGTTCTTCGATCTCAATGCCATGGCCGCATCGTTTCCCCAGGTGCTGCGCGGCTTCTGGCTCAACATCCAGATCTGGGTGATCTGCCTGGTTTCCATCATGGCCTGGGGGCTGGTGCTGGCCCTGTTCCGTTCGCTGCAAGGCCCCTGGTTCGCTCCGCTGCGGGTGTTCACCGTGGTCTATATCGATATCTTCCGCGGATTGCCGGTGCTGCTTTTGGTGCTGATCTTCGGCTTCGGCATCCCGGCGCTGAACCTGCCCGGCCTGCCCAATTCCGCCCTGTTCTGGGGCGCGACGGCGATGGTGATTTCCTACGCCGCCTATTCGGCGGAAATCTACCGCTCGGGGATCGAGGCGGTTCATGACGGGCAATGGGCGGCCGCCAAGGCGCTGGGGCTCGGCCAGTGGCAGACCATGCGCCACGCCATCCTGCCCCAGGCGGTGCGCAACGTCATTCCCGTGCTGCTCAACCTTGCCGTGGCGCTGCAAAAGGACGTGGCGCTGTTGAGCGTCATCGGCGTGCGCGACGCGGTGCGCGAAGCCCAGATCTATACCGCCCAGACCTTCAACTATTCGTCGCTGATCGCGGCGGCCCTGCTGTTCCTCGTCGCCACCATCCCCATGGCGCGGCTGACCGACTACATCGCCCGCAAGGACCGCCAACGCCGCCTGCAGGGGGTTTTGTGACACAATCGCGTATCTCAATTTCCGGGCTTACCAAATATTACGGTGAGACGCTGGTGCTCGACGACGTGAACCTTTCGGTCGCGCCCCATGAGGTGGTGTGCCTGATCGGGGCGTCGGGGTCGGGCAAGTCGACGCTGCTGCGCTGCATCAACAAGCTCACCGAATTCGACCACGGCACCATAGCGCTCGACGGCGTGTCGGTGGACGATGCCGGCTGGGGGCGGCACGGGCTCTACCGCAAGGTCGGGATCGTCTTTCAGTCCTATAATCTCTTCCCCCATATGAGCGTGATGGAAAACATCACGCTCGCGCCCGTCAAGGTGCATGGAATGGCCAGGAACGAGGCCGTGGCGAGGGGACAGGAATTGCTCGAGGCGTTCGGGCTGGGCCAGTTCGGCAAAGCCTATCCCGAACAGCTTTCGGGCGGGCAGCAGCAGCGCGTCGCGATCGTCAGAGCGCTGGCGACCAAGCCGGAAATCCTATTGCTCGACGAGGTGACCGCCGCGCTGGACCCGGAACTGGTGGGCGACGTGCTGGCCATCATCCGGCGGCTGAAGGGCGAGGGCATGACCATGGTGATCGTCACCCATGAAATGGGGTTCGCGCGCGAGGTGGCCGACCGGGTCTGCTTTCTCGATGGCGGGCGCATCGTCGAGGAAGGCGAGCCCAAATCGCTGTTTTCAGCGCCGCAGAACCCGCGCACGCGGAAATTCCTCGAACGGATCATCGCGGCGGGGCGGCTGTAGAGGGGCCTTCACGGTTCTGACATCGGGATATGGTCAAGCAGGATGGAAATCATCTGTTTGAGTCCCAATGTCTTTTACCGAGCTTGCCCCCGTCCCTCCCCGCGAACCCTCCCTGCGCCTTGCCGAACGGCTGGGCGCCGCCGATAAGGCGATTAATCCCTATTTCCATGTGCCGTTCACAGTGCCGCAGGGGACGACGCGGATCGATCTGGCCTTGCGCTATCCCAAATCGGAAAGCGTGGTGATCGATCTGGGGCTGGGCGATACCGAACTCGGCCCTTTCCCTTCGCCACGCGGCCACCGGGGCTGGAGCGGTGGGGCGCGGAGCGAGATATTTCTGGGCACCGACGCGGCAACGCCCGGCTATGTGCCCGGCCCCATCGCGCCGGGCGTGTGGCAGGTCATTCTCGGGCTTTATCGTGTGCGCGAGACGCCCGTCGATGTGGAAATCGATATCTGGTTTTCAAACGATCCGCGCCCGGTTTACGAGCCCCCCGTGTCCGCCCGGCCGAAGCGGGCCGTGCCCGGCTGGTACAAGGGGGATTTGCAATGCCATACCTTCCATTCCGATGGGCAGGGCTCGCCCGAGCAGTTGCACGCCACAGCGCGCAGGGAAGGGCTCGATTTCCTGGCGGTAACCGAGCACAACACGCTGACCTCGCACCCGGCCTATTTCGCGGGAGCCTCCTCGCAGGACCTGATCTTTATCCCGGCCTATGAATTCACCACCGAATTCGGTCATGCCAATGTTTTTGGCGCCGACCGCGTGTTCGATTTCCGGAGCAATGAAAACCGGGACATCGCGGCGATGGTGGAGGCCATCCGGCAATCGGGGGCGCTGTTTTCGCCCAATCACGACAAGCCCACCATCGCCTTTTCCTATGACGTTGCGGCCATAGACTGCATGGAAGTGTGGCAGGGCCATTGGCTGGCCGGCAATTTCATCTCGCTGGCGCGCTATCAGGAGCGGCTGGTCCGGGGCGAGCGGGTAACGGCGATCGGGGGATCGGATTTCCACCAGCCGCACCTCGAGGCTTCGGGCAATCCGTTCACGCTGGGGCGGCCCTGCACCTTTCTCTGGCTCGACCATTTGTCGGTCGAAGGGGTTCTGGAGGCGATGCGGGCCGGCAGGAGCTTTGTGAGCGAATCCCCAACCGGTCCACGCCTGTCGATCGGGGTGGGCGAGGTGATGATGGGTGGGACCATCCCCGATGCGCCGGCGGAGATCGAAATACCTGCCCAGGGCGCGAGGGGCGACATCGTTACCCTGATCGACGCCACGGGGATCGTCGCTGAAATCCCCATCGCCTCGGACGATTTTGCGGCGTGCGTAACGCTGGTCCCCAAAGGGTTCGTGCGGGCCGAGATCGTCGCTGTCGCCAGCCGGGACAAGATCCTCGGCGATCTGCTCGGTTTTCTCGGGGATCATCGCCCCGGACATTCCCAATGGGACGATACGGCCGGCCATCCCGTCCTGCGGGCGCTGACCAGCCCGATCTATGTGGCGCCCGCTACTCCTTGACCCCACCCAGCGCCAGCCCGGACACCAGATAGCGCTGCATGAAGGGATAGAACAGCAGCAGCGGCACCAGCGCCACGACGATGCCAGCCATCATGGTGTTGGGGGCGATGAAATCATTGGTCGAGGTGACCGAGGCCCCATCCCCGCCCAGCGTGACGGCGCGCAGCGCGATCTGCAGGGTGATCTTGTCGGGGTCGTTGATGAACAGCAGCGGCTCGATGAACAGATTGTATTTCCAAACGATGTTGAACGCGGTGATCGTGACGATGCCGGGCAGCGCCAGCGGCACGTAGAAATCCCAGAACAGCCGGAAATGGCCAGCGCCATCGATCTTGGCCGATTCGATCACCTGACGGGGCACCTGCTCGAAATAGGTCTTCATCAGCAGGATGGAAAACGCCGAGATCAGTTCGGCGACGATCAGGGAAAACAGCGTGTTGAGCAGCCCGAAATCGCGAAAGACGATAAACAGCGGCACCATGATGGTCTGGGTGGGGATGGTGAGGGTGACCAGAATGATGCCGCCGATCCATTGCCGGCCGGGCAAATCCTCCTGCGCCAGCGCATAGCCGGCAAGGCTCGCGAGCAGCACATGGACAATGGTGCCCACCACCGTGACATAGAGCGTGTTCATGAACGGCAGCCAGAAATTCAGGCGCCGGAACAGGGTTTCGTAACCCGCAAAGCTGATCGGGTCGGGCCAGAAGACGATACCGGGGGAAAGGCTGTCGGCGGCGGAGGAGAACGAGGTGGCCAGGACATTGAGCAGCGGCACGATCATGGTGGCCGCAAGCAGGCCCAGAAACAGCCAGGCAAAGATCGCCACGCCTTTGGATCGGATCATATCTAGAGCCCCTGCGATTTGAAGCCCGGCAACCGCCGCACGAGGAAGGCGACGACCAGAGAAAGGATCAAGAGCAGCACACCCGCCGCGCTGGCGATACCCAGATCGAAGCGCAGGATGCCGCGCTCATAGGTGAAGACGGCGAGGGTCCTGACCGTCGAGGCCGTTCGTCCGTTGAGCATCAGAAAAGCCGAGTCGAAGGTGCGCAGCGAGCCGAGCAGGGTGATGAGGAACACAACGCGCATCACCGGGACCAGATGGGGCAGGACGATATCGCGGATTTTCTGAAAGCCGTTGGCCCCGTCGAGTGCGGCCGCTTCGATGAGATCGGTATTGAGCGACATCAGCGCTGCGAAATAGATGAGCGCTGTAAAGCCCATATCCTTCCAGACAGTGAGCCCTACGACCAGCGGCTGGCCCCAGGCCGGACTGGCGAAAAAGGCGATGGGCCGCTCGATGAGCCCGAGCCCAAGAAGGGTGGAATTGACGAGGCCGATGGGGGAAAGCGTGTTGGTCCATATCCCGATGATGATCACCCAGCTCAGCAGATAGGGGATGTAAATCACCGTCTGAAAGCCGCGCCGCACGAATTTAGGGGTGATTTCGGCGAGCGCGATGGCCGGGATGATCGGCAGCAGCGTGCCGAAAATCGTGATGCCGGCGCTGATCAGCACCGTGTTGACGAAGGCGTTGGCCACCATCCGGTCGTTGAAGACGGCGAGGTAATTGTCCAGCCCCACGAACCCCATCGACCCGATGAGACCGAAACGCTGGAAGGAGATCAATATCCCCTGGGCCATCGGCCAGAAGAGGAACAGCGCGAAATAGACGATGGCCGGGGCCACCATCAGATAGAACGGCCAATAGCGCCGCAGGGCGGCAATCGCCCGCCCTGCGGCGCCGGAGAGGGAACGCCGCGCGGTCTGCCGCGCGGCGTCATTTTCCATCGCGATCAACGGATCACTCGTCGATAAGGCCGGCGGCGAGGAGCTCCTCGCGCATGGCGGAGACGGCTTCGGCGCCGCTGATTTCACCGCTCATGGCCTGATAGGCGTAGTTCTGGACGATGGGTTCGGCGTCCGTCCATTCGGCGGGCAGGTTTTCCACGGTGCCGTGTTCGAGAACGGTCGCCTCGGCTTCCGCGACGCCGGGGAGGACGCCGCAGGGGTTTTCCCAGGTCGTCGACGCGACGCGCGGAGCGCCGTGATCGCAGCTATGGGCCTGACCGGTTTCGGTGAGCACATATTCGCCGTTCTCGACGGTGTAATCATGCCCTTCGATACCCAGCGTGCCCATCAGATAGCCCGGCTCGGAGTGCCAGAATTCGAGGAAGGCGACGGCGTTGTCGAGATTTTCGGCATTGGCGGGGATCATCCAGAGCGAAGCCACGCCGCGCCGCAGCATGATCTCGCCATCGGGTCCCGGCACGCCGGCGACGCCGGCCGCCTTGAAGGTGGTGTCGGGGTTCTCGGTCGTCATGATGTTGTTGAACAGGCCCACCCACGCATCCCAATAGGTGACGGCGGCGGCGCGGTCGGTCATGAACAGATTGCGGAAATCGCCCGAACCATTGGTCGCGAAATTGGGATCGAGCAGGCCATCGGCGTGGAGCGCTCCGAACCAGTCGTAAACCTCGGCGGCTGCGTCCGATGCGTAGGGAATTGTGCGGTTGCCGTTTTCGTCGATGACGTAACCGGCCTTGACGCCGGCAGCCGACATGAAGCCCTGGATATCGTAGAGCCCCGAGGTGGACAGGCCATAGGCGCCATATTCTTCATTGGCGCGTTCGAAATAGGCGCGCCAATCGGCGAGCGTCACCGGCGTTTCCATGCCCCATGCGTCGAGCCAATCCTGGCGCACGGTCGGCAGCGTGCCGCCTTCGAACTTGTTGGGAACGCCATAGAGCGCGCCCTCGATATCGAACAGATCCCATTCCCCCTCGGGAATGACCGACGGGTCCGACAGGACGGAAGACGCATCGACAATATCGTTGACCTGGAGGATGGCGCCCTGATTGACCAGGTTGGGGATCATCGAGGCATCGCCATAGATGAGGTCGTAGCGCTCGCCGCTGGCCAGCGAAGTGAACATCACCTCGTTATAGCTGGCCTCGGGTTTGACCATTTCGATATCGAGCCCGAGGTGCTCTTCGAGCTCCTGGACGAACAGCTCGTGCTCGGCGGCATCCTTGCCGCCGGTGACCGAGGTGAGGATGCGCAAATCCTGCGCCATAGTGGTGGTGGCCATCAACGCCGTGGCCAGTGCGACAAGCGTGCCGGCGGTCAATTTCGAAATCATCGGTTTCAATCTCCCCTGGGATCGTGAGGCGGGCCACGCCCGCTCAATTTCGCCAGCGGTTTTAGGATGCCGTCATGACACTTGAATGAACACGCGAACAACAAGGAGATCGACTGAAGGAACGTCATTATGACATTGCTGTCATGGAATTTCGGCAACAACTGGGGTAAGAGGAGAAAATCCGTCCAGGGAAGAATTGTTAGCGTGAACAAAAATAACAAGAATCCGGGCACGCTTGCCGAACCGCGCAATGAAGCCAAGGCACAGGACGTGGCCGAGGCCGCCGGGGTTTCCCGCATCATGGTGTCGCGCGCCTTCAACCCCGCCGCCTCGATCCGCCCCGACAAGCGCGACATGATCCTCAAGGTCGCCGGCCAATTGGGCTATCATCCGGACATGGCGGCCCGCTCGATGGCCACGGGCCGCTCGAACCTCGTCGCCCTCCTCGTCCCCTCGCTGGCGCGGGCGTGGGAGAGCCAGGAAGTCGATGCGCTGATCCAGGCCTTGCAGACCGAAGGGCTGGCAACGCTGGTTTTCCGCCTTACCCCCGAAGGGATTTCGAGCCCGGCCCTGCGTCAGGTGCGCGCCTATAAGCCCGCCGCCGTGATTGCCTTCATGGACCTGATCGCCCCCCAGGACCTGCTGCCGATATTCGGCAATTCGCCCGCCATCTACCCCCATTACGGCGAGGCGGCTCCGTTGCCGACCCCCGGCGCGCCGATCGACAGGCTGCACATCAACCAGCACGCCGGCATCCGCAGCGGGGTGAGGCTGTTGGCCAGCGCAGGGCACCGGCGCATCGCCTATGTGAGTGGGGCCAGCCCCAAAAGCGCCCGGCCCGCCTTCAACGCCAATTCCGATGCTGATCGTTTCGCCGCCCTGCGCAATGCGCTCGAAAGTTTCGGGCTGGAATTTGCCGGGGAGATCGGTGGCGAATTCGACTACCAGACCGCCCGCCAGGGCGTCGTCAACTTCGTGCGCAATGGCGGGCAGGCCGACGCCTATTTCGCGGCCAACGACATCAGCGCCTTCGGCGCCATGGACGCCCTGCGCTTCGATCTCGACCTGCCGGTGCCCGAGCGCTGCGCGGTGATCGGGTTCGACAATGTGAGCGAAGCGGGCTGGCGCGCCTATGATTTGACCACCGTCGGCATCCCCATCCAGACGCGGGTCGCCGCCCTCATGAGGCTGATCCTCGCTCGGATCGAAGAGCCTGCAGGCCCGCCCCGCGTCGAAACCGTCACCGCGACCCTCACCGTGCGCTCCAGCGTCTAGAGCGTGGGCCCACTTCAACCCGAGCTGTCCCCATCATGACTTCCAGGCTGCATCTGATCTTCAAGACCCATCTCGATCTGGGCTTCACCGCCTATGCCGGCACCGTGCGCCGCCAGTACCACGACTATTTCATCCCCATGGCGCTCGATACCGGCGAGCACTTCCTCAAGGAAGATGCAAGCGCGCCCAAATTCGTCTGGACGACGGGGTCGTGGCTGATCTGGGACCATTTGCGGACCCAGCCCGCCGACAAGGTGCGCCGGCTCGAACGCGGGATAGAAGCCGGGATCATCGCCTGGCACGCCCTGCCCTTCACCACCCACACCGAGTTGATGTCCCCGGCGCTGGTCGCCGAAGCGCTTTCGATTTCCGCCGAACTCGATGCCCGGTTCGGGCGCAGGACACGGGCCGCCAAGATGACCGACGTGCCCGGCCACACGCTGGGGCTGGTGCCCCTGCTTGCCAGGGCCGGCGTCAATTTCCTCCATATCGGGGTCAATTCTGCCTCGACCCCGCCCGACGTGCCCCCGGTCTTTCGCTGGCGCGCCCCCGGCGGGGAGGAAATCCTCGTCATGTATCAAAGCGAATACGGGACGACGCTGGTGCCCGAGGGGATGAAAGACGGCATCGCCTTCGCCCACACCATGGACAATATGGGCCCCCAGAATGTCGGCCATGTCGTCGACAGCTTCTACGAGCTGGGGGAAAGCAACAAGGGGTTCGAGATCGCCGCATCGACGCTCGATGCATTCGCCGACGCGCTGCGCCCGCACCGCGAAAATTTCCCGGTGATCGAAGCCGAGATCGCCGATAGCTGGATACACGGCGTGGGCTCGGCCCCCAAAAGGGTGAGCCGCTACCTTGCCGCCCGTCGGGCGTTCGACAGCTTCGCGGGCGAGGAATTGACCCCGGCCCGCAAGGCGTTCGGACGCAAGCTGCTGGAGGTGGCCGAACACACATGGGGCGTCGATATCAAGGTCTACTTGCGTGACGAAATCGCCTGGGACCGCCCCGTCTTCGAAACCGCCCGCCGGGACGATCCGCGCTTTGCCATGGCCGAGGGCGCCTGGGCGGAACAGGACGCCATTGTCGACGAGGCGCTGGCGCTGCTCGACCCTGGCGACCGGGAGGCTGTTTCGGAAGCCGAACCGGCGGCCGCCGAGGGGCAGTCCGAACCCATCGAAAGCGGCGCCTATACGCTCGGCGACTGGTCACTGGTCTTCGATCCGCTGTCGGGCGGCCTGCGCCGTGCCACTTCGGGAGAGCGGTCGATCGAGGCCGTCTCGGAAGGGTCAGGCCTGTTCGCCTTCACCTATGAGAGCTACGACGCCGAAGATTTCGAGGCCTATAAGGATAGCTATCTCACGGCCCGCTATCGCTGGGGCGTGCAGGACCATGGCAAGCCCGGTCTCGAAAACGCCGCCACCGCCCGTTCGGCGGTTTTTGCAACCGGCGGGGCGCGCATTGCGCGGACGGCGGATGCGATAATTGTTTCGGCCCGGTGCGAAGCCGAAGCGCATAAAAAACTGGGCGCGCCCGCCACCGTCGTCACCACCTACCGGATCGAAGGCGATGCGCTGACCGTTACCGTCACCCTGGCCGACAAGCCCGCCAACCGCATGCCGGAAGCCGGATTTTTGAGCTTTGCGGCCAAGGCGCTGCCCGAAGCGTGGAGAATGGCCAAGCTGGGGCTCGATATCGATCCGAGGTCCGTCATCGAGAACGGCAATCGCCAGCTTCACTGCGTCGACGGCGTGACCGTGGAAACGGGCGTTGGGGGCAAATTTGCCCTCGAGGTGCTCGACACCCCGCTGTTCGTGCCCGGCGACCAGCCCTTCCTCGTCTTTTCGCGCGCCTTGCCCGACATGAGCAAAGGCGGGCGATTCAACGTCTTCAACAACAAATGGGGAACCAATTTTTCCATGTGGACGGAAGGCGCGCTGACGGCGCGGTTCAGACTGCGGGCGATGCCGGCGGCCAACTGATCCGACCGGCGCGCAAAATCGTGCTATCATCCAGCGCAAAGTTGCGGAGACGGATCATGCGCATTGTTCTTATCGGGACCATAATGGGCCTTGGCCTGTCGGCTTTTCCTGCGGCGGCGCAGGATGAGCCCAGCGTGGCCGAGCGGGCCTTCGTCGTTTCGGTCGCGCAGAAAGATGGGTCGGTGCAAACCGAGGAAACGACCCAGGTTCCGCTTTTGCCCGGCAAGGCCTGTTTTGCCTGGCAGGCGCGGATCGAGGATGCACCCGCTTCGATCGACGTGCTCGAAGTGCTGCAACTGCCCGCGCCGGCGGGAAGCTGGGGAGCCGGCGATTCACGGATTTCCAACGACCTCACGGCGGCCAAGACCCATCGCACGCTCGAACCCGCCGATGGCTGGATCGGGGCGCAATGGTGCCTGGCCGAAGGCGACCCGCTCGGGGCCCATTCGATCATGGTGACCGCCGGGTCCTGGCTCGCTGAGACCTATGAGTTCGAGGTGGTCGAGCCCTAAACTTTTTGGCTGGTCGTGAAATCGAACCGGAAAAGTCTGCAACTTTTCCTGATTTCACTCTAGTTGAACCCCTCCGGCAGGTCGATTTCAGGCGCGCGGAACGAGGTTTCCTCGCATTGGTGCCACTCCATGACCGCATTGGCCTCCTCTTCGCGGCCATAGCAGAGGTCGCGTTCGTTGAGCGCCATGGCATAGATCTGCATCGAATAGCAGGCGACGGCGACCTCCACGTCCCGGCTCGGATTGCGCAGGCACAGATCGCCGGCCTGATCGTAAAGCGCGATCAGTTCCTCATCGGTTTCGGTGGCTTCCGAGAACTGTTGCGCCAAAGCCGGAGCCGGCACGGCAAGCAACAGCGCAAGCGCGATGGCGGTGAGATTTTTCATTCAAAACTCCTCCCGATAGACCCCGGACATGGTTCACGGAAATGTGACCGTAAGATGCCGATGGTGTGCAATGGGCTTGGCCCCGCGCAAGCAGGAAAGGGCGCTGTCATACAAACATCGAACGAATCGGGTCGCCTCCGGGCTTTGTCGAACAGATTTGGACGCATATCGATGACCATGATCCGCCCGACCGCTCTTGCCGCCGCCCTCGTTCTGGCCTCGGGTGCCGCCTGGGCCGCGCCCGCCGACTATGAGGACAGACTGCCCCAGGAGTTGAACGGAATGGCGCTGCAGGACGCCGAGTTGAGCGATGAACTGCTGATCGCCTATTACGGCCAGAGCGTCGGCCGCGCCACGCTCAGGATCATCCCCGCGCCGGAAACCGACACATCGGGCGTGGCGGGCGCCGAGCCGGAGGTAACCGGAGAATCGGCAGCCGCCCAGCGCGTACTCTTCCAATTGCTCGACCAGAACCTCGCGGCCGGCACCAACGCGCTGCATGAGGGTTTCCAGTTTTCGCCCGTGCGGCTTATGGGCGTCGATGTCGACGGCACCGTGATCGCCTGCGGCGTCGTCGAACGGCTCGACACGGCGGAAGCGACCGATGACGGCGAGGCTCCCATGAAGCTGATCGACCGGATCTGCACGCTCCAGAACGGCGAGGACGTCCTCGCGCTGACCATCACCACCCCGGTGAGGGGACAGCAGATGGAACAGGCCATGAGCGAAGGGCAACTGGTTTTTGCCGGCACGCTGATCGGGACCATTCTTCAGAACCAGTGAGTGGTTCCTCAATCGCCCGCTGCCACAACGGTCTTTTCGATGGCCGCGCCGAGCCGGGTATAATCGAGCTTGGAGGCGTGGCGGCGGTCCATGGGGATTTCCTCCAGCACCACCACGCCAACCGCCAGCCGGGAGGCAGCCTGCTGCCAGTGCGGCAGATGCGCGGGATCGCCGGCGATGGCGAGCAGCGGCTTGCCCTTGTGCCGCGCAAGCGCGCAGGCGGTGACGCCCGGCCAGGCGCGGGCGGTCATCTCGGTTTCAAGCGGCCAGAAACCCTCGATCTTGCCGCCGATCCGACCCCGCAGCCATAGCCTGCCCTGATCGTCCAGCCGTCCGCCATCGCCGGTGCGGTGCCAGATGACGCCGTCTTCGGCGATCTTGTTTTCCGGGTTCTGGCGCGGGTCGAGATAGGATTGGACGACGTGGGGACCGGCGACCTGGATTTCATCCTCGCGGATGCGCAGATGGAGGTCTTCCACCGGTTTGCCCGCGAGAAGGCCGCCGCCGGAGCGCATTGTGTCCATCAGCTCCGGCGTGAGATCCTTGGACGATAAAATGGCGATCGGCTCGGCTTCGGTCGAGCCATAGACGGCGACGATTTCGTCGGCATAGGCGGCAATGGAGCCGAAATGATCCGGCATCACCGGACCGCCGCCGGTAAAGACGCGCGCCAGACGGGGCATTGTGGGTTCGCGCGAGAGCGCATCGGCGACCGTGGGCGGGGCGAGAAGACGCGTCACGCCATGCCGTCGGCATTGGGCGGCAAGCGCCTGCGTGTCGGGAGCGGCGGGGCGCTTGAGCGCGCTATCGGCCAGAACCGCGGTGCCGCCATTGGCGAGGCAGGCGAGAACGAAAACCGGAAACCAGACGAGATCGATTTCCGGCCTGTCGGACGCCAGCAGGCGCGAGACCGCACCCGATTGAGCCAGCATGAACGCGTGACTGCGCGCGATGCATTTGGGCGTGCCGGTCGACCCGCTGGTGAAGGAATAGAGCGCCACCTCGGAGGGCGGGGCGATATCCACGATGCCCCCCGTGCTTTCGCCCACCGCATGGCACGAGAGCGGGCGCATCCAGCGGCCCGCCAGAAGCGGCAGAGCCCATCCGAGCGCACCCCTGGTCACCGTCGATGCGGGCTTGAGCAGGGACGAAGCGTGGCGCAGCCCCTTGAGCCCGGCGAAGGGCTCGGGAAAGATCGCTTCGCATCCCGCCATCCAGATGGCGATGAGGCTGCGATAAAGCCCGATGGAAACCGGGGTGGCGACGAGAACCCGCTGTCCGGGCCGCAACCCCTTGCCGCGCCAGTGCGCCGCGAGCCCCCGCGCCTCGGCCTGGAGTTGGGCGTAGGTGATGGCCGTGCCGTCCCGGTCGATCAGCGCGATACGCTCTGGCGCGCGCCGGCACGAGGCGAAAAAAGGGTCGAGAACGCTGCTCACAGGTCACGTCCAAACAGGCCGTAGCGGCGGAAGACCCGGCCCTGGCGGCTGGAACTCATCCGGGTCGAGCGGTTGTCCTCATGCATCAGGGCGTGGACGATGCGGCTCTGCCCATCATCGATGGCGCGGCGGTAGAATTCATCGACCAACGCGCTTCCGGCGCCCGGCCGCATGGTCATCAAACTCTTGAGCACGAGGCCCGCCGCGCTCGGATAGCCCAGAAGGCAGGAAACGATTTCACCCGAAGCCGCGTCGCGCCCGACAAGGCAATAGCGCGAGGGCAGCGAAGCGAGAAGCGGGGCGTGGATCGCCTTGAACCGGTCGAACCCGATGGGCTCGAAATAAGGCGCAGCGGCGAAGGCGGAATTGGCGATTGCATGGATCGCGGCCATGTCGGCTTCCGGGTTGTCGCGGTTCCATTCCCCGATTGCCAGATCGGCGGGGGCCGGACGGACGGACGGCTGCGGCGCGGTATCGACGGTGCTGATATAATGGGCGACGGGGATGAAACCGTTGGCCGTGAAGCAATCGACGAAAAACAGCGGCGTATCGGGTTCGCCCGGAAAGGCCGGAGTGCTGTCGCTTTCGACAACCAGCCGATAGGAGCCCCAGCTATCTTCGCCGATCGGGCCCAATACCGTGCTGCAACCGGCTTCAGCCAGTCGGGCCAGCGCATCGGCGATGAGCGCGGTGCCATCTTCGGCGGTCTTCGTATCGAAGGCGAAAATCCGCCCCTCGCGCCCTTTGACGAGCAGCGAGCAGGAGGCCGATGCGTGCAAAATCGTCTCGGTCATTGTAGGGCTCCGAAAATGGCCGGCGGCAGGGTCGTCGCCAGCACCAGCATGGCGATCTTGGCCGCACGCCGGCGGGCGAACAGCGCTGGACGGAAGGCGCAGAGAATCGATAGGGCGGCGATCGAAGCGACCCCATAGGCGATCAAAACCCTTGCGGTCACCGGACCGAGGGCTTCGATGGCGATGCGCGCGGCAAGCAGCGCCGAAAACCCGGCAATGGTCAGCAGCAGCCAGATCTTGTGCCGCGTCAGCGCCAGCGCGGCCATCGCCGCGCCATAGCCGGTAATGGTGATGGCGAAATAAAGGATGAGGTTGCGGCCTGTCATATTGCCCAGCACCATCCAGAAAATGCCGATGGCGATCACCGCGAATATGGTGTGCAGCTCGGCATGGGGTTCGCTCTGGCGCGCCATGCGATTGGCCATGATGGTGACGGCAAGAACGCACGCCAGAAGCGCGGCGTTGAGCGGATCGAACGAGAGCAGCACCACGACCAGCAGCAGGATGGCGGCGCGCAGCGGCTGCTGGCTGACATCGCGCGCCCGGGCGATGTGAAAGGCGAACGCGACGGCGAGGGCGTAGAAACCGGCGACGGCGACAATCTGCAACACGCCCGCCGGCGCCATGGCGACGAGGATGATGTGCAGCCCGATGGGCACGAAAAGATTGTCGAGCCCGGCCCAGCTTTCGATCTCGATGGTGGCGCCCACCAGCGCGATGAGCCCTGAAAGCGCAATGACCGTATCGCGGGGGATTTCGGTCAAAACCAGCAGGAGGATGATCGAAACCAGCCAGGTGACGATGAAAAAGGCGACGGCGCCTTCGAGCGATTTCCTGCCCTTTTCGACGGGAAAGACGCGCTTGCCATATTCGGTGCCCGCCAGCGCCGCCGCGGTGTCCGACAGGGTCATCACCGCGATGGGAACGATGAAGAACACCGACGGATCGGCCCCGATTTGCAGAGCGGACAGCCCCGCCCGCTCGCCCACCGCCTGCAGCACGAACAGCACGGCGACCGAGAGGGCGAAATAGATCTCGCCATAGGACGACCGGCCCACCCCATGCAGCGCAGCCCCCAACCGGGGATTGAAGCGGGCGGCAAGAAGAATGGCGATGGAGGCCGCGCAGAGAAGGAGGACCGGCGCGACGGTATCGAAAAGCAATGGCAGGGTGAGGACGGAAAAGCCCAGCCCCACATGGACGATCTTGCGCCGCACCTCAGGGCCGAGGTCCAGCGCTTTGCCGACCCGGCGGGCCAGCAGCAGCGCCGCGACCAGCAGCGCCGAAAAGCCGATGACCGTTGCAAGATCGCCCAAGGTCACCGCACGCGCTCCACGATCAGATTTGAATAAAAGAACGCCTTGTCCTTATCATGGAGGCGCCGGGCCAGCTCGGTTTCGCGCACGATCCGGTCTTCGAACCGGGGCGGCGCGCTGCGGGGCACCATCATGTTCCAATAGACCAGCCTCGCGCCGGGCCTGGCCATATCGATGAGGGCGCCATAAAGGGCCTCGAAACCGGCCGGATCGAGATATTCGAAAAGGTCGGAAAGGTTGAAGGCGTCGAAGGACCGTCCCGCAAAGGATTCGAGCGTCGATTGCACGACTTCCAACCGGTCGAGCCGATCGCGGATGGTTTGGAAATGTTCTTCACGCAGCGCCAGCGGGAGCGCGGCGCCGTGGCGGCCTTTCAATATCCAGTGCAGATAGGGGTTTTGCGAAGGGTCGAGCTCGACGAGCGCATGGCGCGTGCGCCGGGCGACCTGATCGGAGAGCGAGCCTTGCGCGTGGGTGAAAAACGCCGGATCGCGGCCGAGCTTTCCCATGACCGCGCGCGAAAAGAACGCCTTGAGCATTAGCCGCCAGCGCCAATTGTTCCAGCGGGCCCGGTAGAATTTTTCGCGTTCGGCGGGCGCGCGTTCGGCAAGGAGCCCATCGACACTGGCTTGCGAATGGACCCAGGGGAGCACTTTCTCGCGAAAAATTTCGAAATAATGCTCGAACCGCCCGACGCCGCCGACCCCATGGCGCAGCACGGCATCGCGCTGGCCGTCCCAGAAGCTGGCGCAGTCGGCGTCGATTTCGGGGGCCTTCAACACAAGATCCAGAAGTTCGCCCCGCCACGTGCTTTCACGCGAGCCCATCAGTTCGAGCAATTGATCATGCGTCAGCGCCCGATAGGCGGCGATCCGCAGGCGGATGCACATGATCTGGGGCGCCGAAAGATCGAGCGCCACGACGCTGGCCGGATCGGCGGTGAGCAGCGCCAATGCGTTGTCGCCCGCCGAACCGATGGACAAAACGCTCTCGCCGCTCCGGATGCGAAGGCCCTGGACCAAAACGTCCGCATCTTCCCAGACCTGAGCGTAGCGCACATGGTCGAACCGGGCGCGTTGGGAAATGTCCTTGCTCATCTCACGATCCTCACGGTGCCCGCGCCGCCATCGACTTCGATGGTGGTGCCATCCTCGATCCATTCGGTCACGGCCTTGATACCCACGACGCAGGGGATACCCATCTCGCGCGCGACGATTGCCGAATGGGAAAGGATCGATCCCTTTTCCACCACCACCGCGCCGGCATTGGCGAAAAGCGCGATCCACCCCGGATCTGTGTTGCGCGCGACGAGAATTTCGCCCGCCCCGACGCTCGCCCGGGTGGGATCGAGGACGACCCGCGCCGTTCCGGTGATCCGGCCCGCCGAACACCCCAGCCCCGAGCGCAGATCGCCGGTGTCGTCCACGCGTTTGCGCGTGACGATGGGGCTGGCCGTGGCCAGCGCGCCGCGCGTTTCGAAGCGGTCGGGCATGGCATTGTCGCGTTCGATTTCAGCCTGTTCGCGGCGCGTACGCGCCAGCGCCGAAAGATCGGGCGAGATGCCCCAGCCTTCGACGCTGCCCTGCACTTCGTCGACGGTGAGATGGAAGATATCGCTCGCAGCGTCCAGCCGCCCGGTTTCGGCCAGCCTGTCGCCCATGGCGCGCACGACGCGCCGGACGCGGCCGAAGACGCGGGTGCGGTCGAAGCGCAAATTTTCGCGGTCGCGCACCCGGCGGGCGGCCAGCGCCAGAAGGCGGCGCGCGATCGCGCTGCGGATCGGTTTGCCCGGCAGGAGCGAACTGGATTTTGCGGTGCGTGTCGCCCCAACCGTGACAGGCTCGCGGCTGGCCGCCGCCAGAACCGCATCGAGAATTGGGGCCGGATCGTCTTCCAATGTCGGGCTTTCGAGCTTGAGCTCGGCGGCGCAGCGGTCGCCGAACTTGGCAATATAGGCGTCGAACTGCGCCGCGAATTCGGCATCGGCGCGCAGGGTCTCGAGATCGTGCAGGCTCAGCGCCTCGATGAGATCGAGGCGGTTGCGCACCAGATCGGCCATCGCCCTTATGCGCTGGGGCGGTTCGGCCGAAACGATCTCGCCCTGCCCGATCAGCGTATCGTTGAAAATCGCCGTGCCCTCGTCGCCGCCCCAGGAAAAAAGCGCCTTGCGGGCGACGCCCACCGCGATCATGCAGCAGAGATCGTTGAGGAGCGGCGCGTCCCAGCGCGACAGCAGATCGCGCTCCAGCCCGCGCCAATAGGCGGCGAGCGTATCGAGATCGGCCGTGGCGAAATCGATATTGTCGCGGTCGAGCGCCATATCGAGGCGGGCGCGGAACCGCTTGATGGTACGCCCGAGCAGCATGGCGCGAAACATCAGCCCCACCCCGGCCCGGACTGTACGCGCGCCGGCGGCCAGCCGATTGCCCGAACCGGCTTCCGCTTCGAGCGGCGCGGTGAAGGCTTGGGGCAGCGGCTCGTCCACCCCCATCATCTGGTCCATGAACCCGGCATTGAGCCGATAGGCCGGGAGGGCCGAGAGGAGGCGGTGCCAATTGCCCAATTCGTAATAGACCCGGCCTTCGAACCGCCCCAGCAATCCTTCGAACGCCGCGTGCCGTTGGGCAATCGCCGCTTCGGACGCACCCAGATCGGCAAGCAGGCGGCGATAGACATGGGCATAGACCGAACGGGCAAAGGAGAAGGTCAGAGGGGAAACCCAGTCGGGATAGCTCTCGACGATGTTGGAATTGTCCCAGATGCGCCAGATGCCCGTCTGGATGGTGGTGATGGGGCGCGACTGGAGGATGTGGAGCCCGGCATTGTTGATGGCCCATTCGATATCCTGCGGGCCGTCCATCGATGCCGCGATCCTGCGGGCGGCGTCGGCGATCGATTCGATATCGCTCGCGCCGAGCGGGTTCTCTCCCTCGCCCGGCGTCGTTTCGATGATGTCGCCCGAACCACTTTCGATGAGATAGGTCCAGCCATCGACAGTGCCCGCCATCAGCCCCTCGCCCAGACCGGCGGTGGCCGAAATCACCATATGGTCGGGCCGCGAGGTGACCGGATCGGTGGAGAACACCACGCCGGCGCTGCGCGGGGCGATCATGCGCTGGACGATGACCGATGGCGGCGCCCCTGCCCCGCCGCCCCGCTGCGCGCGATAGGCGGCGACCGAGGCCTGGGTGCCCGAGCGATAGACGCGGGCAGCCGCCGTTTCGATATCGGGGCGGGCGATCTCGAGGAGGGAAAGGAATTGGCCGGCAAAGGAATTGTCGCTCCCGTCCTCGTCCACCGCCGAGGAGCGCACCGCAAAGGCGTCCCCTTCGAGCGCCGATATCGCGGCGCGATGCGCCTCGATCCGGTCGGGTGAGATGCCTCCGCTTTCGGTAAAGTCGGAACCGGGGATGACGTGGAAATCGGGGACCGCCCAGCCCATGTCGCGCAGGCGCAAAAGATTGGCGGCCTTGCCGCCGACAATAGCGTGAGAAGCACTCATGGGAGCATGGCTCCGGCGATGGCGAGCCCATAGGCGGCGGCGACGCCCAATACGACGACGGCGCGCAACTGCTTGGCGTGTGTCACGTCCGTGCGGCCGATGAAGCGCAGCGCGGCCATCGCTCCGATAAGGATCAGGACGCCCGCCGTGAACAGGATGGGAAGCCGAGGGTCGGCGGCGGCGGCGCCCAAAATCAGTGCAGCCGAGGCGGCGGCGAGCCACACGATGGCAGCGGTGGTGGGTCCCCAGAGTTTCGAATAGGTCTCGACCCCTTCGCGCTCCTCGGCGGGTGCCCACACCTTGCGTCCGATTTCCAGCGACAGCCCGGCGGCGAACGCCAGACCGAGGACCATGGCCACCCGCGCCGAAAAGAAGGCTTCGGTATCGGGCACCGCGAAAGAGATGGCGACCAGCGCCAGCAACGGCATGACCAGCATGTGCGAGAAGAGATAGGCGAGCGGATGGGCGCGCAGCCAATGTTTGACGCCGAATTCGAACGACATGGCGCCGATCCAGGCAAGAGCCAACAACAGGGGCACGATGGAGAGCGGCGAAAAGGCGACAGCCAGCACCAGCGGCACCACCCCCGCCACAGCGGCGGCACCCCGCAATTCCCCCAAGCTCACGAGGCCGCGCGGCACGGGTCGTTCGGGGCGATAGGCGCTGTCATCGGCGAAATCCTTGTGCTCGTCGGCCACCCGCATGATGAAAAACAGCGGCAGGAGCGCCAGAAAACTCAGCGCCGCTTGCCAGAGCGGTTGCGGCGGCGACAGATCCAGCGGCGCGATGGAGCCGGCGCACATCAACGCCGTCAGCAGGCCATTGGCAGGCAGGGGAAAACGCTCGCCTGCATACTGGATCAGTCGCGCGGACAATGATTTTTCAGCCTCGCCCACCGCGCTCATTTTTCCTCTCCGCCGGTTCGCGTCCGGGCCAGCTTGTGATGGGCGCCGGTGAACTGGCCCGAAGAGAGCGCGGCGATGATCGAAAGCTCGCCCGCAAGACAGGTCGCGGCGACCACTTCGGCAAAGGCGTCGGCATTGCCGGCGCCATGGAGCCCCATGATATCGAGGGTGGCGCGCGCCGTGGGCGTGCCGGTGCCCCCGCCCACGGTGCCGACCAGCAGATTGGGGAGGGTAACGGAAAACCTCATGCTACCTTCACTGCGTTCGAGCCGGGTCACCCCCACAGCGCATTCGGCGACGCAGGCGACGTCCTGCCCCGTGGCGATGAAGATGGCGGCCAACGCGTTGGCGTAATGCCCCTGCACGCCCATGGTGCCCGAAACGATGCCGCCGAGCGAAGACATGCGGACATATTTGTCCATCATGTCGATGGAGGTGCGCAGATGGCGCCGCACGATCGGTTCTTCGAGGACGACGCTTGCAGTGGTCTTGCGGCCACGCCCCGAAAGGAACGCCAGGGCCGACGCTTTCTTGTCGGAGGAGAAATTGGCTTCCACGAACCAGTGCTCGGGCCGCACCGGGCAGTGCTCGACGATCGCCCGGCACAGGGCCTCGGTGGCGATGGTACTCATGTTCTGCCCCGACGCGTCGGCGGTGTCGTAGCGGCACAGGAGGAAAACGATCTCGTTTTCGATATGGGGCAAAAGCTCCGTCAGCTTGCCGTGGCGGGTGGTGGCATGCGCGGCGGCAAACAGCATGTCGCGATTGCGCAGCACCCAATCGACGAACAGTCCCGACGAAAGCTCATTGGCGAACGCAAAGCCGGGCGAGCGCATGACGCCGCGCGTCAGGACGGCGGCGGTGATGCCCCCCGCAGCCGTCGCCGCGCGCATGCCGCGATGGTAGGAGGCGACCAGCGCCGCCTCGCAGGTCGCTAGAGGCACATGATATTCGCCCTGCGCGTTGAGCCCGTTGACCCGCACGGGACCGGCAACACCCATGGGAATCCTTGCGGTTCCGACGAGGGTTTCGATGTTGCCGGCATAGGCCTCGGCCTCGTCCTGGGTTTGAGAATCGAAAATCGCCGCCCGCGCCGTCGTGGGCGTGCCCGCCGCTTCGAGCTGATCCCAGGTCCGCACCGCGTTCTGGGCGCTGATGTCGGTGAACGGGCGGATGCCCCTGGCCTCGGCCGGCTTGGGCGCCAGACGCTGGGCGATCTCATCGACCGGCATGCGCCCGCGCAGGGTGTCGAGATAGTCGGAAATCGAACTGGCGTCCCGTGTCATTTCAAGGTGTCCCAGGGTTGGTTGCACTTTACATGAACAGTGTTCATAATGACGCACGGGACATGCATGTCAAGCGTTTATTGTGAACAATGTTCACGTAAAGGAATATTCGATGGCCAGACGGACGGAAGCGGATCGGGCGGCAATGCGCGCCCGAGTGCTGGAATCGGCGAGGGAGATGATCGCCGAGGACGGCCCGGGCGCCATTTCGGCGCGGGCCCTGGCCAAGCGGGCGGGCCTGTTGCCGGGCTCGCTCTACAATCTTTTCCCCTCGATCGAGGACATCCGCCTCGCCGCCCTGGGCGATGTGCTGCGCGGCTTGGGCGACGCGCTCGCCGAAGTGTCCCAAACGCTTCCTCCCCGCCAGCGCATGCATGAATATGCCCGGCGATATGTCGATTTCATTTCGCGAAATGAAAACGCCTGGAACGCGCTGTTCGAATATCGCCGCAACGCCAGCCTGCCGGCGCCCGAATGGTATCGCTCCCATATCGGGCGCCTGACCACGATGATCGGGCAGTGCTTTGCCGATCTCTCGCCGGGCCGGCCGGTTAGGGAAGCCCAGCGTCAGGCCCATCTGCTCTGGGCGGGCATCTATGGAATAACCGCCCTGGCCACCGAAGGCCGGCTGGACAGCATCATGGACGGGGCGTTCGACGAGCTGGTTTCCCAGCTCGTCGAAACCCACTTAACGGCTTTTACCTAAAGCGCTTCGACGGCCCGGTTGAATGCATCGCGCAATTGGGCGAGCCTCTGTTCGGCCTCTCCGCGCCGTTCCTCCATATCGGCGATCAGGTCTTCCTGCTCTTCGAGCTGGGAGAGGTAACGCTGGGCCAGCGCGCTTTCGCCCGGCACCGCCACAAGGTTTTCCCTGATCCGTTCCTGGCCGGCGAAAGCGTTGTCCAACTCGCGCTCGATATCGGAAATCTCGGTCTTGGTCCTTACGATCTCCTGCTGCTGATCGGCGAGTTCGGTAAGCTGTTGAGCGGTTTCCGGATCGTCGAGCTGACCCAGCCAGAAGAGCAGCGTTTCGGAATCCGCATCGAGAAGCGAAAGGCTCTCGGTTTCGGTACGCTCGAAGGTAGCGACCACCTCCGCCGTGCCGCCCTCTTGGACCTCGACGCGCAACCGGTGATGGGTCGGCGTGCTGCCATCGAGCGCGTCCGACGAAAACTGCCAACCATCCCGGCGCGGGTGCTCGATCACCACGGTGCGCGATGCATCGGGGGCGCCGGAAACCGTATAGACCGTATCGGCCTGCCAGATCCGGGTGACCCGCAGCACGCCTTCGACGAGGCTTGCGCGGTAGGAAATTTCATCGGGCACCCGTTCGGTCCGGATTTCGACCTTCCGGTCGGCGGCAAAGCTGAGCATCCGGTTTTCGCCCGCTGGCAGATTGGCCAATTGCGCATCGCCTGCATAGCCTTCCTGTTGCGGCGCATAAACGGTGACGATGCCGGCGGGCAGGCTGGTGCCCGTGCCGTTCTCCAGCCGCAGGGCGGAGATGGGATGGATTTCGCCACGTTCGGGCTGGAACAGCGCTATGCGCTCGCCCTCCAGTTCGGCATCCACGAACGGCACCGAAAGTGTCTGGCCCGCCGGCAGGTCGACGGGCATGGGCAGGCGATAGGTCGCCGCGGTTTCGCCCTCGCCCGCCTGGGCCTGGGCGGCGGACATCGAGGGCTCGGGCATGGCGAAAGGCGCGGCAGCGGGGGCCGTGCGGCTGGTGTCCATCATGATTTCCTGTTCGGCGGCGAAGCCGGCCTGCCCCACGGCGATCTCCCGGAAGCGATCGGGCCCCATGGGGGTGGTCGACTGGGAAAGCACCGGAATCTGGGGCCGCTGGTGCCAGTAGCGCTCGTGAAGCGCCTGGGCGAGCGTCACCGGCGCGCCCGACGAAAGCGTCACCTCCACATCGGACCAATCGTCTCCGGTGGCGTTTTCGATCACCGCCCAGGCCTGGAGGCGAACGGTACCCTCGGCATCGAGGATCAGGCGATAGGCCGTCTTCCAGATCGGCGCGGGCACCACATAGTCGAGCAGCACATCCCGCTCGCCGGTGCCCTCGAGGGTGAGCATGATGGTCCGCATGTCCTCGATGCGCCGCTGCCCGCTGACACTGGCCGCCATGCGCAGGTTTTCGCGCATCGCCTCATCGAGAATGTCGAGCTCCGTATCGGCGCGCAGCCGGATCGTTGCGACCTGCCCCTCCTCGGTCATAACCGAAAGCAGTGGGCTGGCTTCCTCGGTCTCTGCATCCGGAGCGGGTTCGGAAACACCCAGCACCATGCCCCCAACGGTGCGCCCGCCCGAGGACACACGCACGGCAACGCCCTGAAGCGTGCCCAACAGGCGCGGCAGCGCGCGCATGTCTTCGGCGGTAAAGGGCAGGCCCCGGAAGGTTTCCTCGACCGGGGACAAGCCATCGAGCGTCATCGAGGCGACATTGCCCGCCGGGTCATAGACCAGAAGGCTCTTGAGAACGTCGTTGACCTGATCGAGCGGCACGTCGAAATCGAGCTCGCCCGCCCCCTCGGCCGCTATGGCCCTGCGGATTTCGGCAAGGCCGGACGAGGAAAGCGTAATCGCCTCGATGCGGCTTTCCGCCCCTTCCTGCGCGACAGCGGCCCCGAGCGGCAGGATAACCGCCAGACATACGCCCGCCAGCGCGCGATTGACGAGCGGCACCAGCAGCGGGCTAACGCCCCTGCCGAGCCTGTGGTTGTCGATATTTCCCATGCTGCAATCGCTCATAACCGGTTCCCTTCAGGTCCTGTCGCGCAAGAAGTGTCACCCCATGAGACGCCGGGGGAAACGGCTTTATTGGGGAGGGATGCAAAAAAATTCGAGCCGTCTCGCCATGGACCGATCCGTCAGCAGCATTAGCCGGCGTAATAGAGTGTCAACGTTACGACACCTGATGGGACTAGGCCGGTGCCACCGCCCACATAAGAAGATGCGTCCATGTCCAACAATCGCTTCGTCATCATCGTCCTCGACGGCCTGCGGCCCGACCTCGTGACGCCCGAAAGAATGCCCAACCTTGCCGCCTTCAAAGTCCAGGCGGCCACGCTCGCCGGCAGCCGGGCGCTCTATCCCAGCCACACCCGCGTCAACAAGACGGGGTTGGGCACCGGGACGACACCGAAACATCACGGCATCCATTTCAACAAGATCTTCGGCGGCAAGCTCAAGCCGGGCATTCTCGACGTGGGCGATCATGGCGAAATCTCTTCCATTACGCCCGCCCACGATCTGCTGACGGCGGTTCCGCTGGGCGCGGCGCTCGCCGATGGCGGGCGCTCGATGGCGGTGATCCATTGCGGCGCATCCGGTGCGCCGCACCTGCTCAACTACCGGGCGACCGAGCGCGGCCAGCACTATCTTTCCATGGCCGGTCCCCAGTTCAGCTCGCCCAAATTGTGGGCCTCGGTCGAAGCCCAGCTCGGCGCCATGCCCTCGCCGAACGGGGTCAATCTCAACCGCTCGCGCTATGCCGTGCGGGCCTTGACGGAAATCGTCTATCCGGAGGTCCTGGCCGACGTCACGGTGCTCTGGTCCGAAGAGCCAGACAAATCGCTCCATGTCGATGGCATCGACGGCCCCGTCAGCGCCACGGCTCTGGCCCATGTGGACGATCTGGTGGGCGAGATCGTCGCCTGGTGGCGCGGGCTGGGCGAGGACGCGCCGAACCTGATGTTCCTGTCCGACCACGGCCATGTGGAAACCTCGGGAACCATCGATCTCCAGGCCCTGTTCGCCGAAACCGGCTTGCCGGTCACGGCCAATCCCGACCAGCCCGGCGCCCTGCTGCTTCCCTTCGGCAGCGGCGGACTTTATCTGCGCGATACCGATCAATCCGCCCTCGCCGATATCGTTGGCTGGATGCAGGCCCAGCCCTGGTGCGGCAACCTCTTGACCGCCGGCGGAGACGGCATCGAGGGCGCGGTGCCCGGAACATTCTCGACCAGCCTGCTTTCGCTCGACCATGAGCGCTCGCCCGACCTCTTTTTCCAACTACGCCGCATGGAAGCGAATGGACGTGACCGCAGATACGGCCATTGCCTCAACGCCGGCGACAAAGGGCCGAGCGGATCGAGCCATGGCGGGCTGCACTCCGAGGAGCTGGCGACGGTGTTCCTTGCCGCCGGCCCCGATTTCAGGACCAGCCACCGCTCCGAGACCATCGGCGGCATGGTCGATGTCGCCCCGACCATCCTCTCGGTGTTCGGCATCGCCCAGCCCGAAACTATGGTGGGCCGGCCCCTTGCCGGCTTGCTGGCGGGCGGCACCGAGCCCGACGATGCCATGCCGGAGGCCGAAACCTTTACGACCGGCAGCGGCGCTTTCGAGCAGCACCTGACGGTCCGCCGGCTGGCCCGGCGCAACATTGCCGAGCACGGCTGGGTAAATTGAATGGAATGACGATCCGCGCCGGTCGGCCGGCGTGGATCAATCCATGCAATCGAAAAAACTGCGGATGACCGCGAGGTCGCGCACGTCGCTGTTGCACGCGGCGACCAGGGGATAGCTGTCGCTCAGATCGGTGATGGGGATGGAGCGCAGATGGGGCTCGACCTGCATGGCTTCGCCATAGGTGATGCCGATGCCCAGCCCGCTCCGCACCGCTTCCACCGCCATGGGCGTCGAGCCCACGGTCATCACATCGGTCAGTTTTACCCCCAGTTCAGCGGCGCGCCGCTCGAAACGCCAGCGGGCAAAGGAGCGTGAACTGGCAAGGATCACCGTCGTCCGTGCCATGTCGGCAATCGAGATCGCCGCTGCCTCGTAGAGGGGGTGACCTTGATAGACCAGCGCTCTGTGCACGCGTTCCTCGATTGGCCAGAGATAGAGGCCGGTGGTATTTTCCGGCTGGGGCATCAAGGCGACATCGGCCTGCCGGTCGCGCAAAAGATCGGCGCATTGCCGCCAGCTGGCGTTATCGAACGCCAGCTCTATCCCTGGATGGCGTTGCTTGAACCGCTGCAGATAGGAAAGCGCCGGCTGGGAAGCGGCGGCGACGACGCGCAGCAATCCCCGGTTCGATTGCGCGTATTCGGCCATACGCTCCTCGAGCAGCTTGTAGAGCTGGCCGATTTCCTCGGTCACCGCATGGATCTTGCTGCCAGCCGGAGTGAGGACCAGCCCGCTGCGGCGCCTTTCGAACAGCCTTGCCCCCACCTCGGCCTCGAACTTGGCGACGTTCTGGGTCACCGAGGATTGGGTGACACCCAGGGCCTTGGCGGCCGTGGAAAACCCCTTGTGGCGGCAGGCCGCGTTGAAGGCGAGGATATGGTGGTGGTTGATCTTCAAAATCGGCCCCAAAGCCTGATCGCAATATAATCGGCGCTAATAGAACATCACCCCAACGTGACAGTTGGATGATATCGCGGCCTCAAGTTTCTAAAGTTCTGCGAGGCCCCGTTGCTCAAGCTTATCCATATGACCGACCTTCATCTCACCGGGACGGGCGAACTTCATTTCGGACACGACACCCACGAGACGACGCGGCTTGCCCTCGACCACGTTCGCGCCAATTTCGGCGATGCCGATTTTCTGGCGATCACCGGCGACCTCGCCAATTGGGGCGAGCCGGGCGCCTATCGCAAGCTCAAGGCGCTGCTGGAAGACTTCCCCCTCCCCGTCTATCTGATGGTCGGCAATCACGACAACCGCGACAATTTCCTCGGAGTCTTCGGGGACCGTCATCCGTTTGACGCACCTTTCGTGCAGTATTTCGCCGACCATGGTCCCTATCGCCTGCTGTTTCTCGATACCCAGACCGTGGGCACCGCCGGCGGCGCATTCGGTTCCTATCGCCTGCGCTGGCTCGACCGGCAGCTATCGGAAAGCCCGCGCGAAATCCTGATCTTCATGCACCATCACCCCACACCGACCGGCGCGTTTGCCATGGACGCCAAGGGCGTCGCCGATTGGGACGATTTCCATAAGGTGCTGGCCCGCCACAGCGGCAAGATCCGCCACATCTTCCACGGGCACTGCCACGCCGACATGCAGGGCCATGTGGAAGGCATTTCGTTTTCCGGACTGCGCTCGATGGGCTCGCAGGTCTATCCCGACCTTGCCACCGAAATGGTCACCCGCTGGTCGGGCGCGCCGCACTACGCGGTGGCCCTGGTGGGCGAGCGCAGCCTCATCACCCATCCGCAGGATTTCACCTATGCGGGGGATGCCGAAACCCACGCGCGCGGACAGTTCACCGATTTCATCCGCAATTGCGCCCAGCGCGGCGTCGCAGTCCCCGCCGCCGATCCCGAACCGATGGAACTCGCATCATGACGATGGACCTCGTCCCGCCCCTTTCGCGCCTGCCCTATCCGCTTGTCGCTGAAGACGCCGCGCCCGAAATTCCGGCCTTCGCCATTGAAGGCCTGTCGGTGAGCGTGCCGGGCCGCGAGGGACGGATCGATCTCGTCCATGATGTGAGCCTTTCGGTCAATCGCGGCGAATGCCACGCCATTGTCGGCGAAAGCGGCTGCGGCAAGACCGTCACCTGCCTCGCCGCCCTTGGCCTCTTGCCCCGCGAAGCGACAGTCACCGGTTCGGTGCGGCTGGGCGGAACCGAGATCCTGGGCGACCGGCAGAGCCGGCTCGATACGGTGCGCGGCAGCCGGATCGGCATGATCTTCCAGGACCCGCAGGGCGCGCTCAACCCCGTGCGCACCATCGGCCGGCAATTGATCGAAACCCTGCGCCGCCATTTCCCCATGAATACGGCCCAGGCGCGTGAGCGGGCCTGCGAATTGCTCAGCATGGTGGGGATTTCGGCGCCCCAAAGCCGTCTCGACGCTTATCCGCACCAGCTTTCGGGCGGGACCTGCCAGCGCGTGATGATCGCCATGGCGCTGGCCAGCGAGCCCGAAGTGCTGATCGCCGACGAGCCCACCACGGCGCTCGACGCGACTGTGCAGCTTCAGGTTCTCGACCTGCTGCGCTCCATCCAGCGCCAGCGCGACCTCGCCATCGTCCTGATCACCCACGATCTGGGCGTGGTTGCGGAACTCTGCGACCGGGTGACCGTGCTCTATGCCGGCCGCTCGGTGGAATCGCGGCGCAAGGACCAATTGTTCACGGCGCCGCGCCATCCCTATACCCGCGCCCTTCTCGATTGCCTCCCCTCGCTCGATCCGCACGCGCCGCCCCCGGCCGCGATCGCCGGCGAAGTGCCCAGCCCCGGCCGGCACCCCGCCGGCTGCGCCTTTCACCCGCGCTGCCTTCACGCGAGCGCGGCCTGCGCCGCCGACCTGCCCGAAATTGAAAACTTCGGAGCGAGCGCAACCGTCAGGTGCCATCATCCGCTTCGCGCCGGGGCGCGGCTGCAGTGACCGCGCTTCTGGCCCTCGACGATGTCGAAATGCATTTTTCGACGCGCGGCAGCGGGCTTTTTTCGCCCGCCCGCACGCTGGTTGCCGTCGGTGGGGTGACGCTTTCGATCCAGCCGGGGCAGGCGCTCGGCCTTGTGGGCGAGAGCGGATGCGGAAAATCGACGCTGGCGCGGATCGCCACCCATTTCCTTCCCCCCTCGGCCGGAAGCGTCCGCATCGATGGGATTTCACTCGCCGATGCCGACCCCGAGCAGTGCAAACGCCTGCGCCGCAGCGTGCAGATGGTGTTCCAGAACCCCGCCTCGGCGCTCGATTCCCGCATGCCGATCGGCGCGCAGATCGAGGAGGCCATTGCGCTGACATGCGACGGTTCGCGCATTGAACGCTCCGCCGAGCGCGACCGACTGCTGACGCTGGTGGGCCTGTCACCCAGTCTTGCGGACCGGTTCCCCCATCAATTGTCGGGTGGGCAAAAGCAACGCGTGGTGATCGCAAGGGCACTGGCCGCGCGGCCAAAGCTCCTGGTCTGCGACGAACCCCTTTCGGCGCTCGATGTCTCGGTGCAGGCGCAGATCATCCGGCTTTTGGAAAGCCTGCGGCGCGAGCTGGGCATCGCCTATCTCTTCATCTCGCACCAGCTTTCGAGCGTGCGTTACCTCTGCGACGAGATTGCCGTGATGTATGCCGGCCGCATCGTCGAACAGGGCCCGACCGCCGAAATCTTCGACGCCCCGCGCCATCCCTATACGCGCGTCCTGCTCTCCGCCGCACTCGATCCACGCCAGAACCGGCGTGACGAAGTAGCGGTGGGCGAACCCCCCAACCCGCTGTTCCTGCCCTCGGGCTGCCCGTTCCACCCGCGCTGCACAAAGGCGGTCGACGCGTGCAAAGGAGAACGCCCCGATCTGCGTCCTATGGAGGGAACGCGGCGCGTGGCCTGCCATCTGGCGTGAACATTCCGTAGTGATGAATATTGAACCCGGCGTCTCGTTGAGACGCCGGGTTTTTCTTTCTACCGCCCCCGCGAAAGCGGATCGAGCCGGTCGCGGAGCCAGTCGCCCAGCATGCTCATCGAGAGCGTCGTCATGACGATCACCACGCCGGGGCACACAGCAATCCACCACGCGTTAAGGAGGAAATTGCGCCCCTGCCCCAACATCAGCCCAAGGCTGGTGTTGGGCGGCTGGACGCCGAGGCCGAGAAAGCTCAACCCGGTTTCGAGCAGCACGGTGGCGGGGAAATTGAGCGTCAACTGTACGATCAGCGCGCTCGATATGTTGGGCAGGATGTGGCGTAGATAGATGGTCGATTGGCTCAGTTCCAGCCCCTGCAAGGCCAGAACGTAATTCTGCTCACGGGCGCTCAGCACCATGCCGCGCGTGAGGCGCGCATAGACCTCCCACCCGGCCAGTCCCACCAGCAAGAGGAATATCCACATTCCCGTGCCGGCGATGGCCATGAAGAACAGGACCAGGATGATGAACGGCACGGCGGCCTGGAAATCGACAGCCGCCATGATCACCTGTTCGGTCGCCCCCCGGAAATGGGCGGCGATGAACCCCAGAAGCGTGCCCACCACCGCGCCGATCATCGTGCCCACGGCGGCGATCATCAGGCTGGTGCGCAGCCCGTAGAGAATGCGCGAAAGGATGTCGCGCCCGATCTCGTCGGTGCCAAGGATATGGGCCCAGTCCCCGCCGGCAAAGACCGGCGGCTGGAGCCGGGCGAGGAGGTCGGTGTGGCGATAGTCATAGGGCGCCCAAAGCTCGGCGCCCAATCCCAGAATGAACAGAACGCTCAACACGCCCAGGGCAACAGCGGTGCTGGGCGGGAGGGTTTTGAAAAAATCCTTCATGACTGACGCACCCGGGGATCGAGCCAGCCGTAGAGCAGATCCACCGCCAGATTGGCGAGGACCATGGTTGTGGCCGTGGCAAGAACGATGATTTGCACGACGGCGAGATCGCGATTGGTGACCGATTCGGCCAGCAGCCGCCCGATGCCGGGCCATGCGAACACCGTTTCCACGATAATGGCCCCAGCGATCAGATCGCCAAGCCGCATGCCCAGAATGGTCACCAGCGGAATGGAGGCATTGGGCAGCGCGTGAAGGAAGGTGCGGCGCGGAGGCCTTATGCCTCTGGCGCGGGCCGCCAGCATATAGGGCTGGTTGAGCACGTCGAGCATGCAGGAGCGCGCGAACCGGGCTATGGCGCCTGCGCTCGACAATCCCAGCGTCAGCACCGGCATGACCATATGGGCGAGCGACCCGCTGCCGAAGCTGGGGAGCCAGCGCAGATGCAATGAAAAGAACAGGATGAACAGCACGCCGAGAAAGAAGTTCGGCATGGAGAATGCCAGAACCGACATCGACATTACGAACCGGTCGAGCGCCGAATTATGTTTGAGCGCCGCGAAAATGCCCAGCGGCAGGCCGATGACGATGCTGAACGCGAGGCTCGCGAAACCGAGCCAGAGCGTTGCGGGCAGGCGCTCGAGAAACAATTGCGCGGCGGGCAGGCCGGTGGCGAGCGAATAGCCGAATTCGCCCCGGAAGATGCCGCCGATAAAGGCGATCAACTGCTCGTGCAGCGGCCGGTCGAGGCCCCAACGCTCGCGCATCTGCTCGATGAAATAGGGGTCGGCATCGGGGCCGGCCATGATCTCGATGGGATCGCCCGAAAGCCGAACCATGAAGAACACGGCAATGGCAACGACGAAAAGGGTAATGCCCATGCGCAGGGCGCGGGCCAGAACGGGGTGGATTTTCACCAGACCGGGCTCCCGGAAAGTCGGACGGGCGGCATCGTGCGATGCCGCCCGCTTCAAGGATTATTCGAACGAGAGGTTATCCGGACCCAGATCCATCATCCAGAAGGAATAGGGCTTCCAGTCGATCCCTTCGCGGACGCCGAAATATTCGACGTGCTGGAACAGCTCCATCTGGGGCGCTTCGGCTTCCATGAGGTCGAGCGCTTCGGTGAAATAGGCCAGCCGCTGGTCGGCATCGATGGTGGTGTTGAGCAGGTCGAGCAGTTCGTAAAGACGCTCGGGAGCCTGCCATGTGTAGTTGTGGTGGTCGGGATTGGTCCGCACCGCGCTACGGTCGTAATTGTTGGCGAGCGGGTGGGTGAGATCGGGGATCTGCATACCGTTGGACCAGGCCCGCATATGCCAGGTGTCCTCGGTCAGAACCGGGCCGGTGTCGCGCAATTCGATGCTGACGTTGATCCCGCTCTCGCGCCACATCTGCTGGAGCACCTGCGAGACTTCGAGGAAATTGGTGTAATAGCCATCGGGGATGCGCAAGACGATCTCTTCGCCCTCATAACCGGCGAGATCGAGCAGGCGTTGGGCTTCTTCGGGATCGTAGGCGGCAGCGGTGCGGCTGGCAAAGAAGTCCTCGCCGTGCGCCGTGAAGGTCAGTTCCGGCAACACCCGGGAATCCCCGCCCCACAGGGCCTCGACGACCATCTGCCGGTCGGCGGCATAGGCCATGGCGCGGCGCATGTTGGGGTCGTCCATCGGAGCTTCGAAGGTGTTGAAGACGATAACGCGGGAATTGTCGATGACCGCCGGCATAAGCTGGACGCCATCGGCCTGGGCCAGCGTATCCCTCTGGTCGGGCGAGACGTCGGTGATCATGTCGAGTTCGCCGGTCATCAGGCCCGAAATACGGGTGGCCATTTCCGGGATTTCGACGAAGGTCACTTCACGGGCCGGCGGCAGGCCGCCCCAGTAATCGTCATTGGCTTCGAGGCGAATGAATTCGCCCTGGCGCATTTCGGCCAGCTTATAGGGACCGGTGCCGATCGGAGCGAGGTTGAACTGCTCGGGACCCACTTCAAGGTAATAGTCCTTGGGGACGACCTTGCCCAAGGTCGCAGTGAAGCGATAGGGGAAGATCGGATCGGGGCCGGAGGTGGTGAACCGGACAGTATCCTCATCGACCACTTCGACATTGGTGAAATTGCCGAAATAGGTCGGACCGGCCGCCACCAGCCGCTCCTCGCCGAACACGCGCT
The DNA here is from genome assembly GCF_036662815.1 of Pelagibacterium mangrovi. Classification (NCBI taxonomy): domain Bacteria; kingdom Pseudomonadati; phylum Pseudomonadota; class Alphaproteobacteria; order Hyphomicrobiales; family Devosiaceae; genus Pelagibacterium; species Pelagibacterium mangrovi. The sequence goes on along the minus strand of NZ_JBAFXA010000001.1, from coordinate 252,875 downwards.
CTTCGCTGAACGAGAACGCCACGTCTTCAGCGGTCATCGGCGTGCCGTCATGGAAAACGACATCGGTGCGGATATCGACTTCCCATTCGGTGTCCGAAACATTGCGCCAGTCGGTGGCGATCGAGGGGGCGAGCTCGGCTCCGTCGCCGTTCTCGCCTTCCCAATAGGCGCGGCGGATCAATTCGTCGAACAGCGAGTAGTTCACGCGCTGGCCCACGTTGGAAATGTTGAGGCCTGGGTCGAAACCCGCCGGCAGGGACTGAACGCCGATGGTGATGGACGGGCGCTCGTCCTGTGCAAGGGCTGTCGAAGCCATCGCCAGAACCGCGGCCGAAATCATGACCATCCTTCCAAGGACTGTCATTCTTGTTCTCCTGAAATGTCATGCGCTTCGACCGCTGGGGCCGGCGAGATGACGGTATGGAGAGGCAATAACCGGGCAATGACACAATATTACTACAGCTAATACAGCCGTTAGCGGGCGGCGGCCGGAAGGGCTGGGACGTCATCATGAAAAGAGCGCAAACGCTCGCTAGGGCGTCCGACAGGACATAAATTCTTATGCAGCATCAGGAGGCGACATGGTTGATCGCGATTTTCTCGCAGCATTGCCCACCTCTGACGGCACGGTGACCGTCAGGCCAATGCAGACCTCGGATGCAGAGGCCTATGCCGCCGGAACCGAGGACGAACTGGTTGTGCGCTTCGCCCATCTGCCATTGGAAAATTACACCCCCCAGATCGTGCGCGACCTGATCGATGGGGCCATCGCCGAGGGCTTGCGGGAGGGATCACTGGCCGTCCTTGCCATCGCCGATTCCGGTACGGATGCATTTGCCGGCAGCATTGTGTTTTTCGATATGGCCCACGATGAGGCCGAGATCGGCTATTGGATATCCCCAGACCATCGCGGCCGGAAACTTGCGAACCGTGCCCTGGTGCTGGCGCTGGAGATGGCTCGCCAGATCGGCCTCAAAAGATTGCGTGCCCGCACGGTGCAGGAAAATCCCGCCTCCGAGCGGGTCCTTCTCAAGGCTGGTTTCCGGCAGGTGGGCGAAGCACGGCCTGAAATCGTCCCATCCGGCAAGACGGAAATGAGCGTGCGTTATCTCATCGATCTGTGACGCTCGGGGACACAAAACTGCAACATAACCGTTAAGCCCACGACACATCCGCCCAATAGATGTTGCACGCGCGTGCAATCCGGCTCGCAGTCAAAATTCTAGGGGCTTTTCGTGAGCATTCTCAAAACCACCACCACCGCCCTTCTGGGCTCCGCACTCGTTTTCGGCGCAGCGGCAGGCGCCGTGGCCGAGGACTATACCATCAGCGTCTGGTCGGGCGGCACCGGCGAAACCGGCAGCTATCGCTGGCAGGCGATCGAAATGGCCGCCGACATCCTCGAACGCGAATACGCCGTTCTGGGCGAAGACGTCTCCATCACCATCGAGCACCAGGAATGGAGCGGCTGGGACGATTTCAAGCAGGCCGTCACGCTGGCCGCCGAAGCGGGCAACGCGCCCAACATCATCGTCTCGGGCCATGAGGATCTCGGCCCCTGGTCGCGCTCGGGCCTGCTGCGCCCGGTCGAGGACTATGTCGATTTCGACGCCTGGCCGCTCAACCAGATCTATCCCAATCTGATCGACATCGCGAGCTATGATGGCGTGGTCTGGGGCCTGCCCCAGGATGCCGAAGTGCGTCCCTTCTATTTCTCGCGCGCCCACCTCGCCGAAATCGGCTATTCGCAGGAGGAGATCGACGCCCTGCCCCAGCGCGTGCAGGATGGCGACTATACGCTCTATTCCATGCTCGATGACGTCAAGGCCATGCAGGATGCCGGGCTGGTTGAAGCCGGCCGCGGGTTCCTGCCGCGCGTCAACAACGGCACCGATTACTGGCAGTTCTACGTCAGCTTCGGCGGCGAGATGATCGATCCCGAAAGCGGCCGCCTCGTTCTCGACCGCCAGGCCCTCACCGACATGTACCAGTTCTTCGTGGACGCGGTCGATATGGGCGTCACCTCCTCGACCCATCTGGGCATGGATTGGGGTGATTGGCACCAATTGGTCGTCAATGGCGGCGCCGGCGCCTGGCATGGTGGCTCCTGGCACAAATCCGAATGGGAGGCCCAGCACGGGCTCGAAGATTTCTTCGGCGAAATCCAGTACAGCCTCATCCCGGCCGGCAATGAAAACGGCCAGGCCAACACCATCAGCCACCCGCTGGTCTATCTTCTTTCCACGACCGGCACCGACGACGACGCCGTGATCGCGTCCGAGCTGATCACCATCGCCTCCGAGCCGCGCATCAATGCGCTGCACGCCGTCAAATCGGGCAAGGTCGCGCTGGGCACCGCGCAGGTCGACGTGCCGATCTTTGCCAATGACCGCTGGGCCGGCATCGCCACCACCGAGCTGTTGCCGTTTGCCACCGCCATCCCCAACGACATCGATTTCGGCGTCTATTGGAACGCGATGTATCAGGGGCTCGAGGCAAGCTGGACGGGCACGGTTTCGGTCGAAGACGCCGTCAACACCGTCGAATCCGAAGTGACCGCCGCCCTGGGCGACGCCATCATCATCCGCTAGGCGGCCCTCCCTCCGGGGCCGGTTCGCCGGCTCCGGAACCCTATCCGGACCCTTGTACGATGCCACTCAAAACCAACCGGCTCGGTCTTGTGCTTATGGCGCCGGCCCTGCTGCTCCTGGCTGCATTCTTTCTTACGCCCGCCGTGCTGACGGGGATATTCGCGTTCACCAACATGAGCACCGCCACCGGGATTTCGGGCGGCGCCTATGTCGTGACCGAAACCGTGCTGCGCAATCTCCAATCGAGCGAGCTCGATTCCTCCATTCTCGAGGCCCTGCGGGAGAAAAACTACGCTGTCGATGAAACCACGCTCGCGGCGGCGGCCGATACCGAGATAGATCCCGCCTTTCTGCGCGAGATCGAGGATCGGCTGGCCGGACGGGTCTATTCGTCCTCCTCGGACTTCGAGGCCGATCTCAAGACGCTGCCCTCGCGCCCCTCGCGCGTGCGCGATCTCAAGCTCGCCACGGAACCGTTCGAGCGCTCGGTGATCAACATCCGTTATGCCGACCAGACCCGGTTCGAAACCGCGCTCAGCGCGTTTGTCCCCGACGCCGGCCCATCCGATATCGCGACGATCTCGAGCGCGAGCTACACCGGCTGGACCTGGACACTGGGCAATTTCGTCAACCTTCTGACCCGCGCCGAAACGCTGCGGCTGGTCGGCAACACGATTTTCTATGTGGGCGCGACCCTGGCGTTCAACGTGCTTGTGGGCCTGTTTCTCGCTCTTGCCACCTTCTACATGCCAGCCCGCACATCGGGCGTGTTCAGCGTGTTATGGCTGCTGCCGCGCATCACGCCGGTCGTCCTTTACGCCGTGCTCTGGAAATCCTTCACCTGGGAAAATGGCTTTCTCTATTCCATGGCGCTCAATCTTGGCCTGCCGGCCTTCAACTACATGAAGGGCTCGGTGGAAACCGCGTGGGCGACAGTCATCCTGGTCAACGGTTTCGTGGGCGCATCCTTCGGGATGATCCTTTTTTCGGGCGCGCTGCGCTCCATTCCCATCCAGCAGCTTTGGGCAAGCGAAGTCGATGGCGCCAGCCGCTGGCAGCAGGTGACCCGGATTATCCTGCCCCAGATGCGCTGGCCGATCCTGTTCGTCACCTCCTACCAGACGCTGTCGCTGCTCTCGTCCTATGAAATGATCTGGCTAACCACCAATGGCGGTCCGGGCCGCACCACCTCGGTCTGGGCGCTCGAAGCGTTCAACACCGCCCTCAACAATTACACCGGCAATCTGCAATACGGGCTGGGGGCAGCCATGGCGCTGATCCTGGTCATCGTCGGGCTGGTGCTCTCGATCGTCTATCTGCGCATGTTCCGCTTCGGCGAACTGGTCAGCAGACCCAAGATCGAATTCTAGGAGCAACACATTGACGCGCAATTTCGCTCTCTGGCCGATCGTCGCCGTGCTGGTTCTGGTCAGCGCGCCGCTGGCCATCATGTATCTCTATCTGGTCGTCGATACCTTCACCAACACGCCCTTCGGCGCGATCCTGCCCAATGAGTTCACGCTCGACCATTGGCGCTTTCTCTGGGACCCCACGATCACCGGAGACGTCTGGCAGCCCACGCTGACCACCTTCATCTTCGCGGCCAGCATGGTGATAATCGTCGTCTCCATCTCGGCCACCGCCGGCTACGCGATCTCCCGGCTCAACCTGCCCTTCCGGCGGTTTTTCCTTTCGAGCCTTCTCGTCATGCACGCCTTTCCCACGGTGACCCTTTTGATCGGCGTGTTTCTCGTCCTCCAATATGGCGGGCTCTACAACACGCTGATCGGGGTGATCCTGGTCAAGGCCAGCCTGATGCTGCCCTTCGGCATCTGGGTGATGAAGGGCTTTTACGACGCAGTGCCCTGGGAAATCGAAATGGCCGGCGTTCAGGACGGGGCGAGCCGGTTCACCGTCTGGCGGCGGCTGATCCTTCCTCAGGTCAAACCCGGTCTTCTGGCGCTCACCATCTTCGCCTTCATCGACGGCTGGGGCGAGTATTTGCTGCCGCGCATCCTGGCCCCTGCGGCGCAGATCGAAGTGCTCTCGGTCTATCTCGAATCGGTCTCCAACCCCGATTCCTCGAACTTCAATTTCAACATCTTCAAATCCGTGGGGCTGTTCTACACCCTGCCGGTCATCGTTCTCTTCGTGCTCTTCCAAAAGCCGCTGATGAACATCTTCAGTGGAGGCACCAAAGGCTGATGCAAGTCTCTCTTTCCAATTTCACCAAAAGCTTCGATGGCACCCCGGTCATCGCCGACATGAACCTCACTGTACGCTCGGGCGAGATGATGGCCCTGCTCGGCCCCTCCGGGTGCGGGAAATCGACGACGCTCTTTGCCATATGCGGCATCCACCGCATCGACAGCGGGCAGATTCTCTTCGGGGACGAGGACGTCTCGAGCCTGCCGAGCCAGAAGCGCAATGTGGGCGTGGTGTTCCAGAACTACGCGCTCTACCCGCACATGTCGGTCTTCGACAACATCGCCTTCCCCTTGAGCGTCCAGCGCAAGCCCAAGGCCGATATCGAGCGCGAAGTGCGCGCCATCGCCAGCCTCGCCCATATCGAGGAACTGCTCGCGCGCAAGCCCGGCCAGCTTTCGGGCGGCCAGCAACAGCGCGTCGCGCTGGCCCGCGCCCTGGTGCGCCGGCCCAACGTGCTGCTGCTCGACGAGCCTCTGGCCAATCTCGACGCCAAGCTGCGCCTCGAAATGCGCTCCGAAATCCGCCGCATCCAGCTCGAAACCGGTATCACCGCGATCCTCGTCACCCACGACCAGGTGGAAGCGATGTCCATGTGCGACCGCATCGCCATCATGGATCGCGGACAGATCCGGCAGATCGCGACCCCATCGGAAATGTACCGGGCGCCCGCCACGCGTTTCGTCGCCGGCTTTCTGGGCAATCCCCCCATCGTCTTCGTCGAGGGTCGGATCGAAAAGGCCGCTCTTGTCGCCGATGACGGCATACGCCTGCCCCTCCCCCAACGCCTGCACACCCGGACCGAGGGCGAGCGCATCGCCTTGGGCATCCGCCCTGAGCATTTTGGCGCCCAAGGCCCCGAGGGGCCTCCTGGTGTCGTCAGCTTCGTCGAGCCGCAGGGCCGCGAAATGCTGTTCGACGTCCGGCTGGGCGAAAAGACCGTCTTGCGCTCCATCCAGCCCGCGCGCTCCGATATCGCCATAGGCGACACCGTCAATTGGAGCCTTTCCATCGAAAGCCTTTTGGCCTTCGATTCCAAGGGCGACGCCATATGACCCGCCGCCAGACGAAAACCATCGACTGGCCGGTGCGCGGGGGCAAGCCGGCCTGCATCGCCCATCGCGGCGCGTCGGCGCACGCCCCGGAAAATACGCTCCAGGCCTTCCGCGTCGCCGCGGCGCTGGGGTCCGACATGTGGGAAATCGACGTTCACCTCACCGCCGACGGCATCCCCGTCGTCTCCCATGACGCGGACCTCAAGCGCACTGCCAATATCGAGGGCGCCATTGCACAAACGACGCTGGCCCAATTGCGCAACGACGCTCCCGACATCCCCAGCCTTGCCGAAACCCTCGACCTCGCCGAAAGCCTCGGGCAGGCGCTCTATATCGAGATCAAGGCACAGGGCGCCGGAAGGGTGGTCTGGACCCTCCTCGAAGCGAAAAACTTCACCCGCGCGGTTATCGGCAGTTTCAACACCGCCGAAATCCGCGCCCTTTCGGACGCCGGCTGTCCCTATCCCCTCGCCATCCTCGTCCCGCTCGGCGAAGATCCCTTCGAGCGCGCCGCCCAATCGGGCGCCGACATCATCCATCTGTGCTGGGAAAAAGGCGGCGACCGGCCGCAGGATCTGGTCACAGCCGCCTTGCTCGATCGTGCAAGGGCGCACAATCTCGGTGTCGTTCTCTGGCACGAAGAGCGCAGGGACGTGCTCGACGCAATCATGGACCTTCCGGTTCTGGGCATATGCACCAACCAGCCCGAACTCATGCGCGGTGTCGAGAGCTTTGCCGGCTGGACGACGCAAATCGTCTGCCACCGCGGTGCCAACGCCTTCGCGCCGGAAAACACCCTCGCCTCGGCGCGGCTGAGTTTCGACCAGGGCGCGCACTATGTGGAGATCGATGTCCGCCCAACCGCCGATGGCGAGATCGTCGTCCTCCACGACCCCACGCTGGACCGCACCACCAATGGCACGGGCGACGTCACCTCCCACACCCTCGCCACGCTCAAGACACTGAGCGCGGGAAGCTGGTTCTCGCCCTTCTACAGCGACCAGACCATCCCCACCCTCGCCGAATCCATCGCGCTCGCCAGATCCTACGGCCGCAAGCTCTATATCGAGAACAAATCGGTCGACGCGCAAAAGCTGGTCGATTTCGTGCGCGCGCACGATTTTCTCGATCAGTGCTTCTTCTGGTCCGGCGACGAGCGCCTGCAGGAGGCCATGCGCCAAGCCGCGCCCGATGCCATCATCAAGGCCAATATCAACCGCTATGCCGACATCGGCGAAATGCAGTCCCATCTGGCTCCGCAACTGACCGAAATCGGCTATGCCGATTACCTGCGCCTCGCGCCCCGTTGCCAGGACGCAGGGATCATTCCCATGATGCAATATTTCGGCGATGATCGCGCAATTTTCGACAGCATCGTGGAGATCGCTCCCCCCATGATCAACCTCGACCGCGCCGATCTGCTGATCGCGGCGCAGAGAAAGCGGCTGGCCCATGTCTAGGGATGTGCTGCGGCCCGGCCGCGCCCCCACCGCCGAGGACGTTGCCCGGCTGGCCGGCGTGCACCGGTCGGCCGTTTCGCGCACCTTCACCCCCGGCGCGAGCGTTGCGCCCGAAACGCGCGAAAAGGTGCTCGAGGCCGCTCGCACGCTCGGATATCGCGTCAATCTCCTCGCCCGCAGCCTTTCCCACCAGCGCACCGATCTGATCGGGCTGGTGGTGTCCGATATCGACAATCCCTTCCGCGCCCAGCTTCTGGCCGAATTGGGCCGCAGCCTCGTCTCCTCGGGCTATCGCCCCTTCCTGCTGCCCACCGAGGCCGGCGGCTCGGTGGTGCGCCATATCGACATGATGCTCCACTACAACGTCTCGGGCGCCATCGTCACCGACGATTCCTCGCCCGACGAGATCGCCAGCCACTGCGCGGCGCATGGCGTGCCCCTGGTGCTGATCAACAAGATGTTCGTTTCCGATACCGTCCTCAACGTCTCGATGGATACCGGCAAGGCGGGCGTCATCGCGGCGCGCGCCCTTCACCGGGCCGGATGCGCCAACGTCGCACTGGCGAGCCAGCACCGCCCCTCCCATTCCATCGGCCTGCGCCGTGCGGCATTCCTGGCCGAATGCAGGCGGCTGGGCATTTCGATTTGCGGCGAATATTTCGGCGCCCTGCCCAATTACGATGGCGGACGCGACGCCGCCGAAGCCTTTCTCGCTCAGGCCACGACGGCCGATGGCGTCTATTGCGCCAATGACTATCTGGCCTTGGGTTTCATCGACACCATCCGGCACCGTTCGACGCTCTCGATCCCCGGCGATCTCAAGATCGCCGCCTGCGACGACATCGCCGAAGCCGGCTGGCTGGCCTATGACCTGACCACCGTGCGCCAGGACCCCATCGAGATCGCCGACGCGACGGTCAGCGGCCTGCTTGGGCGCATAACCGAACCCCATTCCAAGGCCGCACCGATCATCGTCGACGTCCATCTCGTCGAACGCGGCTCCACCTCCTCGGCTCCGCGCCTCTAATTCCTCTCCCCGGCCTCCGGCCCCACAACAAGAAGACTAGACGATTTCATGCCCGCCTCCCTTCCTTCCGCCGCACTGGCGGCCCGCCACGACGCCGCCCGAGACATCATCGCCCGCGCCGGCGACATGGCGCTCGAGTTTTTCAGCCGCCATCGCAGCCTTCCCATCGAGAGCAAGACCGATGGGCAGGATCTGGTCTCCATTGCCGACCGGGAGGTGGAAACCCTGATCCGCGATGAGATCGCCGCCCGTTTCCCCGGCGACGGGATCGTCGGCGAGGAACATGGCCTCAGGGAAGGCAGCACCGGCTATCGCTGGATCATCGATCCCATCGACGGCACCAGCGCCTTCCTGCACGGGCTCGAAACCTGGACCGTGGTGATCGCCATCGTCGAAAACGGCAACCCGGTTCTCGGCCTCATCGCCCAGCCCTGCGCCGGCGCGCTCTATTGGGCCCAGGCCGGCGGCGGCGCCTGGCGCAACGACAGGCCCCTGGCCGTCGATACCAAAACCCCCTTCACCTCGGGCCTTTCGGCCATCGGTCCCGGCAACGCCCGGCACGCACGGGAAACCGGCCGCATCGTCACCGAAATCCTCGAACAGGGCGGCAATTACATGCGCAACGGCTCCGCCGCGTTGAGTCTGGCCTATGTGGCGCAAGGCAGTTATCTGGGATTTTACGAACCCGAACTGAGCGCCTGGGACTGCATGGCGGGCCTGCTCCTGGTGCGCGAAGCCGGCGGCATCGCCGACGACCCCTTCACACCTCAAACCCTCCTCCACCGCCTCCCCTGCCTCGCCACCGCCCCTCAGGCTGCTGGCTGTCTGCGGAAGATCATCGGGGGTTGAACCCGGCTTCTTGACCCGGCCCAAAACAAAACCCCGCAGACCATGGGTCTGGCGGGGTTTTTGTTTGGTTGCGGGGGCAGGATTTGAACCTGCGACCTTCAGGTTATGAGCCTGACGAGCTACCGGGCTGCTCCACCCCGCGTCAATGATGTCGGCGATTTTCAGTTCATCCCGAACCGCTCGGACGCCGCCTATATAGGGGGGCAAATTCGGTTTGCAAACCCCTTTCGGTCATTCAACACGACATTTTTTTGACAATCGTTCAAAACCTGCCGGCGATTGCGCGCGGGCGCCATGCCGGCTAGACAAGGGTAAGGGCCCCTGCCCTTCTTTTCAAACAGACGACATCCGGGATTTTTCGTTTTCATGCAGCAGCGCACCCTCGGCCGCACCGGCATCTCCGTGAGCAGAATCTGCCTTGGCACCATGACCTGGGGCGAGCAGAACACCCAGGCCGAAGGACACGCGCAGATCGATTATGCCCTCGATCACGGCATCAATTTCATCGACACCGCCGAGCTCTATTCCACCCCCGGACGGGCCGAGACGCAAGGATCGACCGAAACCATCATCGGCAATTGGTTCAAGGCCAATGGCCGCCGCGCCGATTGGGTGCTGGCCTCCAAGATCACCGGCCCCGGCAATGACTGGATTCGCGGCGGGCGCCCCATGGACGCCACGGAAATCACAAATGCCCTCGACGCCAGTCTTGAGCGCCTTTGCACCGATTATATCGACCTCTACCAGCTCCATTGGCCCAACCGCGCCCATTACAATTTCTCCCGCTCATGGACCTTCGACCCCTACGGACAGGACCGGGAGCAGATTCGCGACAACCTGCTCGAAGTGCTCGAAACGCTCGACGCGCAGATCAAGGCCGGCAAGATCCGCGCCGTCGGCGTTTCCAACGAAACGGCTTGGGGTCTCATGCAGTATCTCTCGCTGGCCGAACGGGAGGGGCTGGCGCGCATGGCGACCATCCAGAACGAATACAATCTGCTGCGCCGTGGGTTCGACCTCGATCTGGCCGAAGTGTGCGCCTTCGAGGATGTGGGGCTTCTGGCCTATTCTCCCCTCGCCGCCGGGCTGTTGAGCGGCAAATACAACGATGGCGCGATGCCGGCGGGAACGCGCGGCGCGCTGGGGGCCATGTGGCGCCACAATCCCCATTCGGAAACCGCCACCAAGGCCTATATGATGCTGGCCCAGGAACATGGGCTCGACGTCTGCCAGATGGCCATCGCCTTCTGCCTCACCCGCCCCTCGATGGCCTCGGTGATCATCGGGGCGACCGCGATGGACCAGCTCAGCACCGATATCGCGGCCAGTGACGTCATTCTCTCTGAGACAGTGCTCGCGGGCATCGAGGAAATCCACCGCCTCTACCCGCGCACCGTCTAACCGGGAGATTTTTCAGGTCGCCATGAGCGGACGCAGACGGTATCGTTTGCAGCGATCAGCCTTTGGGGGAGCGGTTTGGACAGGATCAATTTCTTTTCGTTCTTTGCATCCCTGCTGCCCTTGGCGGCGCTGTATTTCTATGGCGCCGCCTCGACCCTTCTCGACCGCCGTCGCCCCGCGCTTTCGACCCTGATGAACGAGCAGCGCTTCAACTGGGTCACCCAGGCGGCCCGGCGCGATACCCCGCTCGATGCGATCTTATCGGGCAATCTCATGAGTTCGGTGTCGTTTTTCGCCTCGACCACCGCGCTGTTGATTCTTGCGCTGTTCACGGTCATCGGGCAATTGCCCCAATACGCCCCGGCGCTTTCGGCCATCACCTTCGGCCCGCTCCACTCCGAGGTCGATTTGCAGATCCACAATGTGATGCTGCTGGTGCTGTTCGTCTATGCGTTCCTGGCGTTCACCATGTCGCTGCGCCAGTTCAACCATTTCTGCATCCTGCTCGGCGCCCTCGACAACGCAAAGCCTGCTCCGCCGGAGGAAATCCGCACCATCGCGCGGATCAATGCGATGGCCGCCCAGCGCTTCAACGCGGGCATAAGGTCTTATTACTTTGCAATTCCCATGGTTGCGTGGTTCGTTTCGAGCTGGGCGGCGATTGTAGTGACCGTGGGAACGGTTATCCTGCTGCTCCACAGGGAGTATTTTTCCGACGCCCGCTGGCTGGTCGCGCGCATCACGCCTCACTAGAGTGCGGTCAGGAAAAGTTGCAGACTTTTCCGGTTCGACCGCACGACGAAATACAGTCTAGAGGGTCCCAAAGGAGTGCATCCATGAGAACAGTTATCCTCACCGCCCTGCTGATCGCGTCGGTGCCGGCGGCCGCCCAGGATACGCCGACCTTTACGCCCGAGGACGCCGAACTGATGACGGCCTGCATCGACGGGCTCGCCGATCCGGAATTGTCCAAGGCCAATCCCGACGAGGTGCGCCCGCAAACCAATTGCATCGGCGCCGCCTCCAACCCGTGCATGGAAAACGAGGAGGGCGGCTATTCCACCATCGGGATGGCCGAATGCGTGGGGCGGGAAACCAATTGGTGGGACAGCCAGCTCAACGTCCACTATGCCAGCCTCGAGGAAACCCTCGACGCCGATCTCTTCGCATCGCTGCGCGACGCCCAGCGGAGCTGGCTCGCCTATCGCGATGCAAGCTGCGGCTTTGAATACGAACTCTGGAGCGAGGGCACGATCCGCACCCTCGTCTATGCCGGCTGCATTCTCGACAGCACCGCCCAACGCGCCTATGCGCTTTCGGGCTATGTGAACCGCCCCCAGTGATCGCGCCGAGCCGCCCATGAACAACGACGCCCAGCATCCCTGGTTCAAGCCCGTCTGGCGCCGTGCGCTCATGGTGGCCATTCCCGCCGCCGTGGCCGGGTGGGACGCCTATCACGGCAATTTCGGCTGGACGCTGCTTTTCGGCGCCCTGGCCGTCTATGCCGTCTATACCTTCTTTATCGTATGGAACCGGGACAAGCCCGAGGACCCCGGTGACACGGGAGAGTGAAGGACGAAAACAAAGCTGACGTTGACAATCAGCTTTAACCCCGTATGTATGGGGCACGAAAAACTGCAGCCCCTCACTTCGCCGCGCCATGCTTGTCTGCCAGTGCAATCTGATATCGACCAAAGACATCGAGGATATCGTCGTCTCCATTCTCGATGACGATCCCTGGCAGCTCGTCGTGCCGGCCCTGATCTACCGCGAACTGGGCAAGCGCGGCCAATGTTGCGGCTGCGTGCCGAACATTGTGGACATTATCGGCAAGGTCACCGAAACTTATCACCTCAAACTGGCCGGGAACGCCGCCAATCTCGTCGACGTTAGGTCCAGGATGAAACGCTTGCGCAAATCGACGCGACCTGGAGGTGAAAGTGAAAGGCGACGCAAAGATCATCGAGCGGCTTAACGAAGCGCTCTTTCTCGAACTCGGGGCCATCAACCAGTATTGGGTTCACTACCGTCTGCTCGACGACTGGGGCTTCAAGCGCCTGGCCGACAAGGAGCGGGCCGAATCCATCGAGGAGATGCACCACGCCGACAAGTTGATCGACCGGATCATCTTCCTCGAGGGCCATCCCAACCTCCAGCGGGTCGCCCCCCTGCGCATCGGCCAATCCATCAAGGAAGTGCTCGAAGCCGACCTCGCCGGCGAACTCGACGCCATCAAATCCTATCGCGAGTCCCGCAAGATTTGTAACGACCTGGGCGACTACGTCACCCAGCGCCTGTTCGAGGAATTGCTGACCGACGAGGAAGGCCACACCGACTTCCTGGAAACCGAGCTCGACCTGCTCGAAACCATCGGTCTGGAAAAATACGGCCAGCTCAACGCCAAGCCGGCAAGCGACGCCGAATAGGTTCTCCTTTCCTGTTCGGCATCGAAAACCCCCGCTCGACACGCCGTGGCGGGGGTTTTTTCATGACCGTCATCCAACCGTCTAAACTTTGCGCCATCAAGCCCTTCAACACACGCAACCCCGACGCCGTTTTCGCCTCATGTTGACCCTTCTGTTGCGCGCATGCAAAATTTCGGGACCATGCACCGGCGATGGCAACAATTTCGCTTTTCAGAAAAGGCACTTGCCTGTAATGCGGATTTCGACCTTTTTATGCCTAGCGGTCGGGTCCGCGCGCGGGGTTTGATCCTCGTACTCGATTGGTGAAGCGGCGAAGGGAGTGCCGTGTGGTTAACGCTGCCAAGAGGTAACTCCGAGGGCTCGCACGACACTGTCACCATCTCTTTTTGGACTTGAAAGGGGACCCCCGTCACATGCATAAGCCGTTCATTTTCCTCTCTCTTTCCGCCGTTCTCATGGCCTCGGCGGCCACAGCGCAGGACCAGACCGTCAATATCTACAACTGGTCCGACTACATCGCCGAGGACACGCTGGAAAAATTCACCGCCGAAACCGGTATCGCCACCAATTACGACGTCTTCGATTCCAACGAGATCGTCGAGGCGCGCCTTCTCGCCGGCTCCTCGGGCTATGACGTGGTGATCCCCTCGGGCTTCTTCCTCGAGCGCCAGATCCCCATCGGCCTGTTCCAGCCCCTCAACAAGGACCTTCTCCCCAATCTGGGCAACCTCGACCCCGCCATCATGGAGATCGTCGAAGCCCATGATCCCGGCGGGCAATATTCGGTTCCCTATATGTGGGGCACGACCGGTCTGGGCTATAACGTCACCGCAATCACCGAGCGGCTGGGCGCGGAAGGTCCGCTCAACTCCTGGGACCTGCTGTTCGACCCCGAAATCGCGGCCCAGCTCGCCGATTGCGGCATCTCGGTGCTCGACGCGCCGGTCGAAATGACCGCTCTGGCCATGAACTATCTCGGCCTCGACCCCAATTCGGAAGCCCCCGAGGACCTCGAAGCGGCTGAAGCGCTCTACCAGTCGATTCGTCCCTATATCCGCACGTTCAACTCGTCCCAGTACATTTCCGACCTCGCCAATGGCGAGATCTGCCTGGCCGTCGGGTATTCGGGCGACGTCTTTATCGCCGCCGACCGCGCCGCCGAAGCCGATCGCGGCGTCGAGATCACCTATGTGATCCCCGACGAGGGCGCTTCGATGTGGTTTGACATGATGGCCATCCCGGCCGACGCGCCCAATCCCGAAGCCGCCCACGCCTTCATCAACTTCGTGCTCGAGCCCCAGATCGCCGCCGATATCACCAATTACGTGTGGTATTCGAATGCTAACGCGGCAGCCTTCGATCTGGTCGATCCCGAGATTTCGTCCGATCCGGCCATCTATCCGACCGCCGAAGTGATGGAAAACCTCTACCCCATCGTTGCACGCTCGGCCGGCTATGACCGCCTCTTGACCCGCACCTGGACGCGCATCAAGACCGGCCAGTAAGGCGCCATTGCTCAGGCAGGGCGTTTCGGCGCCCTGCCTTTTCCTTGTCTCTCGGGGTTCGGGAAGTTCGATTTGAAGAAACCTCAGATTGCAGCGGATACGCGGCCCTGGCGCGATCCAAACGCAAAGCCCTTCGTACGCATTCGCAACGTGACCAAGACGTTCGGCGACGTCTATGCCGTCGACGACGTCTCGCTCGATATCTACAAGGGCGAATTGTTCTGCCTGCTTGGCGGGTCCGGCTCGGGCAAGTCCACCCTGCTGCGCATGCTGGCGGGTTTCGAGACGGTGACCTCGGGCACCATCGAGATCGACGGCCAGAACATGGCCGATGTGCCGCCCTATGAACGGCCCATCAACATGATGTTCCAGTCCTATGCGCTGTTTCCCCATATGACGGTGGAAAACAACATTGCCTATGGCCTCAAGCGCCAGGGCCTGGCGCGGTCGGAAATCTCCGATCGCGTGGCCGAGCTTTTGAAACTCGTGCGCCTCGATCAATATGGCCGACGCAAGCCGCACCAGCTTTCGGGCGGCCAACGCCAGCGCGTGGCGCTGGCCCGTTCGTTGGCCCGTCGTCCCAAACTGTTGCTGCTCGACGAACCGCTCGGCGCGCTCGACAAGAAGCTGCGCGAGGATACCCAGTACGAACTGGTCAAGATCCAGGAAACGCTCGGCGTCACCTTCATCGTCGTCACCCACGACCAGGAGGAGGCGATGACGCTTTCCACCCGCATCGGGGTGATGAATGACGGCAAGATAGCCCAGATTGGCGAGCCCCAGGAAATCTACGAATTCCCCAATTCCCGCTTCGTGGCGGGGTTCATCGGCTCGGTCAACATGTTCGAGGGCGTGGTGACCGAAGACGAGGACGACCACATTCGCATCGATTCCTCGGCCGAGGCGGGCTGCGATATCTATGTGTCGCACGGTGTCGATTGCGCGCCCGAGCAAATCCTCTGGTACGCCATCCGGCCCGAAAAGATGACCATCACCCGCGAGCGCCCCGAGGGCGATGCCAATATCACCCACGGTCTTGTGGAAGACGTCGCCTATCTGGGCGACATGAGCGTGTTCCGCATCGTGCTCGACAGCGGCAAGCGCATCCATGTCTCGCAAACCAACGCCACCCGCTACGATCTCGAGGGCATTTCCTGGGACGAGAAGGTCTATATCTCCTGGGCGTCCGACGCCGGGGCGGTGCTGACCTCATGAGCGCGGATCGGTTCGATACCGCGCGGCGCAGTCCCTGGACGTTCATCCGCAACGGACTGGCGCGGCTGGGCATTTCCGGCCGCACGGCGGTGATCCTCGCCCCCACCCTCTGGCTGACGCTGTTTTTCCTCGTCCCGCTGCTGGTGGTCTTCAAGATAGCGCTCAGCACCTTCGCGCTCGGCCAGCCACCCTATGCCCCGATGTTTAGCTGGAGCGGCAGCGGCACGCTCTCGATCCAGCTCGATTTTTCCAACTTCCTGTTCATCCTCAGCGACAGCCTTTACGCCAACGCCTACATCAACTCGGTGCGTATCGCCGGAATTTCGACGCTGGTCGCGCTGGTCATTGCCTTTCCCATGGCCTGGTTCATCGCCCGTTCGGATGAAAAACATCGCCACATCTGGCTGATGCTGGTGATCCTGCCCTTCTGGACTTCGTTCCTGCTGCGCGTCTATGCGTGGATGGGATTCCTGGGCCGCAACGGCATCATCAACAACGCGCTGATTTCGCTCGGCATCATCGATGAGCCGATCCTGATGCTCCAGACCGAGGGCGCCGTCTTTATCGGCATCGTTTACACTTATCTGCCCTTTATGGTGCTGCCGCTCTACACCACCCTCGTCAAACTCGACCAGAGCCTGATCGAAGCCTCGGCCGATCTTGGCGCGCGGCCCTTCATGACGTTCCTTACGGTCATCGTGCCTCTGGCCATGCCCGGTATCATCGCCGGCTCGATGCTGGTGTTCATTCCGGCGATCGGCGAGTTCGTCATTCCCTCGCTTTTGGGCGGCGCTGATACGCTGATGATCGGCCGGGTGATGTGGGACGAATTCTTCGCCAATCGCGACTGGACGGTCGCCTCGGCGGTCGCCATCGTCATGCTGGTGATCCTTGTCGTGCCCATCATGCTGCTCAACAGGGCGCAGGACACAGTGGTGGAGAGCGAGCAATGAAGCGCGGCCCGTTCATTCCCATCCTCGCCATCATCGGCTTTGCGTTCCTCTACGCCCCGATCGTTTCCCTCGTCGTCTTTTCGTTCAACGAAAGCCGGCTGGTGACCGTCTGGACCGGCTTTTCCCTGCGCTGGTATGCGGCTCTGTTCAACGATTCCCAGGTGGTGGCCGCAGGCATATTGAGCCTGCAGATCGCCGCCGTCAGCGCCACCATCGCCACCGTGCTGGGCACGCTGGCCGGTATCGCGCTGACCCGCATGGGCAAGTTTCGCGGCAAGACGGCTCTGACCGGCATGGCTTCGGCGCCGCTGGTCATGCCCGAAGTGATCACCGGACTTTCGGCCCTGCTGTTGTTCGTTTCCATGGAAAACCTGATCGGCTGGCCGGCTGGTCGTGGCTTCACGACGGTAACCATCGCTCATTCGACCTTCTGTCTCGCCTATGTGACCGTGGTCGTGCGCGCGCGGCTCTCCGACATGGACCGCTCGCTCGACGAGGCCGCCATGGATCTGGGCGCGACACCGCTGCGGGTGTTTTTCGACATCACCCTGCCCATCATCGCGCCGGCGCTGATTTCGGGCTGGCTCCTGGCCTTCACCCTTTCGCTCGACGATCTGGTGATTGCGAGCTTCGTGTCCGGCCCAGGCTCGTCGACGCTGCCCATGGTGATCTTTTCGAAAATTCGCCTTGGCGTTTCCCCGGACGTCAATGCGCTCGCCACGATCATCATCGCTGTCGTGGCCATCGGGGTGATCGCGGCGACGCTGATCGGCAGACGCGCCCAGCGCAAGGTTTAAAAGGTTCGGTTTCCCCATATGACTGCCAATGCTCGCCCCGAAGTTCTCGCGCTCTCGTCCTCGCGCATCCGCGATATCGCCAATGCGGGAATGGACCATCCCGACATGGCCGCGTTCTGGTTCGGCGAAGGCGACGAAGTGACGCCTGATTTCATCCGCGAGGCTGCCCAGAAGGCGATCACGGATGGAGAAACCTTCTACGTCCACAATCTGGGCCTTCCTGTGCTGCGCGAGGCGATCGCCGCCTATGAGAACAAATTGCACGGCTTCGCCTCTACGCCTGAGCGCATTGCGGTGACAGGTTCGGGCGTTTCGGCGCTGATGATCGCCAACCAGCTCGTGGTTTCGCCCGGCGATAGGGTGGTGGTGGTTACGCCGATCTGGCCCAACATCGCCGAAGGGCCGCGTCTGATCGGCGCCGAGGTCACCCGCTTTGCCCTCGAGGTCGAAAACGGGCGTTGGACGCTCGACTTGCAAAAACTGATCGATACGCTCACCCCCGACGTGCGCATGCTGATCATCAACGCCCCCAACAACCCCACGGGATTTACGCTCCACGCCCAGGAGCAGCGCGAGCTTCTCGCCCACTGCCGCAAGTACGGCATCTGGATTCTGAGCGACGAAGTCTATGAGCGGCTGGTTTTCGACGGCAGCCCAGCAGCCCCATCGATGCTCGTCCATGCCGACCCCGAAGACCGGATCATCCGGGTCAATTCCTTTTCCAAGGCCTGGCGCATGACGGGCTGGCGACTGGGATGGCTGACCTTGCCCGAGGCCATGATGCCCGACGTGCCCAAGGTGATTGAATACAACACCTCATGCGCCCCTGCCTTTATCCAGAAGGGCGGCATCGCGGCGCTGACCGATCCGCGTGGCGAGCAATCGGTGGCCGAGCTCAGGACCGGGCTTTCCGCCTCGCGCAAGCTGCTGCTCGATGGCCTAGAGCATTTCGGGAGCATCGAAGCCCCCCGCAGCGATGGTGCGATGTATGCCTTCTTCCGCATTGAGGGCGATAATGACGACATGGCAGTCGCCAGGACGCTGGTGACCGAGCATGGCCTGGGGCTCGCTCCGGGCAGCGCATTCGGCCCCGAGGGTGCCGGCTGGCTACGCTGGTGTTTTGCCGCCCGCCCTGAAAAGATCACCCAGGGGCTCGAACGGCTCGAAGCCTTCCTGCAAGCGCGGTAGGCTCTAAGCGTCCAATGCGCCGAGACTGGCGTAGAAATTGACCATGTCGTCGAGCACCGGCGCACGCCATCTGAGCATGGCGCCGAGCGCTGTGACGATTTCCATATGTCCGATGCCGTCGTAATAGCGCTCGTCCACGGGCACATTATATTCGCGCAGCTTGGCGGCGAGCGCGGTGGTGTTGTCGGTCTTGACGATCAAATCGAGATTGCCCGTCGCCAGAAACATGGGTGGCGCTTCGGGAGTAACCAGCTTGACCGGCTGAGTACCCTCGGGGTTTGCGGCAAAACCGAAAGCGGCGCGCACTTCATTGAATTCGAAGGGATAAAAGTCGTAAGGACCCGCAAGTCCCGCAACCCCGCGGACCGTAAGCCCACATCCTGCTTCTCTGAAAAACGAGGGGTCGAGGCCCATCATCACGGCGTTGTAGGCGCCTGCCGAATGACCGGCCATGAAAAGCTTTTCGGGATTGCCGCCGAACGTCGTGATGTTGGTCTCTATCCATTTGGCCGCCACGGCCACGTCGTAGAGAAAAGCCGGATACGTGACTTCAGGCACCAGCCGATAATCCGGGATCACCGTCACAAACCCGCGCGCCGCCAGGGCACGGCCGACGAAGTCATATTCCCAGCGCTCCCCCCTGTTCCAGCCTCCGCCATAGATGAACATGCAGACCGGCGCATTGGCGCTGGGGTTCTGCTTCACATAGACGTCGAGCTTGCCGCGCGGCCCGCCGGCATAGGGAATACCGTCGCCGATCTTGACGACACCGCCATCGACGGCCGTCGGCAGGTTGAACGGGTCCATGAGAGAAACGGCCTGAGCCGGGCTCGGAAGCAATGACCCGCCCAAGGCGAGGGCGCTCATCGAGCCGAGAAAATGGCGACGCGAGATGATCATGTTTGGTCTTGATTATGAACTGGCTACGGACGCGCTTCATTGGTCGAGGAAGACGACCAATTTGAGACGACTTGAACGCAAGTTGCGCTCCGCCCCTTAAGAGAGCGTTAACATTCGGACGGAGCTGGGCTTTTCGAAATCACAACTTCGTTCCCCCCAATGCAAAAAGCCCTCGGGGTTACCGAGGGCTTTTTGTTGTTTTGTGTATTGAGAAGGATTTTCCAGCGGGTTTTATAGATCTGGCGGCGACCTACTCTCCCGTGCCTTAAGACACAGTACCATTGGCGCAGAAGCGTTTAACGGTCGAGTTCGGAATGGGATCGGGTTCTGGGCGCTTCGCCATAGCCACCAGATCGATAAAACTCGCTGGGTGAACTGGTCTTTATGTTGGCCTCACGGGCCGCACCGCGTCGAGCATGACGGCGCTAAAACCGCGCCTATGCTCTTTGCTGGCCCTCTGGCGGGGCGTCGCAATTGTGCGACGGGGTCCTCGCCTTGCTCGTCCGTGCGGACGGGAGGTCTGATCTGACCGGCAACGTCTTCGACGTTGCGGACATTGGTAAATGAGAACGATCAAGTCGATCGAGCTATTAGTACCGGTAAGCTTCACGCCTTGCAGCGCTTCCACACCCGGCCTATCGACGTGGTGGTCTTCCACGGCTCTGATAGGGAATACTGGTTTTGAGGGAGGCTTCCTGCTTAGATGCTTTCAGCAGTTATCCCGTCCGAACTTAGCTACCCTGCTATGCGGCTGGCGCCACAACAGGTCCACCAGAGGTTCGTCCATCCCGGTCCTCTCGTACTAGGGACAGCTCCTCTCAATATTCCGACACCCACGGCAGATAGGGACCGAACTGTCTCACGACGTTCTAAACCCAGCTCACGTACCACTTTAAATGGCGAACAGCCATACCCTTGGGACCTGCTCCAGCCCCAGGATGTGATGAGCCGACATCGAGGTGCCAAACGATGCCGTCGATAAGGACTCTTGGGCATCATCAGCCTGTTATCCCCGGCGTACCTTTTATCCGTTGAGCGATGGCCCTTCCACGCGGGACCACCGGATCACTATGACCGACTTTCGTCTCTGCTCGACTTGTCAGTCTCGCAGTCAGGCAGGCTTATGCCATTGCACTCAACGAGCGATTTCCGACCGCTCTGAGCCCACCATCGCGCGCCTCCGTTACTCTTTGGGAGGCGACCGCCCCAGTCAAACTACCCACCACACGCTGTCCCGGGTGCTGTTACACCGCGGTTAGACATCCATGACGATAAGGGTGGTATCTCACATTGCGGCTCCACGAGAACTGGCGTTCCCGCTTCAAAGCCTACCACCTATTCTGCACATGCCGACACGAATGCCAGCGTGAAGCTATAGTAAAGGTGCACGGGGTCTTTCCGTCTGACCGCAGGAACCCCGCATCTTCACGGGGAGTTCAATTTCGCTGAGTCGATGCTGGAGACAGTGGGGAAGTCGTTACGCCATTCGTGCAGGTCGGAACTTACCCGACAAGGAATTTCGCTACCTTAGGACCGTTATAGTTACGGCCGCCGTTTACCGGGGCTTCAATTCAAGGCTTGCACCTCTCCTTTTAACCTTCCGGCACCGGGCAGGCGTCAGACCCTATACGTCGCCTTACGGCTTCGCAGAGCCCTGTGTTTTTAATAAACAGTCGCCACCCCCTCTTTTGTGCCACCCGCCAATGGTTGCCCATCAACGGGTCACGCTTATCCCGAAGTTACGCGTGCAATTTGCCGAGTTCCTTCAGCATCGTTCTCTCAAGCGCCTTGGTATACTCTACCAGTCCACCTGTGTCGGTTTAGGGTACGGACTATAAGCTGGGGCTATTTCCTGGAACCGCCTCACTGCACATCCAATCCGATAAGGACATACAACTCTGGCAATCCGTCACTTCCCAGCAGGCTCACGAATATTAACGTGATTCCCATCGACTACGCCTTTCGGCCTCGCCTTAGGAGCCGGCTAACCCTGCGCTGATTAACATTGCGCAGGAACCCTTGGACTTTCGGCGAGAGTGTCTCTCACACTCTTTATCGCTACTCATGTCAGCATTCGCACTTCCGATACCTCCAGGACCCCTCACGGGTATCCCTTCGCAGGCTTACGGAACGCTCCGCTACCGCGTGCAGTAAACTGCACACCCTAAGCTTCGGTGCATGGCTTGAGCCCCGTTACATTTTCGCCGCAGGAACGCTTGACCAGTGAGCTGTTACGCTATCTTTAAAGGATGGCTGCTTCTAAGCCAACCTCCTGGTTGTCTAAGCATTCCCACATGCTTTCCCACTTAGCCATGACTTGGGGACCTTAGCTGTAGGTCAGGGCTGTTTCCCTTTCCACGACGGACCTTAGCACCCGCCGTGTGTCTGCCAGATAGTACTCTTGGGTATTCGGAGTTTGGTTAGGTTTGGTAATCCGGTGAGGACCCCTAGCCCATCCAGTGCTCTACCCCCCAAGGTATTCGTCTGACGCTCTACCTAAATAGATTTCGCGGAGAACCAGCTATTTCCGAGTTTGATTGGCCTTTCACCCCTAGCCACACGTCATCCCCGTCTTTTTCAACAGACGTGGGTTCGGTCCTCCAGTGCGTGTTACCGCACCTTCAACCTGCACATGGCTAGATCACTCGGTTTCGGGTCTAATCCGTCGTACTTATCGCCCTATTCAGACTCGGTTTCCCTACGCCTACACCTAACGGCTTAAGCTTGCACGACAGACTAAGTCGCTGACCCATTATACAAAAGGTACGCCATCACCCAGGACGAACCTTGGGCTCTGACTGTTTGTAGGCATCCAGTTTCAGGAACTGTTTCACTCCCCTCGTCGGGGTGCTTTTCACCTTTCCCTCACGGTACTTGTTCACTATCGGTCGCACACGAGTACTTAGGCTTGGAGGGTGGTCCCCCCATGTTCAGACAGGATTTCACGTGTCCCGCCCTACTCGAGGACAATTAGGCTTTCTACCAGTACGGGGCTATCACCCACTAAGGCAGACCTTTCCAGGTCCTTCCTGTTCTTACCTAACTGCCACTGGCCTGGTCCGGGTTCGCTCGCCACTACTACCGGAGTCTCAATTGATGTCCTTTCCTCCGGGTACTGAGATGTTTCAGTTCCCCGGGTTAGCTCCCTTGCGGGTGGTCCGAAGACCGGGTTTCCCCATTCGGAAATCGCCGGATCAAAGCTTATTCGCAGCTCCCCGACGCTTATCGCAGCGTAACACGTCCTTCATCGCCTGTGTGCGCCAAGGCATCCACTGAACGCCCTTTTGGCACTTGATCGTTCTC
>NZ_JBAFXA010000001.1:222500-225000 GCF_036662815.1 Pelagibacterium mangrovi | reverse complement strand
CGCTGTCCCGGGTGCTGTTACACCGCGGTTAGACATCCATGACGATAAGGGTGGTATCTCACATTGCGGCTCCACGAGAACTGGCGTTCCCGCTTCAAAGCCTACCACCTATTCTGCACATGCCGACACGAATGCCAGCGTGAAGCTATAGTAAAGGTGCACGGGGTCTTTCCGTCTGACCGCAGGAACCCCGCATCTTCACGGGGAGTTCAATTTCGCTGAGTCGATGCTGGAGACAGTGGGGAAGTCGTTACGCCATTCGTGCAGGTCGGAACTTACCCGACAAGGAATTTCGCTACCTTAGGACCGTTATAGTTACGGCCGCCGTTTACCGGGGCTTCAATTCAAGGCTTGCACCTCTCCTTTTAACCTTCCGGCACCGGGCAGGCGTCAGACCCTATACGTCGCCTTACGGCTTCGCAGAGCCCTGTGTTTTTAATAAACAGTCGCCACCCCCTCTTTTGTGCCACCCGCCAATGGTTGCCCATCAACGGGTCACGCTTATCCCGAAGTTACGCGTGCAATTTGCCGAGTTCCTTCAGCATCGTTCTCTCAAGCGCCTTGGTATACTCTACCAGTCCACCTGTGTCGGTTTAGGGTACGGACTATAAGCTGGGGCTATTTCCTGGAACCGCCTCACTGCACATCCAATCCGATAAGGACATACAACTCTGGCAATCCGTCACTTCCCAGCAGGCTCACGAATATTAACGTGATTCCCATCGACTACGCCTTTCGGCCTCGCCTTAGGAGCCGGCTAACCCTGCGCTGATTAACATTGCGCAGGAACCCTTGGACTTTCGGCGAGAGTGTCTCTCACACTCTTTATCGCTACTCATGTCAGCATTCGCACTTCCGATACCTCCAGGACCCCTCACGGGTATCCCTTCGCAGGCTTACGGAACGCTCCGCTACCGCGTGCAGTAAACTGCACACCCTAAGCTTCGGTGCATGGCTTGAGCCCCGTTACATTTTCGCCGCAGGAACGCTTGACCAGTGAGCTGTTACGCTATCTTTAAAGGATGGCTGCTTCTAAGCCAACCTCCTGGTTGTCTAAGCATTCCCACATGCTTTCCCACTTAGCCATGACTTGGGGACCTTAGCTGTAGGTCAGGGCTGTTTCCCTTTCCACGACGGACCTTAGCACCCGCCGTGTGTCTGCCAGATAGTACTCTTGGGTATTCGGAGTTTGGTTAGGTTTGGTAATCCGGTGAGGACCCCTAGCCCATCCAGTGCTCTACCCCCCAAGGTATTCGTCTGACGCTCTACCTAAATAGATTTCGCGGAGAACCAGCTATTTCCGAGTTTGATTGGCCTTTCACCCCTAGCCACACGTCATCCCCGTCTTTTTCAACAGACGTGGGTTCGGTCCTCCAGTGCGTGTTACCGCACCTTCAACCTGCACATGGCTAGATCACTCGGTTTCGGGTCTAATCCGTCGTACTTATCGCCCTATTCAGACTCGGTTTCCCTACGCCTACACCTAACGGCTTAAGCTTGCACGACAGACTAAGTCGCTGACCCATTATACAAAAGGTACGCCATCACCCAGGACGAACCTTGGGCTCTGACTGTTTGTAGGCATCCAGTTTCAGGAACTGTTTCACTCCCCTCGTCGGGGTGCTTTTCACCTTTCCCTCACGGTACTTGTTCACTATCGGTCGCACACGAGTACTTAGGCTTGGAGGGTGGTCCCCCCATGTTCAGACAGGATTTCACGTGTCCCGCCCTACTCGAGGACAATTAGGCTTTCTACCAGTACGGGGCTATCACCCACTAAGGCAGACCTTTCCAGGTCCTTCCTGTTCTTACCTAACTGCCACTGGCCTGGTCCGGGTTCGCTCGCCACTACTACCGGAGTCTCAATTGATGTCCTTTCCTCCGGGTACTGAGATGTTTCAGTTCCCCGGGTTAGCTCCCTTGCGGGTGGTCCGAAGACCGGGTTTCCCCATTCGGAAATCGCCGGATCAAAGCTTATTCGCAGCTCCCCGACGCTTATCGCAGCGTAACACGTCCTTCATCGCCTGTGTGCGCCAAGGCATCCACTGAACGCCCTTTTGGCACTTGATCGTTCTCATTACCAATGCCCGCAACCACACCATAGAAGGCATGCATCATCGGACATCGGTGGTCAGATCATAAAAGATCAACCCACGCTTCACAGCGCAGATCGATCCAAAGACCAGTTTCACGAGGTATCGTTTCTCCAAGGCTCAACGCCTAACTCCGACTGGGGAGCAGCCTGGGGTGCAGGCAAGACAAACAATCCTTCTCTCTACAATGTTAAATATCGGGCCAATCGAACCTTCTAAAAGATCCAACGGCCGAACCGTTTTCATCGAACACGCAATGCATCACCAGGCTCGGAACACCATCCGCTAAACGCAAATGGTGGAGCCAGACGGGATCGAACCGACGACCTCCTGAATGCAAATCAGGCGCTCTCCCAGCTGAGCTATGGCCCCAAAACTTTGCCTCGCGGGCCGCACCGTTCAAGCCA
>NZ_JBAFXA010000001.1:0-220000 GCF_036662815.1 Pelagibacterium mangrovi | reverse complement strand
CCGGCCGGCACGGTGGTGCATCCTGGGGTTAGTTCCAGGGGCAGGCTCATTGCTTGACATATGAGTCCACCGCGTCCATCCCTTTTCACGCGTACTATATCTGGCTGGCCGCGAGGGTCCGGGGAGAAGAGTTGAACGCAGCGCAACGCAACCGACACGCCGCCTTGCTCAAGGCGACAGGATACGAGGATTCGCCGGCGCTGACCGTCAAGTCCTCGGAAGGCGCGCTGCCGCAAGGCCGCGAGATCAGCTTTGCCTGGCTCGCCGGTACCGTTCTGACGGGCGTGACGTCGTTCATGCTCATGGCCGGAGCCCTTCAGGTCTCCTTTAAAGGGCAGGATACGTTTTCCACCCCATTCGAGGCCCTGGCGATTTCGGCGGGCCAGGACGTGTCGTCCACGCCCGATTCCCTGGTCGGCAAAACGCGACGCGCCAAGCCCGTCACCCAGACCCATTCCGATCTCGAGGTGATAGAGACCTCGATCCGGGAAGTCGTCGATGGCGTGGCGCGCATTCGCAACCAGCCCTTCACCACCATCAACGCGACGCTTGCGACCGCGGCAACGCCACTTTCGGAAGACATTCCCCAATACGATCCCGTCGCCCTGCTGGCCCGCAATGAGCCCCTGCGCGCCAATCCGGCCGCCGATCTCATCAGCACCGATATTTATGGCGCCGATGTCGAAGGGGAAGTGACCGTGCGGACCGCGGCGCTGGAATTGGGCGATCCGCCCCACCGCGCCGTCAACGATATGGGCGCGGCCCAGTTCGTGCGCCTCTCTGTCGAGGGCGCCTATACCGAGGCCGACGGGCCGCTGATGGCGTATGCGGCTCCGGGGGCAAGCCTGCGCGAGCTCGGGCTGGAAGCGCCGCCGGGCACGATGGCGGGGGTGGCCGAAAACGTGACGGTCATGCCCAAGACGCGCATGGCCGAGGATATGAGCAATCTGCGCACCGAGCGCGTACTGACCATCCGCGAGCAGACCCCGTTGGCCGAGGCGTTCATGCGCAACGGGTTTACCACGCAAATGGTGACCGCCGTTACCCGCGCCATGCACAACCTCTTCCCCGAATCCGACCTGCCGGCGGGAACGCGGCTGCGGATATTGTTCGGCCCCTCGCGCGGAACCGATACGCTGATCCCCTATCGCGTCTCGATCTATGACGACACCGTACACCGGGTGACCGTGGCGCTGACCGATCAGGGCCGATATGTAACCGCGCTCGAGCCCCCGGTGATCGAATTTACCGAGGAAGACACCGAAGAGGTCAATCTGGGCAATCTGCCCACCATCTACCGTTCGATCTGGGAGACGGGCCGCAAGCACGAACTCGACGATGCGACCATCGACAGGATCGCCGCGATGTTTGCCTACGATCTCGACCTGACCCGCCGCGTGTCACCGGGCGATTCGATCGAGATCCTGCTTTCGGGGACCGCCGAGCAGGGCGAGCAGGAACTGCTCTATGTGGCGCTCACGCTGGGCAACACCGTGCGGGAGCTGTTCCGGTTCCAGACCGAGGACGGGGTCATCGATTTCTACAATCCCGACGGGGAGACCGGGAAACAGTTCCTGGTGCGCCGGCCGCTCGAAGGGGGCGGAACGCTGCGCTCGCGCTATGGCTATCGCAACCACCCCATTTTCGGGCAATACCGCCTCCACACCGGCGTCGATCTGGCGGCCCGGACCGGGACACCGATCTATGCCGGCGGCGACGGCATCGTCGAGATGGCCCAGTGGTATTCGGGCTATGGTCGCTATGTGGAGTTGCGCCATGCCAATGGCTACAACACCGCATATGGCCATATGAGCGCCATCGCCGATGGAATTACCCCGGGCACCCGGGTGACCCAGGGACAGGTCATCGGATATGTGGGTTCGACCGGCCAGTCGACCGGGCCTCATCTTCACTACGAAATCAAGATCAACGGCAATACCGTCGATCCGCTGGCGGTGAAGCTTCCCCGCGCCAACTCCCTGCCCCAGCAATATCAGGGCGAGTTCGAGGCGACCATCGTCCAGGTGCGTGCGCTCATCAACCAGGAGAACACGCCGGCCGACCCTGTGACCGTCGCCACGAGCCAATAATCAGGCTTTCGGCTGCGCCCAGACCGCCAGTTCATTGCCGCCGGGTTCGCGAAAATGGAAGCGCCGCCCGCCGGGGAAATCATATTGCTCGGCGGTGATCTCGCCGCCCGCCTTGCGCACGGCGGCTTCGGCCGCATCGAGATCGTCGGCAAAGAGAATGACCAGTGGTTCCTTGTGGCCGCTCTGGGCTCGTGCGATACCGCCATCTAGCCCGGCACCCTCGATCCCCACATAATCAGGACCGTAATCTGTAAAGCGCCAGCCAAAGGCGTTTTCAAAGAAACTCCGGCTCGCAACGAAATCGCCGCTGACGAACTCGATATAGTTTATAGGCAGAGCGCTCATTTTCATCTCCCATTTGTTCTCTTTATGTTCACATGTCGTTTGAGCGAGGTCAAGAGGGGTCGCAAGGCAAGGACGAGCGCAAGCGCCCGACGGCGGTGAGCCTCGGGTGATTGGGGTAGACGGCATGGGGCGATGAACGCCTCGTGCTGTATTAGTTAGTATGAAGCGATCATCGCCCCATGCATCCGGGATTTTGGGCCTGGTCGTCCTCTCATGCTGGGGCCAATCCCCGCTGGCTTTCGCCAGTACACCCTCGACCGTGCCGTGGGTCGGCGCTGGGAACGTTTCTGCCTCCGCTGACGCGACCGCCAACGGACCCGAACCGATCCCGCCCAAACGTTCGTTGCGCTTGCGTCCATGAGTGCGGGGTCGTGAGGGGGAGTATGGCGTGGGTTGTGGGAGCGGGGATAAGTTTTTGGCGGGGGCGTTTGGCGCAAGCTCAGCGCACCCCTCATCCGCCCCTTCGGGCACCTTCTCCCTCAAGGGGAGAAGGGGAGCATTTGGCAAGTGCTGCGGACGGCCTCGACGGTGGAGGTGGGGGAGAGGCTGAAGCTGGATTCCGGGAATAAATCCCGGAATGACAGGGTGGAGAGGAGGCGGCGCGCTGCCTCAAACACCCACTTGTCGCCCCGGGTTTATCCCCGGGTGACAGCCGGGGGTGGGGCAAGGGATGCGGATGAGGGGATGAATTGCTGGCAGAGCGTTCAGGTTCGGTTCAGTGCGCAAACTCTATGGCTGGTGTCAGGCCGATGAGGTGTTCATCGTCTCGCAACGGCAACCAATGCGCGCTTTGGGCGTTTGCAGGCGCGGGGAATGAACATTTGAGATTTCGCACGGGAGGTCCGTGCTCATAATATGGAGCAAACCATGATGAAACCCTTTGTAGCCGCCGCGCTTCTTGCAGGCTTTTTCGTTGCCCCGGCCATCGGCCAGGATATGAACCCCAACGGCACCTGGGTCGATCGGTGGGGCACGAGCTTCACGTTCGAGCTTTGCGGCGACGGCACGCAATTGTGCGGCGTGCTCAATGATATCCAGGGCGATTCCCGCACCGAGGAAAACCTCGCCTTTGTCGGCCAGGAAGTCGTGCAGGGCACGCTTGTGGGCCCCAACAAATGGGAAGGCTCCATTGCGCTCAATGGCGGCAATGCCAAGGCGACTGTCGAACAGACCGGCCCGGACACGATCAAGATCACCGGCTGCCAGGCGGCAATCTTTTGTTCGAGCATCGACTATCAGCGCTCGTAAGCCGTCAGGCAGTTGACGAAAGAGGCCGTGGCGAACGCCACGGCTTTTTTTTGGTCAACCGGCCGGAAAACGCACCTCCGCAAGCTCTTCGGACACCGTCCACAGCCGGGCGGACACGGGATGATCGTTCGCCTGCGGCGGAATTTTGGCCCGAGTGGGATAGCCACGCAATTCGCCCAAACCATCGGGTCCATAATAGCCGCCGGCCTCGGCCGCCGGCGCCGTTGCCGCATAAAGAGTGGGCAAGGCGCCCTGCCAGGCGGGCTGGAACGCGAACCAGGCAAAGGAACGCAACAGGCTCTGGATGCTCCAACGACCCGGCGCGTTATGGAGCAGATCGGTTCGGGAAACCCCCGGATGGGCGGCTATGCTGGTTATCCCCCAATTGCCCTCGACGCTTTTGCGCTGAAGTTCGAATGCAAACATCAGGCAAGCGAGCTTGGACTGGCTATAGGTTTTCATCGGACGATATTGCCGCTCTGATTGCATATCCGAAAAATCGATCTGGCCGTCCCGCGCCGCAACGCTCGACAGCGATACGACCCGGGCATCGGGCGCCTTGCGCAAGAGCGGCATCATATGCGCCGTCAGCGCGAAATGGCCGAGATAATTGGTGCCGAATTGCAGCTCGAACCCGTCCGACGTGGTCTGGCGCTCGGGAGGCACCATGACGCCGGCGTTGTTCACCAGAAGATCGATACGGTCATGCCGCGCCCTCACCCGTGCGGCGAAATCGGCGACCGAAGAGAGTTGCGCCAGATCCAACTGCTCGAAGCTGACCTTGGCCTCGGGAATTTCGGCGCGAATCCGGGCCAGCGCATCGCGACCCTTTTCCCGGTTGCGCCCGGCAATGATCACCTCGGCCCCTTTGCCCGCCAGGACCAGGGCATCCTCGAAGCCCAGACCGCCCGTGCCGGTGACTATCGCCACACGGCCATTTGAGCGGGAATATCCGATGCCGTCCACTTAACCATCGCCGGGTCCTTATGATAAAATGCACTTGGTGCATTTTTATATTGCACTGAGTGCAATTAATGCAAGGGCGATCGCCGTGACCGGATCGAAAAAAAATGGCGAGGGGCCGGAAGGGCTTCGGGAGCGCAAGCGCAAGCAGACCCGGCAGCGCATTGCCGAGGCCGGCCTGCTTCTGTTCGGCTCGAACGGGTATGAAGCGACCACGCTCGACGCGATTGCGGCCAAGGCCGGAATTTCCCGCCGCACGTTCTTTCATTATTTCAAATCGAAAGACGAAATCCTGCTCTCGCTCCAGACCGGGCTGGGAACGGTATTGGCCAATGCGGCCCTCTCCTGCTCGCCCGACCAGAAACCGTTCGAGGCCATGCGCGAAAAAATGATCGACATGGCCCGGAAATATCAAACCGACGAATTGATCGTTATCGATCGCATCATGCGCTCGAGCGAAGCGATCCAGTCGCGCAAGCGCGCCAGCTATATCGAGGACGAACCCGTGGTGTTCGACGCCTTGCGCAGCGTTTGGCCGGAAGAGGACGAAGCCGAGTTGCGGGTTCTGGCGATGCTTTCCATCTCCATTACCCGACTTTCGCTCGATGCCTGGAGCCGAGAAGACGGCGAGCGGCCTTTGGTGACCCTTGTGGAACATATGTTTGACGCCTTGAGCAGCGTGTCCCGATAGCGGGAGAACTGGGTCCGGCGCAAAAAGAAAGGCCCCGTCGCCGGGGCCTTTCTCACTATCGGGATATGGCTGGATGTCACTCCGCGGCCCTGGGCTCCACCTGGCCCTCGACCACGGGCAGGATCACCAGCCCATCATCGCCGGCATCGACCTTGACCGTGCCGCCATCGATCACATCGCCGGCCAGCATCTTTTCGGCCAGCTCGTCCTGGACCGAACGCTGGATGACGCGCTTCAAAGGACGCGCGCCATAGGCTGAATCATAGCCCTCATTGGCGAGCCATTCGCGGGCCTTGGAGGTCACGTCGATGGTGATCTCGCGGGCGTCGAGCAGCTTTTGCAGACGCTTGAGCTGGATATCGACGATGGCGCCCATCTGGCCGCGTTCGAGACGGTGGAAGAGCAGGATTTCATCGACACGGTTCAAAAATTCGGGCCGGAAAGCCATCTTCACGGCGTCCAGCACCTTGCCGCGCACCAGCTCCACCGATTCCCCATCCGGCTGGGCGGCCAGATATTCGGCCCCCAGGTTCGAGGTCATGATGATGAGCGTATTGCGGAAATCGACGGTGTGCCCCTGCCCGTCCGTCAGCCGGCCATCGTCGAGAACCTGCAGCAGCACGTTGAAGACGTCCGGATGGGCCTTTTCGATTTCGTCGAACAGGATCACCTGATAGGGCCGGCGGCGAACCGCTTCGGTCAGCACCCCGCCCTCGTCATAGCCCACATAGCCCGGAGGGGCGCCGAGCAGCCGTGCGACGGCATGCTTTTCCATGAACTCGCTCATGTCGAGCCGGACCATGGCCGTCTCGTCATCGAACAGGAACTGGGCCAGCGCCTTGGTCAGCTCGGTCTTGCCTACGCCCGTGGGGCCCAGGAACATGAACGAGCCGATGGGGCGATTGGGGTCCTGCAACCCGGCACGGGCCCGCCGCACGGCGCGCGAGACGGCTTCGACGGCCTCGGACTGGCCGATGACGCGCTTGGCGAGCTCGTCTTCCATGCGCAGCAGCTTGTCGCGTTCGCCTTCCAGCATCCGGTCGACTGGAACGCCGGTCCAGCGGGAAACCACTTGGGCGATATGGTTGGGGGTCACGACCTCCTCGACCATGTCGGAACCGGGCTGGGCCTCATGGGCTTCGGCATCGTTCAGACGCTTTTCGAGGCCGGGAATGACGCCATAGGCAAGCTCGCCGGCGCGGGCGAGATCGCCCTTGCGCTGGGCAAGTTCAAGCTCGGTGCGGGCCGCGTCGAGCTGTTCCTTGAGCTTGGTGCCGCCGGCGAGACGTTCCTTCTCGGCCAGCCAGCGCGCCGTCATGGCGTCGGATTCTTCCTCGAGGCCGGCCAGTTCGGCTTCAAGCCGGGCGAGACGGGTCTTGCTCGCGTCGTCATCTTCCTTTTTCAGCGCCTCTCGCTCGATCTTGAGCTGGATGATGCGGCGGTCGAGCTCGTCGAGCGCTTCGGGCTTGGAATCGACGGCCATGCGCAGGCGCGCCGAAGCCTCGTCCATTAGGTCGATGGCCTTGTCGGGCAGGAAGCGATCGGTGATGTAGCGGTTCGATAGCGTCGCGGCCGACACCAGCGCCGAATCCGAGATGCGGACGCCGTGGTGGAGTTCGTATTTCTCCTTGAGTCCGCGCAGGATCGAGATGGTGTCCTCGACCGTGGGCTCGTTGACGTAAACCGGCTGGAAGCGGCGGGCGAGAGCTGCGTCCTTTTCGACGTATTTCTTGTATTCGTCCAGCGTCGTGGCGCCCACGCAGTGGAGCTCGCCACGCGCCAGGGCGGGCTTCAAGAGGTTGGACGCATCCATGGCGCCATCGCCTTTGCCGGCGCCGACCAGCGTGTGCATCTCGTCGATGAACAGGATGATCTGGCCTTCGGCGGTGGACACTTCGCCCAGCACCGATTTCAGCCGCTCCTCGAACTCGCCGCGATATTTCGCGCCGGCGATCAGCGCGCCCATGTCGAGCGCCAGAAGGGATTTGTTTTTCAGCGATTCGGGCACGTCGCCATTGACGATGCGCAGGGCAAGGCCCTCGGCGATGGCGGTCTTGCCGACGCCGGGTTCGCCGATCAGCACGGGGTTGTTCTTGGTGCGGCGGCTGAGCACCTGGATGGTGCGGCGGATTTCCTCGTCGCGCCCGATCACCGGATCGAGCTTGCCCTCGCGCGCGTCCTCGGTGAGGTCGCGGGCATATTTCTTGAGCGCGTCATAGGTGTTTTCCGCGCTCGCCGAATCGGCGGTGCGGCCCTTGCGGATCGCCTCGATGGCCGCGTTCAGTCCATTGGCGGTGACCCCGGCCGAGGCGAGGATCTTGCCCGCGTCGGTGTCTTTCTCGATGGTCAGCGCGAGCAGCATGCGCTCGACGGCAACGAACGAATCGCCGGCTTTCTGCGCCGCCGATTCGGCGGTTTCGAAAACTCGGGCGAGTTCGCGCGAAAGGTAGATCTGGCCATTGTCGCCCGAAATCGAGGGGATCTTCTTCAATCCCTCCTCGACGCCGGCGCGCACGGCCTGCGGATTGCCTCCGGCGCGCTCGATCAGACCGGCGGCCATGCCGTCGGGATCGTCGACCAAGGCTTTGAGGATATGGAGCGGGGTGAACTGCTGGTGCCCGCGGCTGAGCGCGAGCTGCTGCGCGTTCTGGATGAACCCACGCGTCCGTTCCGTGTATTTTTCGATGTTCATCGCTTCAACTCTCCTTTTTCTGGCACGTCGCCCCGCCCGAAACCGGCACAGGGACAAACGCCCGAAGCGTTGGATTTTTCCTGGGAACCGGCCCGGCTGGCGGCACCGATCCCAAGTATCGAAGAGTATGTAGGCGCAATTGCGCAAAGAAAAAGACCGGGCGCGATGGCCCGGTCCTTTTAATTTTCGTTTTCGCCTGAAAGGCTCACTCGGCGGCCGCTTCGCGTCCCGCGGTGAGGAAGGCAGGCAGCTCGGGAGCCGGGCCGTCATCCTCGCTATCGGTCTTCTTGCGACGCGGACGGCGGACGCGCTTGGGCGCCTCATCCTCGGCGGCCGCTTCGGCAGCGGGGGTCGGGGCGGCTTCAGCCTGCGGCTCGGTGCCGGTGGCCGCTTCCGCGCTCTCCTCGATCCGCTCGCGGCGCGGACGGCGCTGGCGCCGCTGACGCGGCTGTTCTTCGCCCTCGGCTACCGCTTCCTGCGCCTCGGGGGCACGCTCGGACGGCTCGGCCGCGCCATTGGCGACGGTAGCCTCTTCGTCCTCGTCCTCATCGGCGGTGGTGTCGATCGTCTGATCCTGGCGCGGCTGGTACTGGGCCTGCGCGGCAAGGATGATGCGGAAATAGTGCTCGGCGTGCTGGAGATAATTCTCCGCCATCACATTGTCGCCGACGGAGGTCGCGTCACGGGCGAGCTGGACGTATTTCTCGGCGATATGGGCCGCGTTGCCGCGAATCTTCACGTCAGGGCCGTTGCTCTCGTAATTGCGTGACAGCGGATTGCCGCCGCCACCGCCGCCGCGGCGCTGGTTATTGTTGTTCCGGCCGCGCGAACGCTGCTTGTTGTTCTGCTGGTTTGGTCTCATCTGCTCGCTTCAACACGTTCCGTGAAGGTATGCGCTTCGGATTTCTCCGCCCCTTCGGGGACAATCGAAATCCTTCTTTCTGTGTGCAGGCCCGAACCGGAAAACCGATTTCGACTTTTCCTGGACCTGCCTCCCGGGGGCCTGCCGCAACGTCGAGTACGGCGGGCGCAGGGCACGGCGGACACGGAACCCATAGGCCCCGCGCTATGCCGATCGCTCTCTCTGGTTGCCCCAAAAAGGCTGCGTGATCTCCAACCCTATCCAAAGCTGATGCCGACCTTAAGGGAGGTCGGTTCCGCTGCCGGCTATTATCTGCCGCCAATGTCAGGGTGGGGTTCACCGCGATGCCCAAGCACCGCGTCAGCACCGGCAACCTAACCGCATATCCTTCGGTTTCCAAGAAAAATATTGGCCTGCTGCAAATTGGGACGGACGTTGTGTCATTTCTGCGCCCGGGCGGTGACCATCCGGTCGTGGCCTGCAAGGTCTCTGGCAATGGATATGGACGAAAACCCTGCTTCCTGCAGCAGCGCCCCTACCATGTGGCCCTGCGTAAAACCGATTTCAAGGGCGAGCAAACCATCTTCGAGAAGATGGGCGCGCGCGCTGCGGGCGATGACCCGATAGGGGTCGAGCCCATCGACGCCGCCATCAAGCGCCGCCATGGGATCGAACCGGCGCACGCCCGGCTCGAGGGTGTCGATGGCGGCGCTCTCGATATAGGGCGGATTGGAGACGATGAGATCGAATGATTCGCCCGCAACGGGCGCAAACCAGTCGCCCCGGCGGGCTTCGAACCGGCCCGAGACACCCAGGGCTTGTGCGTTGGCGCGGGCCTGATCGAGGGCATCGCCCGAGATGTCCACGCCGATGCCGTGTGCATCGGGCAGATTGGCCAGGAGGGAAAGAATGATGCAGCCGGTGCCGGTGCCCAGATCGAGGATACGCGGACTGGCGACGTCGGCCAGCGCCTCGACCCCGAAATCCACCAGCATCTCGGTTTCCGGCCGGGGGATCAGGGTTGCCGCGTTGAGGGCGAAGGGCAGACCGTAAAATTCCTGCACGCCCAGAATGCGCGCCACAGGCTCCCCGCCAAGGCGGCGCTTAGCCAGATCTTCGAGGGATGCAAGCATCTCTGGCGAGAACGCTTCGGTTTCGCGCGCAATGAGGCCCGTTTCATCGAGGCCGAGAACATGGCGGACCAACAACCGCGCATCGAGCGCCGCCGTCGGCACATCCGCCGAAGCCAGCCGGTCGCGCAGCCTGCGCCAGCTTTGCCCGATCGTGAGAGTCAATTGGCCATGTCCTTACCCAAAAAAGCCGCGATCGCGGCACAAACTCCATCCCGCCCATACGAAGGTTTTAAAAATGACCCGGCCTTCAGCATCTCTACCCGTTGCATCTCATTGGCATGTGGCGCTTTGGGCGACGCTTGCTGCGATTCTCGCCTTGCCGTTGCTCGCCATGCAATTCACTGACGAAGTCGTCTGGACCGCGTCCGATTTCCTGGCCGCGGGCATCCTGCTCGGCGCGCTGGGGCTGGCATTCGAGATCGCCATGCGCATGAAGGCGGGCACCTTGATCAGGGCCGGATTTGCCGCCTTGGCGCTTCTGATCGTCCTCACGGTCTGGGCCGAGCTCGCCGTGGGGATATTCTAACTCAGCCCCCCTGCTCCATCGCCGCCAGTTGCGCCGCCTGATTCTCGGTGATCAGCGCATCGATCACCTCGCCCAAGGCTTCCCCGGTGATGATCTGGGGAAGTTTATAGAGCGTCAGATTGATCCGGTGATCGGTGACCCTCCCTTGCGGGAAATTATAGGTCCTGATCCGTTCGGACCGATCGCCCGAGCCCACCTGGCTCTTGCGGTTTTCAGCCCGTTCGGAAGACGCCTTTTGCTGCTGCTCGTCGAAAAGCCGGGCGCGCAGCACCTTCATGGCATTGGCGCGGTTCTGGTGCTGGGATTTTTCCGCCGATGTGACGATGATGCCGGTGGGGATGTGGGTGATGCGCACCGCCGAATCGGTGGTGTTGACGTGCTGGCCGCCCGCGCCCGAGGCGCGCATCGTATCGATCCTGATGTCCTCGGGGCGGATATCGATATCGATATCCTCGACCTCGGGCAGAACGGCGACGGTGGCCGCCGAGGTATGGATGCGCCCCGAGCCTTCCGTTTCGGGCACGCGCTGCACGCGATGGACGCCCGATTCATATTTGAGTTTGGCGAAAACGCCCGCCCCCGAAACATTGGCGATGATTTCCTTGTAGCCCCCCGCGTCGCCCTCGGAGACTTCCATCACCGCAACCTTCCACCCCTGGCTTTCGGCGTAGCGCTGGTACATGCGGAACAGATCGCCGGCAAAAAGCGCCGCCTCGTCGCCGCCGGTTCCGGCGCGCACTTCAAGGATGGCGCTCTTTTCGTCGGCGGCATCCTTGGGCAGCAGCAGGATGCGGATGTCCTGGACCAGCGCCTCGATCTTTTCCTTGAGCTCGCCCATCTCCTCATAGGCGAGCTCGGCCATTTCCTTGTCGCCCGATTTCACCAATTCCTCGGCACCGGCCAGATCGGAAAGCGCCGTGCGATAGGCCCTAACCTTTGCGACCATGGGCGAAAGTTCGGCATATTCCTTGGAGAACTCGACATATTTGTCGGGATCGGGGTTGGCGCTCATCGCATGTTCGATGGAATCGAAACGGCGTTCGAGGGCGTCGAGCTTGTCTTGGGGCAATCCTGCCATGGTCATAGATCCGGAAAAGGCGCGTGAGGTCCCCTAGACGGGGATGGAATGGCGTTCAGCAAATTCGATCAGCAACTCACGGGCCGAGCCATCCGTATCGCCATTGTCGAGATAATCGCTCATTTCGGCCTTGAGCGCCGCAAGGTCAAGTCCGAGGATCATTTCCTTGATCGGGCCGACCGAGGATGCGCCCATGGAAAGCCGCGTCATGCCGATCGAAAGCAGCGCCATGGCCTCGATGGCGCGCCCGGCCAGCTCCCCGCACATGGTGACGGGCTTGTTGTATTTGCCGGCCGCGTCGACGATGAGCTTGAGCGCCCGCAGCCGCGGCCGGGCGATGGCGTCGTAATTGCGCGCCACGCGCGGATTGGCCCGGTCGGCGGCGGTGAGGAACTGGATCAGATCGTTGGAGCCGATGGAGATGAAATCGGTCTCGGGCAGCAGCCGGTCGAGTTCGAACAACAGCGAGGGAACCTCGATCATCGCCCCGATCTCGAGCGTTTCGGGTTTGGGAAAGCCCAGGCGCGGCAATCTCTCGATCTCGCGCAGGATGAAGCGCTTGACCTTGAGGAATTCGATGGTCTCGGTGACCATGGGAACCAGGAGCCGCAGCGCCTTGCCATTGGTCGCCTGCAAAAGGGCGCGCACCTGGGTGCGCAGCAGGGCGGGCCGATCGAGCGCCAGACGCAGCGAGCGCCAGCCCATGGCCGGGTTTTCCTCGGCCATCGAGCGCATATAGGGCACGACCTTGTCGCCACCGATATCGAGCAGGCGGAAGACGATGGGCCGCTCGCCCACCAGCCGCATGGCTTCCGAATAGAGCTCGACCTGATCCTTGACGCGCGGCATCTTGCTCGCGATCATGAATTGCAGCTCGGTGCGGAACAGGCCTACGCCCTCCGCGCCGGTTTCCTCCAGCATCGGCATGTCGGCCAGAAGCCCCGAATTGTGCAGGAGCGTGATGTGCACGTCATCGCGCGTGTCGGCTGGGGTATCCTTGAGCGCCGCGTAATGGGCGCGCCGTTTGGCCGAGAGGCGGACCTTGTCGATATAGGTCGCCTCGATATCGGGCGTGGGGCGCAGATGCACGGCGCCGGTGAACCCGTCGACGATGATGTCGTCGCCATCCTCGCCCATCGAAACGACGTTTTCGGCCTGCCCTACGGCGACCAGCCCCACCGAGCGCGCGACGATCGCCACATGCGCTGTGGCCGCCCCTTCTTCGAGGACGACAGCGCGCAGCTTGGTCCTGTCATATTCGAGCAGTTCGGCCGGGCCCATATTGCGCGCCACCAGAACCGCGTTGTCGGGCAAATCCTTGCCCGAAACCGATCCATTGGCGGTGAGGATGCGCAGCAGGCGGTTGGCCAGATCGTCGAGGTCGTGCAGCCTTTCGCGGATATAGGGATCGGTCTGGCGCAGCATGCGGGCGCGGGTATCGTTCTGCACCCGCTCGACGGCCGCTTCTGCGGTGAGCCCTGAATCGATGGCTTCCTCGATGCGCCGCACCCAGCCCCGGTCATGGGCGAACATCCTGTAGCTTTCGAGGATTTCGCGGTGATCGGACGGGATCTGCATGTCGCCGGTGTTGAGCATGTCGTCGATCGAAACGCGCATGGTTTCGAGCGCGGCTTCAAGCCGTTCCTTTTCGGCATCGGTGTCATCGGCAACGAAATTGGCCACGACGACACGCGGATCGTGCAGCACCACCTGACCGAGCGCGATGCCTTCGGAAAAGCCCACGCCCTCGAACATGCGCGGGCGGCGCAGGTCGATATCGGAACCGGGTTTGACCAGCGCGTCGAAATCGGCGGTGGAAATCATTTCGGCCAGCAGCGTCGCTGTGGTGAGCAGCGCCTCGGTTTCGTCCTCGCCATAGACCCGCCGCTCGGAATTCTGCACGACGAGAACGCCCAACGTCTGGCCGGCGCGCAAAACCGGCACGCCCAGGAACGAAAAGAACGGGTCTTCCCCGGTTTCCGGGCGATAGACGAACGAAGGGTGCTCGGGCGCGTTCTGAAGGCTGAGGGGTTCGGCTTCGGCGGCGATCAGGCCCACCAGACCCTCACCCAGGCGCAGGGTGGTGATGTGGACGGCGTCTCGCCGCAGGCCATGGGTGGCGAAAAGTTCGAGCGCACCGTCGT
The DNA here is from genome assembly GCF_036662815.1 of Pelagibacterium mangrovi. Taxonomy (NCBI): domain Bacteria; kingdom Pseudomonadati; phylum Pseudomonadota; class Alphaproteobacteria; order Hyphomicrobiales; family Devosiaceae; genus Pelagibacterium; species Pelagibacterium mangrovi. Next base: position 206,228 of record NZ_JBAFXA010000001.1, on the reverse strand, counting down.
CGCGCAGGACATAGAACGAGCAGACGTCCGCCCGCATGTTGTCGGCGATCAGATCGACGATCTTGTCGAGACGGTCCTGGCTGGCCAACGGCTCGGCCATGGTCTCGCGCAACTGGCGCAGAAGAATACGCGGTCCGCCAATTGCTGTCGCCATCACCATTTCGCCCGGCGGGTATCCCGCCCTGTGGATTGTCCAACCCCCGAGGAGTCAGCCGGAGCGTTCCGGCTAGTCCTCGGTCCTGTCCAATCCGTAATAGGTATGCAGAGCCCGAACTGCAAGCTCCGCATATTCCTCATCGATAAGCACTGAGGTCTTGATTTCGGACGTGGTGATCAACTGAATGTTGATTCCCTTTTCCGAAAGCGCCCGGAACATGGAGGCCGCAACGCCCGCGTGGCTGCGCATGCCCACGCCCACCACGGAAATCTTGGCGCCGCCCTTGGAGCCCGAAATCGACTCATATTCCAGCTCGGGCGTGCTTTTGAGCACCTTGAGCGCCTTGTCGAATTCGCTGTCGGGAATGGTGAAGGTGATGTCGGTGGTCTGGCCGTCTTCCGAAATGTTCTGGACGATCATGTCGACGACGATCCGCGCATCGGCGAGCGGGCCGAACACCGAGGCGGCGACGCCCGGCTTGTCCTTGACCTTGCGCAGGGTGATCTTGCCCTCGGCTCGCGCAAGGGTCACGCCCGAAACGATCTGCTTTTCCATGATCTCATCCTCATCGCACACAAGAGTGCCCGTCTGCCCCCATTCGCTGCCCGGGGCGTTGCCGGCAGTGGGGTCTTCAAAGCTCGAACGCACCACGAGGCGCACGCCCTGCGCCATGGCCAGCTCGACCGACCGCGTCTGGAGCACCTTGGCGCCCAGCGACGCCATTTCGAGCATTTCCTCGAAACTCACCCGCTCGAGGCGCCGGGCTTTGGGCGCGATGCGCGGATCGGTGGTGTAGACGCCATCGACGTCGGTATAGATATCGCAGCGGTCGGCCTTGACCGCAGCCGCCACGGCCACCGCCGAGGTATCGGACCCGCCGCGCCCCAGCGTCGTGATGCGGTTCTTGTCGGAAATGCCCTGGAAGCCGGTGACCACGGGCACCCAGCCCGAGCTCATCCGCTCGTCGAGATTGGTCGGATCGATATCGACGATCCGCGCCGAACCATGGGCGTCGTCGGTCCTGATCGGCACCTGCCAGCCCGCATAAGACCGCGACTGGACGCCCAATTCGGAAAGGACGATGGCCATCAGGCCGGCGGTGACCTGTTCGCCGGAAGCCACTACCGCATCGTATTCGCGCGCGTCGTGCATGGGCGCCGCTTCCGTGCACCAGCCGACCAGTTCGTTGGTCTTGCCCGACATGGCCGAAACCACGACAGCAACCTCGTGGCCGGCATCGACCTCGCGCTTGACGTGCCGGGCCGCCTGCCGAATGCGGTCGACATTGGCGACGGACGTGCCGCCGAACTTCATCACAATACGCGCCATGACTTTAAAGCCCAGACCAAAACCATTATCGAACCGTAACGCGCCGTACGGCCGTGGCGCGGTGAGTACGACAAAGCGGGCCCTTTAGCAATACGGATCGCTTGACTCGCGAGCCATCCGGGGCCAGGTCTGAACCCAAGTGAAAGGACGGCCCATGAGCACCATCAGCCCCGACGAGATCGACCGGTTTCACAAGATGGCCGAGGACTGGTGGGACCCCAAGGGCAAATTCCGGCCCCTTCACAAGTTCAATCCGGTGCGCCTCTCCTACATCCGCGAGCACGTGCTGGCCCATTTCGGCCGCGACGGCAATGCGATGCGCCCGTTCGAGGGTCTGCGGTTGCTCGATATCGGCTGCGGCGGGGGCCTGTTGTGCGAACCCATGGCGCGGCTGGGCGCGACCGTGGTGGGCGCCGACGCGGGGGAAAAGAACGTCAAGATCGCGGCGCTCCATGCCGAGCAATCCGGGCTCGATATCGACTATCGCGCGACGACCTCCGAGGCGCTGGCCGAGGCGGGGGAACAATTCGACGTCGTGCTCAACATGGAAGTGGTCGAGCACGTCGCCGACGTGCCGCTTTATCTCGAAAGCTGCTGCAGGCTGGTGAGGCCAGGCGGGCTGATGTTCGTCGCAACCATCAACCGTACCGCGCGCGCCTACGCGCTGGCCATAGTGGGCGCCGAGCGGGTGCTGGGCTGGCTGCCCAAGGGCACCCATCAATACGAAAAACTGGTGACCCCCGAGGAAATCATTTCGATCACCGGGCGGAACGGGATGAAAGTGATCGACAAGACGGGCGTGTCGTTCAACCCACTCAGGAACGAATGGGGCAAGAGCCGCGACATGGCGGTCAACTACATGCTGCTGCTGGAGAAGCCCGAGGCCTAATTGTGCTCGTCGGGCAGATTGGGCAGGGGCATGAATTCGATGCCCTCGTCGATCAGGCTCGAAACCTCGTCGCGGGTCGCTTCGCCATAGATGCCGCGCGCCTCGGTTTCCTCGTAATGGATTTTCCGGGCTTCCTCGGCGAATTTATCGCCCACGTAATCGGCCTCGGCGGTCATCTTCCGGCGCAGCGCGCGCATGGCTTCAAGGAATTTGGCGTGGTCGGGATGGCCCGAGGACAGCGAAACCGTGTCGCCTCCGGTCGAAACCGCTGGCGCCATCAGGGCCTTTTCGATCCTGTGCGAATTGCACACCGGGCAGGTGAGAATGCCCCGCGCCGCCTGATCGTCATAGGCGTCGGCGTTGCGGAACCATGCGTCGAACCTGTGATGGGCTTCGCAGGTGAGCGTATATTGGATCACCCTTCAATCCTCGCTGGCAGTTCAAAATCGCGCCCATTGGCGAGCGCGGGCACCCTTTGGCGCGCCGTCTCGACCACGTCAAGGTCCAGAGTGGCGAGCACGATGCCGGGACGGTCGTCTTCCATTTCGGCGATCACCTCGCCCCAGGGGGCCACAATGAGCGAATGGCCGTAGGTTTTCCGGCCGTTCTGGTGCTCGCCGCCCTGGGCGGCGGCCAGGATATAGCAGCCCGTTTCAATGGCCCGGGCGCGCAGCAGCACATGCCAATGGGCCTTGCCCGTCGGGACGGTGAAGGCCGCCGGCACCGCGATCACCTGCGCTCCCCCTTGCGCGAGCGCGCGATAGAGGGCGGCAAAGCGCATGTCGTAGCAGATCGAAAAACCCAGCCTGAACGCGCCGATATCGGCGATGACGGCCTGGCCGCCACCGGCATAGGTCGCGCTCTCGCGATAGGCGTCGATGCCCGGCAGGTCCGCGTCGAACAGATGGATCTTGTCGTAGGTCGCAACGATCTCCCCGCGGGGATCGAAAAGAACCGAGCGATTGGCGAACCGGCCGTCGCCGAGCGCGATGGCCAGCGAGCCGATATGGAGAAAAACGCCGTTCTCACGCGCGATGTCGGACAGGTGCACGATGGCCGAATTGTCTGCCCACGGGCCGGCACGTTCGGCGAGCCCGGCGCGGTTTTCGGCAAAGACCACGCTCATCTCCGGCGTCAGCACGTAGGATGCCCCCGCCTTGCCCGCCTCCTGAACGCGGCGGGCGATCTCGGCCAGATTGTCATCGGCGTGAAGCCCCGAATTCATCTGGACCAGCGCGACTGTTACCTCCCGGCTCACGCGGCGCTCTCGAGCAGGGAATCGAGCTTGCCCTGGCGCTCGAGGGCCGCCAGATCGTCATATCCACCCACATGGGTTTCCCCGACGAAAATCTGCGGCACGGTGCGGCGCCCATGGGCGCGCTGGGTCATGGCCGCGCGCAACTCGGGATCGAGAACTGTGATCTCTTCATAGGCGACACCCTTGTCGTCAAGCAGCGACTTGGCGGCGTGGCAATAGGGACATGTGGGGGTCGTATAAATCTCGACCTTCGACATTTTTTAAAACTCCAATTCTCGCCGCGCTTCTTGCCCGAAGCGCTTCCTATACTGTCATATCGGCATCGAACACAACGCGGGCAAAGCTGAGCACATCGACGCGGGCGACGCCGGCCCGTTTGAGCACCTTGGCCGCGGCCGAAACCGTCGCCCCGGTGGTGAGCACGTCGTCGATGAGCACAACGCGCCGCCCACCCAGACGATCCAGCCGCTTGAGATCGACCCTGAAAGCGCCTTCGACATTGCGGGCGCGCTGTGCCGCCTTCAAGCCGACCTGCTGGATGGTGCGCCGATGCCTGACAATCAGATCGTTATCGACGCCACATTTTGCAAGCCGGGCGATGGCCCGCGCCAGTTCGGCCGATTGATTGTAGCGCCGCTCGAACTGACGCGCTCGATGCAGGGGAATCGGCACCAGCACCGCATCGGGTCCCAGAAGTTGGTGCCCGGCGGCCGCCATCATGCGGGCGCAAAACAGCGCGACCTCCGGGCGGTCGGAATATTTCATTGTCGAGACCAGCTTGCGCGACAGATCGGTATAGGCCACCGCCGAACGCGCCCGATCGAAAGGCGGCGGATTGGCGATGGCCTGCACCGAAACCGCGCCCTCGCCCATATCCGAGGCGAAGGGTAGGCCCAGGACGGGACAGAGCGGGGCCGAAATCGGCACGAGCTGACCCCAGCATGCGGGGCAAAGCCCGTCAGGGGTGGCCACCGCGTCCGAACAGGCAAGGCAGACCGGAGGGAAGGCCGTATCGAGCACGAGGGCGCCAAGCCCGCCGATCACGGCACGCGCGCCCTTCCAACCCTTTTTGACAAGCCCCGAGTCCCTCTCCATAAGAACCGATCATTGCACGGCCCGCCCCGGCGCGCCATATGGGGCCCACCATGACCCAGCCACCCCTCGTCTTCGACCGCCAGCGGCTTTCGGCCAATATCGCACGCCGCAATGGCGCTTCCGATTTCGTGACCGATCTGGTGGTTGCCGATCTCGCCGACCGGCTGGCCCCCGTGACCCGCGATTTTTCCAGGGCACTGAACATGGGACCCGACCCACGGCTTTTGCCGCGCGCGGCCCGTTCGGCCAATGGAAGGGTGGATTTCGAAACGGTTTCGACAATGATCCAAGTCGAGGGGTTCGCGACTGTCGATCCCGAACACCTCGCCCTTCCGGGGTCCGGTTACGATCTCATCGTCTCGCTTCTCGACCTCCAGACCGTCAATGACGTTCCCGGTTTTCTCGCCAGCCTGCGCCGCCATCTCGCCCCCGACGGGCTGCTGATCGCGGCGCTGGTGGGCGGAAAAAGCCTCACGGAACTGCGCGACGCTTTTCTCGCGGCCGACGTGGAAATTCTGGGTGGCGTGGCTCCGCGCGTGGCTCCCATGATCGACGTGCGCGACGCCGGAGCCCTGCTGCAGCGGGCCGGTTTCGCCCTGCCCGTGACCGATCTGGAAACCCACACGGTGCGCTACAAATCCCCGCTCGCGCTGTTTGACGAATTGCGCGCCATGGGCGCCACCAATCCATTGCTCCAGCGCGACCGGCGCTCGATGACCCCGCGACATCTGATGCGCGCCGCCGAGATTTATGCCGAGCGTTTTTCCGATCCCGATGGCAGGGCGCGCGCCACGCTGGAAATCCTCTGGCTCTCCGGCTGGGCACCGCATGAAAACCAGCAAAAACCGCTGCGTCCGGGCTCGGCGACGACCAGCCTGCGCGACGTGCTAGGGGACAAATCGAACTGATCGGCTCGCTTTCCGATCGCGCACTTAAAGCGGCCAGAACACCATGATCGCGGGCACCGCGACGATCACCACGATGATTTCCAGCGGCAGGCCGAGCCGGACATAATCGGCGAAACGATAACCGCCCGGCCCCATGATCAACGCGCTGTTCTGGTGCCCGATGGGCGTGAGGAACGCGCAGCTCGCGCCGATGCACACGGCCATGAGGAAGCTGTCGGGATTGACCTCCAGCAATTGGGCGAGGGCCAAAGCCAGCGGCGCGGCGATGACCGCCGTTGCCGCGTTGTTGAGAATGTCCGAGAGCAGCATGGTGACGATCAGCACGGCGGCCAGCGCGACCCACCCGGGCATGTACTGGCCGACCGATGCGAGATTTTCGGCAAGAAGCGCGGTAGCGCCAGAGGTTTCGAGCGCCGCCCCCACCGGCAGCAAGGCGCCCAGCAGCACGATGACCGGCCATTCCACCGCATCGTAAATGTCGCGCACCGGCAGGATATCGAACAGCACATAGAGGATGCACACGGCCGCCAGTGCAACGGGAAGCGGCATAAGCCCGAACGCACTGGACAGCACAGCGCCTGCAAACAGGCCCGCAGCCAGAAGTCCCTTTTCGTGGTGAACGATCGATACCGAAGAAGCCATGGGCAAAAGGCCCAGCCGCGCTACGCCATCTTCCATGGTTTCGGCCCGTCCGAGCAGCAGCAGTACGTCTCCCACCTGAAGGGTCGTGCGCCGCACGCGCTCGGTGAGGACCCGTCCGCTCCGCGAGATGCCGAGCAGCGAAAGCCCCTGCCCGCGCAGCATGCGGATATTGTTGGCTGTACGGCCCACCAGTCGGCTGTCGGCGGCAACGATCGCTTCCATCATTTCGAGATCCGAGCTCAGTTCCACCCCCTCGCCGGATTTACCCTGATGGTCGAGCCCAAGGGCTCCGGCCAACGCACTCAGCGCATCGGGCGTGCCATAGACGACGAGCAGGTCACCATCCTTGATGGTGATCGCCCGCGCCCGGCCAGCCATACGCCTGTTGCGGCGGACGAGGCCTGCGATCACGCAGTCATGCTCGTCGGCGAGCTCGTCGAGGTCGCGCACCTTCTGACCGATGGCCTTGGACCGTTCGGTCACCACCAGTTCGGCCGTATAAGTGCCCGAGGCGCGCAGTTCCGCCGCCGCACCCTGCTTGCCGCCCCTGCTGGGCAGAAGCCGCCAGCCCACGAGCGAAATGAACGCTATTCCCGCGATGGCGACCAAGAGCCCCACCGGCGCGAAATCGAACATCCTATAGCCTTCGCCCAGCGCGTTCTCGCGATAGGTGGAGATGATGATATTGGGCGGCGTGCCGATCAATGTGACGACGCCACCCAGAATGGTCGCATACGCGAGCGGCATGAGCGAGGGGGCCGGCGACCGACCGGCCTTCTGGGCGGCCTGCAGATCGACCGGCATCAAGAGCGCGAGGGCCGCGATATTGTTCATGAAGGCCGAAAGCGCCGCCCCCAGCGCACTCAGGATCGAGATATGGGCGGAAAGGCCCCGTTCGGCGGAAATGGCATAGCGCGTCACCAGATCGACGGCCCCCGAGCGCGTCAGCCCGGCGGTGACGATCAACACCAGCGCGACGATGATCGTCGCCTGATCGCCAAAGCCGGAAAAAGCGGTATCGATAGGCACGACGCCAAGGATCACGCCCAGGATCAGGGCCGAGAAGGCAACGAGATCGTATCGCCACTTGCCCCAGAGCAGGCCGGCGAGGACCAGGACGAGCAAGACGAAAAGAACGATCTGGTCGTAAGTCAAAACTTCCCCCCTCGCGCCCATAGCCTCCCGTATGGGGCAATGGACAAGCCGATCCTACGGTTTCGATGCGGAACGCGAAAGAAATGCCGAGTGGCGGGTGAAAACGCGCACGGCCCGGCGTGGGTTCCTTAGAGCGCGGTCGGCACAAAAGAAAATCCCCGGAGCGAGCCCCGGGGATTTTGTAAACATCGCTGCTATGGGCTCAGAACGCGCCGTGGCAGTGCTTGAATTTCTTGCCCGACCCGCAGGGGCAGGGATCGTTGCGCCGGGTGTTGGCCATCTGCTCGGGCGTGAGCTGGCCCTTGCCCGGCTCGTCGCTCACTTCGTTCTCGCCGGTCGTCGGGTCGATATGGGTGGCCGTGAGCTGGCTCTGGTCGGGCTCCTGTGGCGGGGCGGGGCGCAGCTCGAAATGGCTGAGCTGGGTGGTGACCAGTTCGCGCAGATTGGTCAGAAGCTGGCTGAACAGCTCGAACGCTTCCTGCTTGTACTCATTGAGCGGATCGCGCTGGGCCAGCCCGCGCCAGCCCACGACCTTGGAGAGGTGATCGAGGGTGATCAAATGCTCGCGCCACAGCCCATCGATCGACTGCAGAACGAAACTCTTTTCGATCTGGCGCATGTTTTCAGGCCCGACCCGCGCTTCCTTGGTGGCGGCGTAGTCGTCGGCCATCTGAACCATCCGCTCGCGCAGCGTCGCGATGTCCATACCCTCTTCATCCACCCATTGGGCGAGCGGAGGTTCGATGCCGAGATAGGTCTTGGTGGCCGCGCCGAGCTGCTCGATGTTCCACTGCTCGGGATAGGAGCGGTCGGGGCACGATTTCGCGATGACGGAATCCACAACGTCGTGGCGCATGTCGGCGATGGTGTCGGTCACCGTTTCGGCGTCCATCAGCTCCTTGCGCTGTTCGAAGATCACCTTGCGCTGATCGTTCATCACGTCGTCGTATTTGAGGATGTTCTTGCGGATATCGAAATTGTGCGCCTCGACCCGCGTCTGGGCGCGCTCGATGGCCTTGGTGACCATGGCGTCCGAAATCGATTCCCCGTCCTTCAATCCCAGCGAGGTCAAGACCTTTTCCATGCGCTCGGGGAAGAACCGGCGCATCAGATCGTCCTGCAGCGAGACGAAGAATTTCGAGCGGCCGGGGTCGCCCTGACGGCCCGAACGGCCGCGGAGCTGGTTGTCGATGCGGCGGCTTTCGTGCCGCTCGGTGCCGATCACCATCAGGCCGCCGGCGGCAAGCGCCTCTTCCTTTTTCTTGGCGATATCGGCCTTGATCTCGGCGGTCTTTTTCTCAAGCGCCTCGCCCTCGAGACCCTCGGCCTCATTGGCAAGGCGCATTTCGAGATTGCCGCCGAGCTGGATGTCGGTGCCGCGCCCGGCCATGTTGGTGGCGATGGTGATCGCGCCGGGAACGCCGGCCGCGGCGATGATCTGGGCTTCCTGCTCATGGTGGCGGGCGTTGAGGACGGCGATGTCCTTGATGCCCTTCTTTTTGAGGAAATCGGCCAGCATCTCGCTGCGCTCGATGGAGGTGGTGCCCACCAGCACCGGCTGGTTGCGCTCGCGGCAGGCCACAACCTCATTGGTGATGGCTTCGAACTTCTCGTCCACCGAGCGGTAGATCTGGTCGTTCTCGTCGGCGCGCGAGATGGGCAGGTTCGTGGGAACGGTCACCACGTCCAGCCCGTAGATGTCGGCGAATTCGGCCGCCTCGGTATCCGCCGTGCCGGTCATGCCGGCCAGCTTGGTGTAGAGGCGGAAATAGTTCTGGAAGGTGATCGAGGCCAGCGTCACGTTCTCGGGCTGGATCTTGGCGTTTTCCTTGGCCTCAAGCGCCTGGTGCAGGCCCTCGGAGAACCGGCGCCCCGGCATCATGCGGCCGGTGAACTCGTCGATGATCACCACTTCGTCGTTGCGGACGATGTAGTCCTTGTCGCGATTGAAGATCTTGTGCGCCTTCAACGCGGAATTGAGGTGGTGGACGATCGAGACGTTGTCGATGTCGTAGAGCGAACCGCCCTTGATGATCTCGTCGCGCTCGAGAATTTCCTCGAGCTTTTCGATGCCCTCGTCGGTGAAGCTCGCCGCGCGGTGCTTTTCGTCGATCGTATAGTCGTCTTCGGTCAGCAGCGGGATGTATTTGTCGATGGTCTTGTAGAGTTCGGACCGGTCCTGGGACGGACCCGAGATGATCAGCGGGGTCCGCGCCTCGTCGATCAGGATCGAATCCACTTCGTCGACGATCGCGTAATTGTGTCCGCGCTGCACCATCTGAGAGCGCGTGTATTTCATGTTGTCGCGCAGATAGTCGAAGCCGAACTCGTTGTTGGTGCCATAGGTGATGTCGGCGTCGTAGGCGGCCTTGCGCTCCATGTCGTTGAGGCCGTGGACGATGACGCCGGTGGTCAGCCCCAGGAAATTGTAGAGCCGGCCCATCCACTCGCTGTCGCGGCGGGCGAGGTAATCGTTGACGGTCACCACATGGACGCCCTTTTCCTCGAGGGCGTTGAGATAGGCGGCAAGCGTCGCGACCAGCGTCTTGCCTTCACCGGTGCGCATTTCGGTGATGGCGCGCTCGTTGAGCACCATGCCGCCGATGAGCTGCACGTCGAAATGGCGCATGGCCAGCGCGCGCTTGGACCCCTCGCGCACCGTGGCGAAGGCGGGGACCAGGACATCGGCAAGTTTGCCGCCGTCGCGCAGCGTTTGCTTCAATTCCTCGGTCTTGGCGCGAAGCTGATCGTCGCTGAATTTTTCGTATTCGGCTTCGAGGGCGTTGATGGCGTCCACATTGGCCTGGTAGCGCCTAACGCGCCGATCGTTTGCCGAACCGAAAAACTTCCGGGCGAGCGCAGCAAAAGCCATGAAGAAGTATCCTTAGAACCTGTTGTATGCGCCGGTACGGGCCGAAGCGACGTCCCGGGTTCTGTCGTAAAACGCGTTGAAAGGCGGCGGCCGAAGCCATACCGCCAGGGCGCGGGAAATATGTCGGCAGGAGATGTAAGAGTGCCACCAAGGGTTGTCAACGTCGGCAAAATCCGCCAAACCAGCGCCAAAGTCCGGGCTTAACGCTACTGGCGGACAATCGGTTCGGGCGATGGGGGGCCCGATCTTTGAAAAGGAGAGTTCTCATCATGTCATTCGATCTCGCCGCTCCGGTGGCAAGCATGCTGCGCGCCGCGCTCATGCCGGCGGTGTTTGCCGCTTCGCTCGCCGCCGCCCCGGTGCTGGCCCAGACGCCCGAGGAACCCGCCCCGGCAGCCGAGGAGCAGGCACCCGCAGCAGCCGAAACTCCGGCCCCCGCCGAGGCTGCGCCAGAAGCCGCTCCCGCCCCCGAACCTGTCGATCCGGCCACCGTGCTCGCGACCGTGGGCGATGAGGAGATCACCGAAGGCGATCTCATGCTGGCCGCCGAAGAGCTGCAGGCCGAACTTCAGTCGGTGCCCGCCGACCAGCGCCGCGCCTTCCTTTTGACCGTCATGATCGACATGAAGCTGATGGCCGACGCCGCCCGCGAGGACGGCCTTGCCGATACCGAGGAGTTCGCACGCCGCCTCGCCTATCTTGAAGAACAGGCCCTGCGCCGCGAGTTCTTCAACCAGATCGTCGAGAACGAAGTGACCGAGGAGGCCATCCAGGCCGCCTATGACGAACTGGCCGCCCAGTTCACCCCCGAGCCCGAAGTGCGGGCCCGCCACATCCTCGTCGAGACCGAAGAGGAAGCCAACACGATCCGCGCCGAAATCGAAGGCGGCCGTGATTTCGCCGACGCAGCTGGCGAATACGGCACCGACGGCACCGCCTCCAATGGCGGCGACCTCGGCTTCTTTTCCACCGGCATGATGGTTCCCGAGTTCGAGCAGGCCGCTTTCGCGCTCGAAGAGGGTGAACTGAGCCAGCCGGTGCAGAGCCAGTTCGGCTGGCACCTGATCCAACTCGAAGAACGCCGCGTGTCCGAAGCGCCCCCACTTGAGCAGGTGCGTCAGCAGGTGGCCCAGCAGGTGCTCTACCAGAGGTACGAAGCAGCCATCGACGAAATCAAGGAAGGCACCGAGGTCGCGATCGACGATCCCGAACTGGCTGCCGCCGTCGAGGCCCAGGGCGGCATCTAATCTGCCTGCCGCTGCAATTTATGAACCCCGGCCCTTGGACGATGTCTAAGGGCCGGGGTTTTTATTTTCCACCGCCGCCATCACCAGGGCAACGACGGCCTCGATATCTTTTTCAGAATCGGCAAGCCTTCCGGTCAACAGCCGATGCCAGGCAAAGCCGGCGAGCAGTTCGATGACGATGGCGCCGTTGAAATCGGCGCTTACCTCGCCCCGCGCCTTCGCCCTCTCGATGATCCGTTCGGCCGATTTCCGCCGGTCGCGCTCATAGATCGAAAGCGCCTGGGCAGCGTCCGGATCAGTCTGGGCTTCAGCAATAACCGAGCGAAACACCGTGCCACACAGCCGATCGCGCCAGAAATCGAAAAGCTGGTCGGTGAGGAACGCGCGCATATCGTCCGCCAGCGTGCCGGTGTCGGGAAAGGGCCGGGCGTTCTTGAACCCCTGATAGATGTCGAGCAGTAACGCCGTCCGGCTGGGCCACCAACGATAGATGGTGGGCTTTCCGGCCCTTGCCCGCCGCGCCACCGCCTCGATGGAAAACCCCGCCAGCCCTTCCTCATCGAGTATGGCCCGCGCCGCATCGAGTATGGCCTGCTGGCTCGCTGGATTGCGCTTTGCCCCGATGGAAGCGCGCTTGACGTCCCGCGCATCCCTGCTGCTTGCCATGGCTCCAAACTCCTTCCGCTGGACCTGCCGCCAAAATCGCGTCCCGCTACCTTGCCGCATTGGTATCATGAAATTGAACGAAACGAGCCGTTCCTTAGATCTCTTCCTTCGCAACCATTGCAGTCCATTTTCCGCACCGGACTTCAGCTTGTCCGGTCAAGGGCTCGGCGATGCGTGCGCGAAACCGAGCCCGGCCCGATCCCCCGGAGCGATCACACACATCATCAAATTTTCCCGAAAAATATACTTGAACGAAACGGATCGTTTCATATATACCACCGCTCCGCTCCAAAGGGATCAAAAGATCATGACACACATTTCGACCTCCGGCATCGATACCGCCTCCGGACATGAGCCCTCCGCCACCCAGACCAGGACGCCGGCGCTGGTGCCGGCGCGCCACCGGCAGTTTCTGGTGACGCTGCTGGGCGTCTATCCCATCATCACGCTGTTGCTCTATTTCGTGCTACCGCTGACGGCGGGCTGGCAGATATGGCAGATCACGCTTATCGTTGCCCCCTTGATGGTCGCCATCATGGTGTTCTGGCTGATGCCGACCATTCAGAAACGATTGGGACGCTTCGTCCTCGTGCCGGCGAAGCGCTGAGCGCGAACGCGAGGAGACCGCCATGGCAGAGCCAGCAAGCCGCATGACCCCCATGCTGTCGGTGGCCGATATCGACAAGAGCCTGACTTTTTACCGCGACGTGCTGGGCGGGGAAATCATCTACCAGTTTCCACCCGAGGGGCCAGCGGCATTCCTCACGCTTCGTTTTGGAACCACCGAACTGGGCATGGGACAGATTTCGGGCGAACCGCTGCATGGACGCCCGCTGCGGCCCGCCACCGGCCATCGGATCGAACTGTGCATCAATGTCGCCGATACCGATGCAGCGGTGGCCGCGCTCAACGCCATCGGCGCGCCCACGGTTCTTGCGCCCACCGACCTGCCCTGGGGCGAGCGCGCCGCCTATGTGGAGGATCCCGACGGCAATCTGGTGATGCTTGCGGCGCCGGTGGGTTGAACAAGCGACAGGCCGAGAACCCATATCCCCCTTGCATGACGGCAGCGTTTTGAGGCACACGAAGGCCCGGCAAATTCACCGTTCCGAGGACGTCCCATGGCCCTGCCCGTCTCCCCCCTCGCTCCAAAATCCTATGTCGCCCCGCCCGCCATTGCGGGCGTGCGGTTTGCCACCGCCGAGGCCGGAATCCGCTACAAGGGCCGCACCGACGTACTGCTTGCCGTGTTCGACGCAGGAACCACCGTCGCCGGCGTCCTCACCCGGTCGCTCTGCCCGTCGGCCGCCATCGACTGGTGCCGGCAGAATCTGGGCCAGGGCAAGGCCCGTGCTCTTGTGGTCAATTCGGGCAATGCCAACGCCTTTACCGGCATGAAGGGCAAAAGCTCGGTTGAGCTGACCGCCGAAATCGCCGCCCGTGCCGTGGGGTGCGAAACCTCTGAAATCTTTCTCGCTTCGACCGGTGTGATCGGCGAACCGCTCGACGCCAATAAATTCGACGGCGTTCTCGAGCGCCTGGCCGGTGAGCTTACCGCCGAGCCGTGGATGGAGCCGGCCAAGGCGATCATGACCACCGATACCTTCCCCAAGCTCGCCCAGGCCAGCCTGAAGTTCGACGGCGTCTCGGTTTCCATTGCCGGCATCGCCAAGGGCTCGGGCATGATCGCCCCGGACATGGCGACCATGCTCTCGTTTATCTTCACCGACGCCCCCGTGGCCGCCCCGGTGCTCCAGGCGCTGCTCGCCCGCCACAACGCCACGAGCTTTAACGCCATCACTGTCGATAGCGACACCTCCACTTCCGACACGCTACTGGCCTTTGCCACCGGCAAGGCCGACATCGCGCCCATCGAGAGCCTCGATGACCCCCGCGCCGCTCAGTTCGGCGACGCGCTTAGGGACGTGCTGTTTAATCTCGCCATGCAGGTGGTGCGTGACGGTGAAGGGGCCACCAAATTCGTTTCCATAAACGTCGCGGGCGCCACCACCGACGAGAGCGCGGAAAAAATCGCCCGCGCCATTGCCGACAGCCCCCTGGTCAAGACCGCCATCGCCGGGGAAGACGCCAATTGGGGACGCATCGTCATGGCGGTGGGCAAGGCCGGCCAGCCAGCCGACCGCGACAGGCTCACCATCGCGTTCGGCGAGCACGTCCTGGCCCGCAATGGCGAGCGCGCGTCCGATTATTCCGAAGACGCCGCAACGGCTTATATGAAGGGCGAGGAGCTTTCGATATCGGTCGATATCGGGCTGGGGAACGGCAAGGCGACAGTTTATACCTGCGACCTTACCCATGGCTATATCGACATCAACGGCAGCTACCGGAGCTAACCGGCCCGTGCTGAGCGTATCGCGCATCGAAGCCGCCACGCTGGCCAGTTGGCCGGCGCTGGAAACGGTCACTGATGGCCAGTGGCGGGCCCGCGTCGCGGCGGGCTTTTCGGGGCGCTCCAATTCGATCTGGTGTCTCGATCCCGCCGACGACGCAGATGCGGGAACTCGCCTTGCGGCGCTGGCCCCGGCCTATGAGATTCAGGGCCTGCCCCTCCTCTTCCGGGTGACGCCGCTCACCGGCCGCAACACCTTCGCCACGCTCGAAAGCCAGGGCTGGCAAGGGATCAAGACCAGCCTCGTGCTCTCGATGGACATCGGCGAGGTCCCCGGCATCGACCCCGCCGCGACCTTTTGCGATACGGTCGATCCGAATTTTCTCGCCACCCTGGCGCGCCTGCAGGGGTTCGAGGGCAATACGCTTGAGACCTTCACCGCGATCGTTACGGCGATCGGCGTGCCCGCCTGCGGCATCGCGATCGCGGCCGAGGACGGCACCCCCGCCGCCGCGCTGATCTGCGCCCAAGTCGACGGCATCGCGATGCTTTACGATGTCATCACCGCAGACGCGTTGCGGGGCCGTGGCTTTGGCCGCCGCCTCATCGCCACGGCGCTGAGTTGGGCCGCCGAAAACGGCGCCCGGCACGCGGCGCTGCAGGTGCAGGCCGACAATTCCGTGGCCGTGGGGCTCTATCTCGCCATGGGATTTGCCTTCCGCTACCCCTACCATTACCGCCGCAAGCCGGAGACCAGCCAGCAGTGAAAATCACCCTTGTCGTCGCCTGCGCGCTGGTCGATGCCGACCGGCGCGTGCTGATCGCCCAGCGCCCTCAGGGCAAGCAGCTTGCCGGCCTTTGGGAATTTCCCGGCGGCAAGCTCGAAGAAGGGGAAACGCCCGAAGCGGCCCTGATCCGCGAGTTGAAAGAGGAATTGGGGATCGAGACAAAGGAGGCATGCCTTGCCCCGCTCGCCTTCGCCAGCCACGCCTATGAGGGCTGGCACCTTCTGATGCCGCTTTACGTGTGCAGGAAATGGCAGGGCACGCCGGTCGCCAAGGAGCACTCGGCCCTCAAATGGGTGCGCCCGCAGGCGCTGCGAGACTACCCCATGCCCCCGGCAGACGAGCCGCTCATCGCGCCCCTTTGCGACCTGCTCTGACCTCAGCCTTGCGGTGAAATCAGTTCCGGTGCCACTTCGGCCTGAGCCTGGGATTGGGCCGGCGCCAACCCGTTGAACGGGCTCATCAGCGTGCCAAAGAACCCATTGACCGCGCTGTTGAGCGCTTCGCCGCGGGCTTCCATTTCGGCCTGCGCGACGACGCGCCGTTCCTCGGCGGCGGCGGCGGCCGTTTCGGCGTCGGCGATCCGGATCATCGCGCTCTGGACCGCGGCCGCGTCGGCGGTCTGCTTGGCCATGAAGGCCGAAACGATGGTCTGGTCGGCGGTTACCGGCTGGCACTGGCCAGCCATCGATGCGGCGGCCGAGGCGGCGGAAGGCTGGCGGAAGACGTAGCGCCCGTCGCAGACGTCCCAGCTCGGGGGAACCTGGGCGACCTCGAAGAAATCATAGCCCTGCTTGAGGTTGTTCCAGAATTCGATATGCGGGCTCGACTGGTGCTTGGCGAGATTTTCAGCCGTCATGCGGAAGGGGAAAATCTGCACTTCGAACGAACGGTTGCCCGCCGAAAAAGCCTCGCGCGCCAGCGCATAGATTTCGGCGATCTGCTCGTCTTCCATGGCATAGCACCCGGCAGACGAACACGCGCCATGCACCATCAGATGGCTGCCCGTGCGCCCATGGACGCGATCGAACTTGTTGGGAAAGCCCAGGTTGAAGGCGAGGTAGTAATTCGAATTGGGATTCATCAGCCCCGGCGTGATCGTATAGAACCCTTCGGGCGCCTGTCGGTCGCCTTCGTAGAATTTGGGTCCGAGTTCGCCCGACCAGGTGCAGATCTCGTAGGATTTGAACAGCCGATAGCTTCCCGCGGCGGTCTGCTTCCAGACCTCGAGCGTGCTTTCTTCCTTGTAGATGCGCACCATCATCGCGGCCTGGGGAGAAGACCCCATGGCGGCGAGCTGGGTTTTTGCCGCGCCCGAAAGGGGAACCATGTGCCGCCCGTCGCCCTCGAGCGGCGAACATGACGCGAGCGCGACCGCGAGCAGCAGCGCGCCAACCAGACCGAAGACCCTTGCCAGCATGGAAACCCTGACCCTGACGACCGTAAACTTACCGAACATCCCCCACTTATCGCGCGTGAGGGTTAATACCCGGTAAGATTGGACGTCATTGGTCGCAGTTTTTATGCAAATTGCAACGAAAACCCGTCACGTCGGCGTGAGCGCCTGTGAATAGGTGGGGGAAATGCCGGCCCGCTAGGCCAGCGTCGTCCCGATCGCCAGGAATTTCTCGCGCCGCAGTTCGCGGATTTCCAGCGGGCCCAGATCGTCGCCATATTCGCCCAGGAACTTGGCGATCTCGGCGCGCGTATCGGCGAAGATCTTTTCGGGATTGCGGTGCGCGCCGCCCAGGGGCTCCTCGATGATTCCGTCAATCACCTTGAGGCCGAGAAGGTCCTGCGCCGTGATCTTCTGGGCCGCCGCCATGTCCTGCGCCTTGCCAGCGTCGCGGAACAGGATCGAGGCGCCCGCTTCGGGCGAAATCACCGAATAGACCGAATGCTCGAGCATGAGCACCTTGTTGGTGGCCGCAATGGCGATCGCCCCGCCCGAACCGCCCTCGCCGATGACGATCGACAGACTCGGCACCCCGATTTCGAGGCATTTTTCGGTCGAACGCGCGATGGCTTCGGCCTGTCCGCGTTCCTCGGCCCCGATGCCCGGATAGGCGCCGGCGGTGTCGACGAAAGTGATCACCGGCAGCCCGAACCGGTCCGCCATCTCCATGATGCGCACCGCCTTGCGGTAGCCTTCGGGCCGCGCCATGCCGAAATTGTGCTTGAGCCGGCTTTCGGTATCGTTGCCCTTTTCCTGCCCGATGATGGCGACCGGCACCCCGTCGATGCGACCGAACCCGGTCTGCACCGCCGGGTCTTCGGCAAATTTCCGGTCACCGGCCAAGGGCGTCCATTCGGTCACCAGCGCCTTGAGATAATTGGAGAAATGCGGGCGCTGCGGATGGCGCGCTACCTGCGTCTTCTGCCAGGGGGTGAGCCTTTTATAGACGTCGCGCAGCGCATCGTCGGCCCGCTGCTGCAGCCGGGCGACCTCGTCCCCTATGGAAACCGCCTGATCGGTCTGGGCAAGGGATTTGAGTTCGGCGATCTTGCCTTCGAGTTCGGCGACCGGCTTTTCGAAATCGAGATATGACTGCATGCGATCCGCCCGCTTTCGGGCAACCTTCTCATGTTGGAGCGTTTCCAGCAATGTGGGTCGGCTGGAGTGGGTTGCAACGCCCTATGGGTCCAAAGTGGCGGGAAAGTGTCGATTAGCCCGGCCAATGTCAAGCACCGCCCGCCAGCGGGTGGCGCTCTTCGAGCAGGCGCTTCAAATGCGCGTCGAGCACATGGGTGTAGATCTGGGTGGTCGAGATGTCCGCATGCCCCAGCAGCATCTGCACGACCCGCAGATCGGCTCCGTTCTGGAGCAGGTGCGAGGCGAAGGCATGGCGCAGGACGTGGGGGGAAACCTTGGCCACGGGCAACCCGGCCCGCCCCGCCAACCCCTTGAGATCGCGCGCGAAAACCTGCCGGGCCAGATGACCTTCGGCTCCGTTGGCGGGGAACACGAATTTGTCCCTTTCGGTCGCCGCCAGCCAGCCGATCAGCGCGTCCTTGGCCTTGTCGTTGAGCGGCACCAGCCGCTCCCGCCCGCCCTTGCCGGTGATGATCAGATGCTCGGCCTCGCGCCGCACGGCCTTGCGTTCCAGCGCCACGAGTTCGGAAACCCGCAACCCCGTGGCATAGAGCAACTCGAGCAGGACATAGAGCCGAATGTCCTTTTCCTCGCCCCCCGCCGCCTCGGTTTCGGCCAGCGCCAAAAGCCGATCGACGTCCTCGACCGAAAGCACCTTGGGCAGGGCGCGCCCCGGCTTGGGCGAGGAGACGATCCGCGTGGGGTCGTCCGTCCTGATCGCTTCTGAAACCAGAAACCTGTGCAATTGCCGCAGCGCGCTCAATCGCCGCGCCGAGGAACTGGCAGCCATTCCTTCTCCGGCGAGATGGGAAAGATAATCGGCCACATCCTCGCGCGTCGCCCCCGAGATGGCCTTGCCGCTTTGGGCGAGGAATCCGCAATAGTCCAAAAGATCGGCGCGGTAGGCTTCGATGGTGTTTTCGGCGGCCCCGCGTTCCGCGCTCATCATTTCGAGAAAGGCGTCGATCAGATGACCGTCCTTCATCGCGACGCATCCTGCAGGAAATCGCGCGTGGGCACCCGCACGCTCACCTCCCGCTCCTGGGGCTGGACCAGCACCGAAAGCGCGAACATGCCCGCATAGCCGAGCCCGGCGATAAAGGCGATGGCGACGAGCAGCCGGAACAGTGTTGGCATGAGGACCCCTGAGCTAACCTCAATGAACTTTTCCAGATTTGCGCACATGGGGCAAGCGCACGCACCTTGACACATGGCCCGTCAAAGGCTTGAACCAGCCGATCGAAAGGGCAAGCAATGGGGCACGACGCGTCGGATATCGCCAAGCCGAAAGCCGAAAGCCAGGTGCTCGAGCGCCTGGCCGGGCGGCCCATCGTGCTCGTGGGCATGATGGGCGCGGGCAAAACCACCGTCGGGCGGCGGCTGGCGGCCCGCCTGGGACTGCCCTTCACCGATTCCGACGCCGAAATCGAAACCGCCGCCGGCATGTCGATCGCCGATATCTTCGCCTCCCACGGCGAGGCCGAATTTCGGGCCGGCGAGGCGCGCGTCATCTCCCGGCTCCTGCGCGAGGATCACGGCGTGATCGCCACGGGCGGCGGCGCTTTCGTTAATCCCGAAACGCGGCAGGCCATCAAGACCCATTCCGTTTCGGTCTGGATCAAGGCCGATTTCGACGTGCTGTTCGCCCGTGTCTCCAAGCGCCCGACGCGCCCCCTGCTCCAGACGCCGGACCCGCGCGGCACGCTGCGCGATCTGATGGACAAACGCTACCCTATTTACGCGCTGGCCGACCTGACCATCGCCTCCCACGACGTGCCCCATGATGCGGTCGTCGCCGATATCCTTGCCGCCCTTTGTGACCATCTCGACCCGCCGGAAGCCCCATGAGCCTGCAGCACCCCCCGCTCCACACCGTTCACGTGCCGCTGGGCGAGCGCGCCTATGACATCGTCATCGCCCCCGACGCCATCGATGGCGCCGGGGAGCGGCTGGCCACAATGTTTCCGGGCGCGCGCTATGGCATCGTTACCGACCAAAACGTCGCCGAGGCCCAGCTCCCGCGCCTGTTGGCTTCGCTGGATGCGGCGGACCTTTCCCATGCCGAAATCGTGCTGCCGGCGGGGGAGGCCACCAAATCCTGGACGCACCTCCAGACGGCGGTCGACGCCATCCTCGCCGCCCGGCTCGAACGCAACGACATCCTCATAGCGCTTGGCGGCGGGGTGATCGGCGACCTCGCCGGATTCGCCGCAGCCATCGCCCGGCGCGGCATGGATTTCGTCCAGATCCCCACCTCGCTCCTGGCCCAGGTGGATTCCTCGGTCGGCGGCAAGACGGGCATCAATTCTGTCCACGGCAAGAACCTCGTCGGCGCCTTCCACCAGCCGCGCCTCGTGCTGGCCGACCAGCAGGCGCTCGATACGCTTCCCCCCCGCCAGTTCGCCGCCGGCTATGCCGAAGTGGTCAAATACGGGCTGATCGACGACGAGGATTTCTTCTTCTGGCTCGAAGCCAATTATCCCGAGATCGCGGCGGGCGGTCCGGCCCGCGCCGAGGCCATCGCACGGGCCTGCGCCGCCAAGGCGCGGGTGGTGGTCGAGGACGAAAAGGAAACCGGCGTGCGCGCCCTTCTCAACCTCGGCCACACCTTCGGCCACGCGCTGGAAAAGGCAACGGGCTATTCGGATCGCTTGCTGCACGGCGAGGGCGTTGCCATCGGCATGGCGCTTGCGCACCGGTTTTCCGCCCGTCTCGGCCTCGCCCCGTCCCAGGACGCAGGCCGCATCGAAGCGCACTTGAAAGCCGCGGGCCTGCCCACCACATTGGCCGACATCCCCGGAGATTTGCCCCCCACCGACACGCTCATGGACGCCATAGCGCAGGACAAGAAAGTCTCGCGCGGGGCGCTCACCTTCATCCTGACGCGCGGCATCGGCCAGGCATTCATCGAACGCGGTGTCGAGGCGCAAGCCGTTAAGAGTTTTCTTGAGGAGATGCGATAAATGGATGCTTCTCTCTGGCTTTCGCTTCTGGCCATCGTCGCGCTTTTGGCCATGAGCTTTTTCTTTTCCGGCTCGGAAACGGCGCTGACAGCGGCCTCGCGGGCTCGCATGCATCAGCTCGCCCGCAACGGCAATGCCCGCGCCAACTTGGTCGAAAAGCTCACGGCGGAAAAGGAACGCCTGATCGGCGCCATCCTTTTGGGCAACAACGTCGTCAACATTCTTGCCTCGACCCTTGCGGCGAGCGTCCTGATCCAGATTTTCGGCGAGGCCGGCATCGCCTATGCCACTCTCGTCATGACCGCGGCGGTCGTGATCTTTTCGGAAGTGATGCCCAAGACCATCGCGCTGATCCGTCCCGACAGTTTCGCGCTGGCGGTGGCGCCCCTCATCCGGACCATCGTCATGGTCTTTTCGCCCATCACCTTCGCGGTGCAGACGATCGTCAACACCATTCTGCGCGTCTTCGGGCTCGATGCGAGCAACGCCAATGCCATTTCGGGCCATGAAGAACTGCGCGGCACGGTGGATTTCCTCCATGCCGAGGGCGAAGTGGTCAAGAACGACCGCGACATGCTCGGCGGCATCCTCGACCTGCGCGAGCTCGAGGTTTCCGACGTCATGGTGCACCGCACCCGCATGCTGGCCCTCGACGTCGACATGGCGCCAGTCGACCTGATCGGCGCCATCCTCGACAGCCCCTTCACCCGCGTGCCGCTCTACAAGGATAAGCAGGACAATATCGTGGGCATCGTCCACGCCAAGGACCTGCTGCGCGCGATCCAGAAGGCGGAAGGCGACTATTCGAAGGTCAACCCCGCCAAGATCGCCTTCAAGCCCTGGTTCGTGCCCGACACCACCTCGGTGCAGACCCAGCTCAACGCCTTCCTGAAAGCCAAGCTCCATTTCGCCCTCGTCGTGGACGAATATGGCGAGGTGCAGGGGTTGATCACCCTCGAAGACATTCTCGAAGAAATCGTGGGCGACATCGCCGACGAGCACGACGCGGTGATCGAGGGGGTACGCAAGCAGACCGACGGTTCCTATATCATCGACGGGCAGCTTCCGATCCGCGACCTCAACCGCGCGCTCGACTGGAATCTGCCCGATTCAGAAGCGACGACGGTGGCCGGGCTCGTGATCTACGAGGCCAGACTGATCCCCGATCCGGGCCAGCAGTTCACCTTCCACGACCTGCGCTTCAAAGTGCTGCGCAAGCAGCACAACAGGATCACCCAGCTCAGGGTGTCGCCGCTGGAAACGCCGGTCACTCCGAAGGGGTGACCTTGATGGTCAGCGCGTGCATCCCGGCCTCGAACTGATCGGCTAGGGCCGCGTTGATCGCCCGGTGCTGTTCGACCCGGCTCAACCCGTCCAGCGCCGGGCTGGCGATTTTGATGCGGAAATGGGTATTGCCCCCTTCCCGCCATCCTGCGTGTCCATGGTGACGCTCGGAATCGTCGATCACCTCCAGGAGTTGAGGATCGAATTTGGCCTTAAGGGTTTCTTCGATCTGGTCGCGAACGCTCATGTGTCAATTCCCCATGGGCAACAAAATGATGGTTTTGGTCCGGGCAATCCGAACCAAAGCCGTATATGATTACGGGCCCTTGGTTCACAAGGCCGGCGAACCGGTAAAAAGTTAAGACCTCTCGATGACCATCAATACCAAATCCAAGATTTTCGATTCCGTGCGCATCAAGCCCCGCCGCGGTTCCGCCGAGGAGGAAGTCCAGGCCCAACCCGGCTGCGATTGGGATGGCTGCGACAATCCCGGCCTCCACAAGGCTCCCAAGGGAGCCCGCTCGGAAGGCCAGTTCCACAATTTCTGCCTCGAGCACGTGCGCCACTACAACAAGGCCTATAATTATTTCTCGGGCATGAACGACGAGGAAATCGCCGATCACGCCGTCAAGATGAACGCGCCGGGCAGCCGCGAGACCTGGGCGTTCGGCTCGAACCGCTTCGGCAAATCGAACCCGAACCCCAAGAAATTCAAGGCCCGCGACTATACCGGCCGCCAGTTCCACGACGCCAACCATCTGTTCGCCCGCCTGCGTTCGCGCGCCAAGGCGAGCGGAACCGGGGAGAAGGTCGAGCGCGACATCACGCTCACCGGCCAGGACCGCGCCGCCTTCGAGGTGATGGGCCTTGAAGGCCGCAAGCCCTCGGTCGAGATCAAATCGGCCTATAAGGCGCTGGTCAAGCTCCACCACCCCGATGCCAATGGCGGCGACAAGGGGTCGGAAGACCGGCTGCGCTCGATCATCGCCGCCTACAATCATTTGAAGTCGCGCGGCTTCGTCTAGGCGTTTCCCGGACGCACATATTCGCCCCAGACCTTGCGGCACGGGGCGCTCTGGGTTTATGGCAACGGGACTGCTATAAGCGCACCCGGATTTCGCCACGAGCTGCGATGTATTGCGCCCTCCAAGAGGCTATGATGACCGAGTTTTCCCACCTGCCCGATACCGAGTACTCCGTCCGCGATCTGTTCGGGATCGATAGCGACATGATGGTCAAGGGCTATAAGGACCGCACCGACCACGTGCCCGAGATCGATCCGGACTATCTGTTCGATCGCAACACCACCCTTGCCATTCTCGCCGGCTTTGCCTTCAACCGCCGCGTCATGGTCCAGGGCTATCACGGCACGGGCAAGTCCACCCATATCGAGCAGGTCGCCGCGCGCCTCAACTGGCCGCTGGTCCGTGTCAACCTCGACAGCCACGTCTCGCGTATCGATCTGGTGGGCAAGGACGCCATTGTCCTCAAGGAAGGCAAGCAGGTCACCGAATTCCGCGACGGCATTCTGCCCTGGGCGGTGCAGAACAATATTGCGCTGGTGTTCGACGAATACGACGCCGGGCGCCCGGACGTTATGTTCGTCATCCAGCGCGTGCTGGAAGTCTCGGGCCGCCTGACGCTGCTCGACCAGAACCGCGTCATCCGTCCGCACCCCGCCTTCCGGCTGTTTGCGACCACCAACACCATCGGTCTGGGCGACACTTCGGGCCTCTATCACGGTACCCAGCAGATCAACCAGGGCCAGATGGACCGCTGGTCGATTGTGGTGACGCTCAACTATCTGCCGCACGAAAAGGAAGTCGGCATCGTTCTGGCCAAGGCCAAGAGCTACAACCAGACCGAAGAGGGCCGCAAGACCGTCTCCAACATGGTGCGCGTCGCCGACCTCACCCGCTCGGCCTTCATCAATGGCGATCTTTCGACAGTGATGAGCCCGCGCGCCGTGATCACCTGGGCGGAAAACGCCGAAATCTTCGGCGATCTCGGCTTTGCGTTCCGGCTGACCTTCCTCAACAAATGCGACGAGCTCGAACGCCCGGTGGTTGCCGAATTCTACCAGCGCGTGTTCGGCGTCGACCTGCCCGAATCCGCCGCCAACCTCGCGATTTCGGCCTGATCCTCAAAGAGCCATGGCGCAGAACATCTACGACGATCCGGCCTTTTTCGAAGGCTACAGCCAGTTCCCGCGCTCGCGCGAGGGATTGGCCGCGGCCAATGAATGGCCAGCTCTGCGCGCCATGCTCCCCAACCTTGCCGATAGGCGCGTGCTCGATCTGGGCTGCGGTTTCGGCGCGTTCTGCCGCTTTGCGGCCGGAGAGGGCGCGCAAAGCGTGCTCGGCATCGACCTTTCCGAAAAGATGCTCGAGAACGCCCGCGAGCGCACCGACAATGCCGCCGTCACCTACCGGCGCGGCGATCTCGATCATCTCGATCTCGGCGGGGAGACGTTCGACGTCGTCTTTTCTTCCCTCGCCTTCCATTACGTGGCCGATTTCGGCGCGCTGGCGAAAATCATTCGCGCCGCGCTGACCGACGGCGGGGCGCTGGTCTTTTCGGTGGAACACCCGCTCTATGCGGTGCGCACCGAGCCCGAGTTTTCGACCGACGCGGGCGGCAAGCGTGTGTTCCTGGTCGACGACTATCTGGGCGAGGGCAAGCGCGTCACTTCCTGGGTGGTCGATGGCGTCGAAAAACACCATCGCACCATCGCCACATACATCAACGCGCTGCTTGAGGCCGGATTTTCGCTGTCCGCCATCGAGGAATGGGGGCCTGGCCCCGAGCTGCTGGCGCAGAACCCCGATTATATCGATCACCGCATCCGCCCGATGTTCCTTTTGATGGGAGCGCGGGCCACCAGTCCGTAAAGTCCGTCCATGGCCCAGCCCCCGCGCTCCAAAGCCAATAAGCCCGACCCCACCCAGGCCTTCAAGGCGGCGGTGGGCGCGGCCGTGCGCACCATTGCCGGCCGGCATGAGCTCGAAGTGAGCTTTACCGCCGACCGCCCGATCCTCACATCGGACAAGGCGCGCCTCGCCGCTCTTCCCCGCCTGCCCACCACCCGCGACATCGCCGTGGCCCGTGGCCAGGGCGACGCCATGGCCATGCGCATGGCCAGCCACGACGCCGACACCCATCGCAAGATGGCGCCCAAGGACCCCGACGCCCGCGCCGCTTTCGACGCGCTCGAACAGGCGCGCGTGGAATCGCTGGGCTGCGCCCGCATGGCGGGCATGGGCAACAACATCGCCGAGATGATCGAGGATCGGCTGTTCCGCGCCAATTACGCCAATGTCACGGAAATCGCCGACGCCCCGCTCGCCGAGGCGTTGGGGCTGTTGATGCGCGAAAAGGTGGCCGGCATCCCCGTGCCTCCCTCCGGCACGCCCATCGTCGACCTCTGGCGCGAGCAGATCGAAGGCAAGATCGGCACCTCGCTCGACCAATTGGCCGAGCACCTCGAAAACCAGACCGAATTCTCCCGCCGCTCGCGCGCCATCCTGCGCGACCTCGATCTGATCGCCGAAGCCGATCTCGACCAGCTCGACCCCGACGATTCGGAATCCTCGGGCGATGACGCCCAGAACAACCAGGCCATGAACGGCGAAGAGGAGCAGAACGAGGGCGACGCCGACAACGCCGATATGGACGGCACCGAGGAAGCCCCCGGCGAGCACGAGGAAGCCGGCGACGTCGAGGGCATGGAAGCCGACAGTGCCGACACCGACGAGGACGCCCAGGCCGAGGCCGGCGAGGATTCCCCCGCCCCGCCTCCCCAGGGCCAGGGCGATCAGCGCCTGTCCAACCAGCCGACCTACAAGATCTTCACCGACAAGTTCGACGAGATCGTCTCGGCCGCCGACCTCTGCCCGCCCGAGGAACTCGACCAGTTGCGCGGCCTGCTCGACAAGCAGCTCGAACATCTGGCCGGCGCCGTGGCGCGGCTGGCCAACAAGCTCCAGCGGCGCCTGATGGCGCAGCAGAATCGCGGTTGGGATTTCGACCTCGAAGAGGGCGTGCTCGACACCGCGCGGCTGACCCGGGTGGTCACCGATCCGCTGCAGGCCCTCTCCTTCAAGGCCGAGCGCGACACCGAATTCCGCGATACTGTCGTTACCCTCCTCATCGACAATTCGGGCTCCATGCGCGGCCGCCCCATCACCATTGCGGCGATCTGCGGTGATATCCTCGCCCGCACGCTGGAGCGCTGCGGCGTCAAGACCGAAATCCTGGGCTTCACCACCCGCGCCTGGAAGGGCGGCAAATCGCGCGAAGCCTGGCTCGACGCCGGACGCCCGCCCAATCCCGGCCGCGTCAACGACATCCGCCACATCATCTACAAGGGCGCCGACGAGCCCTGGCGCCACGCCAAGCGCAATCTCGGCCTGATGATGCGCGAGGGATTGCTCAAGGAAAACATCGACGGCGAGGCCCTGCAATGGGCCCATAAGCGCATCGTCAACCGCCCGGAAAACCGCCGCATCCTGATGGTGATTTCCGACGGCGCGCCGGTCGACGATTCCACCCAGAGCGTCAATCCGGGCAATTATCTCGAAGCCCATCTGCGCGCCGTGATCGAGGAGATCGAAACCCGCTCTCCGGTCCAGCTCGTCGCCATCGGCATCGGCCATGACGTGACGCGCTACTACCGGCGCGCGGTCACCATTTTGGACGCCGACGAATTGGCCGGCGCCATGACCGACAACCTCGCGGCGCTGTTCGACGAAGAACTTCCCGGCGAGGCGAGGAGGCGGCGCTGATATTTCTCCCAGATTCCGCCAGGGGCTACCCTTCTCCCCTGGTGGGAGAAGGTGGGCCGGCGAAGCCGGGTCGGATGAGGGGGGCGCTGAGCTGCCTCATACTCACAAGCCTGCTGTTTTCCCCCACTCCAGCCCCCGCCGAATCCATCACCGTCTCCACCCGCCCCATCACCGGTTTCCAGCGCGCCGCGATCGGAGAACCCGTCGACGGCCTCATCTTCCAGGGCGGCCTCGAACTCTCCAGCCCCCACCCCGATTTCGGCGGCCTGTCGAGCCTCGCCTTCCTCGACGCCACCCGCTTCGTGATGGTTACCGATGAAGGCCGTTTCGTCTCCGGAGCCCTCACCCTCACCGACGGCGCCCCGAGCGCGCTGACCGACGTGGAAATGGACGTGCTCCGCAATTCCTCCGGCGCGCCCCTGCCCCGCAAATTCGCCCAGGATTCCGAAGCCGTCGACATCGTCTTCCGCGATGGTGAGCCCGCCGTGGCGCGCGTCGGCTACGAGCATCTGACCCGCATCGCCGATTTCGACATCACCGATGGCCGTCCGGGCGGCGCGGCGCGGGAAGTCGCCATTCCCGATTGGTTGACGGCCCTGCGCATCAATGAATCCATCGAATCGGTCTGCATTGCCCCGCCGGCCTCCCCCGTCGCCGGTTCGACCCTGATCATCACCGAAGCCCATTCGCGCCTTGCCGGCACCTGGGCCGCAACCCTGCTCGGCAATCGCGATCGCGGCGATCTCCATCTGGCCCAGGGACATGGCGTCAATCCCACCGACTGCGCCTTCCTCCCCGATGGCGATCTGCTGGTGCTCGAACGCGGGTTCGCCTTCCTCACCTTCACGGCCCAGATCCGCCGCATCCCCGCCGATCAGGTCCGCCCGGATGCCACGATGGATGGCGAGGTGATCTTTCATGCGTCGGGGGGCGAAATCGACAATTTCGAGGCCCTGGGCGTGCGGCGCTTGCCCGATGGGCAAACCCGTATCACCATGGTTTCCGACGATAATTTCAATTCTTTCCAGCGCACCCTGCTGCTCGATTTTTCCATACGGGAGTGATTTCCATGAACATCGACCTGCTCCGCAATCTTTGCGAAACCCCCGGCGTCCCCGGCCGCGAACACCGCGTCCGCGCGCTGATCGAACGCGAGATCGAAGGGCTCTTCGATGAGGTGAGAACCGATTCCATGGGCTCGCTCATCGCCGTTCGCCGCTCGCGCACCAATGCCGAAAAGCCGCTGAAAATCATGCTGCTCTGCCACATGGACGAGATCGGGTTCCTGGTCACCCATGTGTCCGAAAAGGGCTGGATTCACATCGACAACGTCGGCGGCTTCGATCCGCGTACCCTGTTCGCCCGCCGCGTCCGGGTCGTCACCCGCGATGGCGATTACCCCGGCGTCATGAACGCCGGCGGAAGGCCGCTGCACATCTCCTCGCCCGAGGACCGCAAGAAGGTCCCGGCGGTCAAGGAGTTCTTCGTCGATATCGGCATGGGCGCGGAAACCCGCTCCAAGGTCAATGTGGGCGATTTCATCGTCATGGACGAACCGCTCGTCGAAATGGGAGACAAGATCGTCTCCAAGGCGCTCGACAACCGCATCGCCTGCTGGCTGGGCATCGAAGCGATCCGCGCGCTCGAAGCGAGCGGCGTCGATCATGAATGCGAAATCCACGTCGCCTTCACCGCCCAGGAGGAAGTGGGCCTGCGCGGCGCACGCACAGCGTCCTTTGCCGTCGCCCCCGATATCGGGCTGGGCATCGACACCACGCTCGCCTGCGACACCCCCGGCGTTCCGGAAAACGAGATGGTCACCGCCCAGGGCAAGGGGTTCGGCCTTCAGATCAAGGACGGGTCCTTCATCGCCGATATCGAACTGGTGGAAGAAATCGAAGCCCTGGCGGTCAAGGAGAAAATTCCCTTCCAGCGCTCCATCCTCGCCGCCGGTGGCCAGGACGCCGCCGCCGCGCAACAGGCCGCCGCAGGCGCGCGCGCCGTGGGGATCGTCGTGGGCACCCGCTATATCCACACAGTGGCCGAAATGATCGAAAAGACCGATCTGCAGGCGGCCCTCGATATCCTCGTCGCGTACCTCAAGGGCAAGTAATAAAAAGGGCCGCGCTAGAGCATTTCATCGTTTAAAGGAAACATTGAAATGCTCTAGGTCCTTGTTTTGTCGCGCTTCCGAACCGCAAAAGTGGATTCCACTTTTGCTGGAAGTACTCCGGAGGGGCGGCACTTTTCTCTAAGCCAGCGTCGCTTTCAGATAGCGGTCGGGAATGGCCTTGAGTAGCGCGCGATAGGGCGCCAGCAGCACGAAGGCCATCATCACCTTGATGGTGAAATCTCCCAGCGCCAGCGACACCCAGAGCGGGACCTCGATCGGGAGCAGCGAAAAGAGCGGCACGGGAAAGGCCAGCGAAGAATCGGGCACGCCCAGCGCCGAATCGATAAAGGCAAAGCTCGCCGAAAAGGCGATGCCGAAGAACAGAAGCGTATCGATCACCGACCCGGCCAGCGAGGCAAAGAGCGGGGCCTTCCACCAATGGGCGGCGCGCAGGCGCGAAAAGATCGTCGTATCGAGGAGCTGCGCGAAAAGGAACGCGGCCCCTGAGGCCATCGCGATACGCGGCGTCGAAAGGATGAAGCTGATCACCACCGCAATGGCAAAGCCCACCAGCACCACCTTGCGGGCGGCGGCAGGGCCGAACTGGCGATTGGTGAGATCGTTGACCAGAAACGCCACCGGATAGGTGAACGCGCCCCAGGTGAGGATTTCGGCGAGATCGAGCGCCCCGATATGCCCCTGCACCGGAAACTGGACGAGAAAATTGGACGCGGTGACCACCACCGCCATGGCCAGGATGGCCCAGATGAAACGCACGCTCATGGCGTCGCTTTCCTTTCCTGTGCGGCAAGATGACCGCCGGTTGATGCCCCGGAGACGCCTGAGTCTCCCTTTTTCGAGCGGATGCCGACCGGCAGATGACCGGAGCATCCTTGAAAATACCGAACGCCGCGCCGGGTGTTTCCCAACGCGGCGTTCAAAAAGCCGTTGCGGCGTTCGCCTTAGTTGGCGAGAGCGGCGCGGATTTCCTTCTTGATGCCGCGGGCGCGATCGGAAAGCTCGTCGTCCTTGGCCTTGATGAGGAAAGCGTCGAGACCGCCACGGTGCTCGACGGTGCGCAGCGCAGCCGCCGAAACGCGCAGCTTGACCTGACGGTCGAGCGCTTCGGAGATCAGCGTCACATCGCAGAGGTTGGGCAGAAAGCGGCGGCGGGTCCGGTTGAGCGCGTGGCTCACATTGTTGCCGGTCATCACGCCTTTGCCGGTGAGTTCACAGCGCCGTGCCATTTTGTATTCCTGTCAATCGAATGCCGGGACCGAGGGTCAAGCCCCCAGTCGACCAGTCTGGGTCTGGATGGAAGAAACTTTCGAGCGGATATAGAGAAATGGCGGGTATCCGTCAAGCACAAGCGCGAGATTTGCCGACTCATTGTGCCCAACGCGCGCTGGACAGGCCGAATCGCAGCAGGCAACCTATACGCACCCCTGATTCGTGACGCGGCGGGTCGGACAGATGCGGCAATATCAGGAAACGAGTCTCGCGTGAAACGCTTTTCCCTTTCGTCTCTTTTCGCCAGCGCGGCCCTGGTGCTGGGGCTTACCGGTCCCACCGCTGCCCAGCAGGACGGATCGATCGCGACCTATGTCATCTCGATCGGCGGCATCAACGTCGCCAATGTCAACATTCGCCTCGCGACCGAAGGCGCCGCCTACCAGCTCGACCTCTCCGCCGATGTCGCCGGCCTTGCGCAGGTGGTCGCCCAGGGCTCGGGCGCTGTCAATTCGGGCGGAACCGTTACGGATACAGGGCTGCAGGCGAACCGCTTCTATCTCGAAACCCGCACCGCCAACGAGCGCTTCGCGCTCCAGACGGCCTATGCGAACGGCAATGCCGGCGAAGGCACCGTCACCCCGCCGCTCGTCCACAATCCCGAACGCGTGCAGGTGTCGTCCTCGCACCGCTCCGGCGTCAACGATCCGCTGGCCGCCTTTATCCTGCGCGGGCAGACGCTGGACGGCTCGCTCTGCAACCGCACGCTGCGCATCTATACCGGCATCGAGCGTTTCGACATGCCCATGAGCTATGTCGAAACCACCACCGCCACCTCGACCCGCACGGCCTATCAGGGCCCCGTGGTCCTCTGCGCCATGCGCTACGTCCCGGTCTCGGGCCATTTCGAAAGTTCGGAAGTCACCCAGTATCTGGCCAATTCCGATCGGATGCTCATCTGGTACATGCCGCTTTCCAATTCGGGCTTCTTCATCCCCTATCGCGTGTTGATGGGCTCGAGCTTCGGCGATATCTCCATGGTGCTGGTGGGGTTGAACTAGAGTGCGGTCAGGAAAAGTTGCAGACTTTTCCGGTTCGATCGC
The DNA here is from genome assembly GCF_036662815.1 of Pelagibacterium mangrovi. NCBI lineage: Bacteria > Pseudomonadati > Pseudomonadota > Alphaproteobacteria > Hyphomicrobiales > Devosiaceae > Pelagibacterium > Pelagibacterium mangrovi. The sequence continues at coordinate 174,805 of NZ_JBAFXA010000001.1, read as the reverse complement.
ACGACAAACTAAAAACTAAACTGCCTTCGTCCGCCGGGAGAACCCGCGAAAACTCCGGATTCCCAATGGGGCGAGCGTAATCGCCAGATAGAGCGCGCCCGCCAGCCACAGCGTCGCCTCCAGTCCCACGCCCACGATCAGCGCGCCGCCCACGATGCCCCCGAACGGCATCAGCGCCCAGGCCGAGGCGGTGACCAGCGAGGATACGCGGCCCACAAGATTTTCCGGGATGCGCTCGAGGATCACCGCCGAAAGGATCGGGTTGAGGAACCCCGAGGAAAACCCGCCTACAGCCAGCACGATGAGGATCGCCCAAAGCGGCGCGCCCAGCGCAAAGGCGGCAAAGCGCGGCAGGCCCACCAGAACGAACGCGCCGATATAGACCGCAAGGCGCGGCAGGCGTTCGGCAAAGGCGGTGGCCACCACCGATCCCAATATGGAAAAGCCCGAAAAGACGGCGAACACCAGCCCCAGCACCGCCGCCCCCTGCCCGCTTTCCACCACCCAGACCGGCACCAGCACGGCGCCATAAGCCTGGTCGATGAAATTGGTTAGCGCCACCATCGCCGCGATGCCAACCAGAACCGCATCCGCGCGAAGGAAATCGAACCCCTCCCGCAATTGCTGGCCATAACCGTGCTGCGCCTGGGCTGTGACGCGCTCGGACGGACGCGTGCCGGCCAAAAGCACCACTGCCGCACACCCGAGGCACACGGCGTTGAACGCCAGTGCCTGCGCCGGCCCGATCGCCGCGACCAGCGCCCCGGCCGCTCCCGCGCCGATCGTCGAGGCCAGCCGCTCGATGGTGCCCATCACGCCCGTAACCCGTTCGAGCGGCAGCCTGCCCTCCCGCGCCACACCAGGGATCATCGCCTGCTTGGCGGCGTCGGCCGGCCCCCGCAGCACACCCAGCACCGCCACCAGCGGGATCAGCGTGGGCACCGCCAGCAGGCCGAAATGATCGAGCACGGGCACGGCAGCAACGACCAGCACCGAAGCGAAATCTCCGATGATCGAAATCCTGCGTGCTCCCAGTCGGTCGAGCAGCGGCCCGCCCAGCGCCTTTGCGACAACGTAGGGCGCCATTTCGGCGAAGGCGACGATCCCGGTGAGCACCGCGTCCCCGGTCATGGTCAACACGAGCCAGGGGATGGCGATCATCGAAAGCCTTGTGCCCGAGAGGGAGAAGACTTCCGCCGTCACCAGCGAGAAAAAGCTTCGCCGGCCGCTCATTTGTCCCCACCTCCCTCCGGAACATAGGGAAAGCCGTGGATATGGACGGTGAAGGGCCGCCACCCCTCGGGCAGCGGCTCGCCCGGCGCTGGCGCCTCCTCCTTAGCCCGCCACAGCACCGCCTGCAGCTCGTCCACCAGTGCTTTCGCCGCCTGCGCGGACAGGGGAATGGTGAAATCGCTCATGGTCTGCGCTTTGCGCCATTCGAGCGGCAGTTCGGTGAATGTATCGTGCGCCCGCTGCATGGCGGCGGCGTGATGGCTCACCACCGCCTGTATCATGGCCATCGACGCGTCCTGCGCCTCACCCTCGGCTTCAGCGGGTTCGACAAGCGTCGATTCGTGGCGCGCCTTCCACCATTTGTCGCGCTTGTTGCCCCGCCCCTCATCGATCTCGATGAAACCATGCTGGGCCAGTTGGCGCAGGTGATAGCTCGTCGCCCCCGAATTGAGCCCCAGCCGTCCGGCAAGCCCGGTGGCCGTCTGCGGCCCTTCGAGCCGCAATATGCCCAGCATCTTGAGCCTGTCGCGATGCGTCAGCGCCTTGAGCGCCGCCGGGCCGGGAACGATTTTGGAAATTTCACGCATGAGGAGACCTGCCGCGAACGGAACCGACGCCTCACTCTACAACCGCAAATAAATTTTTGCAAAACTTTCTTTGCAATCAGGACTCGTGCGGCGTCACCGCCACGCCGGCCTGCGGGTCGGAGACGACCGGAGGCGGCAGCGGGGTATGGCGCTGGCGCTCGCGCAGCAGCGTCAAAAGCCCCGAAGCGACGATGAGCACGATCCCCATCACCATGGGCAGATCGACGAGTTCGCCGAAAAACACATAGCCGATGACCAGCGCCCAAAGCATCTGGCTGTATTGGGTGGGCGCCACATAGGCGGCGGGCGCGTGCCCGGCCGCCATCATCATCAGGACATTGGCCAGCGCGGCCAGCAGCCCATAACCGGCCAGAAACACCCATTGCTCGGCCGTCGGCATGACGAACACCGGGATCATCGCAACCCCACAGATCACCAGCCATCCCAAGACGCCGGCGCCATAAAGTGACAGAGTTTTTTCCTTGGGCCCCATGGCGCGGAAGATGATGATCGAGATCGCCCCGCTCAGCCCCCCGAAGATCGCGCCCAGATGGCCGATGGAAAGCTCGCGAAAACCCGGACGCAGGATGATCAGCACGCCGATGAACCCCACGATCACCGCACCCCAGCGCCTGATGCCCACCTGTTCCTTGAGAAAGAGCACCGACATGATGGTGACGAAGGACGGCAACAGGAAAATCAGCGAAAACGCTTCCGCCATCGGCAAATAGCTGAACGCGGTGACGCTCCCCACCGCGCCCACGCCCGAGGAGACGAACCGCACCAGCCAGAGCGGCCGGTTGGTGGTGCGCACGATATCGCTCCACTGATCCCCCCGCTTGCGCAGGAAAGGCAGCGCCGCCAGCCCGAACACCGCCCCGAAAAACGCGGTTTCGAACGGGTTGATCGCCCCGTGAAGAAATTTGATGAACGCATCGCTCCAGGCAAAGACCGCAAAGGCGGCGAACGCCAGCATCAGGCCATAGCCGACCCGGCTGCGGGGCATGGAATTGAGAACGGCCGTCGTCATGGAGCACTCCGAACGAAAACGAAAAACGGGCGACCGAAAATCCGGACGCCCGAAGCCGATGGGGGTTACAGCGTCCGGGCGCGCCTGTCTCGCCCGCCTAAGCGCATAGCCGGTCTGCATGACATGCAGGCGTCAGGCCGATCCAAGGCTGGAAATGCCCGCCCTCCCCGGCGGAACGCGGACGAAAACCATAAGCTTGACTCGCTCTGCAACCGGTTGCATAAATTCGGTGTGCTAACAATCGCACACATGCTTAGTGGAGGAAATTTTGCGCAAAACCATGATTCTGGCGGCCATTGCGGCTGCCGGCCTGTCCTCGACCGCATTCGGTCAGGACAGCTTCACCATCGGCCTGTCCAACGGTTTCGTAGGCAGCGAGTGGCGGACCCAGATGATCGAGGAAGCCCAGGCTGCTGCCGAGGCTTGGGGTGAAAACGGCGTCGAGGTCGAAGTCATCGTCCAGAGCGGCAATGTGGATGTCCAGGGCCAGATCGGCCACATCCGCAACTTCATCAACCAGGGTGTCGATGCCATCATCATCAACCCCCAGAGCCCGACCGCCTTCGATCCGGTCTTCGCCCAGGCCGCCGCTGCCGGCATCCTCGTGATCGCCACCGACGCGGAAGTGTCGTCCCCCGACGCCATCTATGTGGGCATCGACCAGAAACAGTATGGCGTGCAGGCCGCCGAATGGCTGGTTGAAACGCTGGGCGGCGAAGGCAATGTGGTGACCATCGACGGCATCGCCGGCAACCCGGCCAATGAAGCCCGCGTCGCCGGCTACTCCGAAGTGTTCGAACAGAACCCGGGCATCAACGTCCTCAACCAGGCCAACGCCAATTGGGATCAGGCCCAAGGCCAGCAGGTCATGCAGAACCTGCTCGCCACCTATCCCGATATCGACGGCGTTCTCGTGCAGGACGGCATGGCCGACGGCGCATGGCGCGCCATCGAAGCGGCCGGTCGCACCGACGATATCGCCGCCACCGGGGAAATCCGCCGCGACTTCCTCGAGCGTTGGGAAGAGCAGGGGCTGAATTCCGCAGCGTCGGTCAACCCTCCGGGCGTCATGGCTTCGGCGCTCAACGTTGCAGTGCTTGCCCTGCAGGGCAATGAGCTGCGCGAGGACGTTTTCACCGGCCAGTACGGCAACGCGATCTACATCCCGATCCCGTTCGTCGACAACAACAACCTCGCCGACAACGTCGCCGCCTCGGAAGGCCAGCCCGGTTACTGGTCGGTCACCGAAGTCGTGACCCCGGAAGAAGCCCAGGAATTCTTCCAGTAACCATAGAACGTCCGGGCCGCCCCGCTTGGGCTGGCCCGGACTTTCCAATAAGAATACTCGAGATCGGCGCTTTTGGCAGCCGACGAGGAGGACAGATGCCGGTTGCGCTTCAAGCCAGGAACGTGGTCAAGCATTTCGGCGCCGTCAAGGCGCTGGTCGATGGCCAACTTTCGGTCCGGGAGGGCGAAATCCACGCGCTCATGGGCGCCAATGGCTGCGGCAAGAGCACGCTGAGCAAGATCATCGCCGGCGCCGTATCGCGGACCTCGGGCGAAATCGTCTTCGAAGGCGAACCCGCCGATTTCGCCAGCCCGCGCGACGCCGAGCACAAGGGCATCGCGCTCTTTTACCAGGAGCTGAGCCTCATCCCGCAACTGAGCGTCGCCGACAACATCTTCCTCGGCCACGAACCGCAAAACAACGGCTTTGTCGACCGCAAGGCGCTCAGGGACAAATCCGCCGCGCTCATCAAACTGTTTGAGGGCGTCGCCGGCACGGGCCTCGATCCCGACGCCATCGTTGCAGACCTGCCCCCCGATCAGCGCCAGATCGTCGAAATCCTCAAGGTCTTCGCCAAGAACCCGCGCCTGATGATCATGGACGAGGCGACCGCCGCCCTTGATGGCCGCCAGTCCGAGCGGTTCTTTGAAATCCTGCGCGAAAAAAAGACGCAAGGGGTTTCCACAATCATGATCTCGCACCGGCTCGATGAAGTTTTCGCCGTGTGCGACCGGATCACCGTCATGCGCAACGGCGCGACGATCACCGCCGCCGATATCGCCGACACCACCCGCGAGGAGGTCGTCCACAACATGGTCGGCGACGTCGCCGCCCCCGTCCGCGGCAACCGCACCGAGAACGCTTCCGCACAGGTCACGCTCGAAGCGCGCAACCTCACCAATTTCCGGGTCTCCGGCGTGTCCTTGAAGGCCCATCGCGGCGAAATCCTCGGTCTCGCCGGCCTCCAGGGCCAGGGTCAGTCGGCGCTGTTGCAGGGCCTGTTCGGCGCACGCCCCTTCACCTCCGGCGAATTGGCGTTCGAAGGCAACCAGCTTTCCATCAAGCGCCCCGGCCAGGCCGTGCGCCACGGCTTTGCCTATGTCTCGGGCGACCGCGCCCGCGACGCGGCGCTGGGCGGCCGTTCGATCTTTGAAAACCTCGTCAGCGCGCTTACGGTCCGCGAGCGGCTGAAAATCGTCGATCCGGGCAAGCTCAAGCCCCGCGTCGAAGAGGTTTCCAAGGGTCTCAAGACCAAATTCTCCCACATCGACGACCCAATCGGGACGCTCTCGGGCGGCAACCAGCAGAAAATCTTCATCTCCCGCTGGCTGGCAACTAAACCCAAACTGCTCCTGCTCGACGACCCCACCAAGGGCATCGATCTGGGCGCCAAATCGGACCTTTTCACCCTGATGCGCCAATTGGCCGACGAGGGCGCGACCATCCTCTTCTATTCGTCCGAGGATTCGGAAATCCTCGATTACGCCGACCGCGTCATTGTCTTCAACGGTGGCGAAATTTCCGCCGAACTGGTGGGGGACGCCATCAATCCGGTCAATCTGGCCCGCGCCGCTTTCGGGGAAGCAGCATGAACGCGTTTGCATTCGTCAGGAGCCGACCGTGGCTCATCACGGTCATCGTCCTGGCCATTCTGGTCGCCATCAATATCTCGCTGCAGCCTTCCTTCACCAATCCGGGCGTGCTGCGCTCCAACCTTGCGACCTTCCTGCCCCTCATCCTCGTCGCCATCGGCCAGACCTATGTGATCCTGGCCGGCGATATCGACCTCTCGGTCGGCTCCATAGTGGCGTTGGCCAATGTGGTGACCGTCTCGGTCATCGCCGCGATGGGCGGCACCGATCTCGCCATCTGGCTCGGCATGGCCAGCGGGGTGGCCGTGGGCCTTGTCTGCGGTCTGGTCAACGGCCTGCTCATTTCGGGCCTCAGGTTCCAGCCCATCGTCACGACCTTCGCCACCGGCATCCTCTTTGCCGCCTTCGCGCTCTGGGTCCTGCCCCAGGCCGGCCTGCCCGTGCCGCAAAACTATTGGCGCACCTATGGCGAGAGCTTTTTCGGCGTCCCGCTGGTCGCCTGGGTGCTGATCGCCGGAGCAATCTTCACCCTCGTCGTTTCGCGCACGGTATTCCACAGCCACCTTCTGGCCGCCGGCGGCAATCGCACCGGCGCGTTCCAGAGCGGGCTGCGCATCGGACGCATCCGCATCACGTCCTTCATGATCGCGGGCCTTTTCGCCGCCTTCGCAGCCCTCTGCCTCACCGGCGAGACCGCCTCGGGCGATCCGCTCCTGGGCCAGACCCTAGCCCTCTCCTCGATCTCGGCGGTGGTGCTGGGCGGCACGGCGCTGGCGGGAGGCTTCGGCGGCGCGTTCGGCTCGATCATCGGCGCACTGGTCCTGGGCATGATCGGCAATGTGATCTTTTTTGCCGGCCTGCCCTTCGAATATCAGACGCTCGTCCAGGGCATCATCGTTCTGCTCGCCCTTGCCGGCGGCGTATTCGTAACGAGGCGGTAACATGGCCAATCCCACTTCCCGCATCACTTCGATCCTCACCGATCCGCTGACCCTCGCCATCGGCGCCTCGGTCGCGCTCCTGCTGATCGGCGAGCTGGTCTCCCCCGGTTTCGCGCAAGGCCAGCAGATCGTGCGGCTCCTCACCGTCGCCGCGATCCTGGGCATCGTCGCCGCCGGTCAGAACCTCGTCATTCTCGGCGGCCGCGAAGGCATCGATCTTTCCGTCGGCGCCATGATTTCGCTCGGCGCGGTCCTCGCCGGCAACATGATGAACGGCCAGAACGAGATGATCCCGCTGGCCATTCTGGTTGCCGCCGGCGTCCCGTTCCTCATCGGTCTGGTCAACGGCCTCGGCGTCACCTTCGTGCGCATCCCACCGCTGGTGATGACGCTGGGCATGACCGCCGTCATCCAGGGCGGATTGGTGGTCTATTCCCAGGGCGTACCCTCGGGGCAGGCCGCGCCCATGCTCTCGGCCTTCATCAACCGCCCGTTCCTCTTCGGCATCCCCGGCATCCTTTTCGTCTGGGTGCTGATCGCCATTGCCATGTGGTTCCTGCTGCGCCGCACAGCCTTCGGCTACGCGGTCTATGCCATGGGGTCCAATGAGCGCGCCGCCACCCTCAACGGCATCCCGGTGCGCTTCGTGCGGGTGATGATCTTCGGGCTCTCGGGCCTTTTCGCCGGCCTTGCCGGGCTTTGTGTCATCGGCTACACCGGCTCGTCCTTCATTTCCGTCGGCGATCAATACGTGCTGCCCACCGTGATTGCCGTGGTGATCGGGGGCACCTCGCTCGCCGGCGGCATCGGCGGTTATTGGGGCACCATGGCGGGTGCTGTGGCGCTGACCATTCTGCAAAGCGTCCTCATCACCCTCAACATGGATGTCTGGATGCGCCAGGTGATCTTCGGTCTGACGCTGCTCGCGCTCATGCTGCTCTACGGGCGCCAGAAACAACTTCGCGTTTAGGGCGATGCAGGCAAAGAAAACCATTTACGAGATTGCCAGCATCGCTGGCGTGTCCGCCGCGACGGTGTCGCGCGCGCTGCATAACCCCTCAATGGTCAAGAAGGAAACGCTCGAGCGAGTGCTGACAGTGGTCAGGGAAACCAATTTCGTTTCCAACGCCCAGGCCCGCTCGTTCCGCCAGCAAACGACGCGAACCGTGGTTCTTCTGGTGCGCGACATCTCCAACCCCTTCTATCTGGAGATCTTCAAGGGCGTCGAGGAAGCCGCTTCCGATGCCGGCTACAAGGTGCTGATGGCCGACGCCCGCAACGATGAAGCGCGGGTCAAATCCTATATCGACCTCGTGCGCCAGCGGCAGGCCGATGGCGTGATCGTCATGCTGGGCAGCCTGCCCTTCGACGTCACCGCCCATATCGACCGCTCCACCCCCATTGTCGTCGCCTCCGAAGCCCTGCCCGATGTCGATCTCCCCACCGTGCGGATCGACAACACGGCGGCGGCCCGCGAGGCCGTGCACTATCTCATCGCCCAGGGCCATCGCGCCATCGCCCATATCGGGGGCGCCCCAGCCGATTATCTGGGCCAGGAGCGCCGCAAGGGCTATGAGTTGGCCCTGGCCGACGCGGGGATCGCCATCGATCTCGATCTGATCGTTCCGGGCGATTTTTCAATCACCGCCGGCCGCGAGGGGGCCAATCGCCTTCTCGATCGCGACGGAAAATTCACGGCCATTTTCGCTTCAAGCGACCAGATGGCCATCGGCGCCATCGGCGCGTTGCGCCAACGCGGTCTCTCGGTTCCCGCCGACGTTTCGGTGATCGGATTCGACGACATCATCCTCGCCGAAGCCTTCGAGCCGCCGCTGACCACAGTGCGCCAGCCCCGGCTGGAGATGGGCCGCAAGGCGATGCAACTGATGATCGGACGGCTCGAACACCTGGATCTGCCGTCCGTCCATGAATTCAAAACGCGCCTCGTCGTGCGCGCTTCGGTCACCGCCCCCGCTGGGGCGACCATCGCGCAGCGTCTGGGCGCCTGAAAGGAGGCGAAACGCCATGAAAACCCTCAAAGGTCCGGGCATATTCCTCGCCCAATTCGCCGGTGACGCCCCGCCCTTCGACACCCTCGACAACATCACAAGCTGGGCCGCGAGCCTGGGCTACAAGGGCGTGCAGGTGCCCACCCTGGGCAATTTCATCGATCTGGAAAAAGCCGCGTCCTCGAAAGATTATTGCGACGAAATCAAGGGCATCGCCGGCGCCAACGGCGTCGAGATCACCGAGCTTTCGACCCATCTCCAGGGCCAGCTCGTCGCCGTCCACCCCGCCTACGATACCCTCTTCGACGGTTTTGCGGTTCCCGAGGTGCGCGGCAACCCCAGGGCACGGCAGGAATGGGCGGTCAACCAGTTGATGCTCGCCGCCAAAGCCTCACGCAATCTGGGCCTCACCGAACACGCGACCTTTTCGGGCGCGCTCGCCTGGCCCTATGTCTATCCCTGGCCCCAGCGCCCAGCCGGGCTGATCGAGGAAGCCTTCGACGAACTGGCCCGCCGCTGGACCCCGATCCTCGATCAATTCGAGGAGGCCGGCGTCGATCTCTGCTACGAAATCCATCCGGGCGAAGACCTCCATGACGGGGTTTCCTACGAGATGTTCCTGGAGCGCGTCGGCAACCACCCCCGCGCCAACCTGCTCTACGATCCGAGCCACTTCGTGCTCCAGCAGCTCGACTATCTCGATTACATCGACATCTATCACGAGCGGATCAGGATGTTCCACGTCAAGGACGCCGAGTTCAACCCGACAGGCCGCCAGGGCGTCTATGGCGGCTATCAGGGCTGGGTCGAGCGCGCCGGGCGCTTCCGCTCGCTGGGCGACGGCCAGGTCGATTTCGCCGCCATCTTTTCCAAGCTCGCCGCCTATGATTTTTCCGGCTGGGCCGTGCTCGAATGGGAATGTGCGCTCAAGCACCCCGAGGACGGCGCGCGCGAGGGCGCCGAATTCATCGCCAGCCACATCATCCGCGTCACCGAAAAGGCCTTCGACGATTTCGCCGGAGCAGAGACCGACACGGCGGCCAATCGCAAGATGCTGGGACTGGATTGAGCTTGGGGGTGAGGTAAGGTCTCGCCCCCGCGGCAAACTCAGCCTGTCATTCCGGGATTTATTCCCGGAATCCAGCAGCGGCCTCGCCTCTTCCACCTGCGTGGAACAAACAGATAGGGAGAACGACAATGGCTGAAAACGGAAAACGCCCCATTCGCTTAGGCATGGTCGGCGGCGGCACGGGAGCCTTCATCGGCTATGTCCACCGCATCGCCTCGCGCCTCGACGGAGACTACCAACTCGTCGCCGGTGCGCTGTCGTCCCGCCCCGAAACGGCCCGCGAGTCAGGTAAAAACCTCGGCCTCGCCCAAGACCGCATCTACACCGATTTCGCCGAGATGGCCCGCGCCGAAGCAGCCCGCGAGGACGGCATCGAAGCCGTCTCCATCGTCACCCCCAACCACATGCACTTCGCCCCCGCCAAAGCGTTCCTGGAAGCGGGCATCCATGTGATCTGCGACAAGCCCCTCACCTCCTCGATCGATGACGCTTACGCCCTGCAAAAGATTGAGCCCAAGAACGGCGCCAGATTCCTCCTCACCCACAATTACACCGGCTATCCCCTGATCCGGCAGGCGCGCGAGCTCGTTCAATCGGGCGCTTTGGGCAAGATCCGCGTCGTCCAGGCCGAATATCCGCAGGATTGGCTGGCCGAACCGGTGGAAAAATCCGGCAATGCGCCGGGCGCCGAGTGGCGCACCGATCCTGCCCGCTCGGGCGCCGGCGGCGCCATCGGCGATATCGGCACCCACGCCTATAACCTCCTGCGCTACGTGACCGGCCTTAGGACCTCTGCCGTCTCCGCCGATCTCGACCATTTCGTCGAGGGCCGCCAGCTCGACGACAACGTCAACATCATGCTCCGTTTCGAGGGTGGCGCCAAAGGCATGCTGTGGGCCAGCCAGGTGGCCGTCGGCTGCGAAAACGGCCTCCAGCTCCGCGTCTATGGCGAAAAGGCCGGGCTCGAATGGCGCCAGGACAACCCCAACTATATGTGGTTCACCGAATTCGGAAAACCGAAACAACTCCTGACGCGCGGCGGCGCCATCAACGGCACGCCGGCCGGCGCCATGGGCGTCCGCGTGCCCTCGGGGCATCCGGAAGGATATCTGGAAGCCTTCGCCACCCTCTACACGCAATTTGCCGCCATCATCCGCGGCGAGGGGCAGGATTTCGAAGGTCTGCTGCCCACGCTCGACGATGGCGTCGAGGGCATGGAATTCATCATGGCGGCGGTCGAATCGAGCAGGAACGATAGCCGCTGGACCAGGCTGGGCCGCTGACGACCATTCGATACCGGCCCGGCCACGAGGAGAGGAGATCTGAAGTGAACAACCGGGGTCTGTTGCTGAGTACGACCATCGCCGCTTTGATTTTGGCCAATGGCGCAAATTCGGTCGCGGCGCAGGATGCCTCTGCCGAGGGCGAGGCGGCGCTGCCCATCGCCGTGCAGATGTACACGCTGCGCGATTCCGGTTCGGTCGGCGACCAGCTTACTATAGTGGAAAACGCCGGCGTCACCGCCGTCGAACTGGTCGGCACCCAGGACATGAGCGCCAACGATCTGGGTGAACTGCTCGACAGCCACGGCATCGAGGCGATTTCAGCCCATGTGCAGCTCGACGCGCTGCGCGCCAATATCGAGGACGTGATCGCCTTCAATAAAGCCGTTGGCAACGAGGTCGTGACCGTTCCCTATCTCGCTCCGGGCGCCCGCCCGACCGATGCTGAAGGCTGGACCGCTCTGGGCGAAGAACTCGAAGAGTTCGCTGGCCAGCTCGAAGCCGAAGACATCACCCTCGCCTATCACAACCATGATTTCGAAATGGAAGAGTTCGACGGCCAGACCGCCCTCGAAGTGATGTTGGACGCCGCCCCCAGCGTGCTCGCCCAGCTCGATATCGCCTGGATCGACCGCGCCGGCCTCGATCCGGCCCAATATATCGAAAATTTCGACGGCCGCCTGTTCGCCATCCACGCCAAGGACAACGCACCCGAAGGCGAAACCGATGAAGGTGGCTGGGCCGCCGTGGGGTCCGGTACCATCGATTGGTCCGAAGTCCTCCCCGCCGCCCACGCCGCCGGCGCCCAATGGTACATCATCGAGCACGACGAACCCGCCGACGCAGCAGAAGTGGTCGAGGCCAGCGCCCGCTTCCTCGAAGAGGAACTGCCGGACGTCATCGAGCCGTAACATCGATGGTCAGCGCCCCTCGCGGTGCGGGCCGCCTTAGAGCTTATTGAGTGGTCACGTTTTCGAACCGCAAAAGTGGTACCCACTTTTGCTGAAAACGCTCTAGCTCCGCGCCAGCAAATAGTCGGCCCGCTCGGCAACCGACACCTTGGGCAAGAGCTCTATCGCATAGCCCAACCGCCGGTAATCGACCAGCAGCCGCTCATATTCGGCCACCGCCGCATCCAGCCCGTGCTTGCGCTCGCTGTCCTCGGCATAGATTTCCGGCCATGGCGGGGTAAAAAACACCTGCTCTCCATACCGATCCACCCCGACGATCTCCTCGAGCACCCCACCGCCGAGATTGGCCAGCGCCGAAGCCGCGTCGATCAACCCACGGTCGAAAAACACCGGCCCGTCCTCCCTTGCCGCCCGAAGAAAATCCTCTCGCGCCATGGCGACTGCCCGCTCGGCAAAACCGCGCAGATCGATCCAGGGCAGCGCCGTCCCGCCCCGCTCCAATTCCTCGGCCACGATCCGCCGGCCCGGCTCTTCAATCGTCGCGAACCCGCGTTTCGCCAATTCCGCCAGCAGGGTGGATTTTCCCCCGCCCGAACACCCCGAAATCACCACGAACCGATTCGCCATCCCCGCCCCTATAGCCTCCGCGCCCTGTCCCATTCCGGCACGGTCAAAATCTTTTTTGCCAACAAATGCTTGTCCTGGCCCGACAATCCCTGCCGCCACACCTTTATGCGCTTCAGCGCCGGCGAAAAAACCCATTCACGCTTCGTTAGCATTTTGGGCGATTCCATCGATTTTAACGCAAATGCAACCAAGATGAACGCAATCGGCCCCGTTTTCGGCTCCGCACCACCCCGGCGCTATCCCCTTGTGGCGAATCATAAAATCGGCCCACCACATACAGTAGGGAACGAACCGTGATTCCGATTCGGAACGCGATTCGGTTCGTGTTTGTTCTTTTTTCGTTCGAAACGTTAAATTTGCCGGGCGACGGCCCATTGCCTTTCCCGTTTCGATACACCACCTTGCGCAGCAAAGCCCGTTACCGTTTGCCCTTGTCCCCCAAAGGCCGATGACTTCTTTATCCTCGCAGGCCGTCAAGGCCGTTCTCGGCCCGACCAATACCGGCAAGACCCATTACGCCATCGAGCGCATGCTCGCTTACCGTTCCGGCATCATCGGCCTGCCGCTGCGCCTGCTGGCGCGCGAGGTCTATAACCGCGTCGCCGAGCGCGCTGGGGCCGAATCGGTGGCGCTGGTCACCGGCGAGGAACGCATCGTCCCCAAGGCCGCCCGCTATTGGATCGCCACCGTCGAGGCCATGCCCAGCGATGTGGGCGCCGATTTCGTCGCCGTAGATGAAATCCAGACCGCCACCGATTTCGACCGAGGCCATGTCTTCACTGATCGCCTGCTGCACGCGCGTGGCCGCGCCGAAACCCTGCTGCTGGGCGCCCAGACCATGGAGCCGGTGATCCGCCGTCTGCTCCCCCACGCCGATATCCAGTTCCGCCCGCGATTTTCCAAGCTCACCTGGGCGGGGTCCAAGAAGCTCTCCCGCCTGCCCCGCCGCTCGGCGGTGGTCGCCTTTTCGGCCTCCGAGGTCTATGCCATCGCCGAATTGCTGCGCCGCGAGCGCGGCGGGGCTGCGGTGGTGATGGGCGGGCTCTCCCCGCGCACCCGCAACGCCCAGGTCGAACTGTTCCAGAACGGGGACGTCGATTTCCTCGTCGCCACCGACGCCATCGGCATGGGCTTGAATCTCGACGTCACCCACGTCGCCTTCGCCTCCGATTCCAAATATGACGGCCGCCAGTTCCGCCCCCTCACCCCCGCCGAGATCGGTCAGATCGCCGGCCGCGCCGGCCGCCACATGCGCGACGGCACCTTCGGGGTCACCGGCGGCACCGATCTTTTCGACGATGAAACCATCGAGCGGCTGGAAAGCCATGAGTTCGAGCCGGTCAAGCAGCTCCAATGGCGCAACCGCAATCTCGATTTTTCCTCGCTTGTCGCCCTGCACGCCAGCCTCGAGGTGATTCCCGAGCATCAGAGCCTCACCCGCGTGCCCGTGGCCACCGACCAGCGGGCGCTCGAATTCCTGCTGCGCCGCGAGGAAGGCGGGCTCGCCACCTCCCCGGCCCGCACCGAATTGGCCTGGGCCTGTTGCCAGATCCCCGATTATCGTGACATTTCCCCCGCCGCCCATGGCGAGATCGTCACCCGGATCTATTCCGGCCTCGCCTTGGCCGGAAGGATAGATGCCGACTGGATTGCCGAGCAGGTCAGGTTCTGCGACAATACGACCGGCGACATCGATACGCTGTCCAACCGGATCCGGCAGATCCGGACCTGGACGTTCATTTCTAACCGTAGGGACTGGCTGGAAGACCCCGCACACTGGCAAGAGACGACCCGGGCGATCGAGGACGCCCTGTCCGACGCCCTTCATGAAAAGCTGATCGCCCGTTTCGTCGACAGGCGAACCAGTGTGCTGATGCGTCATCTAAGAGACAAGCAGATGGTATCACCCCAAATCACCGAAAAAGGCGAACTCACGATCGAAGGCCATGTCATTGGCACGATCGAAGGGTTCCGGTTCACCCTCTCGCGCATCGAGGGCGAGGCCGATTCCAAAAATCTCCGCTCTGCCGCCTCTTCGGTCGTCGCACCGGAAATCGCCAAACGGGCCGATCGGCTGGCCGGCGCCCCCAATGAGGAATTCGTCCTCACCACCGATGGGGTCATCCGCTGGCGTGGCGAAGTGGTTGCCGAGCTGGCCGAAGGCCCGACCCTTCTCGCCCCGCGCGTCATCATCCTTGCCGATGAAAGCCTCACCGGCCCCGATCTCGAAAAGGTCGAGGATCGCCTGTCGCTCTGGCTGCGCCATCACGTCAACACCCAGCTCGAACAGATCGTGGCTCTGAACGAGCCCGCCGAGCTTGAGGGCACCGCGCGCGGCATCGCCTTCCAGCTTGCCGAAAACCTCGGCATCCTGCCGCGCGCCGATATCGCCGAAGAGGTCAAGAGCCTCGATCAGGACACGCGCGGCAAGCTGCGCAAGCTCCGCGTCAAATTCGGCGCCCACCACATCTACCTCCCTTTGACGCTCAAGCCCGCCCCCCGCGAGCTGGCGCTGATTCTCTGGGGCTTGAAGAATGGCGGCGTGCGCCAGCCCGGCATAACGGAGCTGCCCCACATCATCCTGTCGGGCCGCACCTCCTTTCCCATCGACAAGAGCTTCGACAAGCGCCTCTATGAGGTCGCCGGCTTCAAGGTGGCCGGCGAGCGCATCGTGCGCGTCGATATCTTGGAGCGCCTGGCCGACATCATCCGTCCGCTGGTCGCCTATGACGCCAACCGCCCTGTCGACACCCCACCCCCCGAAGGCGCCGCCGAGGGCAATGGCTTCCGCGTCACCGTCGAGATGACCTCGCTATTGGGTTGCGCGGGCGAGGATTTCGCCTCGATCCTTAAGTCGCTTGGCTATCGCGTCCGCCGCACCCCCAAGGCCCCCGAGGCCGCGCCGGCTGAAAACCAGCCCGCCGAACCTCTCGCCGATACCGCCCTGGCCGAAGCCGCGCTCGAAGGCGCGCCCGTCGAAGCCGTGCCCACCCCTTCGAGCGAACCCATCGCCGAGGCGGCTTTGGCCGAAGCTTCAATCGCCGTCGCCGATGCGGAACCCGTCCCCGCCGCCATGGAAGCGGCTCCGGCGGAAGCCGAAGCGGCTGCACCGGCCGAGCCCGAATATGACGAGGTCTGGTTCCCCGCCGGCCGCCGCCCCGAGCGCAACAACCGCCCGCAGCGCAACAAGCCCGATGGAAATCGCGCCCCGCGCCCGGAAGGCCAGCAGCGCTTCAAGGGCAAGGGCGGCAAGCCCAACCACCACAACGGCAAGGGCCCCCGCGAGGACCGCCCCAACGACCGCCCCCGCCCCGAACGCCGCGAAAAACCCATCGACCCCGATTCCCCCTTCGCAGCGCTGGCCGCGCTCAAGACCCGGAAGTGATGCGGGCTGCCCGAACGTTCCGGCCCCTTATCGCTCGCACGCCGGCGGGTGGGCCGGAACGCCGGGCAGCCCCCAGTTCCCCTTCTCCCCTTGAGGGAGAAGGTGCCCCGAAGGGGCGGATGAGGGGTGCGCTGAGCTTCCAAACCAACTGCGGTTCGAGGGGCAAACTCGGCGCACCCCTCATCCGTCTCGGCCTTCGGCCGATCCATCTTCTCCCTCAAGGGGAGAAGGGCATCCGGGGCTCATCGAGCACTGTGCCTGGCTTCGGAACCGGCCATGCCCGCTGATCTCCCCACCCGCCAGCGCCTCGACAAATGGCTCTGGCACGCCCGCGTCACCAAAACCCGCACGCTGGCCCAAAAGCTCATCGAATCCGGCGCCGTGCGCATCAACGGTCAGCGCGTCCTGGCCACCGACCATCGCGTCGGCCCCGGCGATGGCTTGACCATCCAGATCAACAACCGCCTGCGGGTTCTCAAAGTCGCCGCCATCGCCGACCGGCGCGGTTCGGCGACCGTCGCGGCGACGCTTTACGACGATATTTCCCCCCAGGGGCTTTCAGAAAAATTGGCCCCCACTTTTTCGGTTCGAAAGCCCGACAGCTAGAAAAGTAAGGTTGTTTCCCTTTCAATGGAAAGAGAAACCTTCGAGTTCGCAAAAACCGGAATCCTGATTGCCGGGTGCGACCAAACTTGGCATCGCAACGCCTTGAAAGGCGGCTTAAAAGAGTTTAGCAAGCATTCGCTTGGCCCTCACGCCGACGTTTCCCGTCTTGCCAGCTTATTTGGGACTACCGCCTCATGACCTATGTCGTCACCGACAATTGCATTATGTGCAAATACACCGACTGCGTCGAAGTCTGCCCGGTCGATTGTTTCTATGAAGGCGAGAACATGCTGGTCATCCACCCCGATGAGTGCATCGACTGCGGGGTGTGCGAGCCCGAATGTCCGGCCGAGGCCATCAAGCCCGATACCGAGTCCGGTCTCGACAAATGGCTCGAGATCAACGCCCAATACGCTTCCGCCTGGCCCAATCTCACCGAAAAGCGTGACGAGATGCCAGAAGCCAAGGAAATGGACGGCGTCGAGGGCAAGTACGAGAAATATTTCTCCCAAGAGGCCGGCGAGGGCGATTGAGGCCCCACGCGCGCCAAATCGCCTATGGTTGGGTTAGGGCCGTCAACCCTTGCCCCTTGAAAATCCACCCTCCTCTCCCCATGTTGGGGTTTGCGTCCTCCAAGCCGCCGCAATCGGCGCATGGACGGCTGATTCGTAACTTTTGATTTTGTCATCAAACTGTGGTATTGTTTCCACAACCAGTCGTATCGGCCTCACGCTAACCGGTGCCCGCGTAGGGCACTTTTTTGTGACATAGCCCCAAGACCAGCAAAACTGACCGGCAATATTCGGAACCGGGCGGGAGAGCAGTACGACTGACGGCCAGAAGGCCAGTCGAAAAGATGATGAGACGCGTCTGCCCAAACGAATGCGTCCGTCATGGCGTCAACAGGAGTAGCCAATATGGCAACCAAAAAGACCACGCAGCGTGCGGGCTTCAAGACCGGCGAATATATCGTTTATCCTTCGCACGGTGTTGGCCTTATCCAGTCCATCGAGGAGCAGGAGGTCGCCGGCCTCACTCTCGAGCTGTTCGTCATTTCCTTCGAGCAGGACAAGCTGACGCTTCGCGTGCCGGTCGCCAAGATCAAATCGGTTGGCATGCGCAAGCTCGCCGAACCCGAAGAAGTCGATAAGGCCCTCGAAACCGTCACGGGCCGCGCCCGCGTCAAGCGCACCATGTGGTCGCGCCGCGCCCAGGAATATGAGGCAAAGATCAATTCGGGCGATCTGATCGCCATTTCCGAAGTGGTCCGCGACCTCTACCGTTCCGAGGACCAGCCCGAGCAGTCCTATTCCGAACGTCAGCTCTTCGAACAGGCCATGGACCGCATGAGCCGCGAAATCGGTGCCGTCAACAAGGTGACCCTGACCGAAGCCGTCAAGCTCATCACCAAGAACCTTGCCAAGAGCCCCCGCCGCGGCAAGACCGACGCAGCCGACGCCGAGGAAGCTGCCGCCTGATCGATAGGCGATCCCCCAAAAATACGAAGGCCGGTCCTGGGACCGGCCTTTTCCTTTGTCTACTCGACGCGTCGGGCAAAGTCCTGTGCCGAGATCAGCGCGGTTAGCGTATAGATCGAGGCCGACAGCCCGTAATAGGAAATCGCATAGAATTCCTCGCGCGGCACACGAACATATTGCCCATTCCGGCACGCCCAGAGTGCATCGCAATATTGGGGAAACACCTCCCGCATCCGCTCGTCGGCCGCCTCCGGCCCCTCGCCCCGGTCGGAGCGATAGCTGTCGATGATCAGATCGGCATCGATCTCGTCGATTCGTTCGGCACTGAGCTTGATTTCAGTGCCCACATCGAGCTCGTCCATGAGTGCGGGCACCTTGAACCCCGCATCTCGCACTGCGATGCCGAGCGAGCCGAAGGTGTGCGGCACTGTCATCGTTCCTTCCGCGGCAGTAATCACCGAAACCGTGATGGCGCCCGTATCGACGAGCGCCCGAAGCTGGGCCAATTGGGCCTCATAGCGCGTCTGCAGCCGCGCAAGTGTATCCTCGGTGTTGGTGAGGTCGGCCAGTTTTTCGTAAACTCCCATGT
The DNA here is from genome assembly GCF_036662815.1 of Pelagibacterium mangrovi. Classification (NCBI taxonomy): domain Bacteria; kingdom Pseudomonadati; phylum Pseudomonadota; class Alphaproteobacteria; order Hyphomicrobiales; family Devosiaceae; genus Pelagibacterium; species Pelagibacterium mangrovi. The sequence continues at coordinate 156,177 of NZ_JBAFXA010000001.1, read as the reverse complement.
AATCATCCGCCATGGGATCGAGCACCACTGTGGGCGCGATCTGTTCCAATTGCCCCAGCAATTGATCACGCCCGCCATAGACGATGATCAGGTCCGGCTCTGCATTGAGCACAGCCTCGGCATTGATGTCGCTGCCCACGAACGCGATGTCGCTGTTGTCAAAATCGATACCCGTCACCAGCTTGGCAGCACGGATATAAGGGCCGGCATCGCTCTCGCGCCCATGGCTGGCGATGGGCATGACGCCCAGTTCGAGCAGCGGAACCGTCAGTCGCAAATCGTCGAGCGAAACGATCCTCTGCGGGTCGCTCGGAACATCCACGATCCGTCCGCGATCGTCGGTAAAGCTGCGCGTCTCCTGGGCCATCGCAAAGAGAGGGCATAAGGCCAGAAGGAAGGCGGAAATGAATTTCAACATGGCTATCCTTTCGCATCCTCCCGCCACGCTGATAATAACCTGATTAAAAATATCAAGTTAAAAGATTGCAAAAAACCCCGCGCTCATGCGCGAGGTTTCGAAAAAGACAAACTATTGAACGTTCACGACCTTGTACGGCATCCCGTTCTCCACCGGATCGCCCGGCAGCAGATTGTTGAGCACCAGGAACAGCTCCCGCCCGCGATTGAGCTGGCCCATGCGCTGGGACAGCGTATCGGCATTGTCCCCGCCCCCGGCCCGCACCAGCCCCAGCTTGATGGTGCGCACCGCCGCCAGATCGGATGCCTGGGTGTGGCGCAGGCTGTCGATGGTCTGCTGCGCTCCGGCCCTGAAGGCGGGGGTGTCGTTGCGGCCCGCGAAGATGAAGCGGAAAACGTTGCCGTCGACCCGCGCCACCGAAACGTCGAAATGCCATTCCTCGGTCCGGGCCCGCCCGGTCGCCGTCTCGATGCCGTTGACGGTGCGCGTCGTCACCGTCTCGGGCTGCAATCCGGCAATCCAGCCCGACCGTAGATAATCGGCCAGCGCAGTGGTCGAGGCCACCTGGGCGCTGTCGAACCGCAGCGCCGCGCCATCCCCGGCCACGGCCACCACGGCCTGGTTGGACAATTGCAATCCATATTCCTGGGGCACTGTGAAGGTCAGGCGGTATTGCGGGCTGATATAGCGCTGCCCGACAATTGCCCCCTGCTTGTTGGAATCCCCGAAGGTGATCCCCTCGACCGCCGAAAGATATCCCTGCCGATCGGTCGTGCCGGTGCCGGGCTCCCCGTAATTGCGCGCCTCATTGATGGCCCGCTGGATGCGGTCGGGCGTCGAGGGGTGCGAGGAGAGGAAGTCCTCCCCCCCGTTCGAGGCGGAAACGAACTGGGCGAACCGCCCCATGGCGGTGAGGAACCGCGCCGCCGCATGCGGATCGTATCCGGCCCGCGCCGCGATCTTGATGCCTTCCCGATCCGCCTCGAGCTCCTGGTTCTGGCTGAAGGCGGCAAGGTTCTGCGCCGTGCGTTCTGCCGTCGCATTGGGGTCGATCACCCCGCCCAGAACCCCGGTGATCACCCGGTCGACGATTTCCGAGGTCCGCACCCGGTTCGAGCGCGCCCGCGCGTGGCGCAGCGTCACGTGGGCGATTTCATGGGCGATCACCGCCGCCAACTCGCTCATGTCGTTGGCGAGCGCCAGGATACCGCGCGTCACATAGATGAACCCGCCCGGCAGCGCAAAGGCATTGACCTCGCTCGAATCCAGGATGGTGATGGTGAACTGGGTCGCCGGCTGCCCCGCCGCCGCCAGCAGTTTGGAGACCATGCGCGCCAGCATCAGCTCGGTCGAGCGGTGCTCGTAAACCCCGCCATAGGAGGCGATGATACGCGGATGTTCCCGCAGCCCGATCACCGCATCCTCGGGGTCGGTCCCCGCCGGCACCGCCGGCGCCGATCCGCCGGTCTGCCGAGTCGTCACGTTCGATCCCCCGATCAGCCCCGAGCAGCCGGCGACGGTGGCAACGAGCATCAGGCTCGAACCCGAAAGGAAGGCGCGCCGTGTCAGTTGTCTTTCGCTCATGGCCTTGCCAGAACCTCGATCTGCTCGGGATGGGTCACTTCGATGCGCGGCCCGTCGTCACTTTCGATCCAGCCCCGCACCCGGATCACCATATTGTCCAGGGTCAAGGGATCGATGCCAGCGGATTGAAAGATACGCAAGCCGGGGCCTTCGATCACCACGGTAAAATCTTCGCGCCAGACCCGCCCGAAATTGAGATAGACGCGGTTGCCCGCCGCCTCGGCATTGATCACCCGTCCCTCGACAAGCTCATAGCCCCCCTCACGATCGAGCAGGGTTTCGATTTCGGTGGCGTCGCGGATCGCGTAATAGGGATCGCGCCAGATGCCTGCCCGCTCGGCCCGCCCTTCGCCTTCCGCCGCCAGCAGCACGTCGAGGCAGGACCGGTTGTCGGGAAACGAATAGACCCGCGCCAAACCCGAGCGCAGCATTTCGGCCTGCACCCACAAGGTCTCGCCGTCCTCCTCGACCATCACATGGGCCAGCGCCCGTCCGTGCCGGTCGCGCGTTTCCCCGCCATAATGGAGCGTCACGGTCTTGCCCATGACGAGGTCTTCGATCCTGTCGCGGGCTTCATCGGCCAGCGGCCAGGTCTCGAACCCCTCGCGGCCCAACGGCAGCTTGGGCGCCTGGATGCCCACCAGCCGCACGGTCAGCCCGCTATCGAGATCGATGGTATCGCCGTCCGAAATCGCGACCACGCGCCCGCTCGGCCCGGGCGCAAGGGAATCGCAGGTTTGGGATAGGGCAGGCGTAGCGCCCGGCACGGCCAGAAGAAGTGTCGTCACGAGCAACCGTCTGAGCAAATTTGGCCTCTGTAGCGTTTCCCGCGCCTTGTGCGCCCGGAAACCTGACTGAACGGAACTGATCGCGGCCCCGCCGGCCCTGCCGGCAAACCCGCCTTCTCGACCGAACCGCCGCATTCCCCTCTATGCTTCGGAATCGATTATGTGGCCACTCTGCACGCAATTGCGGCAAAAATCATCTAGATTGTCCGGAACCCGCCTTTTGCCCGGCCCGGTGTTGCATTTGCGCGGCGCTGGAAGCGCAGCAAATGGATAGGGCACAGGTGCCGCCTCAAACCCAAATTGTCATTCCGGGAGTGAGAAGCGGTTCGGCGTAGCCGAAGTCAAAGCTCCAGTGGAGCTTTGACAGCGCACGAACGCCCTGAGAGCTACGCTCGAAGGGCCTCCCGGAATCCAGCAGCAGCATCGCCCCAACCATCAGCGATGATCTTGTGCCCGAACCTCGCCCCTGGCCCTAGGCGACATCCCTGTTCTTCTCGATCATTCCCGCCAGCGCCTGCACCTGCCGGTCGGCGATCCCCATTTCCTTCAGGTGCCGGGCGGTATTGAGCACATAGTCGACATTGGGCCCCGCATCGCCCACAGCGCCATCCACCAGCGCCAATTGCTCCTCAAGCGACAACCGCCCGGCATATTGAACGTGATGGGGGTCGGCGACGAACGTCAGCGCTTTGACCAGTTCCCCATCGGCCAGCCGCGCCGGGCGCAGGGTCTCCAGATACACGCCTGTCACCTGCTCGCGCTCGCGCAGGTACTCGCGCACCTCGACCCAGTTTTCCTCCGCCACCTTGAACGCCATCCCCACGCACGCGCCGCCGCGTTCGAGCCCGAACACCAGCCCCGGCCGTTCGATCGTGCCGCGATGGTGATGCGAATAGACGCACAGCCGTCTATGCACCCCGCGCAGCAGCGCCCGCTCGGCGCGCTCGAACACAAAGCCCGGCCGCCAGATCAGCGAGCCATAGCCGAAAACCCAATGGATCGGGGAATTGTCCTGCGCCATGCTCATGAGATGACACGCCCGCGAGCCCGGCGCAAGGGATGGAAAACGCCAGCCCCATTTGCACTTTGCCTCATGACGGACACGACCGAACCCGATAAGAGAGCCCTATGAAGCGCTTTGTCATCATGATCGTCGCCATCCTCGCCATCTCAATCCTGTGGATGGCCGGCTGGTTCTATATCGCCGGCCAGGTTCGCGCCGAAATCGCCGCGCTGAGCCAGGCCGATGGCGTCACCCAGCCGCGCCTGACCTGCGAAAATCTCGATGTCGGCGGCGCGCCCTTCTCGTTTTCGCCCCACTGCACCGGGGCCCAGATCATTTCGGGCGATATCACCGTCGATCTCGCCGACATTCGCGGCACCGCGCTTTTTTACCGCCCCTTCCACATCCAGATCCTTGCCACCGGCCCGGCGCGGATCACCGACGCCTTCACCGCCGCCACCCAGGAAGTGCGCTGGTCCAACCTCCACGCCAGCCTGCGTCTGGACGGGAACACCATCGAGCGCTTTTCCGCCGTCGCCGACGATCTGGTCTATGCGGACATGCTGATGGGCGAACAAATCATCGGCACCTCCGACCATGCCGAACTCCACCTTCTCGATGCCACCTCCCCCGACGCCCCCGCCGGCTCGGGCCGCATCTACGATGCCTATACGGTGTTCGAAAACGTTGCGAGCGATCCCTACGATATCGCCAATGGCCGCATGGCACTCGACGCGCAACTGACCGGCCTGCCCGACCCCGCCCTCTGGTCCGATCCCCAGGCCCTGGCCTTCTGGCAGGCGCTGGGCGGGCAATTGACCCTGCGCACGCTGCAAGCCTCCGCCGATGGCCTCTCGCTCGACGCCGAAGGCCAGGCCAGCCTTTCGGAAGCCGGCCTCGTCAACGCCAATCTCGAAGTCGCCTCCCAGGGCGTCGCCGACCGCATCGAAGCGCTGGTCGGCGATCCATCGGTCGCCCAGATCATCCTGGGCAGTCCCGGCGAGGACGGGACTTCGCACCAGAACCTCTCGGTCACCGACGGCACGGTCACCGTCGGCATCCTCCCCGTCGCCGCCCTGCCGCCGCTGTTCTGACGCCGGGCCATTGTGCTAGGAGCCAGCGCTGCCACAGGCTACCCTTCTCCCCTTGAGGGAGAAGGTGGGCTTTCGCTTGAAAAGCGAAAGGTCGGATGAGGGGTGCGCTGAGCCCGCCCGAACCACCAACGCCGACCCGAAAGCCTACCCCTTCCCATCCCCATGCTGGCGCCCGAAGTCCGGCGCATCCGTTTCCTGCCCCGCCGCGATGATCGAGCGGCGGATGTCGCGCGTGCGGGTAAAAAGCGTTTCCAGCGCCTCCCCATCCCCCACGCGCACCGCGCGCTGGAGCACCGAAAGGTCCTCGAGAAACCGCCCCAGCATTTCGAGCACCGCGTCGCGATTGGTCAAAAACACGTCGCGCCACATCACCGGGTCCGACGCCGCGATACGGGTGAAATCGCGGAAACCGCCCGCCGAGAACTTGATGACTTCCGATTTGGTCACCGTCTCGAGATCGTCGGCGGTGCCCACGATATTGTAGGCGATAAGGTGCGGCACATGGCTGACGATGGCCACCACCAGATCATGGTGCTCGGCATCCATGATTTCCACCTCCGACCCCAGCCCCTTCCAGAACGCGGTGACCGTATCGATCGCTTCGGGCGAGGTCCCCTCGGGCGGGGTCAGGATGCACCAGCGGTTTTCGAAAAGGCTGGCGAACCCCGAAGCCGGCCCCGAATATTCAGTGCCCGCCATCGGGTGGGCCGGAACGAACTCGACCCCCGCCGGCACATGCGGACCCACCACGCCAACCACATGCCCCTTGACCGAGCCCACGTCGGAAACGATGGCGCCGGGCTTGAGGTGGGGCGCCATCTGCCGGGCCAGCGCCTCGTAGGAGCCGACCGGCGAGCACAGGATCACCAGATCCGCCCCCTCGACCGCCTCGGCGATATCGAGCGTATAGATATCGCCCAGTCCCAGATCGCGCGCCTCGTCCAGCGTTGCCTGCCGCCGCGTCGCAATGCCGATGGTCTCGACCAGCCCCGCCCGCCGTGCCCCCCGCGCGATGGACGAGCCGATGAGCCCGATCCCGATCAGTGCCAGCTTGCCGATCATTTTGCGTCCATGAAGTCTTTGAGGCAGTCCGCCACCGCCTGCATCGCCTCGCCGCTCCCGATGGAAATCCGCAATCCATTGCCGATCCCATAGGCGCCCATTTCGCGCACCACCAATCCGCGTTCGAGCAGCGCCGCATTGGCGTCCGCCGCCGTCTGCCCCGGTGTTTGCGGAAACAGCACAAGCACGAAATTGCCCTGGCTGGGCAGCACGCGCAGCCGGTTGCCATCGAGCTCCGCCGTCAGCCAGTCGCGCCATTTCGCGTTGTGGTCGCGCAGGGTCTTGGTGAACGCCACGTCCCGCGTTGCCGCCTCGGCCGCCCTCTGGCCGGGCACCGAAACGTTGAACGGCCCCCGAATACGGTTGACCGCATCGACAAGATGTTCAGGCCCGTAAAGCCAGCCGATCCGCGCCGCCGCCAGCCCCATCTTGGAAAAGGTCCTGATCATCACGACGTTCTCGCTGCGCTCGACGAGCGAAATGCCAACCCCGTAATCGTCAGCGGTCACATATTCGGCATAGGCGGAATCGACCACCAGCAGCACGTTGGCGGGCAGACCGGCATGCAGTCGATCGAGCTCGGTGGCGCTCAGATAGGTGCCGGTGGGATTGTTGGGATTGGCCAGCCACACGATCCGCGTCCGCTCGGTCACCGCCGCCAAAAGGGCGTCGACATCGGCGGTGAAATCGTCTTCCTCCACCATCACGATACGCGCGCCCGCCGCATTGGTAACGACGGGATAGAGCGAAAACCCGTGCCGGTTCATCACCGCCTCGTCGCCCTCGCCGAGATAGCATTGGGCGATGAGATGGAGCAGATCGCCCGAGCCATTGCTGCAAACGATCCGCTCGGGGTCGATGCCATGCACCTCCCCCAGCGCCGCCCGCAACGCCCGCGACGACCCCTCGGGATAGATTTCGAGTGCATCGGCCACCGCCCGATAAGCCTCGGCTGCTTTGGGGCTGGCCCCGAGCGGGGATTCATTGGCCGAAAGCTTGATCACCTTGTCCTGCCCCGGCGCGCTCGACCGCCCCGGCACATAGGGTGCAATCGTCAAAATCCCCTTCTGCGGAACAGGTCTATCGGTCATCGGTCGCTTCACTTGGGCAAGGATCAGGAAAAACGGCCCCAAAAGGGGGCCGCGCGGACCATAGTGAAAGCCAAAGACGAACACAATCGCCACATGCGCGGTTGCGCGCCCTCACTCATAGGGGAGAGGGGCTCTTTTGGCAGCGTTGGAGTTTTTGCCGAAGCGCTGCCACAGGCTACCCTTCTCCCCTTGAGGGAGAAGGTGCCCCGAAGGGGCGGATGAGGGGTGCGCTGAGTCAGCGGCCATCCCAGCAGCCGGCCTTTACCCCTTCACCCCTCCACCCGCGCCGTCTGCGGCGCCATGTCCGGACTGGCCACCGCCCTTTCCACCCTCTTGCGCCGCGCAATGGCCGGAAACTGCTCCTTTTTCGCCTTCACGCACGTCACCCCGGCAAAGGTCGGCCCGAACAACCGCCCCGCCTTTTCGAACATCCGCGCCCAGCGCAAAATGGCCCCCGAATGGATCGGCGGCAGATAAAGGCAATCGCGCCAGACCTCGGGCGTGAACGAATGATCGCGCAAGAGCTTATCGAGCTGCCCGCGCGAATAGGGCTGGCCATAGCCGAAGGGGTTGGTGTCGAGCCCCGCCCACGGCCCCCGCCGACGCGGCACCACGAGGATCAGTTGCGCATTGGGCGCGCACACCCGCCAGAGCTCGCGCATCATCTCCTCGGGATCGATCACATGCTCGAACCCATGCACCATGATCACCATGTCCACCGCCGCGTCGGTCAGCGGCATTTCCAGCGGATCGCAAAGCACTGTGTGCGAGGGCCCCTCGCGCGGCCAGCTCGATGCCCCCTGTCGGGCCGGCATGAAGGCCAGCACCCGCTCGGCCCCTTTGAGCGCCCCGCGCAGATAGGGCGTGGCAAATCCCAGCCCCAGCAGCCGCAATCCCGTCACGTCCCCGGCCAGCGCGCTCACCTGCTGGCGGATCAATTGCCGCGTCAGCCGCCCCAGCGCAGATTTGTAGAATCGGATAAGACCATCGACGTCGGGGGTCATTGCGGCTCCCTTGTTTCACCGCTCCTCTTTGGGCGCTTGGAGGCAAAGAGTGTTATCAGCGATAAGTGGATACCACTTTTGCGGTTCGATAACACGACCAACAAGCTCAAACCTTGCATGGCGCTGCCCCCCGACCTAACTTGCCGTCGAAATCATCCGGAGGCTCATGTCATGCTCGAAATCGCCGTTTTCCCCGCCCTTAGCGACAATTTCGGATATCTGGTCCGCGACACCGGCTCGGGCCGCGTCGCCGCCATCGATGCCCCCGAAGAGGGCGCCATCCTCGCCGAGCTCGAAAAGCGTGGCTGGACGCTCACCGATATCCTGATCACCCACCACCATTCAGACCACACCGACGCCATTGCGCCGCTCAAACGCCGTTTCGACGCCCATGTCATCGGGCCCCGCGAGGAAGCGAGCAAGATCGCCGGCCTCGATACTCTGGTCGGCGGCGGCGATACGGTGACCTTTGGCGAAACCGTCTTCGAAGTGTTCGACGTCCCCGGCCATACGCTGGGCCACATCGCCTTCTTTTCCCCAGCCGATAAAGCGCTGTTTTCCGCCGACGCGCTCTTTTCGCTCGGCGTGGGCCGCATGTTCGAGGGCGATGCCGAATCCATGTGGGCCGGTCTCGAACGCCTCAAGGCCCTGCCCAGCGAAACGAAAATCTATTGCGGACACGAATATACGCTGTCCAACGCCAAATTCGCCCTCTCGGTCGATCCCGACAACGCCGCGCTCAAAACCCGTGCCGACGAAGCCCGGCGCCAGATCGATGCCGGCGAGCCCACCATCCCCGCGCGCCTTTCCGAAGAATTGGCCGCCAACCCCTTCCTGCGCGCAGACACGCCAGACCTTGCCCGGGCCATGAACCTGGTCGGCGCTCCCGCCTGGCAGGTCTTCGGCGCGCTCAGGAAAGCCAAGGACAATTTCTGATTTCCAGCGCCGCCTCGAACCGGGATCGGATTGAGGCGGCAAGCGCTCCGCGCTACAGCCTCTGCCTCAACTCGTCGATCCGCTGGATCTGCGCTTCAAGCTCGGATTTGAGCGCAATCCGCTCGATATCGGAATAGCGATTGACCGCCACCGTGCGTTCGAGCTCCTCGATGGCACGGGTGAGCTTGGCGAGCGATGGGGCGGACATGGGCGGCTCCGGGTTGGGGTGCGGCGTGCTTAACACGCCGATCGCCAAAACACGAGCGTCGCGCACCCGGTCATTCCCCGCCCGGCGGAGTGTCGTCGAGGGGATGTTGTATGTCGTCGGTAAACAACGACCAGACGGCGATAAAGAGTGCGGCGATCAGCGGGCCGAGCACGAACCCGTTCATGCCGATCAGCGACAACCCACCCAGGGTGGAAATCAGCACCACATAATCGGGCAACCGGGTTTCCCGTCCCACCAGAACGGGCCGCAGCAGATTGTCGATGGTGCTGATCACCAATGCCCCCACGGCAACAAGGATAATGCCTCTGGTGTACTCCCCCGTCAGCAGCAGATAGGCCGCGAACGGTGCCCAGACCAGAAAGGCGCCGACCGCCGGCAGCAGCGACAGCACCGCCATCACCACCCCCCAGAGAAGGGGAGCCTCGATGCCGAGCAGCCAGAAGGTCACCCCGCCCAGCGAACCCTGGATCACCGCGATAACGACATTGCCCCTCACCGTCGCCTTCACGACCGACACGAACTTGCTCACGATATGGTCGGTGCGCCGGTCGTCGAGCGGGATGGCCTTGCGAACACGATAGGCCAGCGCTTTGCCGTCGCGGAACAGGAAGAACAACAGATAGAGCATGACGGCCAGGCTGATCAGAATCTGGACGGTGCCCTGCCCGAACCCCAGCGCCCCCGCCGCCAGGATCTGGCTGGTTTGCGAGAGCAGGGACAACAGCCTTTCCTGAAGCTCGGCAAGATTGCCCAGGTTCAGCGCCGCGAGCGCATCGAGGATGAAATCGGGCATCACCCCCTGGATCTGCGCCACGATCTGGGAAAGGTCCACTTCGCTGGCGCTGATGCGGCGATAGACGCTGGCGGCCTCGATGGCCAGCGATGCCAGGATCAGCGATGCGGGAATGACGGCGATGGCGATGCAGGCCAAAACGCTCAGCGCCGCCGCCACATTGCGTCGCCCGCCGAGCCTCACCACCAGCCGCCGCTGCAGGGGATTGAACAGAATGGCCAGAATGACCGCCCACAGGATGGCGCCATAGAAGGGCAGCAACAACCACACAAAGGCGGCCGTGATGACCACGACAAGGGCGATGAAACTGAACGTCTGGATTGTTGTCCTGGACATCGATGACCTTTCCCCGGTTCCCGGCCGGACCGGCCTGCCCGGTATATAACCGATCATCGGCTATCGGATGACGTAGCGATAGCCATTTCGGAAGGCAAAGCCTCGACCATTTTCGGCGATAAAGTCTGGTGATCCCGACTGGATTCGAACCAGTGACCCTCAGATTAGGAATCTGATGCTCTATCCTGCTGAGCTACGGGACCACGCGAACTTCGCTTACCAAATCGCAACGCAAAAGAAAACAGGACGCGCGCTCCCACCCCTGTCACCCGGGATTTATTCCCGGGGTCCAGCAGCAGCCTATCCACAGCCAGCGAGGCTATTGGCGTCATTTTTAACTGAATATCGATTGACCCTAGGCCTTCCCCTCGCCCGCCTTTTTGGCCAGCGCCGACATCTGCTCGAGAAAATCGGCGATCACGGCGATCTGCTCGTCCCCCAGCCTGTCGGTCGCTTGCCTGTAGGTCTCGGCGATCTCGCGATAGCGCTCCAGCGCCACCGCCGCCCGCGCCTCATCGAGCTTGACCAGCACCGAGCGGCGGTCGTCCGGATTGGGGATACGGTGCACATAGCCGGCCTTTTCCAGCCGGTCGAGCAGCGCCGTCGCCGACCCCGAGGTCAGCCCCATGAAGGCGATGATCTCCTTGGGGCTCACCGGCCGCCCCGCACGGTAGAGAAATCCCAGGCACCCGAAATCGGTGGGGTGCAGGTTTTCGTCCCGTGCCGCACGCTCGCGCGCCGTCACCATCCTTTGCACCATGTCGTGCAGCGCCAGCCCGATGCGAAACGAATCCCGGTCCCGCGCGGTGCCTTCACTTGACGAACGCAAGCGCATCACTTATCTCCATCATTAAGATTCTTGCCCATAGCTATAATCTCTTGCCCTTCACGTTTCAATGATGGAGTCCGGTTTGTCGACCGCCGCCGCCCAGATCAGCACTCGCCTGCCCGTGCCCGAGGACGTTCCCGCCACCCCGGCCGAAGCTCTCCCCGAGGCTACGCCCCAGCGCAAGCCCCGCAGCGCCGCACCCCGCGTGGGTCTCGTCGCGCTCCTTGTTATCCTGGGGCTTCTGGCCTGGCACGTCATGGGCGATCTTTTCGCGCCGACAAGTTCCACCGGCTCGGTCACCGCCTTTTCCGCCCAGATCGCGCCGCGTGTCGCCGGCCAGGTCGTCGAGGTCTATGTCGCCGACAACCAGACGGTCTCTGCCGGCGATCCGCTCTTTGCTCTCGATCCCGCCCCCTTCGATCTCGCCCTGCGGCAGGCCGAAGTGGCCTTGCTCCAGGCCGAGCTGGGTGCCCAGGCCAGCTCGCTCTCGGTCACCGGGGCCCAGGCTCAGCTCGCCCAGGCGCAGGTGACGCTGGAAAACACCGAAGCAAACACCGAGCGCTCGCACGCCCTGTTCGATCGGGGCCTGGCCACCCAGGCCCAGCTCGATGCCGCCGACGCCCAGCTCGCCTCGGCCCATTCCAGCGTCGAAGCCGCCCAGGCCGAACTGGCCCGCGCCAGAACCCAGACCGGAGAGGCAGGCGGCCCCAACCCCCAGGTCGAAGCGGCCCGCATCCAGCTCGACCAGGCCCGCCTCAACCGCGATTTCGCCACAGTCACCGCCCCCAATGACGGGGTCATCACCAATCTCAAGCTCACCGCCGGCCAGTTCGTCAATGCCGGCTCCCCGGCCCTCACCTTTATCGAAGGTCACACCCCCTGGGTGGTCGTCGATATGCGCGAGAATCAATTGGCCAATATCGATGTGGGCGATCCGGCCAGCGTGGTTTTCGACGCGGTTCCCGGCCGCACGTTCGAAGGCCGCGTGCTCGGCATCGCCTGGGGCATCGATCCCGGCCGCACCGCCGCCAACGGCCTGCCCCAGAACCAGGCCTCGACCCGCTGGTTCGAGCCCGCCCGCACCATCCCCGTCCAGATCGAATTGGCCGCCACCGAAACCTGGCCGCAAAACGTCCGCATGGGGTCCAAAGCCAATGCCGCGGTTTACGCCATGGGAACTGGCAACCCCGTCGCCTGGATCACCTCGGCTCTCCAGACCGCCGGCGCCTATCTTTCCTATCTCTATTAGGCCCCAGTCCATGTTCGTCGCCCCCCGCCCCTTGATCGAGGACGACCCCTGGTTTGCCGTGCGCCTGGCGCTGATGCCGGTGATCGGGTTCGTCCTGGGCATGGTGCTGCGCTCGCCCATGATGATGATCTACCCGACCCTGATGTTCTCGCTCACCGCGAGCAACCGCAAGGCGTTCGATCCCCGCCGCGCGCTCGGCGCCCCCATCGCCTTTTCGGCGATGCTGTGGCTGATGTCTGGCGTGGTGGCGGTCTTCTACCAGATCCCCCTGGCCCTGCTCGCGGTGATGGCGCTCATCTATTTCCTGGGCTTTTACCTGATCCAGGCGACGGGCAACGCCATGGGCATGCTGTTCATCGTCGCCGCCGCGCTGATGTCCATCATGGGCCTGGGCTCCTATCAGGCCATGACCTTCATGCGCGCCGAAATGACCAAGGCGGCCTTATGCGTAGCGATCGTCGCGCCGCTCCTTTACCTCCTGCTCCCCCCGCGCACCCGCGAGCTCAACGTCGATATCTACACCCCCGCCCCCGAGCCCGGCCGGGTGCCCCGCGCCCTGATCCGCGCCGGGGTGATGGTGATCTACACCCTGTTTCTGTTCACGATCCTCGATTTTTCCAACGTTATCCTCGCCATCGGCGGCATGTTCGTCCTGGTCTTTTCCACGCGCCGCTCCATCTGGGCCGAAGCCGCCCAACGCAGCTTTTCGGTGCTGCTGGGCGGCACGCTCTCGCTGCTGGTCCTGGGCGCGCTCTCGATCAGCGCCCATCTGGCCGTGCTCGCCGGCCTGATTTTCCTGCCCACCCTCTGGCTCGCCCACAAGATGTCGGTCGGCCGCCTGCCCTCGATGGCCTATCAGGATGCCGCCGCAATCATGATCGCTTTGGTCGGCAGCGCCCTTACCACCTCCGACCCCGCCTTTGCCTTCATCCAACGCGCCAGCCTCACGATCCTGGGCACCCTCCTCGCCGCCCTCGCCGTCCGCGCCCTGGACGACCTTCTGGTGCCGGCCTTGAGCCCGGACGTTGCAAAAGGCATACTGCCCCAATGACACAAGATGGCCATGACGCCTATATCGCCGCCGCACCCGAGCAGTTCCGCACCCTGTTGGGCCGGCTGCGCGCACAGCTATCCAAGGCGCTCCCGGACGCCGAAGAAGTCATGAAATACGATATGCCCGGATTTCAGATCGAAGAAACGATCATCGCCGGCTACGCCGCCTTCAGCAAACAATGCGGTCTCTATGTCGATCCAGGCGCAATCGCCGCCCACGCCGACGAAATCGCCTCCTTGAACCTCAAGGCGACCAAAACCGGCATCACCTTTTCGGCGGGCAAACCCATCACCGACGAACTCGTCGAGAAACTGGCCATCAGTTCGCGCAGCAAAAAGGGCTTCTAGCGCCTGCCAAGGCTAACCCGGCCCGAACCCGAGTGCGTCAGGATGCTTGTTCCTCGCGTTGCGCATCGAGAATGAACTTACGCATCATGCGCGCGCATTCCTCGTGATGGGTCTCCAGCAGCAGATGGGTGCCGTCGAAAAAGTGCATGTCGATCCGATCCAGATCCCTGGCATAGGCTTCGGCCTCTGCGATTTGGTAGTATGGGTCGTGACGCCCCCAAAGTAGCAGTACAGCAGGCTGATGGTCGCGATGATAAGCGCCATAGGACTCAAATCGGGCCGCATGAGCGCTGTAATCGGCGAAAATGCGGAGCTGCATATCAATGCGTCCTGGCTGGCTCATGCGTTCCCAGTCGAGATGCCAGCCATCCGGCGCCACAAGCGGCACCAGACGCTCCGGGATATCGCCGACATAGGTATGCTTTACGCCTTCAAAATTCAGCCATTCGGGCATTTTCGCCAGGTTTTCGGGCGTCGGATCGGCCCAATAGGACTTCACCAGATTCCAGGGCTCGCCAAGGCCCTCTTCATGAGCGTTGCCGTTTTGAACGATCAGCCCCAGCACACGTTCGGGATATTTCAGCGCCAGGGCGTAGGCGACAGGCGAGCCGAAATCATGAACGTAAAGAAAGAACCGATCCATGCCGATTTCGGCCAGCAATTTGTCCATGGTTTCAGCCATGGCGTCGAAGGTGTACGGATAGTCCTCGGGCGCTTCGGTAAAGCCGAAGCCCGGCAGGTCCGGGGCGACGACATGGGCCACGTCCGATAGCGGGCCGATCACGTTACGGAAATAGAACGACGAGCACGGCTGACCATGCAAAAGCAGCAGCCCCGGTGCGCCACGCTGCCCTGCCGTTCGGTAAAACAGATCAACGCCATCGATATCGATCGTGTGATGGGTGATTGCGTTGCTCGCGCGCATGGCCCCTCTCTCGTGCTGCTGGTCAAAAAGCAGAAAACCGTTTAACATGATTATAGCGGTTACGTAACCGCATAATGCAATTTATACGGTTAAGTTCCATGCCTGAAAAATCGCCCACCGTCTGGACGGCAGAGCACTTCATAGGTGGCAATCCGGCGATCGATCTCACCAACACCGTCTTCACCCGGCACATGCCGGCCGACGACAATGATCTGTTGAACGCGCCGCAGGATGTCGGGAACTGGCTCGAGTTCGCAGGGCTGGCCACCGGGGCTCAGGCAAACGCGATTTCGGCTATCCTGGACCCGGAATTTTTGGAGAACGTTCGGAAACTGAGAGAGGCATCATTCCTGGTTTTCGATGCGCTTGCTGCGGAAAAGCCGCCGGCATCGGACGCCTTGGGTCTTTTGTTCGAGCAGGCAGCCGAAGGCTTCGCCACACATCGGCTGAGGCCACGCGCGACCAGTGCGACGCCCGAAATTGCGCATTTTGACGATCCCAAAGGCATCGCCGCTTTCCTGGCGACCATATCGGTCGAAGCCTCCATTGTCCTGCCCCGCCGGAGATTGCACGCCTGTCCACGATGCGGCTGGCTGTTCGTGGATACATCCCGCGGTGGAAGGCGACGCTGGTGCAGCATGCAGACCTGCGGGAACCGAGAGAAAGCATCGCGACATCGGGTATCTTCGAACCGATAGCTCGGGGTTGCCGTCGCACCGAATGTCCGATTTTAGAAATCAGCTGGGGCTTTCTGGACGACCGCTATGGGGTGGATTGCGGACAGTCGGCTTTCGGCGACTGAGCCGTTCAGACAGCCTTGGCTTGCTTTAGCCATGCTGTTTATTGCGCTCGCTCGCCAGGCATGCCCGCATGCATTGCCGGACGGCCAGGTTTCAGCGCGAGTGCACCTGCAGCAAGCACGATGGCCAACATCGCTGCGTTGTGCAGGTATTTGGGCAGTGGCTCTACCTCACCCAGCAGCGGGAAATAAGTGAAGGCCAAAACACCTCGACTGAGCAGATAACCGAGTGCAACAGCCGCATAGTGCGCCGGTGTCCAGATAAATCGAATTCTCCTCCAGATAACCATTGCCACGATTAGAATCGTCGAACCCAGCCCCACCGCCACGCCTAACCAGCCCTCTCCTGCAAACATGCTGGCGACGGCCACAGTGAACGTCACCAGCAGCAACACAAGCGGGTCCACCTGTTCGGCCGATGCCAAATGGCTGCTCTCCACGCGGCTCCCGATAACAGCAGCTCCGACCACGCACGCTCCAACAAGAATGCATGAAATCACCAGTTGGCCTTGAGAGGCGCTTTGCGACCCCGGATCCGCCATGATCAGGGCGGACGAGCCCACATAGAAAATGGCGGCAACGATCATTCCAAAGGGGCGCAGCCACGGAGCTTGCGCACGGTTGGGCCGCCAAGCTTCCGCTATTGCAATCGGCCCGGCGAAGCTGAAGATAATATGGCCGATGATGAAATTGTAGGCGTTGTAGGCGCTGATGCCGAATGGCACGATCAAGGTTGCCGACCTGCTCTCTTCCCAGCCTGCATATCCGCCATACTGGTCCGCAAACATAGACTGATCGATGATGCAGGCCTGGAGAATTCCGAGAGCGGCGCTGAGAAGTAAAAGGGAAGGCCAACCCCATCCCAGGCGCCGCGCCAACTCGCGAATGAGCAAGGCAGGCGCCCCGTAAAGCGCCATGAAGAAGATCAAGTTGAAAAGAACGGCACCAATATCGCCAGTGCTGTCGGAGTATGCGGCCAATAGCTCCGCACTAATGGCACAAAGAGCGGCGAGGGCCAAAACCTGCGCGCTGCCAAGGGTCCATTTCTTCACGGCTCGCCGTCTCCCTTTAATCTGCCCATTGCACTTATGCGTTGGCAATGAGCCGATCAGCACCAACTCGGAGCAATGACTGGTTTCGGTGCGAAGAGCAACGTGGTCGAACGGCTGAAATGGGATTGGGAAGCAGTCATTTGCGCCCATGCCAAGGCGAGCCTTGCCACGCGGGCGTCAGCACCCTCCGCTCCCGTTTCCCGTAAGCCGCCGAACTCCTACGGCAGTGCGATATCGACCCACACCAGCCGGTGATCGGACGTCTGGGCATCCTCTTCGCCCAGGAGTTCGGCGAGCGGATCGGCCTGGGTCGGCCAGAAGATGCCCGCGCCGGTCACCGTCAGTTCGCTCGAGGGCAACACATAGTCGGCCCGCATATTGCCCGAGCCGCCCTCGCCGTCGAAGAAGTCCGCCGTGTCGAGCGCCGGATCGCCGGTGTGGTCGAGATTGGTGCCGCCATCGGCCTCCGAATCCTCGGGTCCGCCCTCGCTCCTGGGCTCGGGGTCCTGCACCCGTTCGGACGCCAGAAGCGCCGCGCCGACCTCGCGGATGCCGTCGCCATCGTTCTGGTCGAGATTGAGATCGCCGACGATCACGAAGGGCGCGTCCGCTGCAAGCCCGCCCGTCGCGCCCGCATCGTCGGCCATGTAATTTGCACCGGCCACGTAATCGATCCAGAACCGCACTTCATCGGCATTGCGCGTGCCGTTGCGGTCTTCCGGCCCGTCGAACACCGGCGGGGTCGGATGGCTGGCCAGAATATGGATCGTCTGTCCGTCGATATCGACGGGCACGTCCCAATGGCTCTTGGACGACAGCCGGAAAACCTCCAGCACCTCGTCGCTGTAATAGGAGGCCTCGGTTTCCGGATCGACCGGCAGCCGGGCGTCCGGCATGTCGCGCCAGAGGAAGTTCTGGAACGTGCGCGCCTCGTCCTCGAGGATCGGGAATTTCGAAAGCACGACCATGCCGTACTGGCCGGGGAACATGCCGAACCCGAAGGCGTCGTCCGGACCGTCGGTCTCCCCGTCCCCATTGAGGTCGAGCCCGGTGGGAACGCCGGTATTGACCGGCGCGCTGAACCACCCCGCCGGCACCCAGGGCTCGGCCCCGTTCTGGCCCTGGCTCAGAAAATTCTCCATGAACAGCGAGACCGATTCCCCGGCCTCGTCATAGTCGAACTCGTTGATGAGGATGACGTCGGGATTGACCCGCTGGATGATTTCGGCAACGCGAGCCGGCTGGATCGCCGAAGGATCGGAAAGGTCCACGGCAAGCTGGCCTTCCTCGCCCCGGTTGAGAGAGGCATTGAACGTCGCGATCCGCACCGATCCGTCCTGCGGCGCTTCCTGTGCGGCGAGCGGTCCGGCGCCGATCGCCAAAGCCAGGGCAATATAGGTTTTCGCGATCGTCGTCATCGTCCGGCCTCCATTATCGCGCCGGCCTTTGCCGCGCCTTGGGCCGACTTTGGCGGCTTTCAAAGACGGATATATGACACGCCCGACCCCGCCACGGCTCGCCGCGCAGGCCCCTATGCCGCGCTGCGCCCCGCATAATGCCGGCTGCCTTCGAGATCCCAGACAAGCGTCATCATCGTCAGCGGATCGGCGGGCGTGACCAGCGAAAAAAGCCGCGCCCCAAGCGCGCTCAGCCGCCGGAACCGCGCGCGCGACGCGTGGTCGCCGATCAGATCCTCTGCGGTCCCCGCCCAGCCGATCACACCCTCGTCTTCGAGTGCATAGAGCGTTTCGGGCGCCATCGCCGCGCCGGCCTCGCCCACCAGCGTCATCCGATAGCGTCGCCCCGAACGCCCCGTCCACAACAGGGCGGACGCTTCGCTCTCGCCCGCATCCACAATGCTCTTGAACCCGATCATGGCCACCCTCGTCAAACGGCCTGCAATTGTGCCCGCGCCCGCCACGCGATCCCGCATCCCACGGCATCGTCAACCGGCTTGAACAATAAGAACAAAATTAGAACAAACGGACGCCCACTGTCAACCCGCCGTCGCGTATTTTTGTCTCACTGCCCGAGGGTTTTGTCAATATGTTGTATATTGAGCCGTCAAAAACACCATCTATCGTGTTTCATCGCCGATTTCGGCTTCCAGCGCATTGAGCCGTTCCCGCAGCCTGGGCGATATCGGCCGCGCCAATCCCTTGCGCGCGTCCTCAAGCACCATGCGGTTGGTTTCCGCCTCGATCCGCGCGATCAGCGTCTTTAAGAATTCATCCCCCGACAGCCCCGGCAGGATCGGCTCGAGAAATTTCGCCCGCGCCGTGCCCGGCCACAAAACAAGGCTGTTGCGTCCCCAATAGAGCCCCGAAGTCAGCGCCACCGGCACCACCGGCACGCCGAGCGCCAGATACATCCTCACGATACCATTGCGATAGACCGGCTCGTCGAGTGGTGCGCGGCGCGTGCCCTCGGGAAAGATGATCACCCGACAGCCGCGTTCGAGCGCGCCCCTGGCGTGCTCCATCATGGCCGGCAGTGCCTCCTTGCCCTTCTTGCGGTCCACCGGAATGGTATCGATCCATTTGGCCGCCCAGCCGAACAGCGGAATGTCGAGCAGTTCCTTTTTGGCGATGAAGGCGGGATGGCCCACATGGGGGAGGATGGCGAAGATATCCCAGTCCGACTGGTGCTTGGACCCGATGATCGCCCCACCCTGGGGGATGTTCTCGGTCCCGGTCACATGGGTGCGGATGCCCACGATCCAGCGCAGGAAAAACAAATTCGCGCTGTTCCAGTATTGCGCGATGCCCCAGCCCGCCTGCTTGAGATTTGGCGTCAGCTTGGCCATCAACCCCACCACGATCGCCAGCGGGATCGTGTGGATGAAAAACACCAGATAAAAGACCAGCGAACGGATGGCCTGGAGGATCATGATGCGGGTCCTCTCCGGACGATCAGGATATCTGGCTGAGGAAGCGTCTCACCGTCAACCGCGAGGTGATCGCCGTCAGCCCCGCGATCACCAGCACCACGCCCACGATCCCCAGAATGCCCGAAATCCCCAGTGCGAACTGGCCGAACAATATGCCCAGTTGCGCGCTCGATTGCTCGGGCACGACGGTGCTCATCGCCATCCCCGAAACAATGAAAAAGACGATGGCCGCCAGCCCCCCCACGATTCCGCCCTTGAGCCCGAGCAGCAGGAACCGCCCCTGGAACTCCCCGGCGATGAACCGGTTCGAAGCCCCGATGAAATGGAGAACGTCGACGATCTCGCGATTGGTCGACATCGTCCCCCGCGTCGCGAAAACGATGGCGAGCGCTGTCGCAACCAGGATCAGCCCCAGCACCAATATCCCCGAAACCACGATGGTCCCGGCCATTGTGTTGAGCTGAACCCGCCAGGCGGCGTGGGTTTCCAGCGTCGCTCCGGGAATGGCGGCGATCTCGTTTTCCAGCCGCGCGATATCGGCGGCATTGGGGTCGGAAAGCTGAACGATCACCAGCCGGGGCACCGAAAGGTCCGAAAGGTCCAGCCCCGGCCCCAGCCAGGGTTCGAGCAGCGCTTCGCTCTCCTCGATCGAGAGCACCCGCGCGCTCGCCACCCCCGGCACGGCTTCCGATAGCGACACGGCGAGCCGCAGATTGGATTCGATCACCTCCCCATCGAGCGGGCGGATCTGGATGGTGAGCTCGCGCCCCACTTCCGCCGACCACCCCATCGCCGATTTTTGCACCAGCAGCACGCCCCCGAAGGTGACGCAGGACAAAAACGTCATGATGCCGATCAACAGCATCAGCGTGCGCCCGGCCACCGATTGGGCCGGCACGATCGGGTTGGGCCGCGGAAAGCGGAGCTTGATCCCCTCACTCATGGATGGTCAGCTCCCCGTCGTTCAAAAGCATGCGCGGATAGTCGAACTTTTCCAGAAGCTGCACTTCGTGCGTCGCAAGGATGATGGTCGTCCCCATGCGGTTGAGCTCCTCGAACAGATGCAGCAGCCTTTCGGAAAGCTCGGGGTCCACATTGCCCGTCGGCTCGTCCGCCAGCAGGATATCGGGGTTGCCGATCACCGCCCGCGCGATCGCCGCGCGCTGCTTTTCCCCGCCCGAAAGCACCGCCGGCTGAGCCTCCATGCGGTCGCCCAGCCCCACCCAGTCGAGCAATTCCTCCACATTGGAGCGATAGCTGGCCTCGGTCTGCCCGCGCACCCGCAGCGGCAGCGCCACGTTCTCGAACGTCGTCAGATGATCGAGCAGGCGGAATTCCTGGAACACGATGCCGATATGGCGCCGCATCTGCAACAGCCGGTCGCGGTCGAGCGCCGTCACGTCCTCGCCGAACATCGAGACCGATCCGCGCGTCGGTTTGAGCGACAGCAGCAGCAGCCGCAACAGCGATGTCTTGCCCGATCCCGAGGGACCGGTGAGGAAATGGAAGGAACCCGGCGAGATCGAAAAGGTCAGGTCCTTGAGGATTTCCGGACCGTGGCCATATCTGAGCCCCACATTTTCGAACGCGATCAAACCGCTTTTCTCCGCGAATCACTAAGGCGTTTCCAGCAAAAGTGGATACCACTTTTGGGTTCGGGAACGCGACCCGGCCACTGCGATCATCGCAGCGTTTCTGTGGACCGGCGATCAGCCATCAAATCCTCGTGGCGGCATCAAGGCCCCGTTTCAAGAGTTTTAACCCCACAGCCCTAGGGTCTCCCCGTCAAGATCAACCCCACGGTCCGGCCAAAGCGCGTGATCATCACCTGCCCAAATTGCCACACGCGCTACAAGGTGGCGTCCGACGCGCTGAGCGCGGCGGGCCGGCAGGTCCAGTGCGCCGCGTGTTCCGAGCTCTGGTACGCGACCCCGACCTTTCCCCGGCCCCTCGCCCCCGAGCCCGACCCCGAACCGACCGATGACGAACTCGCCTTTCGGTCCGACAGGGACATATCTTTTTCCGAGGACGAGGAAGCCCTTCTCGACGAAGCTTTCCTGCGCGCCGAGCCGGTCGAGCCCTCCCCGCCCGCCCCCGCGCCCCTCGACCGGGCCGGCAACAGCGCGCGCCTGGAGGCCCTTGCCCGCCGCCGCCGGGGCATGCTGGCCAAGCTCCCCATCGCCCGCTTCCGCCGCGCCTTCCGGGTAACCATCGCCCTAGCGCTCGTCGGGCTAGTCGCCGGCGCGATCACCCTGCGCACCGAAATCGTATCGGCCTTCCCCCAGCTCGACGGCCTCTATCGCCTTGTGGGCCTTGGAACAAATGTGGTCGGGCTCGACTTTACCGACATTAACACTTTGCGAACCACGCGCGACGGAACCAGCGTCATCATCGTCAACGCTAAGATTTCCAACATAACGAATCAATTAGCCTATGTGCCGTCGGTGCTCGTAAGCCTTTTGAACGCGTCCGGCACGGTGATCTACGAATGGACGGTGACCCCGGCCGCTCGCAACATCCTGCCCGGCGACGTGCTGGCGATCGATACGCAACTGACCGCCCCGCCGCAGGGCGTAACCAATGTTAGACTGAGCTTTGTGGACGGCCGCAACGGGGCCGGCGCGGGCACGACACAATAAGAGGGCGCACAAGCCATGGCACGCATTCTGGTGGCCGAAGACGATGACAATGTCCGCGCTTTCGTGGTCCGCGCCCTGCAGATGTCGGGCCATGAGGTGATCGAAGCCTCCGATGGCGGGCTGGCGCTCGAAATCGCCACCGAGGAGGAAGGGCGTTTCGATCTCCTGGTTTCCGACATCAAGATGCCGGTCATGGACGGCATCGGTCTGGCGCTCGCGGTCAAGTCGCAATATCCCGACCTCACCATCCTCTTGATGACCGGCTTCGCCGACCAGCGCGAACGCGCCCACGGGCTCGACGCCTTGATTTACGACGTCCTGGGCAAGCCCTTTTCCCTCGCCCAGCTCGTCGAAAAAGTCTCCGACGCCCTGTCCGGCCGCCCCGCCGAAATCATCCCCCTGGCACGGTCGGCGCTGTAAGCCAGATTGACAAAGTTTGCCATTTTCTTATCTTTGCAGTGCAAGGATGAATGACATGGCCACGATGAACATCTCGCTGCCCGATCAGATGCGCGCCTGGGTCGAAGACCAGAGCGCCTCGGGCCGCTACAGCAATTCGAGCGATTATGTACGCCATCTGATCCGGCGCGATCAGGAGCGTCAGATGGCGGTCGATACGCTGCAAGCCGCCATTACCGAGGGGATCGAAAGCGGCGATCCCCAACCGTTCGATCTCGAAGCGTTCAAGCTGGAAATGCGCCAGCAGCATGTCGTCAAATAAACCGACGATAGTGCGCCTTACACGCGCTGCACGCTCCGATCTGGACGATATCTGGCGGCACACCGCGCAAACATGGTCTCCGGATCAGGCGGACCTCTATGTCGGGGAACTAAATGCTGCCTTCGCCCGCATCCTGGCGCACCCGGCGATGGCCAGAGAATATATCGAATTCAATCCCCCGGTACGCATCCTCGTCCACCAGAGCCATTTGGTGATCTACAGGATCGAGCATTCCGAGGTGCGCGTCATTCGCTTGCTTGGGGGCCGCCACGATTGGAAACGCCTCCTGGCCCTCCTCGATTACTGATCGGTTCGGCCCAACCACCCCGGCACGCTATCCATCCCGATCAGCGCATCCACGCTCTGGCGCGGCCGCACCACGTGCCAGCGACCTCCCTCCACCAGCACCTCGGCCACCAGCGGCCGCGTGTTGTAGGTCGAGCTCATCACCGCCCCATAGGCCCCCGCCGTCATCACCACCAGCCGGTCGCCTTCCGCCACATCGGCGATTTCCCTGTCGAGCGCCAGATAATCGCCGGTCTCGCACACCGGCCCCACGATATCGCCGCGGATCGTCGCACCATCGGCCTGCGGCTGGACGAGCGGCAACACCTCATGCTCGGCCTCATAGAGCGTGGGGCGGATCAGATCGTTCATCGCCGCATCGACGATCACGAAACTCTTCTTGTCCGTCTGCTTGACGTATTCCACCCCGGTCACCAGCACCCCCGCATTGCCGGCGATCAGCCGTCCCGGCTCGATGATCAGCCGGCATCCCAGCGGATCGACATGCCGGCGCACGATTTTGGCGTATTCCAGCGGATCGGGCGGCGGATTGTTGTCGGTCTGGTACGGAATCCCCAGCCCGCCTCCGACATCGACATGATGAATGTCGTGCCCCTCCGCCCGCAGCCGCCCCACGAGTTCGGCCATCAGCGCAAAGGCATTATCGAAGGGTTCGAGATCGGTGATCTGGCTGCCGATATGCATGTCCACGCCCACCGCGCGCAGATTGGCGCTTTGCGCGATCCGCGCATAAACCGCTTCCGCCCTCGCGAAGGGAATGCCGAATTTGTTCTCGCTCTTGCCCGTCGAAATCTTGGCATGCGTTTTCGCATCCACATCGGGATTGACCCGCACGGAGACCGAGGCGACCACCCCCATCTCCCCGGCCACCTGATCGAGCCGTTCGAGTTCGGGTTCGGATTCGAGGTTGAAGCACAATATCCCCGCTTCCAGCCCCGCCCGCATCTCGGCCCGCGTCTTGCCCACCCCCGAAAAGATGATCTTTTGCGCCGGAATCCCTGCGCGCAACGCCCGTTCGAGCTCCCCGCCCGACACCACATCCGCCCCGATGCC
Source organism: Pelagibacterium mangrovi (assembly GCF_036662815.1). NCBI lineage: Bacteria > Pseudomonadati > Pseudomonadota > Alphaproteobacteria > Hyphomicrobiales > Devosiaceae > Pelagibacterium > Pelagibacterium mangrovi. The sequence goes on along the minus strand of NZ_JBAFXA010000001.1, from coordinate 131,975 downwards.
TTCGCTCGCGGCAATGGCCAGCATCGCCTGATTGGAATTGGCCTTCATCGCATAGGCGACCAGAGTATCGAGCCCGGCGAACGCCTCGCTCATCACCCTTATATGCCGCCTGAACGTCGCCCCCGAATAGCAATAGAACGGCGTGCCGATCTCATCGGCAATCGCCGTGAGCGCCACGTCCTCGGCAAACATTTCGCCATCGCGATAATTGAAATGATGCACCATCAGGTATTGCTTTCGAGCGCAGCCAGCGCCGGGAAAAAAGAACGCTCTTGTCCGAGCATCTGCGACAATGTCCCCTTCTCCCCTTGAGGGAGAAGGTGCCCCGAAGGGGCGGATGAGGGGTGCTCGGCGCTTCCGGTTCCGGCGTGGCGGATGCTGAAGCTCGGTGCACCCCTCATCCCCGGCCCTTCTCCCTCAAGGGGAGAAGGGGGCTCTTGGGGAAGCGCCAGAGTTCTTTCCGAAACGCTGCCAAGGGCTACCCTTCTCCCCTTGAGGGAGAAGGTGGCCGCGAAGCGGTCGGATGAGGGGTGCGCTGAGCTTGCGTCAAACACCATCGCCAGCTTCATTCTACGCCCCCAGCCTCTCCCGCCACGCCGCCGCCTGCGCGATGACATTGGCCGGCGCCGTCCCGCCATAGCTGGTGCGCGATTTCACCGAGTTCTCCACCCCCAGCACCTTGAACACCTGCGAGGTGATCCGCTCGTCGATCTCCTTGAAATCCTCGATGGTCAGCCCCTCGAGCCCACAACCCTTGGCCTCCGCCGCCGCCACCGCGCGCCCGGTGATATGATGCGCGTCGCGGAACGGCACATTGGCCGCCCGCACCAGCCAGTCGGCAAGATCGGTCGCGGTCGAAAACCCGGCCCCCGCCGCCGCCGCCATCTTGTCCCGGTTGACCGTCAGATCGCTCATCATCCCGGTCATCGCCGCTAGTGAAAGCGAGAAACTGTCCAGCGCGTCGAAGGCGATTTCCTTGTCTTCCTGCATGTCCTTCGAATAGGCCAGCGGCAGCCCCTTCATCACCATCAGCAGCGATGAAAACGCAGCGAAAATCCGCCCCACCTTGGCCCGGATCAATTCCGCCGCGTCCGGATTGCGCTTTTGCGGCATGATCGAAGAGCCGGTCGAAAACTTGTCCGAGAGCCGCACGAACGAAAACTGCGCCGACGACCAGATCACCAGCTCCTCGGAAAGCCGCGACAGATGCATCGCCGAAATCGAACACGCCGCCAGCGTTTCGAGAATAAAATCGCGATCGGACACCGCATCGAGCGAATTGCCCATCGGCCGCTCGAACCCCAGCGCCTCTGCCGTCATCTCCCGGTCGATCGGGAACGAGGTTCCGGCCAACGCCGCTGCCCCCAGCGGGCTTTCGTTGAGGCGCTTGCGCGCATCGAGCAGCCGCCCCTTGTCGCGGTCGAGCATTTCCACATAGGCGAGCATATGGTGTCCGAAGGTCACCGGCTGGGCGCTTTGCAGATGGGTGAACCCCGGCATCACGGTTCCTGCTTCCGCTTCGGCCTTTTCCGCCATCACCCGCTGGAGCGTTTCGATCTGGGCGGCCAGCATGTCGATGGCGTCGCGCACATAAAGCCGGAAATCGGTCGCCACCTGGTCGTTGCGCGAGCGCGCCGTGTGCAGCCGCCCCGCCGGTTCCCCGATCAAATCCTTCAATCGGCTTTCCACATTCATGTGGATGTCTTCGAGCGCTCGCGAGAAGGTGAAGGCCCCGCTCTCGATTTCGCCGCGCACTGTCTCTAGACCGGCGACGATCGCGTCCCTATCGTCGCGCGTCAGAATGCCGGCTTTCTCCAGCATGGTGGCGTGGGCTATGGAGCCGGCGATGTCGTGTTTAAAGAGGCGTTGGTCGAAGCCGATCGAAGCGTTGATTTCTTCCATGATGGCGTCGGGGCCGGACGCGAAACGGCCTCCCCACATGCGGTTGCTCATCGGCGCCTCTAAAGTTATGCGAGAGTGAATATGGACAAGGACGAAAAGCGAAAATCGGCACGCCCCGTCATCTTGGGCACGGGCCTTTTCGCAGCGGCGGTAGGTATAGCGGTGGCGGTCTGGGTTAGCAATGGCACCGCCGTCGCAGGCACCTGCCCGGTGCGCGCCGAGGCCGCCCAGGCCATCGACGCCGCCGCGACCGGCGAACTCGCCGCCCTCCTGCCCTCAACCCAATGGCGCGATTATTCCGACATCGCCTTCCAGGACGCCGATGGCAATCAGGTGACGCTCGCCGATTTCGCCGGCAAAAAGCTCTTGATCAATTTCTGGGCCACCTGGTGCGCCCCCTGCCGCGAGGAGATGCCCTATCTCGACGCGCTCGAGGCCCAATATGGCGGGGATGATTTCGAAGTCGTCGCCATCAGCCTCGACATCGGCTCGGACGGCCCTGTAGCAGCCGCCGAATTCCTCGAGGAAATCGGCGCCGACAACCTCGCGCTATGGGCCGACCCCACCTACCAGCTCTTCGAACGCCTGCGCAACGAGGCCGTAACCCTTGGCCTTCCCGCCACCGTCCTCGTCGACGATTCCGGCTGCGAAATCGCCGTCCTCCAGGGCCCCGCCCACTGGGACACCCCAGACGGCCATCGCGTCGTGGAAACCCTGCTGGAGATCTAGCGGGGCGGGATCGCAGCCAAGCGAGCTTCCCGCCCCAGGCTCTGCACTTCGTCGTCCTCGGGCTTGCCCCGGGGAGTGAGCGCCGTCCCACCGGGCAAATCGCTCCGGTGGAGCGATTTGAGGTGCGAACGCCCGGAGCTCAAGCGAAGGGCCGCAGCAAAGGGCACCACCCCATCCCCTTCGTCGTCTTCGGGCTCGACCCGGAGACCCGCAAGGCTTCTACACCCCCAGCAGAAGTGTATCCCTCACACCTCTCCCACACCCCTTTGCAGCGCTGCGGATTGTCGGGTCACGCCCGACAATGACGAGCGGAAAGACCGAAGCTTTAGGGCCTACTCTTCTTAGGCAGTCCCCTTACTCCCGCCCCAACTTCCGCTTGATCGCCCGCTTGCCCCTGGCCGCCATCTCGATGCCCGCCACAAGCCCGCGTGTCGTCACCCCGGCCGGCCCCACGACCAGCGTCCCCATCGTCCGCGTCTCGCCCCAAAGGCCCGAGATCACGTGCCCGTCCACCGTCGTCGCCGCGTCCATCCGCTGGTAGGCCCCATCGGCGAAGAACGCCTCGATCACCTTGTATTCGAGCGCCATCCCCGGCCCGAACTTGCGATAGCGCTCGTCGAACGCGCATTTGGGGGTGAACAGCGTCTCCCCCGCCGCGATATTGATCGAAACCGCGATCGGCTCGCCGTCGAACAGCAGACTATCCACCGACGCCAGCCCGCTCGCCGCCCCGATCCCGCCGAACGCCCGGCGCGCGAAATCGGCATCGGCCGGCCGCGAAAGCAGCGCGGTGCCGCGCTCGCCCTTCCAGCCACCCGCTTCGATCCGCAGAAAATCCTCGATCCGCCGCGCCACCGCTCCGGGTTCGGTGGCGCGCTCGAAGCGCACTTCGCCCTCCCGCTCCAGCCGGCGCAGATTGCGCTCGATGTCCTTGGCGCGCTTCTTGCCGATCACCGCCTCGACATGCCCGGCGAAATCGCCCGCCGCCCGGCTCAGGACGGGCCGCTCATAGGCCGCCGCGAACCCCATCTCCAGCCCCAGCCGCGCGGTCTTGACCGCCACCATCTCCATGAAGGTGGAGTGCGCCGCCACATGGGGAAACACCCAATGGCGCGGCAGCCCCGACGCCTGGCCCATCACGCCCAGCAGCCCCATCATCGCCAGTTGCGCGTGATCGCGCGCGATGAGTGGCGTGCCGCCGACCTGATAGAGGTTGAGCGCCGGCTCTCCCACGCCCAGCGGCCCCAGCCCGCGCACGCGGAACGGCATCAGCCCGATCAATTCCTCGCTGCCATGCCGATAAAGCGCCAGCGCGCGATATCCCGCCTGCGCCCCAAAGGCATCGAGCCCGCCCAGCACCATCTGGCGGCTCAGCCACGGATTGTCTTCGAGCGCCGCGCCCGCCAGCGCTTCCCATTGCCCCGCATCGAGCGCCCGCACCCCGGCCGCGTCGAGCATTTCGGCGCGGCAGGGCAGCATCAATTCGGCCGGCCGCTGCCAGGCCAGCGCCCCCACAAGGCTCATCGCCGCATCGGCAAATTCGATCATGAGGCCCCACCCTCTCGCATTCGTCCGCTATCCCAACATGCCACACCCGAAGCCCCTTTGGCCGGGGACCTGGCAACATGTTTAACGGCCCCTCGCGCCCATGAGCACCTTTGGGGCGCTTTCGATCAAACGCGCCTGTCGAGCGTCCCGCCAGTGTCGCTCGGCGCGTCGAGCCTTTCGACCGCCTGCCGGTTCATCACCTCGCCCAGATGCTTGGCGATCAGCGCCCCGCGCGCATCCAGACTGCGCGCCTCGAGACTCGCCAGGCGATGGAGAACGATCTGGCTCGATTGCTGGATCACCATGTCAGGCGCTCCTGTCGACCCGCGTTCCCATGCCGGCCGGCGCGGGCGCGTTTTCGACGGCCTGGGTCAGCATGTCGACGAGGTTCTGTTCCATCTGGTGCTGCTGTTTGACCATCAGGATCTGCGCGGTATGGCGTGTCTGGGCCGCCTGCATGGCCACTGCCGTCGCTGCGATGTCGCTCATGAGCCCGTCTCCCGCGTTCTGCGTTTCGGCCCCATCCTAACCGGGCAAATCCTTACCGCCCGTTAACCGCCCCAGATCGGCATCTCGCGCCGCTTGAACGCGAAAACCAGCAGCGCCCCGGCCGCCACCCCGCCGATATGGGCCCACCAGGCCACCCCGTCCTCGCCGCCGACGGCGACATAAAAAAGCTGCATCCCGATCCACGCCCCCAGCACCGCCCAGGCCGGCAGCGCCAGGGGAAAGGTGACGATCAGCCGGTTGAGCACGAACACCCGCACGCGCGGATAGAGCACCAGATACGCCCCGATCACCCCCGCCACGGCCCCCGACGCCCCCACCAGCGGCCCATAGCTTTCAAGGTTGAGCCCCATATGGGCCAACCCCGAAAGCACGCCGCACAACAGGTAGAAGACCAAATAACGAACGTGCCCCATGGCGTCCTCGACATTGTCGCCGAACACCCAGAGGAACAGCATGTTGGTCAAAAGATGCAGCCAGTCGGCATGGAGGAACATATAGGTGACCAGCCCGGTCTGGTCGGGCAGCCACGGCGCCGGTCCCTCGACCGTTCCGGCCACCACCACCGGGATCATCCCATAGGTGATATGAGCCTGGTAAAGCCCCTCGGCGCCCCCGGCCATCTGCAGCAGGAACACTAAAATTGTAACCGCCAGAAGCCCGTAATTGACGAACGGAAATTCGATATGGGCGATCTTGTTGCTGTCATAGAGCGGCAGGAACACGGATCTTCTCCCATCTGCTTTCCGTCACGGCCATGATAGCGCATGAAAAAGGCCCGGCAAGCTGCCGGGCCTTTCGATATCTTGCCGAACGCGATGACTAGAAGTGGAAGTTCAGCCCCGCGCGCACCGTGTGGATATCGGTGTCCACGTCGAAACCGCTGATCTCGGTGTCGCTGAAGCCGAGATAGAGATATTCGCCCCGGAGCGAGATATTGTCGGCCACCATGGCTTCGACGCCGGCGCCGGCGGCCAGGCCCAAGCCATATTCTTCGTCGCTGATCGTGGCACCGCCGATCGTATCGACCTCATAGCCCAATTCGCCGAACGCCAGGCCGGCCGTGACATAGGGCATGAAGCCGCCCAGATCGGCGCCCACTCGCGCCCGCACGGTCCCGAAATGGTTGAGCCCGGCATCGATGTCGTTGCCGCCCACCGTCTCGTCCCATTTGATGTCGGAATATTGGTAATCGCCCTCGATACCGAACACCATGCCGTCCAAATTCCAGTTGTAGCCGAGCTGGGCGCCGCCCAGCCAGCCTTCGATATCCTCGGTTCCGACCCCGTCGGCGTCGAATTCACCCCAGCCATAGCCGGCGTTGACACCGGCATAGAACCCGTCCCAGGCGCTCGAATTGTCGACCACCGGAACGTAGGGGGTGGCGGGAATGGCGGGGGCCGGCACGCCGATCGCATCGGCGGCCATGGCCGGCCCGGCGGCCGCGAAAAGGGCGAGGGCGGAAAGGGCAGCGAGCTTTTTCATTTGGAAAACTCCGTTTTTATGACGGAGTTTCTTTCGCCCATCACCATTGCGGCAAGATTGCGGCCCCGCGGCGGCGGGAAAGGCAACACCCACTCCCCGGGGTTTATTCCCGGGGCCCAGCAGCCTCCTATCCACAGCCGGCCAGGCGATTAAGGCAGCGCCCCGAACAGATAGCGCCCCAGCGTCTCCCCCACCATCGCCCGGATCGTCTCGCGCGAAACGTCCTCCCTCGAAAGCCCCAGCACATAGCGCGCATAGGCCAGCCCCAAAATCTGCGTCGCGATCAGCGCGGCTCGCTCGCGCGCCCGCTCCGGCCCCGCGACGGTCTCGACCATGGCCAGAACCTGTCCGGAAAATATCGTGCGGATACGCGCCGCCGCCTCCTCGTTTGTCGCGGCGGTGCGGATCAAGACGCGCAGCAGATCGTCCTTTTCATCCCCCTCCCAGCGGCGGAAGAAATGGCTGGCCAGCGCCCCCCCGATCTCCGATCGCCCGACATCGGCGAGATCGGGCAATTCGAGATCGATCGAGACCGCCTCGGCGAAAAGCTGCTCCTTGCCCCCGAAATAGCGGTTGATCAGCGCCGGATTGACTCCCGCGACCGCCGCGATCTGGCGAACCGTGGTCCTCTCATACCCATGCTCGGAAAATATCTGCCGCGCCGCGCCGATCAACCGCCCCCGCGTCGCCTGCGCGTCTCTCTGCATCGCTTTTTCCGCCACCATGTAAACACCTGTTGACTTATAGTCCTGACGAGCATAAGTAAACGCTTGCTTACATGCTGACAAGGAAGACTTCACATGACGTCCCTTCCAACCACCGTCCTCATCGTCGGCGTCGGTCCCGCCGGCCTTGCCACCGCCATCGGATTGGCCCGGCGCGGCATCGATTTCGTGATCGTCGATGCCCTGGCGGAAGCGCAGAACACCTCGCGCGCCGCCGTCATCCACGCCGCCACCCTCGAAGCGGTCGGCGGCCTGGGCGTCACCGACCGCCTCATCGATCAGGGGATCAAGGCCCGCTGGTTCCGCGTTCGCGACCGCGACACGGTGCTGCTCAACACCGATTTCGCCCCTCTCCCAACGCCAACACCTTACGCCCTGATGATCCCCCAGGACGAAACCGAACAGATCCTCATCTCCCGCCTTGCCGAGCTGGGCCATTCCGTCCGCCGCCCGCTCCGCCTCACCGCTCTCGAACACGGCCCCGACGGCGTGAAGGCCGTCTGCGAAAGCCCGCAGGGCCCGCTGACGATAAAGGCTCGCTACATCGTGGGCGCCGATGGCGAAAAGAGTTTCGTACGCAGTGCCGCCGAAATCGCCTTCCCCGGCCACACCTATGGTTCGTTCCTGCTGGCCGACGTCCGCATGGATTGGCCCATCGAAAAATCAGAGGTGACTCTGTTTTTCTCCGAGGCCGGAACACTCGTCGTCGCCCCCATGTCGGGCGAGCGCTACCGCGTCGTCGCCCAATTGCCCGACGCCCCATCCAACCCCACCATCGCCGATGTCGAAAAAATCATCGCCGAACGCGGCCCCCGCACCGGCACCGGCACCGGGGTCAGCGAACTCCTCTGGGGCTCGCGTTTCCAGGTCCACCACAAGCTGGCCGACAGCTTCCGCAAAGGCCCCGTGCTGCTCGTCGGCGACGCCGCCCACGTCCACAGCCCCGCCGGCGGCCAGGGGATGAATCTGGGCCTGCGCGATGCCGTCGCCCTCTCCCAGGCCCTCGCCGACGCCATCGAAACCCGAACCCAGACGCCGCTTGAAACCTACGCCGCCGACCGCCGCGCCGCCGCCGCGCGCATTCTGGACCTCACCGACCACCTCACCCGCGTCGCAACCCTCTCCAACCCCACCCTGCGTTGGCTCCGCAACCGCCTCATCGCCACCTTGGGCACCCTCCCCGCCATCCAAACCCGCGCCGCCCGCACCCTGGCCGGGTTCGAACATTGAACTCATGACATCAAGGAAATGCAGGCCGGGGTCTCTGGCAGAATCCGTTGCTGGACCCCGGGAATAAATCCCGGGGTGACACGTCGGTGCTTGAGGCAACGCTTGTGGTTAGGGCACCGCACCGTCCAAAACCCAACTGTCATTCCGGGAGGCCCCGAGAGCTACGCACGAACGCCCTCCCGGAATCCAGCGCCGCGCCAGCCAAGGCCACCTGACTACCAATCCCGCCTAAGCCGGAACATACGTCAACCGGATCACGTCCTCGCCGATCCGGTCGCTCCCCACCAGATGCAGCGGCGGCCGGGCCCCCGAAAAGAACGGCTTGCCCCCACCCAGCACCACCGGATGCACATACAATCGATATTCGTCGACGAGCCCCAACTCGCCCAGGCTTCCCGCCAGCTCCGGCCCGGAAACTTCGATCACCCCATCGTGCCGCGCCTTGAGCGCCCGCACCTCGCCCTCCAGATCATCCCCGACAAGGCTCGCATTGGGGCCGACCGATTTCAGCGTGCGCGACACCACCCATTTGGGCTTGCTCCGCCACGCCTGCGCATATTCGCGCCCCGCCGCGTCCCATTCGGCATGGTCCTCGTCCCAATAGCGCATCACCTCATACATGCGCCTTCCGTACACACTGCCCGAAAGGCCGCGCACATCATCGATGAAGTGCCGAAACAGCACGGCATCGGGCGCAAACCCCGTGTGGTCGACATAACCGTCCAGCGACTGGTTCAATGCGAACACCAGCTTGGCCATGGTCCAAGACCTCCTCCCGAAAAGCCTTGGGCAAGATTACCGCGATCCCCAATCCCCCGCAATCCGCCCCCGCGTGACCGCAAGGCCGACCGCCTACCCCTCCTTGCTCATCCCGGTATTCTTCCCCGGCTCCCAGAGCACGTCCTTGGCCCCATTCCCATTGGCCACCCGCCCCAATACGAACAGCAGGTCGGAAAGCCTATTGAGATAGCGGATCGTCTCTCCTCCCAACTCCGGTTCGGCCCGTTTCAGCCCCACGCACACCCGCTCGCCCCGCCGCGTGATCGTCCGCGCCAGATGCAGCGTCGCCGACAGCGGCGTGCCGCCCGGCAGGACGAAGGATTTGAGCGGTTCGAGCGCTTCGTTGAACCTGTCGATCTGGTTTTCCAGCCATTCCACCTGGCTGGCGGTGATCCTCAGCGCCGGATATTCGCGCCCCTCGTCGCTCCCTGGCGTGGCAAGATCCGATCCCAGATCGAACAGATCGTTCTGGATGCGGGCCAGCGCATGGTCCACCCGCGCCATGTCCTTGGTATGGAGCCGCGCCATCCCGATCGCCGCATTGGCTTCGTCCACGGTCCCATAAGCCTCGACCCGCAAATCGTCCTTTGCCCGCCGCGGCCCATCCACCAGCCCCGTCGTCCCGTCATCGCCGGTCTTGGTATAGACCTTGTTGAGCTTGACCATTTCATCTCCACCATTCTGCCGCGTACCGGCTCAGCACACCCCTCACCCCCGCCTTCTCCCTCAAGGGGAGAGGGGGCTCTTTTTTTGCGGCGCTTCGGTTCCTGCTGAAACGCTGCAAAGGGCTACCCTTCTCCCCTTGAGGGAGAAGGTGGGCCGGCGAAGCCGGGTCGGATGAGGGGTGCGCAGCCTCTCAGCACTAACCACCCCCGGCAACTATCGGCCAGCGCACCTCAAATCACCGCCCCGGCCCAAAGAAAAACAGCGCCGCCATCAACAGCGCCACAGCGATCGCCTGCATGATCACGCGCGCCCGCATCAGTTTCTGCGAAGTGTTCCCCGATCCCCCCTTGAACATGTTCCACAGCCCCATGAACAGGATGGTCGCCGTCGCGCCGATGGCGAGGATGATCAGGATATTGGTTGCCGTCTGCATGGGTTGCTTTCTTCGTCAGTGTTCCGCCCTTGTATCAGGCAGAGGATCGATTGGCATTTGCCTCATTTCGCCGCGCCGTTAAAGACCCCCGGTCTCTTCAGCCACTCGCTCATCAATTCCCCCAGCCGATCGTAGATCGCCCTGATGCGCCGCGCCGTATAAAGCTCGCGATGGCTGGTCAGCCACACCTCCAGCGGCGGAATGGTCAGGGGCAGGTCGAGCGCCACCACGCCCTCGGCCTCTCTGATAATGTTGGACTGCGCGAAACCGATCCCCAGCCCGGCCCGGATCATCTCCCACATGACGCTCTGGCTGTCGCAGCGGAACGCGAAATCGCTGCGCTTGAGCGCAAACCCCATCCGCTGCGCCACCCCGATCAGCAGCTCGGACCGGTCGAACCCGATAAGATCGTGAGTATAGAAATCCTCCACCGTCCGGGGCGTCCCCCGGCGCTTCAGATAGCTTTGATGCGCACAGGGCACGACAGGCGTTTCCCCCAGCTTGCGCGTGATCAGATCCCCCTGGGTGGGCCGGAACATGCGCACCGCGATATCGGCCTCGCGCAGCAGCAGGTTTTCCGCCGAATCGGTGGGGACGATCTCGAAATCGATGGCGGGGAATTCGATCCGCAAAACCTTGAGCATGGCGGGCAGCACGTAATGGGCGTTGACCACGCTCGCGGTGATCCGCACGCTCCCCGACAACTCGCTCGAATTGCCCGCCACATGCAGTTCGGCCTCCGCGATCGCCTCGACGGCGCGCCGGATCGGCTCATAGGCGCTCAGCCCCGCCTCGGTCGGCGTCAGCCCGGCAACACTGCGCTCGAACAGCTTGCTGCCGAGCGTGAATTCAAGCGCCTCGATGTGGCGCCCGATGGTGGGCTGGGACAGGCCCAGGGCACGCGCCGCCTTCGACAGCGATCCATGCGCGACCACAGCCGAAAAACTCCGCCACAACGTCCAGTCGACCGCGCCATTCATTTTTGAATATGAACTCTGCATTTTTCGCCAATTACCATCCGAGTATGAATGCACCAGATTGGGCTCTCGCACAAGGGTGGCGGTAAACGCCCAATGGGGTCGCCGATCACCTGCACATTCTCTCAACAGGAGCCTTTTATGCCGCTCAACACCATCACCATACTGGGTGCAACCGGCGGTGTTGGCTACGCCGCCGCCACCGCCTTCCTCGCCGCCGGCTGGCGGGTCCGCGGCTTTGCCCGCGCCAACCGCCATCCCATCCAAGGCGTTGAATTCATTGCCGGAAACGCCGAAAATCTCGAAGACCTCAAAGCCGCGACCGAGGGCACGGACCTCGTCTTCAACGGCCTCAACCTGCCCTACCACCAATGGGGCAACGGCGCGGCCGAAAATCTCATGGCCCGCGTCATCGCCGCAAGTGCCGGAAAAACAATGCTTTTTCCCGGCAATATCTACAATTACGCCGCCACCGACCGCATCATCACCCCCACCCTCCCCCAGCACCCCCAGACCGAACGCGGCGAAATCCGTAAGCGTATGGAAACAATGCTAAAAACCGCCACCGAAGCGGGCGATCTGCGGGCCATCATCCTGCGCGCCGGCAATTTCTACGGCCATGCTTTCGGCGGCGATTTCTTCGACCAACTGGTGCTGCGCGAAGCCGAAAAGAACCGCGTCTGCCTCAATTCAAAACGCGACACCGCCAATGCCTGGGCCTATCTCCCCGACCTTGCCAAGGCCTTCGTCGCCCTTGCCGAACAGCGGCAAACCTTTGGCAGCTTTGAGACTTTCCATTTCGCTGGACATCTGGCCACGCCCAACCAGACCTTCGCCGCCATCCAGAAAGCGGTCCCCGACCGCCGCCTCAAGCAGACCGATTACCCCTGGACGCTGCTCAAGGCCATCGGCGTCATCAGCCCACTTATCCGCGGTCTGGTCGAGATGCGCTATATCTGGGACAATGAAATCGGCTTGAAGGACGAGCGGCTGAATAAAATTCTCGGCGAAAATTTCAGCACCACCCATGAAGCGGCAATCGCCGAAGCGGTGCGGCCCTATTTCGCGAGAAAGGCGGCCTAAAATCCCAACTGGGCGCGAATGTCCTGGGGCGTGATGCCCAGCGCGCGCAAACTGGCAAGGCTCTCCGATCCCCGCGATTTGGAGAGCTTTGCCGCCTCCTCGTCCAAAATCAGCGGGTGATGGGTGTAGATCGGGCTGGGCAACCCGAGCAGCGCCTGAAGCAGGACGTGGATATCGGTCGCCGCATAAAGGTCCATGCCGCGCGTCACATGGGTGATGCCCTGGATCGCGTCGTCGACCACCACGGAAAGATGATAGCTGGTCGGCGTATCCTTGCGCACGATCACCACATCCCCCCACCGCGCCGGGTCAGCGGATCGGGAAACACACGGATCGGCCGGCGTCGGCATCGCCTCCCGGATCGAAATCTCATTTGCAACATCAATGGCTTGACCCATATCGAGCCGCCATTGCACCGGCCGCCCCGATCTCAGCCCCGCCATCCTCTCATCGGTCGACAGATGCCGGCATGTCCCCGGATAGAGCGGCGCCCCGTCCGGATCGGTCCGCCCCCCGCTCGCCGCCCGGATTTCGGCCCGCGAGCAAAAGCACGGATAAATCAAACCCTTGGACCGAAGCTGATCGGCCGCCGCGCGGTAATCGTCAAAATGCTGCGATTGAACCCGAACCGGTTCGGGATAGGAAAGCCCCAACCAGTCCAGATCCTCGAAAACCGCGGCGACAAATTCGGGTCGACACCGCACCCGATCGATGTCCTCGATCCTGAGCAGCGCCACCCCGCCCACCGCTTTCGCCCAATGTTCGGTATAGAGCGCCGAATAGGCATGCCCCAGATGCAGCCGGCCATTCGGGCTTGGCGCGAAGCGGAAAATCGGTTGAGATGGAAAAGACATGACCCGCGCAATACCTCACCCCAAGGCCCTAGCATGAGCGCGCTTTCCGCTCCACCCCGGCTCGATTCGCCTCAGGCCCTCGCCTTCCACCTCGAAGGCCTGGGACGCCTCGACGCGCGACTGGCCGCCGCCATCGAACGGGCCGGCGAGATCGCCCCGCGCCTTTCGCCGCCGGGTTTCGAGGGCATGGCGCGCATCATCTGCGGCCAGCAACTCTCGGTCGCCTCGGCCCGCGCCATCTGGGGCCGCGTCGAAGGGCTGGGCGCCATAACTCCCCAAGCCTATCTCGCGTTCGACGAGGAGACCCTGAGGAAAACCGGCCTTTCGCGCGGCAAATTCGAAACCATCCGCGCCCTCGCCCTCGCCGTCTTAGAGGGTGGGCTGGATTTCTCCGCCGTCGACGGCATGGAGGCCGAAGAAGCCATCGAAACCCTAACCAGCCTCAAGGGCATCGGCCCCTGGACCGCCGAACTCTATCTCCTCTTCTGCGCCGGGCACCCCGACGTTTTCCCCGCCGGCGACCTCGCGCTGCAAAAGGCCGTCGAGCACGCCTTCGCTCTGCCCGCGCGCCCGCTCCCCAGGGAACTGATCCCCCTCGCCGCCCAATGGTCTCCCCATCGCGGCGCGGCGGCCATCATGTTCTGGCGCTATTTCTCGGCCATGAAAAATTCAAACAATTGGGACGCCCTCTAAGGATAATCGATGACCAAACCCGTCAAACTCTCCGGCCCCATGCTGCCGCCGGTTTCCGGCAACGCCAAAAACGCCGTCGTCCTGCTGCACGGCTATGGTTCGGATGGGCGCGATCTCATCGGGCTGGGCCAGTTCTGGCGCGACACCTTCCCCGATACGATCTTCGTCGCTCCCAACGCGCCGGAAGTGTGCGGCGGCAACCCCTTCGGCTATCAATGGTTTCCGCTCGATCTCGAACGCGACCGTGACCTTTCCCGACTGGCGGGCGCGGAGACCGCCGCCCCGGTCATCACCGCCTTCCTCAACGATCTCTGGGCTCAAACCGGCCTCACGCCGGGCCAGACCATTCTCGGCGGTTTTTCCCAAGGGGCGATGATGGCGCTCTATGCCGGCCTGAGACTGCCCGAATCACTTCTGGGCATTATTTCCTGCTCGGGATTGGTCATCGCGCCGGAAAAACTCCAGAACGAAATCGCCTCCAAACCCCCGGTTCTCCTCGTTCACGGCGATATGGACGATGTCATGCCCGTCATGGGCAGCGAAGTGGCCATGCCGATCCTGCTCGACCTCGGTATCGACACGAGGCTCCATATCTCCCGGGGCACCGGCCATTCGATTGCCCAGGACGGCCTCGAGGCGGCCACAACGTTTTTGAGGGAACGCCTAGGCATCTGATATCCCCACACCTTTTCAACAAAGTTCTTCACAGCCTTGTCACAAGAGGCGTAGAATATTGCAATGGAATCGCCGGAGCGCTTCCGGCAGCGGTGAGAGCGCAATCGAGTTTGGGAGCGCGACGGGGATGATGTGATCCATACCCCGGAGGGTTCAGTGACAATTCACGTGTCACCCCAGTCCTGCCCCGCGCTCGTCCTGAACGCCGATTATCGGCCGCTCAGCTATTATCCCCTGTCGTTGTGGAGCTGGCAGGACGCCATCAAGGCAGTGTGCCTCGAACGCGTTCATATCGTTTCCGAATACGACAAGGTCGTCCGAAGTCCGAGCTTCGAAATGCGCCTGCCGAGCGTCATTTCGCTCAAGGACTACGTCCAGCCCGCCAAATACCCCGCCTTCACCCGCTTCAACGTTTTCCTGCGTGATCGATTTCAGTGCCAATACTGCGGCGCGCGGCACGATCTGACCTTCGACCACGTCATTCCGCGCTCCAAAGGCGGCCGCACTACCTGGGAAAACATCGTCGCCGCCTGTTCGCCCTGCAATCTGCGCAAGGCCAACCGCACGCCCAGGGAAATCGGCATGATCCCCCGGCAGATGCCCTTCCAGCCGACCGTCCACGATTTGCACAACAACGGCCGCGCCTTCCCGCCCAACTATCTCCACGACAGTTGGCTCGACTATCTCTACTGGGATATCGAACTCGAGCCTTAGCCCTTGCGCCGCGTCTGCCCCACGATGCTGGCGACAAGCAGCACGAAGATCGCCGCCGAGATCAGCGCGTTGAAACCGGCCAGCGAGATGCCGAACATCTCCCACTGGATGGCGTCGCACGGCACGATGCGCACATCGTGGAGGTTGGAGAGCGAATCGAGACTCATGACCGTATCGTCGCCGACCCCGGTGCAGCTTTGCGGGCCGGGCCACCAGCCCCATTCGACGCCGGCGTGATAAACGCCCATATAGGTGCCCCAGGCAAAAAGCGCCGCCGCGATA
Source organism: Pelagibacterium mangrovi (assembly GCF_036662815.1). NCBI lineage: Bacteria > Pseudomonadati > Pseudomonadota > Alphaproteobacteria > Hyphomicrobiales > Devosiaceae > Pelagibacterium > Pelagibacterium mangrovi. The sequence goes on along the minus strand of NZ_JBAFXA010000001.1, from coordinate 116,692 downwards.
CCCAGAAGACCGATGCGGATCGGCAAGGGCAGCCGGTCCCATACCAGCAAGGCGATACCGATCAGCGGCAAGCCGATATAATAGGGCCAGCGCTGCGTGTAGCAGAGCTCGCACGGAAAAAGACCGCCGATGAACTGGAAGGCCAGCGCTCCCAGGATCGCGGCAAGCCCCAGAACGAGGGCGACGCCGGCGCCCTTGCGCTCGGTGCTCATGGCTGAAGGCATTGGTTTGTTCCCGGATATGGCCTTGGTCTCATCGATCTTTAGAGTGTTATCGACGTCGCCGCCAGCCTGCAAATCTGCGTGAGCGCCCGCCCGGCCCCTTGCGATACAAAGCTTGAAATCAGCAATTGACGCACGGTCCGGTTCGCCTATATTCCGGCGCGTCGCTCCTGGCGATAACCGTCGCGGGCGTGGCGGAACTGGTAGACGCGCCAGACTCAAAATCTGGTTCTGGAAACAGAGTGTCGGTTCGATTCCGACCGCCCGCACCACCTCCCCGGCCGCATTCGTCCAAGGGATTTCCATGAGCGACTGGATTATCGGCACCATAACCGATTGGGGCTATGTCGGCATTTTCATGCTGATGCTGATCGAAAACATCTTCCCCCCCATTCCGTCCGAATTGATCATGCCCTTTGCCGGCTATGTCGCGGCCAATGGCGACCTCAGCATCTGGGGCGTGATGGTCGCCGGCGTCTTGGGATCGCTTTTGGGCACCAGCGTCTGGTACGCCGCAGCGCGCCTTCTGGGTATCGAGCGGTTCCGGCGGTTGTGCAACTGGTTCGGCCGGGTCGCCACCATCACCGAAAGCGACATCGACATGGCCGTCCACTGGTTCGATCGCTACGGCACCTGGGCCGTGCTGTTGGGCCGCCTCATCCCCGCCATCCGCACGCTGATCTCGGTCCCCGCCGGGCTCGCCGCCATGCCCGTATGGAAATTCCTCTCCATTTCGCTGGTCGGCACGACGATCTGGACGGGGCTTTTGACCGGCGCCGGCCTCGTGCTGCACGAGGGCTACCATATCGTGGAAGACTGGGTGGACCCGGTTTCCACTGCCGTGGTCATTCTGGCGGTGGTGATCTACATCTGGCGCTTCGCCACCTGGAAGCCGATCAAGGATATCGGCTGATCACCAGAGCGCTTTCGGCAAAAGTGGATGCCGCTTTTGCGGTTCGGAACCGCGAAAAGCGAAAATGCACTAATTACGTCCAGAACGGCTTGGTCTCGATAAGAGCGTCGCAGGCCGAGGCGGCGCGCTCGATCAGCGCCCTTCGGTGGTTTTCGTCGATCTCGGTGCGTGCGCCGGCCAATCCATGGCGGTCCAGAAGCTGAGGAACATTGGCCAGGTCGTTGAGCTTGCCCAAGCCGTCCTGCACCTTTTCGAGCCGGTCCAGAAACCGCTCATGGCGCTTGCCCACCTTTCCCGAGGTATAGAGTTCACCGAAGAATTCGGCGCCATAGCGCAGCTTCTTGGCCAGCTTGCGCGCCTCGTGGCGCTGCTCGTCGCTCAGCTTCGCCAGCTTGGCGCTTTGCTTCCTGAAGCGTTTGAAAATCTTGCTCAGCGCCGTTTCGGCGAACCCGGCGACACCGGCTTGCCGCATCGCCTCGCTATCGGCGTTTTCCCGCCAATCACCCGTCGCCAGCCATTGCGCGAAATCGAGCATAAGCGCCCGCGGCCGGGCGTCATTGAGCGTTTGATCGAGCGCTTCATATTGGGCGGTACGCTCCTCGATCAATTTGGCGCGCAGATCGTTGTCCTGGGTGGCTTGGAGCAGAACGTCGAGATCGCGCGCCTTGCCCAATTCGCCCGCCAGCCATTTGAGTTCGTCGCGCAAACGATCGCTCTGGCTGTCCCCGGTCAGATCCTTGAAGATCGAAAGGGCCGAACGCACCCGCCGCAAGGCCACCCGCGCCTGATGGATCGCCTCGGGGCCCGGACGAGCGAGCAGGATATCCTCGTTGAGCCGATATTGGCGCAGACAGCTTCCCACGATCGCCGCGAAAGCCTCTTGGACGGTCTGGTCGGGAGAAAGCGGTATGGGCTCGGATTTGACGCTTTCGGCCACCGCATCGAGCAGGTGCAGGCCGCGCTCCAATTTCGTCGTCGTTCCCAGCCGAACCGGAACGATGGCGTCGATTTCCCGCGCCAGTGCGAAAAGCGCGTCCGCCGCGCCGTCCTTGAGTTCCAGCTCGATCTCGCAAAACCCGCTGCGCCGGTCGGCGGCAACCGCCTCGCCCCTGTCGATGGCTAACTCGAGCGTGGTGCCGTCCCGTACGATATCCTGGGTTCTGCGCTCGACAAGGATTTCAAAGATCGGCGACAGGGCATCGAGCGTCTGGGGCGGCAGGCCGAAGAGGGGCGTATCCTCGCCGATCTCGGGCACCGGCCCGCCGACCGGCTTTTCCCATTCGTCACGAACGAAAAGCCCCACGCTTGCGCCCTGACCGGATTTGACCGTCTGGACCCACTTGCTGCCGTCATGGCGCACCCGCAGCGACATGCCGGCCCGGGTCAAAGCCTGTCCCGGCGTATCGAAATAGATCGAACGCAGGGGGCGGATCGCCGCCTCGCCCTGCGCGGCGGCCCATTCGGTCAGACGCTCGGCATCGGTCGGGGCGATCTGCAGCTTGAGCTCGATTTCCTGACTCATATTCCGGCGTCCTTTCAAAAAACCATGCTGACCGGCCCCCGCTATAAGATCAACATTGCACATTGGAGCGTGGGGGGAACATAGCAAGGGCCTGCGCATTAACCTTTCCTCAATCAAGGTTAACGCGCCGCGAGGACCGCCGCCATGCTAACGATCGAGCCCCTCAACCCGCCCGACATTCCGGCGACGGCAACGCTGCACAGGCAGAACCTTCATCTGGGCCTCTTTCCCCGGCTGGGACGGCACTTCCTGGGCCTCTACCAGGAAAGCTTCGCCCGCTCGCCCTATGGTATCGCGCTCGTGGCGCGGTCCGATGACGAGGTGATCGGCGCCCTGTTCGGCACGACCTCCAATGCGGAGCATTACCGGTGGGTCACCCGCCATTTCGGGCCCCAATTGGCGATGGCGGGAGGTGGCGCGCTCCTCACCCGCCCCAAGGTCGCCCTCGATTTCGCGCGCACCCGGATGGGCCGCTATACGCGCGGCCTTGCGCGTCATGTCGGGTTGCTGCCCACCCCGGCGCCGCGACAACAGGGCGGCGGGGGAAGCCTGTCGGTGCTCAGTCATATCGTAACGGACGCCGACGCGCGCCGGCGCGGAGTGGGCCGGCAATTGGTGGAAGCCTTCAAATCGCGCGCCAGCGCCAGCGGCGTCCATCGCGCCCTGCTGGTCACCGAAGAGGGTGGGCTGGGAACGCCGTTTTTCGAAAAGCTGGGCTGCAGGCTGATCGCCCGGCGCCAGGGACAGGATGGGGCGGTGCTCCGCGAATACAGGATGATACTGGACGAGGCAGGTGCTTATGAGGAACTGGGTAACGATCGGCGCAATCTTACTGTGGTGCGCGCTTATCCCAACCGGCTCCGCCCAATCCATCCTCTCTCCGCCCAGCGGCACTGAAGCGCCCGCCATCATACCGCTCGGGCCCCACCAGAACGGGTCCGAGCCGGTTTCTCCCAATGAAACCCACCCCAACGCCAAGCGGCTGGCGAGCCAGATCGCCCTGGCGTTGACCAATTATACGGTGGCGGAAACTCCGGCCGATATCGCGGCGCGGCTCCAGGCGCTCGGGTCCCCCAACGCCACCGAGCTGGCGACGACCTTCCATTTCCCCGGCAGTTGGTCGCAGGGTCGCGTGCTCTATCCGCAATTGGGTGGGCTGGGCGAGGAGGCCGCCTCGGTGATGGTGGTGACCGAACAGATGGTGGGAACGCCGGAAGGCGTGCGGGTTTTTATCCGCACTCTCGATGTGAGGCTTGCGCTGGACCAGGGTGCGTGGCGCTTTTCCACGCTGGCGTCGAGCGGCGGCACGACGGTTTCATCGCCCGGTCCCATCCCCCAGATCGCCCTTACCGTCCTCAACGACACCCGCATCGAAATGCCCGATTCCGCGCGCTGGGACATCCTTTCAGGCGCCATCTCCCCCGATCTGCTCGCCGTGATGGCGCGATTGGCCGAACGGACGCCATTCGGAGTGACGACACTGTCGCAGGGGCACCCGTTCGAGGTGTTCGGGACCGACAGGCAATCGGATCATACGCGCGGACGGGCCGTCGATATCTATCGCCTGGACCAGACGCTGGTCATCGACGACAGGGCGGAGGGCTCGTTCACCCACCAGATCGTGGAATGGCTGTACGACCAACCCGAAATCCGCCAGATCGGTTCGCCCTGGCGTCTCGAGGGGCCACGCGGGCGCTCGTTTACCGATCGGCTGCATCAGGACCATCTACACGTCGCCGTGGCCCGATAAGCCCTATGGGTTCAGGCGCTTTTGCGTTCCGACAGATCCTGGGCGTGGTCATAGGCGGTGCGTGCCCGGGCCACGGCATCCTGATGGACTGTCGCCCAGTCCCAGAGGGCGCCAATGGGGCCGGTCAGCGTCCAGCCCAGTTCCGTGAGCTGATATTCAACGCGCGGGGGAACTTCGGGATAGATGGTGCGCGTCACCAGGCCGTCGCGTTCGAGATTGCGCAGCGTGAGTGTCAGCATGCGCTGGGAAACGCCATCGATCTCGCGGAGCAATTGGGAAAAGCGCATGGTGCCGCCTTCGAGACGGCCGACGACCATCACGCTCCATTTATCGCCGATGCGATTGAGAATATCGCCCATAGCGGCGCAGACTTGAGATTCGTCGGGTCCGGTATCCATGGCTAGACGCCCTCCTCGCTGGCGAGCCCACCAAAAAGATATAGGTTCGATAGGCCCGGATGGGAACCCCGCGCAAAAAGCGGCAGTGACAGATGGGCACACAATGGCGCTGGGCATTGTTCTGCCAAATTTGGCCTGTTATGCAAGGCTGGTCCCATTAACTGACCGGTAACGGAGCCAAGCTGGTGTCTGCTGTTCGGCGATTGCTGTCTCTTTGCGTGCTTGCGCTGGCCTCACTGACGGCGTCCATCGTCCCCGCCTTCGCGCTGCCCCAATTGCTGATCGACATGCGCACCAATGAGGTGCTCTATCAGAACGATGCCGGAGTTCCCTGGCATCCGGCCTCGCTGACCAAATTGATGACCGCGCTCATCGCGTTCGAAGCCATCGAAACCGGCCAGGCCTCGCTTTCGACGCCTGTCATCACCTCGGCCAACGCCCTTTCGGTGGCCCCCTCCAAGATGGGCTTCCCTGTGGGGACCGCGATCACCCTCGAGGACGCGCTCTATATCCTGCTCGTCAAATCGGCCAACGACATCGCCGTCGCGATCGGGGAAACCATCGCCGGCAGCGAACCGGCTTTCGTGCAGATGATGAACGCACGCGCCGCCATGATGGGGCTGACCGGTACCCATTTCGTCAATCCCCACGGCCTGCACGACCCAGCCCAGGTGACCACCGCCCGCGATATCGCCATGATCGCGCTGACCATCAGGGCGCGGTTTCCCCAGTACGATTCCATATTCTCCACCCGCACCGTGGCGTTCGGCGATTCGCGCTCCCATTCCAACAACGAGCTGCTAACCGGCTTTGCCGGCACCGACGGCATGAAGACCGGCTATGTGTGTTCGTCGGGCCTCAATATCGTCGCCACCGTCACCCGAGGCGGCCGTCAGCTCATGGCCGTGACGCTGGGCGCCAACTCGGCGCGCGAGCGCGGCGAGATGACAGCCCAGATGCTGTTCTCCGGATTTGCCGGCGGCTATCGCGGCATGGGTGTCAATGTCGTCAACATTGCCAACAACACCACCATCGCACCAGTCGACATGCGCGCCAATATTTGCGGCGCCGACGCCCAAACCTATGCCCAGGAACGCATGGATATCTTTTCGGCCGGGCTCGACGGCCAGATTTCCTACCTGACCGACACCATTGTGCCGCCCACCCACACGATTTCGACGCTGGGCCGCTTGGCCAACATCCCCCTCCCCCGCCCGCGTCCCGCGATGGGAGGACCGGTCATCGCCGCCGGCACGGTCGCCAATGACAATCTGACCGGCTTTGGGGATTCCTCGATCGTCTCGCTGACCCCCAGCGCCGGGACTGCAGGCAACTGACCTAGGTTTTCGTAACCGAAAAGCGCATAGCCCCGCCTGACACCGGCTCGATGGCGACATCGAGGCCGCGCTGGCGGCAGTAGTAGGGAATATCGATCCGGGCCACGGGATCGGTCGCAAGCACGACGATCCGGCCTTTATCCGGCCCATCGGCCAACGCCTTTTCCAGCTTGAGCACCGGCAGGGGACATTTGAGCCCCCTGGCATCGACAAGGACCTCTGCGTCCGCCCGTTCTTCTGGGTTCATCGAAATCCTCCGCATGGATCGGCACCGCCGGAAAGGCCTTGTTTACTCAGTAGTGATACTTATGGCCATTCCCAGGGGGGTGGAGGCACCGAAATGGGTGCGCGGGACATCATAGAGCAGGCCAAGCCGCAAAGTTCCATAGACGATCGCACACGGGTGCTCGTCAATATGCGGGGCCGTTATCATCTCGAAAAATGGCACCAGACACCCAACCGCAAGGTGTCGCTGTTCGCCTGCCGCATTCAGCGCCTCTCCCCGGCCACCGTATTGATGACCGCGCCGGTTTCCGGCGACATCGGCGATTGGGTGGTCGCCCAGTTCAATGAATTGGGCCGGCTGCGCGGCCAGATTCAACGCCGGCTGGGCTTTGGGTTCGTGATGTCGCTCGATCTCGACGACGAAGCCCGTCACCGAATGGCCGAAAAGATCGTCTGGCTGGAGAAATTCCAGAATTACGCGGTCTCCGAGGCCCGCCGCCACACCCGCATCGTGCCCAAAAGCGCCCAATCAACCCTGGTTCTGCCCGATGCGAGCCTCGTGCCGTGCTTTGTGATCGACATATCGAGTTCGGGGGCTGCCGTTTCCGCCGATATCGACGTCAGGGTCGGCATGCCGCTCGCCCTGGGTACTGCGGTCGGCCGCGTGGTGCGCCAGCTCGATCCCGGCTTTGCCATCCAGTTCATCGAAACCCTGCCGCCCGCGGATCTGGAGCGGCGGGTGATCCGGACAGCGGACGAATTGGTGCCCGATCTGCGCAAGCAGATTCAGGCAGCCAATCGGATGAATGTCGTTGCGGCCACAAAGCCGCTGGACACTACCGCCCCAGCAGCATGACCCAATGGGTGCCATAGGCCGAGTTGGGATCATAAACGGCGGCAAACCCCGCGCGCCGTGCATCGCCCTGGGCCAGAACGTTTGCATCGTCCGGGCTGTTGCGCCACCCCGAGAAGGTTTCGGCGAAATTGGTATAGCCAGCCGAAAGCCGCATGGCGGCCGCATCGGCCGGCCTGGCCGGGGGGTTACCGCTGCTGGCGTATTGCGTAGCAACGGCCTGCGCCTGCGCATCGAGCGCCGGGTCTGAGGCAAGCGGCGCCGCGCCGCGCGTGGCGCGATACTGATTGATGATCCCGAGCGCTGCCTGCCGGTCCATCTGCGCGCCGGGCGAAGCGATCTCGGCAACAAGGCCCGGCGCCAACCCGCCGCCACCAGTGTTGGACGTTCCGCTGCAGGCGGCGAGCGCGCCCACACAGAGAGCGACGAAGGCGACGCGCGTCAGGCGGGCGGGGGCGAATTGGGAAATCATGGGATCGGCCTCTTGGGTCTGGTCCGGAAAGGGTTATCCCTCCAAACCGCAACAAAACCGCAAAATTGCGGCGTATCCGTTACCGGTTCGTTAACGGCGATCTTCGGGCGCGTTAACCATGCAACATTTGCGCTGTGGCAATCGTTAACAAATCATTGCCAACTGGCACGATGATTGCGACATCTCAACCATGACGGCACGTGTTTCGTGCCAGATTGGGACAGATGTTCCAACCGGGAACGGAAAAGCGCAAGTGGACAGGAACGAGGGGAGCAAGCGGATCGTTTCGGCACACCGGCTACCGGTGAGCCTTCCGCTGCCGCGTTCGGTTCGCCCCACCCTTCAGGCCGCCGCATTCGTGACCCAATTGCTCGAAGCATCCACGCCGTCGCCGCACGCGGCGGCGACAACTCGCGAAAGCGAGGCGACCAGACGCTACCGCCTGATCGAAACCAGCGATCAGCGCCGGCTACCGGCGGGCTACCGCAAGTCGGTTTCTGTCTAGAGGGTTTCCAGCAAAAGTGGACTCCACTTTTTCAGTTCGGAAACACGATAAATCAAAGACTTAGGGCACCTGCTTTGATTCCATAAAAACAGGTACCCTAAACTATTGGACGCCACCGAACTGGACGTCGCGCGCCGCCGCGCGGATGGAGACGGTAAAGCCGGCGATCACGTCGATCAGCGCCATGACCATCAGGATGAAGAACACCGAGGTCGCCGCATACCCCACCAGCAGGAATTCGACGAGGCAGATAACAAAGACCAGCGTCGAAAGCATGTGATCGACCACCGAGGCATTGCCGAACCGGGTGGCCTTCAGGATTTCGCCGAACAGCAAGACGAGCGAGACGACGATGAAGATATCGCCGACGGTCAAATCCCAGACGCCACCGGACACCATGGTGATCGTCGCGATCGGGGCCGCCCAGGCCTCCCCGTTTGAAAAGCCGAACAGCGCCATGATGTTATAGACGACAAGAGGCAGCGCCAGAAGTGGCGGAACGAACATGGCAGGTCTCGATCTTTCGGGGTTCGGCATGGGCAAAAGACTGCCCTATTCGCTGTGCGTTGGCCAGAAAAAAGGGCCGGTCGCAACCGGCCCTACTGCCTTATTTCCTGGCGGGCAGCGGCCCAACCATTTTTTCGGGCCGCACTTCGGCATCGAATTCCTCGCCCGTCAGAAGCCCCAGATTGATGGCCTCCTCGCGCAGTGTCGTGCCGTTCTTATGCGCGGTCTTGGCGATCTTGGCCGCGTTGTCGTAGCCGATCCTGCGGTTGAGCGCGGTGACCAGCATCAGCGAATTGTTCAGATGCTCGGTGATCTTCTTGCGATCGGGTTCGATGCCCACGGCGCAATTGTCGTTGAAAGATTTCGCCGCGTCGGCGAGGAGCCGTACCGACTGGATGAAATTATAGGCGATGACGGGTTTGAAGACGTTGAGCTCGAAATTGCCCTGCGAGGCGGCGAACCCGATGGTCGCGTCATTGCCCATCACCTGCGCCACGACCATGGTCATGGCCTCGGACTGGGTCGGATTGACCTTGCCCGGCATGATCGACGAGCCGGGCTCGTTTTCCGGAATGGTGATTTCGCCCAGGCCCGAGCGGGGGCCGGAGGCCAGCCAGCGCACGTCATTGGCGATCTTCATGAGCGCCGCCGCAAGCTGCTTGAGGGCGCCCGAAGCGCCGACGAAGGCATCATGGCCCGCCAGAACGGCGAATTTGTTGGGGGCGGTCACGAATTGATGGCCGGAAAGCCGCGAGATTTCCTCGGCGACAGTCACCGCGTAATCGGGATGAGTGTTGAGCCCGGTCCCCACCGCCGTGCCGCCCAGCGCCAGCTCACGCAATTGGGGAAGCGTCGCCTCGACCGCCTTGAGCGCCAGATCGATCTGGGCCACCCAGCCCGAAATTTCTTGGCCCAGCGTCAGGGGCGTCGCGTCCTGGAGATGGGTGCGGCCGATCTTGACCACGTCCATGAACTCTTGCGACTTTTTCGCCAGCGTATCGCGCAACAGCCTGACCTTTGGGAACAGCCGATCTTCCACCGCCGTCACCGCCGCGATGTGCATAGCGGTGGGATAGGTGTCGTTGGACGACTGGCTCATATTGACGTGGTCATTGGGGTGAACAGGCTTCTTGCTGCCCATCTCGCCACCGGCCATCTCGATGGCGCGGTTACTGATCACCTCGTTGACGTTCATGTTGGATTGGGTGCCGGACCCGGTCTGCCAGACCACCAGGGGAAAATGGCCGTCGAGCTTGCCGGCGATCACCTCGTCGGCTGCCGCAACGATCAAATCGCGCGTCGTCTCGTCCATAAGGCCGAGCCCGGTATTGGTGATGGCGGCCGCCTTTTTGAGGATCCCGAAAGCGTGGACGATCTCGATCGGCATCTTTTCGCCACCGATATCGAAATTCTGGAGTGAACGCGCGGTCTGGGCACCGTAATATTTCTCGTTATCGACCTCGATCGGGCCCATCGAGTCGGTTTCGGTCCGCGTGCTCATCAAAATCCTCCGTGCGATGGCGGGCAAACAAAAAGGCCAGCCCCTTTTCAAGGACTGGCCGTAATCTCGACGAGCGAACCCGTCAATGGCGCTTTGGTCTAAGCGCGAAGCTCAAAAGCGTTAGTTGCTCTTGGGCTCGAGAATCTGACGGCCGCGATACATGCCCGACTTGAGGTCGACATGGTGCGGACGGCGAAGCTCGCCGCTGTCCTTGTCCTCGACATAAGCTGCGGCCTTGAGCGCGTCGGCCGAGCGGCGGAAACCGCGCTTCATCGGCGTCGTCTTCCTCTTGGGAACTGCCATTTCCATCTACTCCATTCTTGCCGCGCAACCCACGAGGGACAAAGAGGTCCTACCGCGCCGGTCACGCTGAAACCGTCATACCGTGTTCGGATTGGGCCGCTCTATACAGGATCGGCAAGCGCTTGGCTAGTCTTGGGCATACGAAAATCGTCACATCTCATAGCGCTGGCGGCCCATTGAAAAGGCAGGACGCATTGGAGGAAAACCGCCGCGCCCGAGCCTCGACAATTCCCGCCACGCTGGTCAGCCCCGCCGTCGGATGGCCAGGGCGCCGCACATGGGGATTGGGGAGAGTAACCGTGAGGAGTGCGGCCCGCTGCCAGGTGAAATTTTCCGCGCTCGTCCCGAACGCAGCCTGAGCTCCCGCCTCGACACCGAACTGCCCATCGGGCCCCCATTCGGCGATATTGAGATAGATTTCCATGATCCGGCGCTTGGGCAGGACCAGATCGATATAGATGGCCAGCGGCACTTCGAGCACCTTGCGCACCACCGATCGGCCGTTCCAAAGGAACAGATTGCGCGCCACCTGCATGGTGATGGTCGAAGCCCCGCGCGCCTCTTGTCCAGCGAGGAAATTGTCGATCTCGGCCCGCAGCGCAGCGACATCGACGCCGTGATGGGAACAGAACTGGCCATCTTCCGAAAGGACCACCGCGGTCTTGAGCCGATCGGAAATCTCGTCGATATCGCGCCAGACCCGTGTGACGGGCTGGCCGGTGACATAGCGGGAGACCATGAGGGTCGAAACCGGCGGCACCACCCAATAGAGCGGCACCAGGACCAGCGGAATGGCGATGAGCGCCGCAACCAGCATCAGCGGCATGGCCAACCAGAATTTCCAACTGCGTTTTCTGCGCCCGGCCACGCCCAGCCCTTTCTCGTCCATCGCGCCGCCCGCGCTTGTAGAATGGAGCAAGAGGCTTTAGCAAACCCTGCTATGAGCGAATATGATTTCGAGACCGAACTTTCCGTTTGCGCCACGCAGATCGAGGCCTTTCTTGCCGAGAGGCTGGAGCGGACCGGGAGCCCGCCGCGCCTCCTCGCCGCCATGCGCCATGGCGCGCTCGGTGGCGGCAAGCGCCTGCGCCCCTTCCTCGTGCGGCTGTCGGCTGGCCTGTTCGGCGTAACGCCGCAAGCAAGCCTTGCCGCTGGCGCGGCACTTGAAATGATCCATTGCTATTCGCTGATCCATGACGATTTGCCCGACATGGACAATGACGAATTGCGGCGCGGCAAGCCCACGGTGTGGAAGGCGTTCGATCCGGCCCTGGCCATTCTGGCCGGCGACGCGCTGCTCACCGAAGCCTTCGCCGTCCTCTCCGATCCCGCCACCCATGCGGACCCCGCGATCCGTGCCGATCTCGTCGCCACCCTCGCCCTTGCCGCCGGTTCGTCCGGCATGGTGGGCGGTCAGGTGCTCGATATCGAGGGCGAAGCCAGCCCGCTCGACGAGGACGGCATTTTTCAGATGCAGGCGCGCAAGACCGGCGCGCTGATCCGCGCCAGCGCCGAGATGGGGGCAATCCTGGGCCGAACGGGCGAAGAGGAGCGCGCGGCACTGGTGCTCTTTAGCGCCTCGGCCGGCCTTGCCTTCCAGATCGCCGACGACATTCTCGACGTCACCGCCACCTCCGACGCTCTCGGTAAGACGGCAGGCAAGGATGTGGTCCAGAACAAATCCACCATCGTGGCCTTGCGCGGCCTGGCCGGCGCGCGTGCGATACTCGATCACGCCGTGGAACAGGGGCTCCACGCGCTCGAAGGATTCGATGCGAAAGCCGACCCGCTGCGCGCCCTGATCGGTCATTTCGCCCAGAGGAGCTATTGAGCGTGCCGACACCAATGCTTCCCGCCGTGCCGGTGCTCGAAACCGAGCGGCTGATCCTGCGCGGTCATCGGCCCGAGGATTTCGATGGCGTTCACAGGCTCTGGAGCGATCCGGCGGTGGTCGAATTCATCACCGGCCGGCCCTCGACCGAAATGGAATCCCAGGTGCGCCTGCTGCGCTATATCGGCCATTGGGCGGCGTATGGCTTCGGTTACTGGCACGTGATCGAACGGGAAACCGGAGATGTCGTCGGCGACGTGGGCTTTGGAAAATTGAAGCGCGATATGGTCCCCCCGGTCTCGGGCGAGCCGGAAATCGGCTGGGTCCTCATGCCCCATCATCACGGCAAGGGTTATGCGACCGAGGCGGCCCGCGCGGCGCTGGAATGGGGTGACGCCAATTTCGAGAGCCAAGGCACCTTTTGCATCTTCCATCCCGACAACACCGGCTCGATCCGGGTGGGAGAAAAGCTAGGCTACCGGTTCAGCCACACCGCGCAGTATATGGGCGGCGACACGCCGGTTTATGTGCGCCCATCATCGCGCAACGCTTAAGCGCGCGGACGATTTCCCCAGGCTTGCCAGCCCTTGGTCAGCCCATAGGCCAGAGCGATAAGCGCAGCGAGCACCCCGTCGAACAATCCCGCTTCGGTCGCACCGGGTGCCCCGGAAACGAAAAGGCTGGCGATGAACAGGCCTGCCTTGTTGAGAAAGCAAAGCTCCCAAACACCTGCCGAAAGCCGGGGCCGGATCGCCAGGAGTGCGAACATGCCGGCAAAGAGCGCAAAACCGAGCATCTGCCATGTGGAAAGCCAGACAAGTTCCGGGGCGACGGGCGTGAGCGTGGACAACGCCGCATAGGCCGCCGCAATCGCGCAGAGGGCCATGATTGCCCGACCCACGGCGTCCGATCGGGAAACGATCGGTTGCACGAGCCTGCTCATTCGGCTGCCGGCTTGGCGCGTCCAGCTCCGAACCGGTTCTCGATATAGTCGGCCACCATCAGCTTGAACTGATCGGCCACGTCGGCGCCCTTCAGCGTCGCGACCTTCTGGCCTTCGACGAACACCGGGGCCGAAGGCGTTTCGCCCGTACCGGGAAGGGAAATTCCGATATCGGCGTGTTTCGATTCCCCCGGCCCGTTGACGATGCAGCCCATGACGGCCACGCTCATCGCCTCGACGCCAGGATATTTCTCGCGCCATTCAGGCATCGAGGTCGAAAGATGGTCCTGGATTTCCTTGGCCAGCGTCTGGAACGTGGTCGACGTGGTCCGCCCACAGCCGGGGCATGCCGCGACCACCGGAACGAACTGCCGGAAACCCATGGTCTGGAGCAATTCCTGGGCGACCTTGACCTCGAGCGTGCGGTCGCCGCCGGGCTCGGGGGTCAATGAAATGCGGATGGTGTCGCCGATCCCCTGCTGGAGCAGGATGCCCAGCGCCGCCGAGGACGCGACGATGCCCTTGGACCCCATGCCCGCTTCGGTCAGCCCCAGATGAAGCGCGTAATCGCAGCGCGCGGCCAGTTCCTGATAGACGGAAATCAATTGCTGCACGTCTGACACCTTGGTGGACAAGATGATCCTGTCGCGCCCCATGCCCAGCTCCTCGGCGCGCTCGGCCGAAAGGATCGCCGAGCGGATGATCGCCTCGCGCTGCACATGCGCCGCGCTCCAGGGGTTCTCGCGGCCTGCGTTTTCGTCCATCAGCACGGTCAGCAATTCCTGGTCGAGAGACCCCCAATTGACCCCGATCCGCACCGGCTTGTCGAACCGGTTGGCGATCTCGATCATTTGGGAGAATTGCTTGTCGCGCTTGTCCTTGAAACCCACATTGCCCGGATTGATGCGGTATTTGGCAAGCGCTTCGGCGCAAGCGGGGTGGTCGGACAACAGCTTATGGCCGATATAGTGGAAATCGCCGACCAGCGGCACGTCGATGCCGCGCAGCATCAGCCGGTCGCGGATAAAGGGCACTGCGGCGGCCGCTTCGTCGCGATCGACAGTGATGCGCACGATCTCCGATCCGGCCCGCGCCAGGGCGGCCACCTGGGCCACCGTCGCCTCGATATCGGCGGTATCGGTATTGGTCATCGACTGAACGACGATGGGCGCCCCGCCCCCCACGGTCACCCCGCCGACATCGACCCCGACCGTTCTGTTGCGCTGCGCTGGACCTGCCATCACGGAACCCTTTCCTTGCGGGCCACACATAAGCCTTCCCGGCAACCGGCGCAACGTTACAGCCCCGGACTTGAACCCGGCTTGACCTTTCCTATCTATTTTCCATGACCAAGAGCTTCGCTTCCCTCCTGCTGCCTCGCTTCCTGCGCTTTCGCAAGGAAGTGATCCTGCTCTGGAAAGCCTTCTGGGCCCCGAGCACCCCGCTCTATCTCAAGGCCGCGACCGTCCTGGCCGCGCTCTACCTCGTCTGGCCGGTCGATATCCTGCCCGATGTGATCCCGATCCTGGGCCTTGTCGATGACGTGATCATCGTGCCGCTGGTCGTTTCCTGGATCGTTTCGCGCCTTCCCGGACGAAACGCACCGGCGGAGCGTGAAGGTCCCATCATCGATGGAACCGCCCGTCGGGTTTAGCGTTTGAAAGGCCGTAAAGGGAACCATTGTCGGCTGGATGCACTTATAGCCGCATGATGGTCACTGTGAGGGATTTGTAAAATGGGCCTTTCCACAATTCTCATTATCATTCTGATTTTGCTTCTTATCGGCGCCCTGCCGACATGGGGATATTCGCGCGCCTGGGGTTATGGCCCCACCGGCATTCTTGGTGTCGTGCTGGTTGTGGTGCTGATCCTGATGCTCATGGGCATCATTACCTGACACACTGACCCATCGGCCCGCTCTTTGGCGCGGGCCGGTTCCTGATTGATCTCCTCCCTATCTCGGACGGTCCGGATTTATCCGCACCGTCCTTTTCTTTTGGGCCGGCTCATTCGAGCCTGATGAGGAGGTCCTTGGCATCGATCTGGTCGCCGGGTTTGACGAGGACTTCGGCGACGGTTCCGGCCAGTTCGGCGTGGAGCGCGGTTTCCATCTTCATGGCTTCGATCGAAAGCAGCACGTCGCCGGCCTCGACCTTCTGGCCGGCCTGCACCGCCAGCGTCGAGATCACGCCGGGCATGGGCGCGCCGACCTGCCTGGGGTCGTCCTGTGCGGCCTTGGGGCGGGCAACGATCTCGCCGGCCTTGAGCCGGTCGGGCACCGAGACGGTGCGCGGCTGGCCGTTGAGATCGAAGAACACCTTGACCCTGCCCTTCTCGTCGGTTTCCGACTGGCCCAGGAACTGCACCACCATGGTCTTGCCCTTTTCGAGATCGACCATGATCTCGTCGGCGGGTGCCAGGCCATAAAAATAGACCGGGGTGGGTAGCACTTCGGTGGGCCCGTAAAGATCCTGCGCCTTGGCGAACTCGATGAACACTTTCGGGTACATCAGATACGAGGCGAGCCGGTAATCGTCGATCTCGATCCCGGTCGCTTCCTCGGCCTTCTTACGTTCGGCTTCGAGATCGGCGGGCGCGAGATAGGAACCGGGGCGCTCGGTCATCGGCGTGCGGCCCTTCAAGACCTTCTTTTGCAACGCCTGGGGGAACCCTCCGGGAGGCTGGCCGAGATCGCCGGCAAAGAAGCCGACAACCGAATCGGGGAAAGCGATTTCCTTGTCGGGATTTTCGACGTCTGACCGGCTGAGGTTGGACGAGACCATGGCCAGCGCCATGTCGCCCACCACCTTGGACGAGGGGGTCACCTTGACGATATCGCCGAACATCCGGTTGACGTCGGCATAGGTCTGGGCGACTTCGTACCAGCGGGTTTCCAGCCCCATCGAGCGGGCCTGTTCCTTGAGATTGGTGAACTGGCCGCCCGGCATTTCGTGCAGATAAACTTCCGAGGCCCCGCCTTTCAGATCGGATTCGAATGCCCGATACTGCGTGCGCACCGCTTCCCAGTAGAACGAGATTTCGCGGATCGCCTTGGGATCGAGTTCCGGATCGCGCTCTCCGCCCTTGAGCGCAGCCACAAGCGAACCGAGCGTGGGCTGGCTAGTGGTGCCCGAAAACGAATCCATTGCCGCGTCCACGGCATCGACACCGGCTTCGCACGCCGCCAGTACCGTGGCCGCCGCCGCCCCCGAGGTATCGTGAGTGTGGAAGTGGATGGGGAGGCCGATTTCTTGCTTGAGCGTCGCGACGAGCTTTTTGGCCGCCGCCGGCTTCATCAGCCCGGCCATGTCCTTGATGCCCAGAACGTGGGCGCCCGCCGCTTCAAGTTCCTTAGCCAGGGCGATATAGTATTTGAGATCGTACTTGGCCCGGTCGGGGTCCAGCATGTCGCCGGTGTAGCAGACGACGCCCTCGCACACCTTGCCGCTTTCGATCACCGCGTCCATCGAGACGCGCATGTTCTCGACCCAGTTGAGGCAATCGAACACCCGGAAGATGTCGATGCCGCCCTCGGCGGCCTTTTTCACGAAGAACTGCACCACATTATCGGGATAATTGGTATAGCCCACGCCATTGGCGCCACGCAGCAGCATTTGCGTCAGGATATTGGGCGCGCCCTCGCGGATTTTGGTCAGGCGCTCCCAGGGGTCTTCGTTCAGGAACCGCATGGAGACGTCGAACGTCGCGCCGCCCCAGCATTCGAGCGAAAAGAGGTTGGGCAGGCCGCACGAATAAGCGCTGGCGATCTTGTCCATGTCGAAGCTGCGCATGCGGGTGGCCAGCAGGCTCTGGTGCCCGTCGCGCATCGTCGTGTCGGTGAACAGCACCCGGTTTTGCGCCTTCATCCACTCGGCAAGCCCCTTGGCGCCGTCGCGCTCGAGAATCTGCCGGCTGCCGTCAAGGCGGGGGAGCGAAGGATATTGCGGCACCACGGGCGCTGCGGCATTGGCCGGCGGCCGGGGCCGATCGCGCACCTCAGGGTGACCGTTGACCGTCACGTCGGCCATATAGGTCAAAAGCTTGGTCGCCCGGTCCTTGCGCCGCTCGATGTCGAACAGATCGGGCGTCTCGTCGATGAACCGCGTGGTATAGGTGTTGTCGCGGAATTTGGGGTGCGAGATGATGTTTTCGAGGAACGCCAGATTGGTCGACACCCCGCGGATACGGAACTCACGCAAGGCACGGTCCATGCGCGCAATGGCTTCCTCGGGCGTCGGCGCCCAGCAGGTGACCTTTTCGAGCAGCGGGTCGTAATAGCGGGTGATCACCGCGCCCGAATAGGCGGTGCCGCCATCGAGCCGCACCCCGAACCCGGTCGCGCCGCGATAGGCGGTGATGCGGCCATAATCGGGGATGAAGTTTTCTTCAGGGTCCTCGGTGGTCACCCGGCACTGCAGCGCGTGGCCGTGCAGTTCGATGTCTTGCTGAACCGGAACGCCCGATTCCGGCGTGCCGATCACCGCCCCGTCCATCACATGAATCTGCGCCTTGACGATATCGATCCCGGTCACCTCCTCGGTGACCGTGTGCTCGACCTGGATGCGCGGGTTGACCTCGATGAAGTAGAATTGGTCGGTCTGGGCATCCATCAGGAATTCGACGGTGCCGGCGCAGCGATAGTTGGCGGCCTTGCCCAGCCGCAGCGCCGCATCGGTCAGGGCCTTACGCGTTTCGTCGTTGAGATAGGGCGCCGGGGCGCGCTCGACCACTTTCTGGTTGCGCCGCTGCACCGAGCAATCGCGCTCGAACAGATGTACGAGATTGCCGTGATCGTCACCCAAAAGCTGCACCTCGACGTGGCGGGCCTTTTCGACAAGCTTTTCGAGATACATCTCGTCCTTGCCGAACGCCGCCTTGGCCTCGCGCTTGCCTTCGGAAACCTCCGAGCGAAGCTGCTTGGGGTCGGTAATGCGCCGCATGCCGCGCCCGCCGCCGCCCCAGCTCGCCTTGAGCATCAGGGGATAGCCGATCTCATTGGCCATGCGCTCGACAGCATCGAGATCGTCGGGCAGCGGTTCGGTGGCCGGAACCACCGGCACGCCGGCCTTGATCGCCATGTTGCGCGCCGCGACCTTGTTGCCCAAATCGCGCATGGTCTGGGCCTTGGGCCCGATGAAGATGATCCCCGCATCGGCGCAAGCATCGGCAAATTCGGGGCTTTCCGAGAGCAGCCCATAGCCGGGATGGATGGCGTCGGCGCCCGAAATCCGCGCCACGCGGATATATTCGTCGATCTGGAGATAGGCTTCGACCGGCCCCTTGCCCTGCCCGATCAGATACGCCTCGTCGGCCTTGAACCGGTGCAGCGCCAGCTTGTCTTCCTCGGCAAAGACGGCGACGGTTTTCAGCCCCAGTTCATTGGCCGCCCGAAACACCCGGATGGCAATCTCGGACCGGTTGGCAACGAGAATCTTCTTGATCGGCATGAAGGAAAAACACCCTTGATCTGTCTCGAAAACGGCCGGAACCCAATAGCCCCGGCGATATGCATGCGTCGTCGCTAAGCCGGGACATGCACCCGGCGCAAATCATCGTCCCGTTTCATGCGCCCATCCACCGATGGGCACGAACGAGAGATCAGGACAGGGGTTTGTCCAGATGGGCGGCGAGATGGTTCATGTCATAGCCCGCCTTGGCCGCCGAATCGATGATCGTATCGGCATTGTCCTTGCCCGCCTGGCTCAGGGCCCAGAGCGTGGTCGAGCGCGTACCCGAACGGCAGAAGGCGAAGACCGGCCCATCGCTCTGGTCGAGCGCATTCTGCGTGGCGGCGACCAGATCGGGCGTCACACCCTCGCGGCCCATAGGAATTTCATAATAACCAAGACCTGCCGCACGCGCCGCCTCGCCGATAGCGGCGCTCGAAGGCTGGTCCGGCGCTTCGCCATCGGGGCGGTTGTTGATGATCGAAACAAAACCCGCCTGTTTGATGGCTTGAACGTCCTCGGGTTGGATCTGTCCCGAAACGCTCATGCGGTCATTGATCTTTTTGATGTCCAAAACTTGTCTCCAGCAAGCAAGAATGCCCGGCATGTCGGCAATTTCTCTGCGAAACGGCGACCGCTCGAACCCGCAAGGCACGCTTGCGTCTGCGTCTTATAGACGCCAAGTCCCGTTTCGCGCAACACGGAGACGCTGTCGGTTCGTGCTAGGCGGCCTCGATCGCGCGGCTCGTGCGCGCTTCGATTGCATCGAGCGGCTCGGGCCGGCCCAGGAGATATCCCTGGAACCCCGTACAGCCCAGTTCGACCAGAACTGCATGCTGCTCACGGGTTTCAACGCCTTCGGCGATAACCACGACGCCCAGGCTGGCTGCGATCTGGCAGATCGACTGAACGATCATGGAATCGACCGGCCGCGAGGTGATCTCGGCCACATAGGCCCGATCGATCTTCAAGATGTCGAAGGAAAGATCGCGCAGATATCCCAAGCTCGCATGGCCGGCCCCGAAATCGTCGACGGCGATCCGCACGCCCAGCGCACGCAGAAATTCGAGGTTCTTGCGCTCAGCAGAATTTTTCTGGAGCGGCACCGTTTCGGTGATCTCGACGATCAGTTTTTCCCCCGGCAAGCCGGCATTGGCGAGCTCCTCGGCGAAATGGGCGGCATAATCAGGATTGCGCAGCTCGGCCGCCGAAACATTGATCGCCACCGCCGGCACGCCAAGGCGCGGGAAATCGGCGCAGGCCCGGCGCAACACCCATTGGCCGAGCTTTGAAATGAGATCGGACTGCTCGGCGATCGGAACGAAGGCGGCCGGGGAAATCATGCCGCGCACGGAATGGCGCCAGCGCACCAGCGCCTCGACCGACCGCAGCGTGCCATCCACCGCCTGAACGGGCTGATAATAAAGCTCAAGCTCTTCCATGAGGATCGCGGCGCGCAGTTCGCGTTCGACGAAGCGCTGATAGCGCTCCTCGGTCAGAAGTTCGCGCTCGAAGGCGACGACGGTGCCGCGCCCATTGTTCTTGCCCTTGTAGAGCGCTAGGTCCGCCTTGGAGATCAGCGTATCGGCATCGCCCGCATCCTCGGGAGCGATCGCGATGCCCAGCGTTGCCGAAAGCCGCATGTCGCGCCCGGCCAACGGACGCGGGCGATCGAGCTCCTCGAGCAGACGATCGCCCAGGCGTTTGAGCGCGGCCTTGGAGCTGATCCCCGACAAAACGAAAGCGAATTCATCGCCACCCAGCCGCCCGATCACCGCTCCGGGCACCAGTTCCTCGATGGTCCGCACCAGACGCACCAGCGCCTGGTCTCCCGCCGCGTGACCATTGCCATCATTGATCGATTTGAGATGGTCCATGTCGATCTGGACATAGGCAACCGGCATCCGATCGGCCTGGCGCACCAATTCGCGCAACCGGTCGAGGAAATATTTCCGCGTGAAGACCCCAGTGAGGGAGTCGCGGTTGAGCGAGGCAAGCAAATCCCGCCGCCGCGCCTCGGCAATAACCAGCGCGCGGCGCAGCGAAAAATAGCCCATGAACACAATGAGGATCAGCCCCATGCCCGAAAACCCGGCGGTCAGAAGCGCTACGGGGGCAAGCTCCTGCCCCATGGCGAGGCTCACCAGCCCGGCCCCCGACGCCCCGATAACCGCCAGCGCGGCCAGGCCCGAGGCCATTGCGGACCCGCGATAGGCGGTGAGAATGTTCGTCAGCGAGAGTTCAGTGCGCATAAGGGGTGAGGTCCGTTTCGGTGCGGGGACCTTATTCGCCACGCTTTAACGCCTTGTGAATCTTCCCAATTTAATTAAGAAGATCAATAGCGTAACCCAAGTATAGACTGCGCCCGCGCCAGCGTTATCGCTTCATTTCATGACAAGTATGCGACAAGCCTCACGGGCGCACGCCCTATGGTTGCGGCAGTGTTACTCGACTATATCGTCGGCCTCATCGGCGCCGATCCACACCTGCCAGATGTCGCGCGAAGCGATGAGGAAATGCTGGGCCACAGCTTCCGCAGTGGCCTCCTGTTCAATCTGCCAGGCCAGAAGTCTGTTCATTTCAGCAATGGGCATGGAAGCGCGGGCCAGATAGTCGGCGACATCGGGCGCATCGGCAAACACCCATTCGGCCGTGGCGATCACCACGGTATCGGGCGCAAAACCCGAACCACCGAACGGCACGCAATCACGGATCGCCATGCATTGGGCGTTGCCCGGATCGAAGCCACCCATATCGAGCGGAACGAGATCGAGCCTGTCGATCAGCGCGTTGGGTTGCCAATAATAGGCCAGGACCGGCTCGCGGCGCGAAACCGCATCGGTCAGCGCGGCATCCATGGCGAACCTGTCCTCGGGCTCGACGACGTCGAAGCGCTCATCGAGCCCGAGCCCAGCGGCCATGTTCCTGTTGATCACCGAACAGGCCCAATCGGCCGGACACGACATCAGCTTCGCCTTCTCCTCGCCCTCGGCGAGAAAGACCTGCCAATGGTCCATGATGTCGGCCGTGCCCACCAGTCCGTTGTTGTTGGCTTTGACGTAAGACGGCACGAACCAGGCTTCCAGCGGACCATCGGCAAACGTGGGCGCGGCGGCGCGCGCGCTTGCCGCCTGCATCGCCCCGTTCCAGACATCGGCCTGCCGGGAGACCCAGAGTTCGGGCGCCACAGCCGGTTGCTGGGTGGTCGCCATGGACGACAGCGTCGCCTCGGGCTCGCCCGGCACCAGCCGCACCGTGCAGTTAAATTCCACCCTCAGGATCGTCGCATGGATATTGGCCAGGATCGCCGCGGACGGCCAGCCCATTTCGGCAATGGTGATCTCCTGGGCCCCGCATGGAGACTGTTCGGCCGCCTCGACGGCAGAGGGCGCTTCGTCCTCGGCGCCGACCGGATCAAGCACTTCAAATTGCGCCAGGGCAGGCGTTGCCGCCAGCACCGCCGCAATGACGAGGACATATGCAGCATCGATACGCATGAGGCTGGCTGGTCTCCTTTCGAGAGGTCGCGAAAAACTCGCAAAACCCTTCCGGTTAAGCAACTGGCGGGGCACGAAAAATCGTTCTGAAACCTGATGACTCGGCAAAGCCTGTTGTGCAATGGTAGCATATGGGAGGGTTCAGCGAGTGGGCCCGTTCCAGTTGGGCTGTCCGAGCCGAAAAGACCGCGATCCGCGGCACGGAACGGACGCGGCACGACCAAACAATGAGGGATATCATGCGTCACATCAAAAAGTCTTTGACCCTTGCGGTCGCTGCGAGCGTTCTCGCCGCAGCCAGCCCTGCGCTTTCGCAGGACGTTTCCATCGGCTTTCTGGGCGGGCTGACCGGCCCGATCGAATCCATGGCGCCCGGCATCGTGGCCGGTGCCCAATTGGCGGTCGACCAGGTCAACGCGCAAGGCGGCATTCTCGACGGCGACACGCTCTCGATGATCACGGCCGATGCTGCCTGCGATGCCACCGGTGGCGCCAACGCTGCCGACCGTCTGGTCAACACCGACAACGTTACGGCAATCGTCGGGGGCCTATGCACCGGTGAAACCATCGGCGGCGCTCAGTCTGCCGGTATTCCGGGCAATGTGGTGATGGTTTCGCCCGCCTCGACCGCACCGTCGCTGACTACGCTCGAAGACAACGATCTGGTCTTCCGCACCACCCCGTCCGACGCTTTCCAGGGTGAAAAGCTCGCCCAGTTGCTGCTGTCGAAAGACATCCAGGACGTTGCCCTGACCTACGTCAACAACGACTATGGCGTGGGATTGGCCGAAGCTTTCACTACCGCCTATGAAGCGGGCGGCGGCTCCATCTCGGCCAATCTGGCCCATGAAGACCTCAAGGCCGACTACCGCGCCGAACTGGGCAACCTTGCCTCCTCGGGCAGCGAAACCCTCGTCGTTCTCGCCTATGCCTCCTCGTCGGGACAGACCCTTCTGCGCCAGGCGCTGGAATCGGGCAACTTCCTGACCTTCGTTGGCGGCGACGGCATGGTCGGCGACGATCTGTTCACCGGCGTGGATGCCGCCTCGCTCGAAGGCATGATCGTTACCCGCGCCGGCGCATTCGAGGGTGAATCGGCAACCGTCTTTGGCGATCTGGCTACCGAGGCCGGGATCGCCGCCGATGCCATCTACGCGCCCCAGGCCTACGACGCGGCTTTCCTCCTGGCGCTGGCCATCCAAAAGAACGGTTCGGCCGATCGTGAAGGCCTCTCGGCTGCCTTGCGTGAGATCGCTTCGGCACCCGGCGAAGTCGTCCTTCCGGGCGAGTGGGAAAAGGCCAAGGAGCTGATCGCGGCCGGAACCGACATCGACTATCAGGGCGCCGGCGGCACTCTGGATTTCGACGATGCCGGTGATATTGAAGGCGTCATCGTCGAACTGGCCATCCAGGACGGTGCGTTCGTCGAAATCGGCGTCATCGAATAAGCGGACGCAAGTTCGATAGAAACCGAAAGGCCCGGGACTTTGCTCCCGGGCCTTTTGTTATGGGCGACTTGTTTTACACCTCAACCCTTGCGGCTGAGAACCTCGGGCAGCAGCCCCTGAGGCGCGAAGCGCAGGGCGATGGTAACGATCAGACCCATGACGAAGACGCGCATCTGCACCGCCCGGCTTTCGATATCGGGAATGGCACCCCAGCCCATATCGGATGAAAAACCCGACAGCCCGCCGAACAGCGCCTGGGCCAGAGGTTCGGACAGCATCCAGACGATATAGATGAACAGGCCACCGAACAGCGCGCCGAAATTGTTGCCCGCCCCGCCCACGATCAGCATCACCCAGATGATGAAGGTGTGGTTGATCGGCTGATAGCTCGAGGGGTCGTAAATGCCGACGAACGAGACGAGGATCGCCCCGCCGATGCCCATGAGCACCGAGCCGAAAACGAAGATCTCGAGCTGACGGCCGGTGACGTCCTTGCCCATCGATCCGGCGGCGACATAGTTGTCGCGGATGGCGCGCATCATGCGCCCCCAAGGCCCCAGATAGGCCCTGTGGATCAGGAACAATGCGATCAGCACGACGACGATCACGACGGCCAGGAACCCGCCGCGCGCCAGAATGAAGCTCGTTGTCGTATCGTTTCCGGCCGCCTGATAATATTGCGGATTGGGGACTGGCCAGCGAATGGGCGAAACAGTCAACGTACCGCGCGTCAGCCATTCGAGGTTCTTGATCACCGCGCGCAGGATTTCCGCGATGCCGATGGTGGCGATGGCGAGGTAATCGGCCCGCAGCCCCAGGCTGACCTTGCCCACGAGATAACCGATCAATCCGGCCAGAACGCCGCCGAAGGCCCAGCCGATGAGGACGGGCAGGCCCAGCCCGCCGATCCAGCCAGCGGTCGAGGTGATGTAATTGGCCGCCGGGTCCATCTGGCTGCGGAAGATCAGATAGGCGATGAACCAGGCCACAACAATGACCGCTCCGCGCCACTTTCCCGTGATCCCCAGACGCTGGACGCGATGGGCGAAAAAGATCAGGACCGCGCCGATCGCTGCCGCGACCAGCGTCCGTCCCAGATAGAGCGGACCTTCCGAGGTCCAAAAACTCATATTGAGGGGATAGGAGATGAAGGTGACGGCAAATCCGCCCACCATCAGCATCCCCAGAATGCCGAAATTGAACAGCCCCCCGAAACCCCATTGGATATTGAGCCCCATGGCGACCAGCGCAAAGGCGAAGGCTTCGACCAAAAGGCGCACCGTAAAGGGCGTACCCATCATTGTAGCGACCACGACGATCAGCGCAAAGAGCGCTCCGAAAAGCCCGATATAGCGCGCGGTCATGTGGAGGCTCCCTTGAAGATCCCCGTCGGCCGCACGAGAAGGACGACGACGAGAATGACGAAGGCGACGGTGAGCTTATATTCCGACTGCACGAGCGTCAGCGAGCCGGGGATTTCGAACCACAGCACATCCCGGAACGGGCGCAGCAGCACCGACCAGTTGAAAACGGCCAGCGTTTCGGCAAAACCGAGCACGAACCCGCCAGCGATCGCCCCATAGGCATGGCCCAGCCCGCCCAGGATGGCGGCGGCGAATATGGGCAGCACGATGTTGAACGCCAGATCGGGCTTGAGCGAGACGTCGAGCGCAAGCATGGTGCCCGCAAGGCAGGCGAGCGCGCCCGCGATCACCCATGTAACCCGCACGACCAGCTTGGTATTGATGCCCGAAACCTTGGCCAGATCGGGGTTGTCGGCCATGGCGCGCATGGCCTTGCCCAGCCGCGAACGGGTGAGGAAATAGTGCAGCGCGATCACCGCAACGATGGTGGAGATCACCAACAGGACCTGAGGTTCGGTGATGGTGATCGGACGCGTCACCCCTTCGATGGGCAATTCGATCCTGAAGATATCCTTGGGTGCGGCATCGAAGAAGGAATAGGTGCCGACCCCGAAAAACAGCCGGATAAGGCCTTGGATCATCATGGTGACGCCGATCGAGGCGATCAGCAGCGTCACCGGCTTGGCCCCACGCGCCCGGAGCGGCGCATAAAAGCCCTTGTCGATGCCCAGCGCGATCGCCGCCGCGATGACCATCGCGATCGGCACGACGACAAACCCGGTCGGCAACGGCATGACGAGCCCGCTCGCCGCCAGCAGGCTGGCCAGAACGAAGGTGACGAACGCGCCCATGGTCATCATGTCGCCATGCGCGAAATGGGCGAACCGCAGGATGCCGAAGATCAGCGTCACGCCCACCGCGCCCAGCGCATAAACCGAGCCGAGCACGACCCCGCCGATAACCGCCTGATTGATAAAGAAGATTAGGTCGTTCATCGCTGCTTATCAGCCCCCAAGAAAGCTCTTGGCCACTTCCGGATCGTCGAGCAGTTCCTGCCCGGTTCCAGTGAACCTGTTCTGACCGCTGGTGAGCACGAACCCCTTGGTCGCAAAGGCAAGCGCCTGACGCGCGTTCTGCTCGACCATCAGGATACCCACGCCCGCGGCGTTGATTTTGACCACCTGCTCGAAGATTTCCATCATGTAGCGCGGTGAAAGCCCGGCCGAAGGCTCGTCGAGCATAAGCAGCCGAGGCTTACTCATCAGCGCCCGGCCCATGGCCACCATCTGGCGCTGCCCGCCCGAAAGCTCGCCCGCCGGCTGGCGGCGCTTGGCCTTGAGATCGGGGAACATTTCATAAACTTCGTCGAGCGTATCGGAGATGTCGTCACGCCGCACGAACGCGCCCATTTCGAGGTTTTCGTGCACCGACATGGAGGTGAAGACGTTGTGTTCCTGGGGCACGAAGCTCAGCCCCATGGGCACGAGGCGGTCGGCCTCCGAATTGGTGACGTCCTGTCCCCCGAAGGTGACGGTGCCTTCGGTGACCGTGAGTAGCCCGAAAATCGCCTTGAGCGTCGTCGATTTGCCCGCACCATTGGGACCGACGATGACCCCTATGTCGCTGGTGTTGATGGCCAGGTTGACGCCGTTGAGAATAGGCGCGCCGCCATAACCGGCGACGAGGTTCTTGAGTTCGATCAGGCTCATGGATGCGCCTCCACCGGTCCGCCGAAATAGGCTTCGACAATCATCGGATTGGCGCGCAGTTCTTCCATATTGCCCTTGGCGATGACTTCCCCCTGCGCCATGACGATTACCGGATCGCACAGCCGGGCGATCAGATCCATGTCGTGCTCGATGACAAAGAAGGTGTAGCCCAATTCGCGGTTCATGCGCTCGATGTTGGACGCCAGATCGTTGAGCAGGGTCTTGTTGACGCCGGCGGCCACTTCGTCGAGCAGGACGACCTTGGCGTCGACCATCATGGTGCGGCCCAGCTCGAGGAGCTTCTTCTGCCCGCCCGAGAGATTGCCGGCCAATTCGTTCTTGACGTGCCCGAGTTTGAGGAAGTCGATGACCTCGGTGGCCTTTTGCCGTACCTCGGCCTCGCGGGCTGCGACCTTGCCCGGCTGGAACCAGAGCGTCGCGAGGCTTTCGCCCGGCTGGTCGCCCGGCACCATCATGAGGTTTTCCAGCGCTGTCATGTGGGAAAATTCATGCGCAATCTGGAAGGTGCGCAACATGCCCAGCTCGAACAATTCATGGGGCTTGAACCCCGTGATGTCCTGGCCGTCGAAAACGATCTGGCCGCTGGTGGGCGGGAAATTGCCCGCCACCATATTGAATAAAGTGGATTTGCCTGCCCCATTGGGCCCTATCAGCCCCGTGATCGATCCGCGCTCGACTTCGAGCGAACAGTTCGAGACAGCCAAAAGCCCGCCAAAACGTTTTGATACGCTGCGGACCTCGATTACCGCGTCAAACGCCACGCTTTCCCATAGCCCCTTGTTGGTCGATGGGCAGTATGCCGTTCTGCCCAATTTCGCGGCATCTGTTCACAAGCCGCCCCTTCGGTCAACTCAAAGCACGGAGAGCACCGCATCGGCTGTGGACTTGTTGTAGGCGACCGGGATGTCATAGAGCGTCGCCAGCCGCGTCAGAGCCTTGACGTCGACGTCATGGGGCAGCGCGCTCATGGGATCGATGAAAAAGATCAGCGCGTCGAGCCGCCCCTCGGCGATCATCGCGCCGAGCTGGGCATCCCCGCCCAATGGTCCGCTCTTGAGCGCCTCGACCGCCAGTCCGGTTTCGCGCGCCACGCGTCCGCCCGTCGTGCCAGTACCGACCAGATTGAACTGGCTCAGCCGTTCCTTGTGCGCCTGCGCGAAGGCGACCATGTCGTCCTTTTTTTCGTCATGGGCGACAAGCCCGATGGTCTTGGCTGCCATCAGGACAGGGCGCCGATCACCGCTTCGATGCGCTTTTTCATGGTCGCGGCGTCGAAGGGCTTGATGATGTAATTGTTGACCCCGCACTCGATGGCTTCCTTGACCTGCTCCTTGTCCGAGCGGCCCGTGGCCATGATAAAGGGCATACCCTGCGTTCGCGGGTGCTTGCGGATCACCTTCAAAAGCGTCAGCCCGTCGACATCGTCCATGTTCCAGTCGGAAATGATCAGATCGACATTGGTCTTTTCGAGCTTGGTCAGCGCATCGCGGCCCGACTTGGCCTCGATGATGTCCTTGAACCCGAGCTGGGTGAGGATGTATTTGCAGATGCCCCGCATGGATTGCTGGTCATCGACGATCAGAACGCTGACTGCGCTTGCCTTTGGCATTGTTTTTCCAGCTCATAAACTCAAGGTCCGTCGACGTTTGCGCCAATCGTCGTCCGAAACCGGGAAACGTTTTTCGGCCGCCCGCCCTCAAAGGGGGACCGCCAACCGCCAGAAACACTAGGCAACAAGCGTTACCATTCCCTCAATCGATCAACGGCGCCCGACACATCACGCGGTTTGCGCGCCCGGCGTTTTTCTCAGTTTGAGGAGAGCGGCGACCAGCCGTCCGGCGATCTTTTCGACGGGTGCTTCCTCGATGACCGCCCCCATCTCGAACGCGACCTTGGGCATGCCATAGACCAATGCCGAGCCTTGCGATTGCCCGATGGTGAAACCGCCGGCATCGCGGATGAATTTCAACCCCGCCGCCCCGTCGCGCCCCATGCCGGTGAGGATCGCCGCTACCCCCATGGCGCCGGCAACCTTGGCGACCGAGGAAAACAGCACGTCGACGCTGGGCCGATGCCCCGATGTCGCGTCGTCCTGCGTCACCCGGCACTTGATTTCGCCCGATGTTTTTTCCACGCGCAGATGAAAATCGCCGGGCGCAACATAGGCGGTGCCGTTAACGAGCGGCATACGGTCAGCCGCCTCGACCACCCTTACCGGCACCAATTCATCGAGCCGGGCGGCGAAACGCGTCGTAAAGCCCTTGGGCATGTGCTGGGCGATGAGGATCGGCGGGCAATCGGGCGGGATGGCTGACAAGACCTGCCGGATCGCTTCGACGCCTCCCGTGGACGCGCCGATGGCGATCAGCGCCCCCGATGGCGCGGCTGCGGATTTGAGCGGCAGGTCCGGTGCAGGCGTACGGTGGACACGAGCCTGAACGTCGCTATGGGCCGCCAACCGTACCTTTTCGCGCAGCGTGGTCCCAAACGCATCGAGCCCGCCGGCCATGTCGGCACCCGGCTTGGCGACGAAATCGACGGCCCCCAATTCCAGCGCCAGCATGGTCTCGGACGCGCCCTTGGTGGTGAGGGTGGAAACCATCACCACCGGCATGGGGCGCAGGCGCATGATTTTTTGCAGGAAGGCCAGCCCGTTCATATTGGGCATTTCGATATCGAGCGTCACCACGTCGGGATTGAGTTGCTTGATCTTTTCGCGGGCGTCGAGCGGGTCCTGAGCCGTCCCGACCACGACGATGTCGCCCTCGGTGGCCAGCATCCGGCTCAGCACATCCCGGATCAGCGCGGAATCGTCGACGACGAGAACCTTGATGGTGGATTTCATGCCGCTGCATCCCTCGTGCCGGCCTCGGCCTTGCGCTGATAAACCGTCTTGCCCACCAGCCTGAAACCCTTGGAAACGGCCTGCAGGTTTTCCGAATGCCCGATATAGAGGAAACCATCGGGAGCCAGGACCTGACCGAGCCTGTCGAACAGCGTGCCCTGGGTGGGCTTGTCGAAATAGATGGCGACGTTACGGCAGAAGATCGCGTCGAACGGCCCGCTGACCGGCCAGGGCTCGATGAGATTCAAAAGCTTGAAGGCGACCAGTTCGCGCGCCTCCTCGGGGATGCGGATTTCGCCTGGCCCGGCCTTTTCGAACAGCATGGTGCGCTGGGCGGACAATCCGTTGAGTTCGCTTGCCGGATAGAGCCCGGTCGCCGCCCTTGCGACGACGTTGGAATCGATGTCGGTGGCCAGAATCCGGAAGTCCCAGCGCTTGAGCTCGGGGTAGGCCGCAAGCAGGCTCAATGCGATCGTATAGGGTTCCTGTCCGGTCGAGCAACCCGCCGACCATATCCGCAACCGCGGACGCCCGCCCTTGCCCATCCGGCGCGGCCGGGCGACGAGCGAGCCCACGAAAGTGCTCAAATGCTCGAAATGATGATCCTCGCGGAAGAACCGCGTGAGGTTTGTGGTGAGCGCATTGACGAAATCCTGATCGTCCTCGGGGCGCCCGCGCATGTCGAGATAGTCGATATAGGCATCGAAACCGGGCAGCCCCAGGGCGCGCACGATCTTGGAGAGCCGGGAGACGACGAGGGTTCGCTTGGCGTCGGAAAGCGATATCCCGGCTATCGTGTAAACCCGTTCGCGGATGCGCGAGAATTCCCTTTCGCTCAAGCGAAACTCGCCATTGTCCATGCTTTTCCGACTCCCTGACACCCGATTGCCGATCTAGCCGGCAATGTGTTGCGCCAGCGCACCGGCTTGTTGCTTCGCCCGATCGTCGATCGTCTCGACCTCACCCCGCGCTGCACCGAGTGCCGTATCGGCAAGGTCGAAACTGGTGCCGATCATGGCCGTCTGCTCACTTAAATTGCGTAAATGGGCACCAGCCGCGCCGATGGTTTCGGCCAGCGCTTCGGCCGCCGACGAACTGGCTGCGACTTCGCCGAGCCCCGATTTGACCAGCGCGCGAATGTCCCTGGACGAGCGGGCGCTGGCCTGGGCCAGTTCGCGCACTTCGCTGGCGACGACGGCGAACCCGGCGCCTTTTTCGCCTGCGCGCGCCGCTTCGACGGCGGCGTTGAGCGCCAGAAGATTGGTCCGGAACGAGACGTCCTCGATGCTGGCGACAAGCGCATCGATCCGCGTCACCAGCTCAGTGACGGCCGCCACGCGGCCTCGGGTCTGTTCGGCCGAGGCCCGCGCCTGCTCGATTTCAGCCGCTATGCCGGTTGCGCCTTCGCCGGCCTTGCCGGCCAGCCCGCGCCCCGCTTCGACCTCGCCGCGCGCCTTTTCGAGATGCGTTCGCGCGTCGGCGGCCGATGCGGTCAGGACCTGCGCCGTGCTTCGGCAGATTTCGACCAACGCCCCGACCTTTTCGAGCCGCTGACGCGTGCGCTCATGGCCATGGAGCGCGGCTTGGCGTTCGGCGTCGAGTTCGCTCATCTGGCGGGCCAGACCATTGAGCCGGGTCGAAAGCCCGTCATTGGCGCCCTCTTCGATGACCGGCGCGCCCTCGGCCAGCGCATCGAGCCTGCCGAAAGCCGCATCGAGCGCGGCAAGCCCCATATTGATGCTGCCCAATTCATGGGTTTCGGCCACCGCGTCCGGCCCGATCCTGTAGCTCGTGTCGCCGCCTGCCAGTGCCTCGCCAAGATCGAGCAGAACATTGGCGGGGACGACCCGGCCCGGCCTTGTAAGTTCAATGAGCCAGCGATCGTGGCCCAAGGGCGAAAGCGTGGCCACAAAACGATGATCGGCCAGGGTGACGGCGTGGGTGGCGATATCGTCCTGGGGGGCAATTTCAATGCCCAGAAGCGCTGCGGCGGTGTCGGTTTCGGCGCATTCGGGAGCCAGCGCGGCGAGCCCCTTGCTCATCTTGACGATGACACCGGCCCGATCCACCAGCATGGCCGGCCGGTCGAGCGTTTCGAAAGCGGCCATATAGGTCATGGCGCGCTCGAGCCTCTGGCACAGATTGGCGGTGATGGCCCGCATATGCTCGATTTCGGTCGCCTTGCCGATCGGCCCGCTGCCGACCGCCTCGCCCAGCGCCGAAAGCGCCCGCCGCTGCGCGCGATCGGCCAGGAGCGCGGCGAAAAAGCTCACGACGATCGTCGCGGCCCAAAGGCCGGCGACGGCGAGGGGCCACCAGGACGCCGCCGAAAAATTGACGGCCAGCCAGATGCAGACCGCCCCGGTCGCGGACCACAGCGCAAGCAGTGCGGAAACGAGCCGGGTGCGGGCCAAACCACTTACCTTCTGGCGAGAAAATCTTTGGCCACCCTAAGGGGGTATGGTTAACGCTTGGTGAGCGGGGACCTGCGTCGGTAAGACATTGGAAACGTGGCTAGAACAGCTCGATATCGTAGAGCTTGGGCTTTTTGACCTGCCGTCTTGCGATTGCCAGTTCGTCGCCGACCAGCAGCGCGCTGTCGGTGCTCTCGAGACGCTTGACGAAGGCCCGGCCCGTATAGGGCTGGAACATCACTCGCCGCGCGAAGCTGCCGCCCAGATCCTGGCCCAGGAGCTCATAGCCTTCATCGGTCAGAAATTCGCGCATGAACTCGATGTTCTTGAGGCCCACATCGTTCATCCCCGAGTGGATATTGCCGCCGCCGAACGCCTTGAATTCGAGGTTGGCCTTTTTGCCCGTTCCCCTGGTCAGCACCATGTTGATGAGCTGTTCCATGGCGAACGCGCCATAGCGCGCCGATTCGCCGAACCGGTCCCGCGAATTGCCCGACTGGCTGGCCAGAAGAAAATGGTTCATGCCCCCGATCCGAGCCACCCTGTCGCGCACGCAGGCCGAGATGCACGAGCCCAGCACCGTCGAAAGGGTGGTTTCGGGTTCGCCTGCAACCACGCAATCGCCCTGATGGATGTTGGTCACCACGCCGCGCGTGAAATTATCGGGCTTCAAAACTGTCGTGACGGCATTGCCGCTTCCCTGGATAGGCCGCCCCGGCTTGGGCTCGGATGCGATTTTTCTCACCCTAGCGCCAGATCGTTAGCCGTTTGCTAACCCTAACGGGGGATGAGTAAGGCAAGGCAAACATGGCAGGCATAGTTTGCGCACTTGCCGCCATCATGGCCGGAACGGAAATCGGGGAACGTGCATGAGCTTGCACAAACTGGCCAGAGAGCTGGAGGAAACCGCGCGCCAGACCGCGGAAATGGTCGACGGCATCACGGCCAGCCTGCTCACATTGGGCGACACCTCGATCGATTGCAACACCGCCCGCTCGACCGCCATCCGCCAGATCGTCATGGCGCTCCAGATGCAGGACCGTATCGAGCAGCGCTGCCGCAACATGGCCGAAGCGGCCCGCAAGATGGCCGAGCTTGCCGATGGCCCCGCCTCCGAAGCGAGTGAAACCGTCTGGTCGTCGCTGACGCTCGACGAATTGCGCGACGAGTCGCTGTCGGGCATCGCCGCCCGCACCAATTCGGGCGAAGTCGAATTTTTCTGACGATTATCCGGCTGCACCGAGGTTCTACCTCGCGGCGACAGGAACAAGGGCACCGCTCATTCGTTTGATCATCACCTCCCTGCGGGGCGGTCGATTGATTTAAGATTTTAGAGCGGACCTTCATTTGACTCGTTATCAAGATTTTGCCGCGCGTACCGGATGGGCGGTTTCGGCTCCGAACTCGCTGTGGAGCATCGAGCGCGGTTTTTCGCCGCTGATCGGCACGGCCATCCACAATGGCCATCATGTCCGGCCCGAGCTTGTCGATCACTATGCGCTCGGCGCCGAGGGGCGGTTGCGCGAGGAAGACCCCTATACCGAATATTTCATTCGCGACGTGCCCAACCGCATCGTCTTTCACCGCTCGCGCTTCGAGATCGATCTCAACCGAGCGCGGGACGAGGCGGTGTATCTGCGGCCCGAGCAGGCTTGGGGGCTGCGCGTCTGGAAAGAGGAGCTGACCGGGCCGCTCGTGGATGCCTCGCTCGCTATCCACGACGCCTATTACGCCATGCTCGAACAGACGCTGGCCGGGATCGAGGCGATGCATGGGGGCTTCGTGCTTCTCGATATCCATTCCTACAATCATCGGCGCGAGGGCCCTGAAATTGCCACCGATCCCCAAAAGGCGCCGGTGGTCAATATCGGGACGTTTTCGATGCACAGGGAGCGGTGGGCGCCGTTGCTGGATGGTTTTATCGAGGCGCTGGCGTCGCAGACCGTGGATGGGGATTTCATCGACGTGCGCGAGAACGTCGCCTTTGCGGGCAAGGGCGAGCAGACGCGGTTCGTGCATGAGCGTTTTGCCGATACCGGTTGCGCCATCGCCATCGAGTTCAAGAAGGTCTTCATGGACGAGTGGACCGGGGAGCCGCACCTGGACCGGCTCGAACAGTTCCGCAAGGCGCTGACGGCGAGTTTGCCGGTGCTTGAGGAAAAGCTGGGGGCGCTCACGTGAGTGCGGGCAAGAAACCGGCCGAACCTCCGCTTGAAGAACGGATCGCGGGCGCGTTCGAGAGCGGCGAGACACTGCGCTGCGATCTGGGGCGCGGGGCGCGGCTGCATATCGACAGGGCGCTGCCGTTCATCGTCATCCACAGGCTCGGAAAAACCGGAGACGTGGCGCGGGCGGTGGCGGCGGCGAGCGCCTCTTATCTGCTGTTTCGCAACAAGCGGCAGGCGCGCGATATCATCGCCCAGGTCGGCGCGGCGATGAGCGGGAAATTCGGCGCCTTCATCGTCATCGAGATCGGGGAACTCGAAAAGGACGCGCTGGCCGAGGACGCCGATTATCTGCCCCCCTTCGAGATCGAGCTTGCTGCTTCCGAGGACGATGCGACGCGGGCCGCGCTCGGGGCGCTGGCGGCGGCGATCCAGGCGACCGACGCCAAATTTCGCCTGCCCCGGATATCGCAATCGTCGCTGACGACGGGAAAAGGCGACAGGCCCATGGTCGCCCAGCTTACCGACTATCCGGCGCTCCACATCGCCTTTGCGCCCATTTATCGGGCGCCGGATGGGGACACCATCTATCCCGACCTGCGCGAGCGGATGACCGCCAACATGGTGGATTCGATCCTTCAGGGCATCGCCGCCTTCGTGCGGGAAACCGGCGCCCTAAAGCCGGCGACCCATCGGGCGCTGGGGCGCAAGGTGTTCATCGACACCGTGGTGCGGGCCGACCGGGCCATGGACGAGGTGGCGCAATCTTTCGATTTTCTCCTCTCGGTCACCCCGATCAATGCCGGCCCGGCCTATGAGCAGTTCGTGGACAGTGGTCATAAGCGCGCGCCGCGCTTTCTCTACCGTCCGCTGACCGCGAGCATCGACCGCCAAAAGCGCGCGCTCTACGCCATCGATCTGGACCTCTTCGAAGACCCGGTGCTCTCGGGCCTTTACGAGGAAAAGCGCCAGGAACTCGACCTGCAGCTCTCGATGATCGCCGCGCGCGAAACGCCCCGTTTCCGCGAACTGGGGCGGGCGCTCTATGGTTCGGTGGAACCCTCGCTTCTGGCCGCCGCCGAAGCCATCCTCGACCAATGCCGTCCGGGACGCAAAGCGGGGGCCGCGCAGGTCGGCTCGAGCGTCGTAAAAAAGCGCGCCGAAGCGATGATCGCCGATTACGCGGGGGAGGATTCCGGCTTCGACGCCCGGATCGAGCTGCGCGACGACCTGCCCTCGGGCCTGATGGTCACCGGACGCCGGCTGTTGATCTCCAGGGGCATGGCCATGCCCAAGGGGCGCGTCGAGGCTTTGCTCAGCCATGAGGTCGGCGTGCACCTGCTCACCTATTTCAACGGCTCGGCGCAGGGGCTACGGCTGTTCCGCTCGGGGCTGGCCGGCTATGAGGGCTTGCAGGAGGGCCTTGCGGTGCTGGCCGAATATCTGGTCGGCGGGATGACGCCGGCCCGGCTGCGGCTGATCGCGGCGCGGGTGGTCGCCTGCTCGATGATGCTTGAGGGTGCCCCGTTCCAGGCGGTGTTCAACGCCATGACCCGCGAGCACGGCTTTTCCGAACACACCGCCTTCACGCTGACGCTGCGCATCTATCGCGGCGGCGGCTTTGCCAAGGATGCGGTCTATCTGCGCGGCCTGCTCGAAATCCTCGCCCATCTCGAAGGGGGCGGCAAGCTCGACCCCTTCTGGATGGGCAAGGTCGCCGCATCCCATTTTCCCGTCATCGAGGAGCTGGGCAGCCGGGGCCTGCTCAAGCCGCCCCGCATTGTTCCCCGTTTCCTCTCCCGCAAGGGAGCCTCCGAGCGGCTTGAAAAAGCCCGCGCCGGACTTGCCCCCATCGATATGGTCAACACCTAGGAGCCTTCATGCGCATCGCGTTCTTCGTCAATTCCATCAAGGGCGAATCCCCCAAATACACGACCACCGTTATGGCGCTCGCCGCCGTGCTGCGCGGACACGAGGTCTGCTACGTGACGCCGGGCGATTTCGTGCTGTCTCCCGACGACAGCCTCGCCATACGCGCCCATACCCTGCCGGGATCGACCTACAAGAAGGCGACAACGCTATTCAAGGATCTGCAGGGCGAGGCCGAAATCAAGCGCATGGACGCCAGTGAAATCGACGTGCTGTTCTTGCGCAACGACCCCTCGCTCGATGCCGCCGAACGGCCATGGGCCGCCCATGTGGGGGCCCTGTTCGGCAGGCTGGCCGCCGCGCGGGGTGTCCTGGTGGTCAACGATCCGGATGGGCTCTCACGCGCCCAGAACAAGCTCTATTTCCAGGATTTTCCGCAAAGCGTGCGGCCCGAAACGCTGATTTCCAAGAGCATCGAGGAAATCCGCGCCTTTATCGAAGGCCAGCGCAAGGGCGTGATCATCAAGCCGCTGCAAGGCTCTGGCGGCAAGAACGTCTTCAAGATCGGCTCACCCAAGGAAGCCAATCTCAACCAGATCTTCGAGGCGGTGAGCGAGGAAGGCTATCTCATCGCGCAGGGCTTCATGCCCGAGGCGTCCGAGGGCGACATCCGGTTTTTCCTCATGAACGGCAAGCCGCTGGTCGTCGACGGCAAATACGCAGCGTTCCGCCGCGTGCCGGCCAAGGGCGAGACGCGCTCGAACGTCCATCGGGGCGGCACCGTGGAGCAGGTCGATATCACCGACAAGATATTGGCCGTCGCCGAGGCCGTGCGGCCCAAGCTGATCCAGGACGGGATGTTCCTGGTGGGGCTCGATATCGTGGGCGAGAAGATTCTGGAGATCAACACCTTCACGCCCGGCGGGCTGAACAATGTGTCCGAACTCCAGGGCGCCAATTTCTGCGACGCGGTCATCGCCGCCCTGGAGGACAAGATGGTGATCCGTGACGGCTATGGCCGGCAAATGGGCAATCGCGAACTGGCGACGCTCTGAGCGTTCCGCTCAGGCGTCGGTCTTGGCGCCCGAAACCACGGCGGCGAGGTCGATCAGCCCCACCATGCGGCTGTCATGGGTGACGATGCCGTTCAAAAGCTCGGTATCGCCCGAATTGCCCTCGGGCACCGCATGGATATCGTCACGGGAAACCGTGAGGATATCGGAGACCGCGTCGACAAGGATGCCGATCCACTTTTCGCCCACGCTCATCACCACCACCACATGGTTCTTGGTGGGAGTGGTCTGGCCGTCGCCGAAGCGGGCGCGCAAATCGAAGATCGGGACGATTGTGCCGCGCAGGTTGATCACCCCGCGCACATATTCGCGGGTGTTGGGCAGCGGGGTCGCCCCGTTCCACGCGCGGATTTCGCGCACTGTGGTGATCTCGACCCCATAGATCTGTTCATCGATCGAAAAAGCAATGAGCTGCAGCGAATTCTGGTTCGCCCCCGCCGTCGTATCCGAATAGTCGTCGCGAATACCGAGCGCTTCCATGTCTTGACCTCATTGGGGAGCTATCCTGGCTCCCATTGACGGACGAAAAATCCTAGAGCATTTCATCGTTTAACGGAAACGTTGGAATGCTCTAAATCCTTGTTTTGCCGCGCTTCCGAACCGCAAAAGCGGATTCCACTTTTGCGGAAAGCGCTCTATGCCGCGTTCTGGTGGGCATTTCCGGATTTGAGAGATTGCACATCAACAATCAACGCAACGTTACCATCGCCCAGGATGGTGCCGCCGGCGATGCCGTCGATGCGCTGGAAATTCTCTTCGAGCGATTTGATGACCACCTGCTGCTGGCCGATGATGTCGTCGACCACCAGCGCGATCTTGGAATTGCCTTCCGCCTCGCACAGCACCACGAACCGGCTGTCCTCGCTCTGGCTGGAGACCAGATCGAAGCGCCGGGCGAGGTCCACAACCTGCACATATTCCCCGCGCACCTGCAGGACCTTGCCCCCCGAGGGCATGTGCCCGAAATCGGCGCGCGAATTCTGGATGGTCTCGACGATCGAGGAGAGCGGGATGACGTATGGACTGTCGGCGACCTTGACCAGCATCACGTCGAGCACGGCAAGCGTCAGCGGCAGGCGCAGGGTCATGCGCGTACCCTTGCCGGGCCAGGAGCGTACGTTGACCGAACCGCCGATCTTCTTGATGTTGGAGAGGACCACATCCATGCCCACGCCGCGCCCGGAAATGTCGGAAACCTCCGAAGCGGTCGAAAAGCCGGGCGCAAAGATCAGATTGTCGATCTGCTCGTCGGTGACCTGCTGGTCGGGTCCGACCACGCCGCGATCGCGGGCGATCTCGAGCACGCGTTCGCGGTTGATCCCCGCCCCGTCAT
The DNA here is from genome assembly GCF_036662815.1 of Pelagibacterium mangrovi. Taxonomy (NCBI): domain Bacteria; kingdom Pseudomonadati; phylum Pseudomonadota; class Alphaproteobacteria; order Hyphomicrobiales; family Devosiaceae; genus Pelagibacterium; species Pelagibacterium mangrovi. Next base: position 78,226 of record NZ_JBAFXA010000001.1, on the reverse strand, counting down.
CCTCGACCACGATCAGGATATTGCCGCCGGCCTGCTCGGCCGAAAGCCTGATCGTGCCGGTTTCGGGCTTGCCCTTGGCGAGACGCTTTTCGGGGCTTTCGATGCCGTGATCGGCCGAATTGCGCACCATATGGGTCAGCGGATCTGAAAGCTGCTCGATCACCGTCTTGTCGATCTCGGTCGTTTCGCCGATGGTTTCGAGCTTGATCCTCTTGCCCGTCTTGCCCGCCAGTTCGCGGACCAGCCTGGGCATGCGCGAGAAGACCGATTTGACCGGTTGGGCGCGGATCGCCATCACCGCGTCCTGCAGGCCACGGGTCGTCTGGGCCAGAACCTCGATGCCGCGCACCAATTCCTGATAGCGGTCGCGGATGGCCTCATCCATCTGCTGGGTCAGCATCGACTGGGTGATGACCAATTCGCCCACCATGTTGACGACGCGATCGACCTTGTCGAGATCGACACGGATCGATTGCATGCCCACCGGGCGCCCTGAGGCTTCTTCGCCGGCCTCGGAAGATTTGACCATGGCCGGCGCGGCGGGGGCAGCAACCTCCTCGGCGCGTCGCGCGGCCGGGGCGGGAGCGAAATCGGGCAATTCCGTATCCGGCGCGCCGGTCGGAACGAATTTTCGCTCGGCCTTGGCCTCCTCGGCGAGCGCGGCAAAGCTGGGCATGCCTTCGTCGACGATGACGGGGCCCGGTTCGCTTCTTTCGACTGAAATCTCGCAATCGCCTTCGACGAATTCGAAAACTTCCAGAATGGTGTCTTCGCTCGCCGTCTCGGACACGAGTTCAATCGTCCAGGAACAATAGACCCCGAACGGCTCGAAATCGGCAAGCAGCGGCATTTTCGAAAGCTGCGGGGTAACCGTCATGGCGCCCATCAGCCCCAGCTCGCGGAACAGCAGCAGCGGATCGTTGGCGCGTTCGTAAAGCCTTGCAAAGGGTGTAAAGCTTATGGTCCAGACGCTTCCGCTTTCGGCAGCCGGAGCGGGCGAAGCCGAAAATGCGCCTGCGTCGAGATTGACGGCCACCGGCGTGAAATCGATATCGAAATCGTCCATCGGTTCGTCATCCGCCGGGGCCGGCGCGGCCTCCATGGCTTCACCGCGGCTCAAGGCGTCGAACTGGGCCTTTTCGGCGGCGCCATAATCTGGCGCGAGCGCATCGCCCGTGCGGGCAGCGGCGACGAAATCGGCGACGATATCGACCGAACGGATGCACAGGACCACGACGTCCTCGCTCAGATCCACCCGCCCGTCGCGCACATAATCGAGCAGCGTTTCAAAGCTGTGGGCGAAGCGCACCAGTGCATCGAAGCCGAACGCCCCGCCGCCACCCTTGATCGAATGGATGGCCCGGAACACGGCGTTGAGACGGTCGGGGTCCCTGTCCCCTTCCTGAATCGCCGAAAACTGCTCCTCGAGCTCGAGAAGCAGTTCCGAACATTCGTCGAAATATGTGGCCTTGAATTCGTCGAGGTCACTCATTTTATTCAGCCACAGCCCCCAGTTGGTGCGTCAAAACCTGTTAGTGGACGACCTTGTTGATGACGCTGACAAGCTTTTCGGGATCGAACGGCTTGACGATCCACCCCGTCCCGCCGGCCGCGCGCCCCTGGTCGCGCTTGTCCTGGCTGGTTTCGGTCGTGAGAATGAGGATCGGCAGGCTCTGATGCTTGCCCGTCGCGCGCACCCTTTTGATGAATTCGATGCCATCCATAACCGGCATGTTGATATCGGTGATCACCACATCCACGTCTTCGCGGCCCAGAACGTCCAGCCCGACCTGGCCGTTTTCGGCCTGGACCACCTCAAAGCCCGCATTGGTGAGCGTGTGGTGCAGCATGGCAAGGATCGTCCGCGAATCGTCGACTGTCAGAACGCGCATAATTGGAATTATCCCTTGAGAACGGGTTCAAAGACCGGGGCGAGCCCGAGCTTTTCGATTGCGGCGGTAACGACCGTGCTCGCATCCGAAATTGTGAAGGAGAAATTGGCTTTCCGCGCCGTTTCGGCGGCACTCAAAAGCATGAACAGGGCATTGGTCGAAACGCGCTCCACCGCCGATGCGTTGACGTCGATCGGGCCGGCCAAAAGAGCATCGAGCAGGGTTTCGCGGATCTCGTCGAGAGCGTCGAGATCGACAACCCGCGGCAAGGCCACGGACTGAGTTTGCGATTTCGGCATTTGAGGCCTTATCCCTGCCTGTGATTTGCGTCGGCGCGAGTTTGGCTTCCAAGCGTTTAAGAAGTCCTAACCATAGGCGCCGGCTTAAACGTCAGGCCACTTGCTCGAAATCGACCTTGCCCGCTTCGAGAAGCCCGGCAATCTCCGTGGCCGGTCGCGGGCGAGAAAACAGATACCCCTGCACCTCCTCGATGCTGGACTGGCGCATCAAAAGCGCGAGCTGCGGTCGCGTTTCCACGCCTTCCACCACCACCGACATGCCCAGATCCGCCGTGAGTCGGGCAACGCCGGTCAAGAGCTTGCGCGAACGGCTCGATGCCTCGACATCCTTCAAAAAGGACCGGTCGATCTTGACCTTGTCGAGCGGGAAATGGTGCAGATAGCTGAGACTCGCATATCCCGTGCCGAAATCGTCGAGCGATATGCGCACCCCAAGGCGCTTGAGGTTTTCAAGGACCGTAAGGGTGACTTCGGTGTTTTCCATCAGCACCGATTCGGTGATCTCGAGTTCCAGCCGGTGGGCGGGCAGGCCCGAGCGTTCGAGGGCGGAAGCGACCGAACGCACCACATCGCCTCGGCGGAACTGGATGGGTGAGATATTGACGGCGACCCCCACCTCCCCCGGCCAGGTGGTGCACTGCCTGCACGCTTCGTGCAGAATCCAGTCGCCCAGCTCGATGATGACATTGGTCTCTTCGGCCAGCGGAATGAATTCGGCCGGCGAGATCATGCCCCGCTCGGGGTGGTTCCAGCGCGCCAGGGCCTCGCACACCGAGGTATGGCCGGTTCGCAGGTTGATGATGGGCTGGAAATGCACTTCGAAATTGCCGTTTTCGAGCGCTTCGCGAACGTCGATTTCGAGCGCGCGGCGAGCCTGGGCGCGGACGTCCATATCCGGTTCGAAGAACCGCCACACCCCGCGTCCGTCCGATTTGGCGCAGTAAAGCGCCAGATCGGCGTTCTTGAGCACCTGATCGAATGTCGTGCCGTCGCGCGGCTCGATGGCGATGCCGATGCTGGCCCCGATGACGATCTGGTGTCCATCGACGATGAACGTCTCTCCGAGCACGCCCACGATCCGCCGGGCGGTAAGGCTCGCCTCTTTTGCGTCGCCGCCGCGCAGGGGACGGATGACCACAAATTCATCGCCACCGAACCGCGCGATGATGTCGGACGGTCGCAGCACGCGCCGCAGGCGATCGGCGACCTGGCACAAAAGCGCGTCCCCGCAGGGGTGGCCGAGCGTGTCGTTGACCACCTTGAACTGGTCGAGGTCGATGAACAGCAGCGCGCAGGCCTGCCCTCTTGCGGCGATCGTCTCGAACTGTTCCTGCAGATAGCCCCGGTTGGGCAGCCCGGTCAGCGCGTCATAGCGCGCCAGATGCTCGATCCGGGCTTCGGCGCGGCGCTTTTCGGTGATGTCTTCGACCAGCATCACGCAACCGCCCGCCTCGATGGGCTGGAAGGTCAATTCGAGGATCTTGTCGCCGGCCGCTTCGAGCACCAGCGCACCGCCGCAGCCGGCCGCGAACCAGTCCTGGAAGGATTCGATCACCTTCTGGCGCCCTTCCTTGGGCACGGAATTGGCTTCCAGCGTACGGGCCAGCAGGGTGACGCCCTTGCGCCCCTTCCACCGTCCGCCGGCAGAGAGCCCCAGGAGGGTGACGAAGCGCTCGTTGCACACGACGAAGCGCTGGTCGGCGTCGAACATGCACAATCCATGGGGCATGTTGTTGACGGCGGTATCGAAATGGGAGGCCAGCGCCCGCAGATCGTGCGAGGCGATCACGGCGTCAAAGAGCGTATGGCGCAGGCGCGTCGCTATGTTTTTCACGCTCATGAAGAAGGGCGCGAGCAACATGGCGAGGAAAACATAGGGGAATTCAAATTGAAACAGCAGGCCGCCGACCATCGGCACCGCCGCCGTGACGGTGGTGAAAGTCACAAGCTGGTCGGAAGCGTAATTGCGGCCGGTGATGCCGATCATATAGGCCAGGCACACGGCAAAGCTGACCAGATGGACTGTAGCGTCCTGCGTCAGAACGAAGGTGAGCAGGCACCAGAGGCTGAGGAACACAGCAAATGTGCACGAGCCCAGGATATAGCGCTTTTCCCAGCGCCGCGCCTCGGACAGAACCTGCGGGCCGGGCATGGCGCGCTCATAGGCGTTCATGTCGAGCCAGCGGAACAGACCGGTCAATCCCAGTGGAATGGCGCAGCCGGCGATCCAGATCGAGCCGCTCATCCAGCCCGTCACCAGCGACGCGGTAATTGCGCTGGCCGTGCCCGAGAACAGCGAGCGCCGGTCCTTGTAGAGGGCGGTCACAGAGGAAATGTAAACTTCTGCCGGCAAATTCGGCGGATTTTCCCGAGACTGCGGACGCATGGCCACTCTGTCTAACATAAGGCAGTCTGCTTTATAGAAGGCAAAAGCTTAAAATGTATTCTTCCACCTCTTCACATTGAGGCGCAGCTTTTTGGAGATCGTTTACAAACGATCGTCCCGCAAGCGCACGCACTCATAGAGGCACAGTTTATCTCGCGATCATAATGCACGCAGCTTTTAACGGAGGCCACCGTAACGACATTGCGTTTACCATTATGGTTTTCGAATTATTAATTCGAAAAGAAACCGAGTTCTAAATGATTACTAAATGGTTAAATAATAATACTTAATAATGATAAAACACATCAAAACAATTGACCTTAGTTAAATTTTAATTAAAAATTGCCCTCGTTACGGTTTGGAGGGCAAGCCATGAGTTCCGCAGCACCCAGTGCCGGTGTTTCCTTTTCACAGCGTCTGATCGATTTTCTTGACAGGATTGAATATCGCCGCCTCGAAGGGCCGGCCGAACGCGAAAATGCGTTCAGGCTCCGCTATGAGGCCTATGTGCGCGAGGGGATGATTTCCATCGCCTTCGACAAACGGCTGACCGATGCCTATGACGAGATGGACAATGTTCATGTTTTCGGCATCTACATGGACGGGGAGATGGCCAGCACCATCCGCGTGCATGTCGCCAGTCCCGGAATGGCCCATTCACCGACGGTGGATGCATTCCCCGAAATGCTGATGCCCGAGATCGACAAGGGCAGCACCATCGTAGACCCCACCCGTTTTGCGGTGCACCCCACCATGAGCGGGCGGCATCCCGAGCTTCCCTATGTCACGGCGCGGCTGGGTTTTCTGGCGTCCGAATACTACGCCGCCGATCTCGGCCTCGCCTCGGTTCGGATGGAGCATCAGGCGTTCTACAAGCGTCTATTCGGCCTGCGGGCGCTGTGCCCGCCGCGCGTCTATCACGGCATGAGCAAGCAATTGAGCCTGATGGGGATCGATTATTGTGCCGTGCGCGAAAGCGTTATCGCCCGCTATCCCTTTATGCGGACCAATGCGGACGAACTCGACTATCTGTTCGGAACCGCTTCGGTTCCGCTCGGGGCACTCGCGGCGGCCGCCGCAACGCGCAATGTCGAGACGGTCGGCGCGCGATAACAATCGCAAAACGTCAGGCGTGGCGGCACAGGCCGTCCGCCTGATCGATTTCGGTCCAATCCGATACGTCGGCCAGGAAACGCTCGAGCAGGGCGTTGAATGTTTCGGGCGTCTCGAGGAACGGAGCGTGGACCGCCGCTTCGATCACGTGACACTGCCCGTCCCAGAGATTGGCGTAGTCCAGCCCCGCGAGATAATCGAGGCGGGCGAAAGGCTCGCCCCTTCCGTTGACCACAGCAAGCGGAGCCCGATTGTGCTCGACGACATGCTTTTGATCGGCCCCCACACCGGCCATGATGCCGCGTCCCATGACGCGCCGCATGCGCCAATCGGCACGCTCGATCAGCGCGTGGAAGCGAAGATGTTCGTGGTCTCCGAAACACATGCGGGCGAACCGGTCGGTCTCGCGCGCGCTCAATCGTCCGCGCGTCGTCAAGGTCAGGTCCATCGTGGGCTGAAAACCGCGCAGCACGCCCAGGATGCCGCGCTGAATGGGCGGCGTCCCCACGATCATCAGCCCCGCGACACGCGGGTCGCGCGCCAGCAGTTCGATGCCGATATGCCCGCCCAGCGACCAGCCCATCACGCCAAGGCGGTCTATAGCCAGATGATCGAGAACCTCGGAAACCGTGTCGGCAAGAGCCGGAACGGTATAGGCGGCATCGGGATCGCGGGCGTCGCCCGATTGTCCGTGTCCGGGCAGATCGATGGCGATCAGGCGATAGCGCTTGGCCAAAGCGCTTTGAAACTGGCGGAAGAACACCTCACGTCCGTTCGAATTGCCATGCAGCAACAGCAGGGGAAACCCCTCCCCTTGCGTGTCGCTCACAGCTATGTGCGCCTGCTTGCACGCGATCTCGCCATAAACCATCTTCGCTTCCGAGCGGAAAACTTGTTTAGTCATCCTAGCAGGCGGGCCTCTCCAGCCCGTTAATACGCCTCCTTCCCATTTTCGTATCGATACTGCCAACCCCGTGAGGACCCCGATGAGCACACCAGGTGCCCAACCCGCCGAACAGGACTACATTCTGGGCCATTCGGAACGCGAGCTTATCCGCCTCGAACGGCAGGCGGCCCTGTTTGCCGGACAGACCCGCGACATTTTGCTGCGCGCCGGGCTGGAAAAGGGCATGCGGGTTCTCGATCTGGGATGTGGGGTGGGCGACGTTTCGCTGATCGCGTCAGAAATCGTGGGGCCTGAGGGTTCGGTTACCGGCATCGACCCATCCGAGGCGGCGCTTTCGGTGGCCCGCGCCCGCGCCCACCGCCGGGGCCATGACATCGCGTTCGAGGCGACCACCCTCGAAGCCATCGAGGACCGGCCCGATGTCGACGCGGTGATCGGGCGCTTTCTTCTGCTGCACATGACCGATCCGGGCGCCACGATCGGCGGACTGGCCGCACGGCTCAAGCCCGGCACGCTCGTCGCCTTCATCGAATTCGATATCACCTCGTCCTACGCCGAGCCGGCCCTGCCGTTGCTTCATCAATGCATCGGACGGATCGCGGAGGTCTATACCCGCTCGGGCCGTTCCGCCGATATGGGCGCCCGGCTCTATCCCGCCTATCGCGCGGCGGGGCTTATGCCCGCGATGATCGGGTTGACGCGGATCAGCAATGGCGAAGACGCCGACGGCTTCGCCTTTATCGTGGAATCCACCCGAAGCCTGATGCCGGCGATGGAAGCGCTTGGCATCGCCACCGCCGCCGACATCGAAATCGAAACGCTCCAGCAACGCCTGCTCGGCGAAGCGGGAACGGGTGACCCGTGCATCTTCTATCCCCGTCTGGTGGGGGCTTGGGCCCGGGCGTCCTGACCACCCAGGCCCCTTAGCGTCAGATCGGATAGTGGATGGCGCCGTCCTGGACGGTGGGGCCATTAGGCCGCCTGGCCTTAAAAGGAGGCCGGCGAATTGCCGGCCTCCGTCGCCTCATTCGGCCGCGCCGATGACGAGCCTGATGTCATCGAGCCCGTCGATACCGCCATGCAGCGACTGGCCGGCGACGACGGCGCCCACCCCGGCCGGTGTGCCCGTAAAGATCACATCGCCCGGACGCAGGTGATAGTAATGGGAAAGGTCGGAGACCAGTTCGGGAACCGACCAGACCAGATCGGCCAGCGTCGCGTCCTGGCGCGTCTCGCCATCGACCTTGAGCCAGATCGCCTGGGCGCCGATCGTGCCGAATTTTTCGGCGGGGGTGACGGCCGAAAGAACCGCCGAGCGTTCGAAATCCTTGCCCAGATCCCACGGACGCCCCTTCTCCCGCGCCTTGAGCTGGAGGTCGCGGCGCGTCATGTCGAGGCCGGTGGCATAGCCAAACACCGCCTCGATCGCCTCCTGGGGATTGGCCTTGAAGATTGGCTTGCCGATGACGACGACGAATTCCATTTCGTAATGGAAATTGCCCGTTCCCGGCGGATAAGGGATCGTTTCCCCGTTCTCGACCAGCGAGAGTGGGTGCTTGAGGAAATAGAACGGAGCCTCGCGATCGACCTCAACGCCCATTTCCTTGGCGTGGTCGGCATAGTTGCGGCCCACGCAAAAGATCCGGTGCACGGGGTAGGAGCTTTCGCTCCCCTTGACCGCCACGGCGGGAAAGACGGGATCGGCAAAAAGACGGTTGGACATTATCGCTTCAATTCCAGTTTGTGATTATTCGCCCGAGCGGCGGCGTTGCCAGAAGACGATCTGGCGTTCCGCGAGCATCACCGCGCCATACATCGCCAGCCCCACAAGGCTGAGATAGATGATGAGCGCGAAAACGCGTGCCGTATCGAGCTGGGACGCCGCAACGCGGATCAGCTCCCCAAAGCCCTTGCCGCCGCCAAGGAACTCCGCCGTGATGGCGCCGGCCATGACGCCGAGCGAAGCGATCTTGAGGCCGGTGAAGATCTGGGGCAGGCCGAAGGGAAACTTCATCTTGGTGAGCGTCTGGAGACGGGTGGCGCCCATGGTACGGAACAGCATGTGGGCGCTCTCTTCCGCCGCCCGCAGACCCGACGCGGTGCCCACGATGATGGGGAACACCGAAACGAAGGTGGCCAGCGCGATCTTGCTCTCCAGCCCGAAGCCCAGCCACGCGACGAAAAGGGGCGCAAAGGCGATCTTGGGCATCGTATCGATGGCGACGAGATAGGGCATGACGGCGCGGGCGCCGAACTTGGTTTCGCCCACCAGCGTGCCCAGCGCAATGCCCAGAACGGCGGCGAGGGCAAACCCGATCAGCACTTCCTGGGTCGTGATCCAGAGCGCGGCCAGCATGTAGCCGCCGGTCGCAAGATTGGTGCCCACTGTGACGATCTGGGTCCAGACCATGGCGGGGGTGGGCAGGATGATGGTGTTGATCACCCCCGACATCGTCGCCAGATGCCAGACGGCGACGATGATGACGCCCAGCCCGATTATGGCGACGGGCCGGGGGATGCGGTCGATCAGCGAATCGGTTTCCTGCCAGACGGTGGAGGGAAATTCCTCGCTCGAAACGAAGGTTTCCGAGGACATGGCGACGCTATCACTTGCCATGGTTCACTCCCATGTCGAGACGGTTGCGGATATGGCCCACGAGTTCGCCGAAGCGCGGCTCGAGCATCATGTCGAGGGTTCTGGGACGCGGCAGGTCGATCTCGACCCGTTCGAGAATGCGCCCCGGACGCGAACCCATCACAAAGACAGTGTCGGACAACAGGACGGCCTCGGGAATCGAGTGGGTGATAAGGAACGCTGTCGCATTGCGCGCCATGCAGATGCGCTGGAGTTCCATGTTCATATGGTCGCGCACCAGTTCGTCGAGCGCCGAGAACGGCTCGTCGAGCAGCAGAATTTTCGGCTCGGTGATGAGCATGCGGCAGATCGAGGCCCGCTGCTGCATGCCGCCCGACAATTCGGACGGATACGCTTCCTCGAACCCCTTGAGGCCGACCAGATCCATCAGCGCCTCGGCATCCGGCCGTTTGGCCCTGGCCGCTGCCTTGCCCTCGCGGATTTCGATGGGCATCAGGATGTTTTCGATGGTGGTTTTCCAGGGAAGCAGCACCGCGTGCTGGAACATCATGCCAATGTCCGGACGCGTGCCGAGCACCGGAGTACCCCCGAGCATCACCGACCCTTCAGAGGGCGAGACGAGGCCTGCCATGATCTTGAGAAGGGTGGACTTGCCGCAACCCGACGCGCCGATCACCGCCGTGAAACTGCCCTGGGGCAGGTCGAAATTCACATTTTCGAGCGCGGTCACGTTGTGACGGGCGAATGTCTTGCGCAGATTGCGGATCCTGTAGACGGCGGGGGCCGAAGCCCCCGCGTCCGCCGTCAGGCTGTCCGCCATGCCGGACTGCATCATTGCTGGTTCCAGATGTCGATGAGTTCATTGGTATAGACGGCGGAAAGATCTTCGAGCGGCGCTTCGAGCTCGCCCGAAGCCACAAGGCTCTCTTCCCAGGCGACCCAGGCTTCATGATCCTGATAGCCATAGCCCAGATCGGGATCGAACGGGGTCTGGCGGATGATGATCTGGTCGATCAGCGCATTGGCGAAATCGCGGTCCTCGATTTCCTGAGGGTTTTCAGCACCGATATGTTCGATCAGCGCGTCGCGATTGGCGGGATCGGCGGCCCATTTGGCGCCCCGAACCAGAGCGCGGCCGAAGCCTTCGACATCCTCGCGGTTTTCCTCGATATAGCTGTCCATGGCCGCGAGCGCGTTTCCGAAGAAGGTCTTGTACTTTTCGGGCGTGATGTTTTCGAGCGCAACGCCGCGCGCATTGAGGATCGCCGCGTCATTGGTGGCCGCCGCATAGGCATCGATATCGCCGCGCAGGAAGCCGGCGGTCGCCTGGCCGCCGTCACCCACGACGAGGAAATTGTAATCGGTGCCTTCCTCAAGGCCCGCTTCCGACAGGATCGAGCGGGCGAAAGCGGTTTCCGACCCGTCAGCCGTGCCCACGCCGATGGTGGTGCCGGCCAGATCCTCGGCCGATGCGATGCCCGAGCCTTCCGGCACGACCAGCGCGAACGAGCTCAACGGATTGAGGCGGTAGATATTGGTGATCTCGACGCCGCGCGTGCGGGCCTGAAGCAGCGGACCGGCGCCCGGATTGCCGATCTGGGCCTGACCGGCGGCGAGCGCCTGGATGACGGCGCCCGATCCGTTGAGCGCTTCGATCGTGACGTTGACGCCTTCCTCTTCGAAAAAGCCCTCTCCCTGCGCCGCAACGATCGGCAGCAGCAGCGTCGCCGACGGGTTGGGCACCGCCACGACGATGTCGCCGGCCAGAGCCGCAGTGCCTGAAACCAGTGCGAGAACGGTGCCCGCGGTCCAGCGTGATAAAATATCCATGATTTCGCCTCCCAAGTGGATAATGGATTATTTTGACTGTCGGGAGTTAATTTCCATTTTGTCTGTCTGTCAACCTCATGCTAAATCCGGTTGGTCCAGGGAGAAAAAAAAATGCGCAAAACCAAAGGGGAAGAATCCCAAAGGCTGACCGCCGCAAGCCAGATCGCCATGGAAATCCGCAAGGATATCCTTCAGGGCTCTCTCCCGCCGGGCAGCAAGCTGCGCATCGAACAGCTTCGCAAGCGATTCACCACAGCCATCAACCCGGTTCGCGAAGGGTTGAACCGGCTGGTGGCCGAGGGGCTTGTCGACCTGGAAGACCACAAGGGCTTTTCGGTTTCCCAGATATCGCTCGAAGTCTGGAAGGATCTTCTCGAAGCCCGCTGCATGCTCGAAATCGAGGCCCTGCGCCGCTCGATTGCCAATGGCACCGAGGAATGGCGCGACGAAATCGTCGTCAGCCTGCACCGGCTTTTGCGCATCCCGCGGTTTCTCGACGAAGACCGCAAGATCAGGAACGCCGAGTGGGAAGTGTATCACCACCGCTTCCACCATGCGCTGATTTCCCGCTGCGGTTCGGCGAAGATTCTGGCGATCTGCGACGATTTGCGCGAGCAATCGGATCGATACCGCGCGGTCGCAGCCACCTCCCGCAACGCGCGCACCGACTACAATCTCGAGCATGAGGCCATCGCCCAGGCCGCGATGGACGGCGACGTGACCACCGCGACCGCGCTTCTGGACGACCACTACCGAAAGACCCTGCGGGTGGTCGAGGGATATTTCGGCGCGATGAACCCTAACGGCGTTCCGGCGCGTGAACCCACGGCCAATCCGCTTTGAGAACGGTGTCTTACACCTGAACCAGTGCCGGCTCGATCAGAGTTTTTTCGAGCGCCTCGACATCGACCTCGGCCAACCGCGCCGGCTGCCATTTGGCGTTTCGGTCCTTGTCGACCAGCACCGCCCGCACGCCCTCTGCGAAATCGGAGCGTAGCGCCATATATTTGGCCAGTGCCAGATCGTCTTCGAGAATGGCCCGCACGTCGCGAAGCTGTCGTGCCCGCCGGTGGGACAGGACGATAGCGACAAGCGAGGTGGGGCAATGGGCCGACATCGCCGAATGGAGCGCGGCCGCGCCGGGATCGCCCTCCTCGGCCAGATCGAGCAGGTTTTCCAGAATCTTTTCGGCGTTCTCGGCGGCAAAGGCCGGCGCCAGCGAATCGGCGAGTGCACAAAAGCCCGACTCCCCCGCATCGACCGATTGCGCCTGGATGAGCGCGGTTATCGCCGTATCCGGATCTCCCGCCTGCGCCGCCTCGATAATCCGTGCCCTGAGATCAACCAGCGCGTCCTCGGGTACCGCCGCATCGGCCAGCCCCAGGGCTATGGCATCGGCTGCGCCCACCGTCTGCCCCGAGAGAAGAAACGCCAGAGCCCGTGCCTCGGCGGTCTTGTAGAGGATCGCGTTTACCCCGACGTCGCAGAAAAACCCGATAGCCCCCTCGGGCATGGCGAACCGGCTCGAAGCCGCCGCGATGCGATACCGGGCGTGCGAGGAAATCCCGATCCCACCGCCCATGACGATGCCGTGCTGGAAGGCGACGATCGGCTTGGGATAGGTGGCGATCAGCCCGTTCATGTCGTATTCGTCGGCAAAGAACGAAAACACAAGGCGTGTCTCGCCCGCCAGCGCCATATCGCGCGTGGCGCGCACGTCCCCGCCCGCGCAGAGCCCCTTTCCCCCCTCTCCCTCGATCAGCACCATGCGGACGCGCTCGTCCTCGTCCCATTCGTCGAGCGCGGCGCGTACCGCGGCGATCATGTCCATGGTCAACGCGTTGATTGCTTTGGGCCGGCTAAGCCGGATGACGCCGCAGGCGCCTTCGATCGAAATGGAGATGTCGTTCATGAGCCCTTCCTCTTGCCGCTTCCCATACTGCGTTATTTCCCTTGCCCGGGAAAATGAATTAGGAGAAGCGCACCACCAAACGCAAAAAGAGCCCCAAGGGTCATGACAATTTCAAAGACCGGTATCGCGCGCGACCTTCAACGTCTCAGGGAGACGGGCAAGCCGATACGGCTCGGCATCATCGGTTCGGGGGAAATGGGCACCGATCTCGTGACCCAGGTGTCCTTGATGGACGGCATGGAAATCGCCGCCATTTCCACGCGGCGTCCACACACCGCCCTTTCGGCCATGGACATCGCCTATGGACCGGGCGGCCAAAACGAGCATGCCCGCGAGGCCGATTCAAGGGCCGCGATGAGCGCCGCCATCGACATGGGCCGGATCGCTGTCACCTCCGACACCGAATTGATGGTCACGGCCCCGGAAATCGACGTCATCATCGACGCCACCGGAAAGCCGGGCGTGGGCGCCGATTTCGACCTGCTGGGCATGGAGCACGGCAAACATCTGGTGATGATGAATGTCGAAGCCGATGTCACCATCGGCCCCTATTTGAAGCACGAGGCCGACCGGCTGGGCGTCGTCTATTCCGTGGGCGCGGGGGACGAGCCCTCTTCGTGCATGGAGCTGATCGAATTCACCTCCGCCCTCGGGCTCGAAATCGTCGCCGCCGGCAAGGGCAAGAACAACCCGCTCAACCACGATGCGGTGCCCGCCGACTATATGGAGGAAGCCACGCGCCGCAACATGAACCCGCGCATGCTTGTGGAGTTCATCGACGGCTCGAAAACCATGGTGGAGATGGCCGCCATCGCCAACGCCACCGGACTGGTCCCCGACCGCCCCGGTATGCACGGCCCCAATGCCGATCGCGAGACGCTTCCCAAGGTGCTGATCCCCAGGGCAGATGGGGGCGTGCTCGAAAAATCGGGCGTCGTCGACTACACCATCGGCAAGGGCGTGGCGCCCGGCGTTTTCGTCATCGCCAAGGCCACCCATCCACGCGTCGTCGAGCGCATGGACGACCTTCATGTCGGTCACGGGCCCTATTATGGATTTTATCGCCCCTACCACCTCACCAGTCTCGAAGTGCCGCTGACCGCCGCCCGGATCATGCTTTATGGCAAACCCGACATGGTGCCACTCGCCAACCCCGTCGCTGAAGTCTGCGCCGTTGCCAAGCGCGACCTCAAGCCCGGCGAACTGCTCGATGCCATCGGGGAAACCTGCTACCGCTCATGGACCATGACCGTGGCCGACGCCCGCGCCGCCGCCGCCATTCCGGTCGGCCTTCTTGAAGGGGGCACGGTTACGGCGCCGATCAAAAAGGGCGAGCTGCTGACGGCGGCCAATGCAATCCCCGACACCTCCACCAAGCTCTTCACCCTGCGCAAACGGCAGGACGAAATGCTCTCGGTCCAGCGCTGAAGGCCGCAATGGGAGGAAACCTCGGATGACACGCCCCAGCCTTGCCCCGATCATCGCCGCCCTGCCGGCCACAATTCCCTTCGTGGGCCCCGAAGTCATCGAACGGCGCACCGGCGTCCCGTTCCGCGCTCGCCTGGGCGCCAATGAAAGCGCATTCGGCCCCTCCCCCAGGGTTATCGCCGCCATTGCCGCCGCGGCCGGCGACGTCTGGACCTATGGCGATTCGGAAAATTTCACTGTCCGCTCGGCGCTTTCGGCCCATCTGGATACGCCCATCGAAACCATTTCGGTGGGCGAAGGCATCGACGCGCTATTGGGGCTGACCTGCCGGCTCTTTCTCTCGCCCGGAGATCGTGTCGTCACCTCGCTCGGCGCCTATCCCACCTTCAACTATCACGTTGCCGCCCAGGGCGCCGAACTCGTCAAAATTCCTTACGAAAACGATAGCGAAAGCCTCGATGCGCTGATCCGGGCCACCCGTGCCGCACCGACCAAAATCGTCTATCTCGCCAACCCCGACAATCCCATGGGCACCTGGTGGCCGGCCGAGGACATTGTCCGTTTCGTCGATGCCATCCCGCCCGAAACGCTGATCGTCCTCGACGAGGCCTATGGCGAAACCGCGCCTCAGGGCACGCTGCCGGGCATCGGCCTCATCCGCCCCAATCTCTTGCGCTTCCGCACCTTTTCCAAGGCCTACGGTCTTGCCGGCATGCGCATCGGCTATTGCATCGGGCCGGCTGATTTCATCGCCGCCTTCGACCGCATCCGCAACCATTTCGGGGTCAATAAACTCGCCCAGATCGCGGCGATCGCAGCACTCGAGGATCAGGATTATCTTTCCCGCACTGTCGATGCCATAGCCGCCGGCCGCGACCGCATCGCCGAACGCGCCCGGCAATTGGGGCTGACGCCCATCGCCTCGGCCACCAATTTCGTCGCCATAGACTGCGCAGACGCCTCCCGCGCCGAGACGCTCCTCAACGGCCTGCTCGAACGCGGCATCTTCGTGCGCAAGCCGGCTGTTCCCATACTCGACCGCTGCATCCGCCTCAGCGTGGGAACGCCCGACGCCATAGAACTGGCCTGCGATGCATTGGAGGCGGTCGTCAATCGAGGCCCCCGCCAATAGACCGTTCACCTTTATTTGGGCCTGTGCCATATCTAGCAATACATAGCCCGTTATTTATAGCGGGGGCAGGGGCATGAGGTGGGGGACATGCTGGTTTCGGCCAAGGGGCGGGCTGAATTCGCGCATCGGGTAGTGCTCTTGCAATCGGGCCTGCCGCTGACGCTGGACGACGGACAACCCGTTCTTCCCGCGATGACCTCATCCCGAACCCTGCACTTGGTGGCCAAACGCCTCCTCGATATCGTGCTGGCTTGCCTGGTGCTCCTGCTGTTCCTGCCTGCCCTGCTGGCGATCGCTCTCGCCATCCGGACAACAAGCGCCGGCCCCGTTCTCTTCCGGCAGAAGCGTGAAGGGCATCACGGCAAGCCGATTGGAATTTATAAATTCCGCACAATGTATCTGGACCATTGCGATCTCGACGGCGTCGAGCAGGCGGTGACCGGCGATTTGCGCGTTACCCCCATCGGCCGTTTCCTGCGCCGCACCTCGGTCGACGAACTGCCCCAGCTCATCAATATCCTCAAGGGCGAAATGTCGCTCATCGGTCCCCGACCCCACGCCTTCGGCATGCTCGCCGCCGAAATCCCCTATGATCGTCTGGTGCCCTATTACAGCGCGCGCCTCGTGATGAAGCCAGGCCTCTCCGGATGGGCACAGGCCAATGGCCTGCGCGGACCCACAAACGACGCCGCCAAGGCGAGGGCCCGCATCGACCATGATCTTGCCTATATCGAAAATTTTTCTATTTTTCTCGATATCAAGATCATCTTGAAGACGCTGGCGCAGGAATTTCCGAACGGAACCGGACTTTAGGTTCGGGACGGACTGGATTACCATCGGCCGCGATAGTCTTTGTAATTGCCCGTGAGTACCATGACAGCGCGCCAACCCCAGCCGGTCCAGCCATCTTCGTCCCGCGAACCGGCCGACATTTTCGTCGAGATCGCGCTGGCGGCGGGCGAGACGATCCTTTCGATCTATGGCCGGGAATTTACCGTCCGGACCAAACCCGACGCGACACCCCTGACCGAAGCCGATACCGCCGCCGAAGCCCTGATCGTCGACCGGCTCCAAGCGCTGTTTCCCGATGTTCCCGTCGTTGCTGAAGAAGCGATCGCCAATGGCTTCTCGCCGGTTCTGGCCGAGCGCTTCATCCTTGTCGATCCCCTCGACGGATCGAAGGAATTCATCGCCCGGAACGGGGAGTTCACAGTCAATATCGCCCTTATCGAGCACGGCATCCCGATTGCCGGGGTGGTCTATGCGCCGGCGCTCGGCAAGATCTGGTGGGGCAGCCGCGACGGCGGCGCCTTTACGGGAAAAATCCAAAACCACGAAATCGTCGAGACGTCGCCCGTCAAGGTTCGCCCGGCGCCTGAGAATGGACTGCTGGCGGTCGGCAGCCGCTCCCATGGCAGCGACGATGCCGATCTGAGGCTCGACGCCCTCGAAATCACTCGATTTTCGGCCGTGGGTTCATCTCTCAAATTCTGTCTTCTCGCCGAGGGTGTGGCCGATCTCTATCCCCGTTTCGGCCGAACCATGGAATGGGACACCGCCGCCGGCGACGCCATCCTGCGCGCCGCGGGTGGTCATGTGGTTGACATGGCGGGCCATCCTCTGCGCTATGGCAAATGCAATCAGCATCAGGACAATGATTTCGCCAATTGCGCTTTCTGGGCCATTGGCGACGGCACCATAATCGCCAAAGTGTGCGGAAACAGTGCTGCCGTCGAATCGCAATAAAGTCCGGCTAAGGACATTAAGCGCCTCGGCGCAATTTGAGACAGATGTGGTGATCCGCGCGCGGCCACTCCGCCACGGGACACGCTAAAGACAGGTGGATTTATGCGTATAACGATGATCGGATCCGGATATGTGGGCCTTGTGAGCGGGGCGTGCTTTTCCGATTTCGGCCATGAGGTGACCTGCGTCGATCTCGACGCCGGCAAGATCGAGCGGCTCGAGCAGGGCATCATCCCGATCTTCGAGCCCGGCCTCGATACGCTGGTCAAATCCAATGCCGCCGCCGGCCGCCTGTCGTTCACGACCGATCTCGCCAGCGCCGTTTCCGATGCCGACGTGGTCTTCATCGCGGTGGGCACGCCCTCGCGGCGCGGCGATGGGCACGCCGATCTTTCCTACGTCCACGCCGCCGCCGCCGACATCGCGCGGGCGCTCAAGGGCTTTACCGTTATCGTCACCAAATCGACGGTTCCCGTGGGAACCGGCGACGAGGTGGAGCGCATCATCGCCGACACCAACCCAAACGCCGATTTCGTGGTGGTTTCGAACCCCGAATTCCTGCGCGAAGGCGCCGCGATCGACGATTTCAAGCGCCCCGACCGCATCGTGATCGGTCTTGAGGACGAGCGCGCCCGCCCGGTCATGGAAGAGGTCTATCGCCCGCTCTATCTCAACCAGGCGCCGCTGATGTTCACAGGACGGCGCACGGCTGAACTGATCAAATACGCGGCCAATGCCTTCCTCGCCATGAAGATCACCTTCATCAACGAGATGGCCGATTTGTGCGAGAAGGCCGGCGGCGACGTTCAGGCCGTTGCCCGCGGTATCGGGCTCGACAAGCGCATCGGCTCGAAATTCCTCAACGCCGGACCCGGATATGGCGGAAGCTGTTTTCCCAAGGACACCCTGGCCCTGGTCAAGACCGGCCAGGATTTCGACGCGCCTTTGCGGCTTATCGAAACGACGGTCTCTATCAACGACAACCGCAAGCGCGCCATGGGCCGCAAGGTGATCGCGGCGTGCGGAGGCAATGTGCGCGGCAAGACGATCGGCGTATTGGGCCTGACCTTCAAGCCCAATACCGACGACATGCGCGACGCGCCCTCGATCGCCATCATCCAGACCCTGCTCGACGCAGGCGCGACGATCAGAGCCTATGATCCCGAGGGCATGGAAATGGCCAGGCCCATGATCACCGGCATCCAATATTGCGTCGACGCCTATGACGTCGCAAGAAACGCCGATGGGCTTGTTCTGGTGACCGAGTGGAACCAGTTCCGGTCCCTCGATCTGGGCCGCATCAAGGACGCGATGACAACCCCGTCGCTGATCGACCTGCGCAACGTCTATC
The DNA here is from genome assembly GCF_036662815.1 of Pelagibacterium mangrovi. Classification (NCBI taxonomy): domain Bacteria; kingdom Pseudomonadati; phylum Pseudomonadota; class Alphaproteobacteria; order Hyphomicrobiales; family Devosiaceae; genus Pelagibacterium; species Pelagibacterium mangrovi. The sequence continues at coordinate 59,634 of NZ_JBAFXA010000001.1, read as the reverse complement.
GCCGCTCCGAGGTCGAAAAGGCCGGCTTTGCCTATGCCTCGATCGGACGCAGCGAACTCACCACCGATCATGAGACGCGCGTGGACGCCGCCGAATGAGGCGTTCATCACCGGGTTCGGTGGGCTTCATGAACTTTCATCTCGCACAATGCCGAATTGCCGACGGCCATCGGGTCGTCGGCTTGACACGCCCGAGCGACGGGACACGCTGACTTAGAAAAACACGCCGGTCACTGATTATCTGGGGGGATAATGACCACGAGGAAGGCACTGATTACCGGGATCACCGGTCAGGACGGCTCCTATCTGGCCGAATTGCTGCTCGAAAAGGGGTATGAGGTGCACGGCATCAAGCGCCGTGCTTCACTCTTCAATACCCAGCGCATCGATCACCTCTATGAGGACCCCCACGTCGAAAACGCCTCGATGAAACTCCATTATGGAGACCTGACCGACACGTCCAGCCTGACCCGGATCATTGCCGATATCGAGCCCGACGAAATCTATAATCTGGGCGCCCAGTCCCACGTTGCCGTCTCTTTCGAGGCTCCAGAATATACAGCCGATGTGGATGCCATGGGCACGCTCCGATTGCTCGAAGCGATCCGGTTTCTGGGGTTGGAAAAGAAAACCCGCTTCTATCAGGCATCGACGTCCGAACTTTTCGGACGCGCCCAGGAAACGCCGCAGAGCGAAACGACGCCCTTCTATCCGCGCTCGCCCTATGCCGCCGCCAAGCTTTTCGCCTATTGGACGACAGTCAATTATCGGGAAGCCTACGGCATTTATGCCTGCAACGGCATCCTGTTCAATCACGAGAGCCCGAGGCGCGGCGAAACTTTCGTCACGCGCAAGATCACCCGTGGCCTGGCCAATATCGCGCTCGGGCTCGAAGCCTGTCTCTATCTTGGCAATATCGATGTGCTCCGCGACTGGGGTCACGCCAGGGACTATGTCGAAGTGCAGTGGATGATGCTGCAGCAAAAAGAGCCCGAGGATTTCGTCATCGCTACCGGCAAGCAACATTCGGTGCGCGAATTCCTGATCTGGGCCACCTCGGACCTTGGCATGACGCTGGAGTTTCAAGGCAGCGGCGCCGATGAAATGGCCATCGCAGCCGAGGTGGACCGCACGCTGGCGCCAAGCGTCAAGCCGGGCGACGTCATCATGAGGATCGACCCGCGCTATTTCCGTCCGGCGGAGGTGGACGCCCTTCTGGGCGATCCCTCCAAGGCGAAATGTAAGCTCGGCTGGGAGCCGACGATAACGGCACGGCAGATGTGCAGGGAAATGATCCAGGCCGATTTCACCGCCGCCCGGCGCTACGCCCTTCTAAAGCAGCACGGGCTCGATCTGCCCGTCAGCGTCGAAGCTTAGCACAATGGCTTGGGGGCTCGAGAACAAGCGGATCTGGGTCGCCGGCCACCGGGGAATGGTCGGGAGCGCCCTCGTCCGGCGCCTGGCCGGCGAACCCTGCGAAGTGATCACCGCCGGACGCGAAACGCTCGATCTGACGCGACAGGCTGAGGTCGAAACTTTCATCGCCGAGACCCGGCCCGATGCCATCGTCCTTGCCGCCGCGCGGGTCGGCGGCATTCTCGCCAACGATACTTATCCGGTGGATTTTCTCGTCCAGAACCTTCAGATCGAAACCAATATCTTCGCCGCCGCGCACGCCAGCGATGTGGACCGGCTGCTCTTTCTCGGTTCGAGTTGCATCTATCCCAGGCTCGCGCCCCAGCCCATCGCCGAAGACGCGCTGCTGACCGGGCCGCTCGAACCCACCAACCAATGGTACGCCATCGCCAAGATCGCCGGCATCAAGCTTGCGCAGGCCTATCGCAAACAATTCGGCCGCAACTACATTTCGGCAATGCCCACCAATCTCTACGGGCCCGGCGACAATTTCGATCTTCGCTCCAGTCACGTGCTGCCGGCCCTCATCCGCAAGGCGCACGAGGCCAAGCAAAGGGGCGATGCCGCGATCACCATCTGGGGCACCGGAACGCCGCGCCGTGAATTCCTGCATGTAGATGATTGCGCCGATGCTCTGGTGTTCCTGCTCAAATCCTATTCGGGCGACGAGCACGTCAATGTCGGCTCTGGGCGGGACCTCACCATTCTCGAGCTGGCGCAAAAAGTTTGCGCGACAGTGGGATTTGCCGGCACCATCCGAACCGATCCCGCCAAGCCCGACGGCACGCCCCGCAAGCTCATGAGCAACGGCAAGCTCAGGGCCATGGGTTGGACACCCACGATTTCGCTCGATGAGGGTATAGCCGATACCTACCGATGGTTTCTCACCCACAAGGCAGAGGAACCGCTTTCGTGAAGCTGCTGATCCTCGGTCTCAATTACGCGCCCGAACGCGTCGGCATCGCCGTCTATACGGCGGGAATGGCACAGGCGCTCGCCGCAATGGGACACGAGGTTCAGGTGATTGCGGGACGCCCCTACTACCCTGCCTGGAAGATCATGGAGGGACACAGTTCCTATACCTATGCGCGGGGCGTGGAAAATGGGGTCGGCATTACCCGCGTTCCCCATTTCATTCCCAAAACACCCTCGGGCGGCAAACGGCTGCTCCACCACGCAAGCTTTGCCGCCGCGTCGCTCTTCCCGCTGCTCGAACGCGCCCTGCGTTTCCAGCCCGATATCGTCATGACCATCGCCCCTTCCCTTATCGCCGCCCCGGTGGCGCGCATGGCGGCACGATTATGCGGCGCGCGCTCCTGGCTGCACATTCAGGATTTCGAGGTCGAGGCCGCGTTTGCCACCGGACTTCTCGAAGACACGGGCACGATGGCCCGGCTGGCCCGGTCGTTTGAAGCCAGGGTTTTAAAGAGCTTCGATACCGTCAGCTCCATTTCACCCCGGATGTGCCGCAGGCTCGTCGAGAAGGGCGCCGCACCGGAAGCCATATACGAATTTCGCAACTGGGCGGATATCGGCGCCATCTTTCCGCTTGCGGCCCCTTCGTCCTATCGTGCCGAATGGAATATCCAGACGCCCCATGTGGCGCTTTATTCGGGCAATATCGCCAACAAACAGGGCATCGAAATCATCCTCGCTGCCGCCCGATCGCTCGCCCACCGAAAGGACCTCACCTTCATCGTCTGCGGTGACGGCCCCAACAGGCGCAATCTCGAAATGAAGGCGGCGGGGCTGCCATCGCTCCGATTCCATGATCTTCAACCCAAGGAGCGGCTCAACGATCTGATGGGGCTGGCGAGCATTCATTTGTTGCCGCAACTGGCCGGAGCGGCCGATCTCGTCCTCCCCTCCAAGCTGACCAATATGCTGGCATCGGGCCGGCCTGTCGTTGCAACCGCCGAACGGGGCACTGGGCTTTACGATGATGTCGAAGGGTGCGGCATCGTCACCCCGGCGGGCGACGCCACCGCCTTTGCCAGCGCCATCGAGCGGCTAATCGACGATCCCCCGATGCACGCAAAATTATCGGCTGCCGCAAGAAAAAGGGCAAAGCAACGCTGGAGCGGAGAGGTCATTCTAGCCGCGCTGGACGCACAATTGCGCCGCGCGACCAACGCCGCATCCCTGGTTCCATCACAGCCATGACGGACCGCAAGGCTCTCAATCTGGCACTTCTTATCGGTAGCTTTGGGGCCGGACAGGGCTCGATCTTTCTCGCCCAGACCTGGCTCCTCGCTCACGGACATCTCGACCTCATCGCCCTGTTCGGCACCCATTTCTCCTTTGCCATCCTGTTCATCCTCATCGTCGATTGGGGCGGGGTCACCGTGCTGGCGCGCCAAACCGTGATCGGCACCACCACCGCAGAACCCGAACGGCAGGTTTGGCAAGCCTATTGGCAAATCAGCGCCTTCCGCCTGATCCTCGCCTTTATGCTGGCTGGCTCGGTTGCCGTCCTTGCTCTGGCAGCCGGCCATCCCTTCACGACCACCTACGCGCTTTTCGCGAGCCCGGCGCTGCTGTTCTGGGCGTTCAATGCGACCGGCATCATAGACGGATTGAAGATCAGCGGCCTTGGCGGCCTGGCGGGCACGCCGCCCTATATCCTCTCCGGGCTGACCCTGTTTCTATGCGCCGGCGCGCCGCTCGCCCAAACCGGTGCATGGCTGGGTAGCGCTCTTTCGATTGGCTACGGTCTCTCGCTCATCATGCAGATATCCGTGTTGCGCACGACACGCTATCGCCCGCGCTGGATCGCGCCACGGGCCGGGACGATCCGCCAATCGGGCGCGGCGGGCCTGGGAGCTCTTTGGACCATGCTGCCGGGCCAATTGTATTTCCGTATCCAGCTCGTTCTGGCTGCGGTCTTTCTCGGTCCGGCGGCGGTGGCCGTCCTGGTCTATGCCAAGCAGATCGTATCAGGCTTTTCCCAGGTGATCGCGTTCATGCGGCGTATTGAATTTCCCGATCTCGTCGCACGGCTGGAAAATGGCGCCTCTTTCCCTCTCTCCAAAATCTTCCACGTCCAGCGCAGGGGAACGATCGTCGCCTTCGTTTCGGCAGCGTTGATCGGCGCTATCGGCACAGCCGTGCATTTTCGTTTCGAGGGCGCGCTCGCCCAAGCCGGTGGAGCCGTCGCGATATTTGCGCCGACCGTTCTTTCGGGCGCTCTCGCCTTGTCGTGCATCCAGGGCTTGAACGCGCACGGCCTTTATGCCCGCGCCGCCTGCACCATGCTCGCATCCATCGCCCTGGGCTCCCTATTCAGCAGCGCGACGGCGCTCATTCCAGCCCTCGCCATTTTCGCCATCGCCGACATGCTCGCCAATATCTTCACAATCGGCGCCGTGGCATTCTTCCTCCGGCGGCGTTACCGGCCGATAGGCGGTCTGGCATAAGATGTATTTTCTCGCCCTTTCGGTCCTGTCGCTGGCGATTGCAGCCCTGCCCTGGAAGGTCAGCCTTCTCGGGCGCGTCCTGGGGCTTTTGTCGGCGGCATGGTGCTGGGTCTACGGAAGCGCCGTCTTGACCGGCCGTGCTCCGCTGGGCGTAGGCGCATTGGGCAATTTCGTCGGCCTCGATCCGTCTCCCTGGGGCGGCGAAGGGATCACCGCCGGTCTGGGCTTCCTCCTGGCGCTGCTCGCCGCCACGACCTACCGCAAACAGGCCCGCCGCCTCTCGTTGGAAACGTTCAAACTCCGCCCGCCGGCATGGCTGATGTTTTGGGTTCTGGCTTTCGCCTGGCTGTCGGCAATCTATATCGCGGCCACCCTCGGGCTTGAAAACATTTTCGCCTATACCGGCTATGGGTCGATCAAGGCACTCAACGAAATCTATGACGGCAATGTCGTCGGCCGTCTGATCGCCACGGGCTTTCGCCTCACGACGATGCTGCTCATCGTGATCTGCATCCATGCCTGGGCAAACGGATCGAAGCGGTATGTTTTCCTCGCGCTGCCCGCCATTGCGCTCGCCTTTGCCATAGGCCTCGCCGAAGCCAGCCGGATCGTATCGGTCTATTTCGGCCTGGCCGCCATAGGCTTTCTGTTGGTCGGGAAGCGGTTGGGGGCACTCGTCATGAGCGCCCTGGCATTTATGGGCGTAGCCTACGCCCTCGAAGCGCGCGGCAATCCTGCCCTTGGATTGACCTATCTCCCTCAATATGTGGCAGCGGCGCTGCAAAACGAAGCCATTCTCGAAAGCGTCCTGACCAATGTGTCCTCGGGCCTTCTGGTCACCTCGGCAAGCATGAAAATCGCCATTCCCGACGCATATGGACTGGATTTCAAGCTCCTGTCCTTCATGCCCACCATCGATGCGATCGACGGGTTCCAGACAAGCAAGGCAATCTTCGAGCAACGGGTACTCGGCCACATTCCGTTCAACGGCTTTGCGGAGGCCTGGCTGTTCGGCCCGCACTATCTGATCGGCTTCTGGGCACTACTTGCCTTGAGCGTTCTGGCCGTCAATTCCTCAATGCGCTACGGGTCTTTCCGTTTCTGTTGCTGCTCTGCGTTTTCTGCCTGGGATGGGTTTTGATATCGCAATACCCGATTAGAAACGGATTGCGGTATTTCTATCTCGTCCTCGCCATGCGGGCGGCACTGCCCCTCGTTTATAATTGGTTTCAAAGGCGGGCCGCCCGCGCATATGACGACCCCGCCTTGGGATGGCGTCCGTGAGGATCGTTCACTATTCGACCTCCCTGAGCCGATCCGCCGGAGGGTTGTATTATTCGGTATCCGGCCTTGCCCTTGCGCAACAAAAGGCTGGTGCCGAAGTCATCGTTATTGGCGGCGCCGACTCCCATTTCGCACAGGACCGGGCGCAGTGGGGCGAGCTCAAACTCAACCCCCATGATCTTCGCCTTGGCCGCTATGGTTTCGCGCCATCCGTTTTTTCCCGGCTGAACGCGCTCGCGCCCGATATCGTGCATATTCACGGAATCTGGTCGGCGGCCTCGATCTACGGCCGGGCAGCAATTGCAATGGATTTGCCCGTGGTCGTTTCCCCGCGCGGCATGCTCGATCCCTGGATTCTGGCACGAAGGCCGAGGCTCAAGGCGCTTCATGCAGCCCTCTTCGAGCGGCCCATGCTGAAAAAGGCCCATCTCCACGCCCTCAACCGAACCGAAATGCAATCGGCCATCGGTTTCATGCCCGATCTGGCCGAGCGGATTTTCGTACTCCCCAACGGGGTTCCCCATGCCGAGCCCGCCTATCCAGCCGCCCGTACTGGCGCCCTTTATCTGGGCAGGCTGCACGAGAAAAAGCAGGTGCTCGAACTCATGGATGCGTGGTCCGCCAACCCAGGCCTTCGGAATCATAGGCTCACCATCGCCGGTTGGGGTGAGAAGGCTTATGAACGTCGCGTCGCCGCCCTTGCGGATGGAAATGCCAATATCGAATTCGTCGGACCGCTTTACGACGACCACAAGGCTGCCGCCCTGCGCAAGGCCAAGGTCTTCATCCTCCCCTCATTGAGTGAAGGCCTGCCGATGGCCGTGCTGGAAGCCCTTCAATATGGCGCGGTGCCCATCATCACCGACCAGTGCAACCTGCCCGAGCTGTTCATCGATGGCGCCGCCATACGCATGGCCACCGATTTCAGCGATTTCGGTGCCGTCGCCGCATCGGTCCTCGCCTGGGACGAAGCCATATTCGCGGCGCGTTCGGACAAGGCCCGGGCCTCTGCCCGACGCTACCTGTGGTCCAATATCGCCCGTGAGATGCTTGACCGATACCAAACCATACTGGACGCCAAACGATGACCGAACCACGATCCGATAGTTCCGGCATCCTCGACGCCCGCGTCTCGCGATCGCGCACGGGCGGTCCCAGTTTCTCGTTCAAGCACCGGCTGACGCGAGCGCTGTGGGTGCTCGTCTGGACCATCGGCGCCGCCTGGACACCGCCACCACTGCACAAATGGCGCGTTTTTCTCCTGCGCTGCTTTGGCGCGCGGATCGACTGGAGCGCTCGCATCTACGGGACCACCCGCATCTGGTATCCCGCCAATCTCGCCATGGGCCGCAACGCCGTGATCGGCCCTCGGGTCAATTGCTACAGCATGGCGCCGATAATTATCGGCCCGGACGCCATAATCTCGCAGGGCGCGCATTTGTGTTCCGGCACCCATGACGTCGATGACCCCCATTTCCAGCTTCAAGCCTTTCCCATCACCATCGGCCCCAGTGCGTGGATCGCCGCCGAGGCCTTTGTCGGCCCCGGCGTCGAAATCCACGAAGGCGCCGTGCTGGGTGCGCGCGGCGTGACGGTCAAGGATTTGGCCGCCTGGACGATTTATGCCGGCAATCCGGCCCGCCCCATCCGCGACCGCCAGCAAAGCTTTGCCGAAACGGTCTAGCCAGCAAAAAACCGGCGCGCCACCACGCCATATCCCGCGTCGTTGAGGTGGATGGCATCGCTGCGCAACGAAGCGGGAACCACGTCGTTTTCGATGTCGGCGGCGTCTTCCACCGGATCGCCGGCCGCGATCAAAGCCGAACGGATGTCGAGAAAACGCGAGCCGTAAAGCGTGGCGAGATCGTCATTGAGCGCCCGGATGGCTGCATGCGCGGGCGAACCGGCAATCTCGGTTTCCGAGTTGAGAATGCCTCCCACCAGATAACGGCCATGGCCCAGATGGGCAACCATCGCCGCGATATCCGCCTTGACCGTTTCGGCATTGCCGCTGTTGTTCCGCCCCGCCCAAATCCATGCCGTGTGCTGACGAAGGGAAATCGCTTCGTCGGGGATAAAGGGCGTGCCGGGCAAACATTCGATCTCCCCGCCTTCCTCGTCGCGAATAAAGGTCCAGTTGCCCAACGCGTCGGTGCTCATCACGCCATGCACATTTGCAAGAGTACCCGGCAGCGAACCGCTGAAATTGCCGCTATCGACCAGCACGTTGACCGATTTTTCAATCACGGCAACAGGCCGCCCCGCCGTAAAGGCGAGATTTGCAACCCGCACGGTATTGGTCGACGTCCCGATATAGAGCGCCAGCGTGGTTGCTCCTTCCGCCGCCAGCGTGCCCGAAACCGAAACGCCAGTCCCGCTGCCCGCTACGCCGCTGCCCCCGCTGACCCACGAGCCGGCGCCGGACGACCCATCCGGAGTGATGGTGGAAACGAGCCCTATTTGCATCGAGCCGGCCCCCGACATATCGAGTTCGACTTTCCATACAGTGCCGGTGGCCAATCCGCCGGCGACATCGAGCCAGCATTGCGCCCCGCCCTGCGGACCTCCCTTCCCGGCAATGAGAAGATCGGCGCCTTCGATCGTCAAAACCGCCGCGTCCGTCGTCGGGCGCGGATACCATCCCCCGATACCCTCGGAAAAATCCCAATGCCATTTGCGCAGGGCCGGAATGGCATTTCCCTCCACGGTGACGGCGATGGGTATGCCGCCCTGCCGCGCCGCAATCTGCGTCGAACTCTGCCCGCCGATGCCGCGATTGAGAACCACCCGTTGGGGGTCGAAAAGGCTCTCCGCGATTGCCGGATAGCGCGCTGCCGCCGACGACGCGCCGGTCGAGCGCGTAAGGCTGTCGCCCCAGGCCACGATCGGGCCGGTGGCGGCAGGCATCCCCGAACGCGTCTGGCCGTAAGCCGGCCCACCTGCCGCAAAAAGGCCCAGTCCGAACCCGGCCATCAGTAAAGTCCCACGATCGATGAAGCCGTGGTTCCCGGCAGGACCCGCCTCACCCTCACCGGCAGGAGCGCACCATCGGCGACGTTCTGGAACGTCACCGTCTGGCCCCATTCCATTTCCACGGCGAGCGTACCTCCGGTGCCGATATAAAGCGCCCGCGTCACCCTTTCCAACGGATCCGTTCCACCCGGCGTAATCGCAAACCCGCCGCCCGCCGGGTCCGATCTGTCGGCCGCACGTGTTTCCAGTTTCGTCATGCCCATTCTCCCTGCCCTTGCATCAAATGCCGGGAAGAATAGGCGCGCGCCGGGGAGCGGGGATTACTTCGCGCTAGAGCGCTTTCAGCAAAAGTGGATTGAGCGCTTCGAAGAAAAGCGAAAATGCTCTAGGCGCGGCCGAATTCATCCTCCACCCGGATAATATCGTCTTCACCCAGATAGGAGCCCGTCTGGACCTCGATCAGTTCGAGCAGGATTTTGCCGGGATTGGACAATCGGTGGATAGCCCCCTGGGGGATATAGACGCTTTCGTTCTCGCGCAGCGTCCTCTTCTCCTCGCCCACCTGCACTTCGGCTGTGCCGCGCACCACGACCCAGTGCTCGGCCCTGTGAAAATGCTTTTGCAGGCTCAACCGCTTGCCCGGCTTGACGAACAGGCGCTTCACCTGGAAGCGCTCGCCATTGAGCACCGAGGAATACCCGCCCCAGGGCCGGTAGCTCGTCTGGTGCGTCTCGGTCAGATCGCGGGTCTGGGGGTCCGATTTGAGCGATTTGACCACCGCCCCCACCGCCTGCGCCGCCGAGAGCCGCCCCACGAATATCGCGTCCTCGCTGGCCAGCACTGCAATGTCGTCCAGCCCATCGACGACGACGTGATGCTTTTCGGAAATAACCAGCGAAGAGGAAAGGCCGGTAAGAGTCACGGGCCCGATGCCGAGATTGCCTCGGCTATCGCGCTCGCCCGCCTTCCACACCGCGTCCCAGGACCCAAGATCGGACCAGGCAATCGAAGCCGGAACGACGGCGGCCCTGCCGGTCTTTTCGAAAATCGCATAATCGATCGAAATATTGGGGGCCTTTGCGAAGCTTTCGGCCTCCAGCCGCAGGAAATCGAGATCGGTCACCGCATGGGCAACCGCCGGTTCGACCGCCGAAACGATCTCGGGGGCAAGTGCGCTGCATTCGGCGAGAAAGACGTCGGCGGCAAAAACGAACATCCCCGAGTTCCAGAAATAATTTCCCGCCTCGATCATGGCACGGGCATTGGTCTCGTCGGGCTTTTCGACGAAACGGGCGACCTTGTGCGTGCCCGATCCATCGCGTTCGCCCGCCTCGATATAGCCGAAGCCTGTCGCAGGTTCGGTGGGAGCGATACCGAAAGTCACCAGCATCCCATTTCGGGCAGCAGTTTCTGCTGCATCGAGCGCGGCGGTGTAAGCGGCATCGACGACGATCCTGTGATCGGACGGCAGGATATGGAGGACCCTGTCCGTCTGCTCCCGCGAGGCAAACAGCGCTGCCGCGATGATGGCCGGCGCGGTATTTCTGGCCACCGGTTCGAGGATGATGCCGGCCAGCCGCAATCCGAGCTCCTGGGCCTGTTCGGCGACCAGGAACCGGTAATCCTCATTGGTCACCACGATAGGCTCGCCATAGCGGGAATCGCCCGCCAGCCGCAGCAGCGTGTCCTGAAACAGGCTGTGATCGTCGACAAGGTTGAGGAATTGCTTGGGCCGTGACGATCGGGACATCGGCCACAGCCGCGTCCCCGAGCCGCCGGCAAGGACAATAGGCGTGATGCGCGCGCTATCGGTCTGCATGGCCGTTTTCCTTCCGTTCAAAATAATCGCCTAGCCTTGCCATCATCGCCTCAAGCAGACGATCGGTCCCCCCGGCTGTATCGGTCTCGACATAGCATCGCAACTCCGGCGCGTTGCCCGATTGGCGGAAGTGAACGACCGATCCGTCACCGAGCGCCAAACGCGCGCCATCGGTATTGTCGATCGATGCCGGCTCGGCCAGAAGCGGCGCGAAGGCATGGCGCGTTTCGGGCGAACCCGCCATGGCGGCAACGAAATCCCCACCGTCTTGCGGGGAAATTTCCTCAAGTCGCGCGGCTTTCATGACCCTCGCCGGAAGCGATGCGGCAAGCGCCGAGACCGACGTCCCTTCCGCCTTGGCGGCTGCGAGCACCGCAACGAGCGGCAAAACCGCATCGCGCGTGGGCAGCGGCGCAAGCATTCCTCCATCGAGCCTGAACGGGGTTTGCACCAAAAAGCCCCCATTGGCTTCGAACCCCACCACATCTCCCGAGGCTGCGGACATCGCCTCGACGACATAGGGCGATCCGATCCGGGTCCGCAGAACGCTCTCGAACCATCCGCTCATTTCGATACCGCTTGTCGAGGTCAGCGGGGTTACCACCACGCCAGCGCGCAGGAATCGAGCAGTGAGCGCCCCCAGAACGTCGCCATTGATCTGGGTTCCGGTTTCATCGAGCAGCAGGGGGCGGTCCCCGTCCCCATCGGTCGAAACGATGGCATCGAGACGATGTTCGGCAAGAATGGCGCGCATTGCATCCATATGCTCCGAACTCACCGCCTCGGTGTCGACGGCAACGAACCGATCCAGCCGCCCGAAGACGTGGCATTGCGCGCCGAGCTGCTCGAGGATATCGACCAGCAAATCGCGCCCCACCGCTGAATGGGCGAACACCCCCAGCCGCATCCCGGCCAGAACGGTTGGCGCAAAGCTCTCGGTGAAGCGAGCCACATACGCCGATGCAATCGCCTCCTCGACCGGCGGCATCTCAATTCGATCGAACGACCACTTCGAAGCCGGTACCTCCCGCGCGGCTGCGCTAATCGGTTCTTCATCCGATTTGAGCAGTTCGCCATCGGGCCGGTAGAATTTGAGGCCATTATAGGCCGGCGGAATATGGCTGCCGGTGACCATGATCGCCGGGATGGCCCGCGCCAGAGCATGGGCCGCCAGCGCGGGCGTGGGCACATCACCCCCGTTTATAGGACGCCATCCCCTGGCCGAAACCGCCCCCGCGACCATCGCGGCGATCGATGGGCTCGAACCCCGAAGATCGGTCCCTATCGCAACCTCACGGTACGCGGCCTTCGCGCCGGCGACGTCGAGAAACGCCGAAACGAACGCCCCCACCAGTTCGGGCGTGAACCCTTCCGCCGGCCCCCGCAATCCGGACGTGCCAAAGCCGACGGTCTGAGCGGAAGAGGACATGGGCAATATTACTCTATTCTAGCGGGACGAACCCATATATCGCGTTCGACGGCTATGGTCGATCGAAGCGTCCGCTAACCCCTGTAATAGCCGCTGTAACTCCTGCCATAGCGCGTTGGCCCGCGCACCTGCTGGTTGAGCACGCCAAGCACCGGCGCCTGGGGCTTCTTGGCCTGGTCGAACCGCCCCAGCGCCGCGCGAACCTCGGTTTGCGCTGTCGAGGACCAGCGCACGACAAACAGCACAGCATCGGCATATTGGGCAAGATAGAGCCCATCGACGACCGGCAGCACCGGGGGCGTATCGAGGATCACCACCTCGAAATTCGCGGCCGCCGCCGCCACCAGCCGGGAGAACGCATTGCTGGTGACCAGCTGGTCGGTCGGAATATCGGACCGCTTCGATCCCACGATGACGCTCAAACCCGTTTCCTCGTCGCGCATGATGATCGAAGAGAGCGTTTCCGCCTCGGTGCGCGCGGCGAGGAATTCGAAAAGCCCCACTGCCGGTTCCACGCCCAGATGCTTGTGGATGGCGGGGTCCAATTCCTCCTGGGATCGGATCATGTTCTCCCGCGCCAGGCCGAGCCGTGCCTGAAGCACCTCACTCGCCGCCAGCATGCCCTCGATCTTGGAACGGGTCTGGCCTTCGATATACGCCTCGGCCACGGCATTGGCCAATTGCGCCGATTTTTGCGGATCGTGCGATCGTGCCCCAACCGAAATCACATAGGTAAGCCCGCGCCGTTGCACGGTAACGGCATCCTTGAGCCGGCTGAGCGCAGACTGCAGCGCCGCTTCGCCCCGGGGCGCATCGGCATGGCCAAACAAGGCCATGATCCGGCCGCCCACCCCCAGCCGCATCCCGAACTCGGGATCGGAGACGAGTTCGTTGGCGGCGACCACCTCAAGAAGCACAGCGTCCGAACGCAGGATTTCGACTTCTGAATCCACCCGGGCATTGTCCGAAACCGCCGTGGCCAACTGTGTCTCGGGATCGATCAGATTGCTGCGCGATCCATCCACCAGCACCAGCGCCGATGCCGTAAACATCGGGGTCAATGCAAAAATGGCGATACCGGCGAGCCCCAGGCAGGCGACCAGGGTCGTCACGATCAAGCCAAGCCTGCGGCGCAGCAGGTTCAATACGCCGCGAACGTCGATATCCTGGTCTTCCATGAACTCTCCGGATCAGCGAGAGAAAGAGACAAATTTGCCCTGGCCCTACCTTGGCCGACCAGACCCCGATTGTTCAACAAGTATCGGTGCTTCACCCGGTTTTAGCCGTACTGCCGTGAGCCTGCCGGTCGCATAAGCGCCGGTGTCGATGCAGATGCGCCCGTCCGACACCTTCATTTGCGGTCCCCATACCCACCAGCTCCCGGCGTTCGATTCCGGTCAAGCACCGCAATCATAATAGATTATGACGCAAAGCCGCTTCCAATTCAGCCCGAACGTTTGGGCTTGCCCTTGTGCTTGCCGGCCGGGCCGCGCTCCGCCGGCTTGGCCTTGCCACGGTATGCCGGCTTGTTCCCCGGTTTCGGGTTTTTGCGGGACTTGGGCTTTGCCTGCCACGCCGTCTCGCGCGTATCTCCTGCCGGAGCGATAACGATACCGCGCTCGGTGGCGCCGGGCTGACGGATTTGTTCTGCAAACCCTGCCGCCTTGTCGGCGGCGATCTCGAACCGAGTCTGGGTATCCTCGATCTTGATCGAGCCGACGTCGCGCTTTGTCACCCCACCGGCCTTGCAGATCATTGGCAACAGCCATTTGGGGTCGGCGCGCTGTTTGCGGCCGAGCGAGAGGGTGAACCAGACGCCATTTTCCATGTCCGGTCCGCGCGGCTCGCGCATCGGGGTCTGACCGCCCTCGTGGTCGCCCCGTTTGTCTCGCCTGGGTTTTCTGGCCTGCATCTCGGTGACAGGTAGAGGGACTATATCCTCCGGCACGGGGCGGGCCATGAGTTGCTGGCGCAAAAAGGCTGCCGCAATCCGCTCGGGGGGTACTTTGGCAAGCAGGTCCTCCACGAACGCGGCTTCCGCTTCGTCGGGCGCGGCAGCGGAAAGCACCCCGTCCATGATGTCCTTGCGATAGCGCGCCTCGATCTCGGCGATACCGGGCGCGGCGCGCAGGGTCACCGTCAGCTTGGCCAGCGTCAACACGCGTTGCGCCGCGCTGCGCCTGTGCTCGGGCACGATGAGCACGCACACGCCCTTGCGGCCCGCGCGCCCTGTCCGCCCGGAGCGGTGGAGCAGGGTGGCGGGGTTGCTCGGCACATCCGCATGAATCACGAGGTCCAGATTGGGCAAATCGATGCCGCGGGCTGCGACGTCGGTCGCGACGCACACATGTGCCCTGCCGTCGCGCATCGCCTGCAAGGCGTTGGAGCGTTCCGACTGTGCCATTTCGCCCGACAGCGAAACCACCGCGAAGCCGCGATTGGCCAGGCGCGCGGTAAGGTGACGCACCGCCTCGCGCGTGTGGCAGAACACCAGCGCGCTGGTGCTGTCGGGCCCCAGCAGCGTATTGATGACCGCGTGCTCGCGCTCGTCCCGGCGCACCAGCATCATCTGGTATTCGATATCGGCGTGCTGATCGCTCGATGCCGTCACCGCGACGCGCTGCGCATCGTTCTGGAACGCCTTGGCCAGATCCGCGATGCCGCGCGGCACCGTTGCCGAAAACATCAGCGTCCGGCGTTCGTCCGGAGCGGCGCCGAGGATGAATTCGAGGTCTTCGCGAAAGCCCCGGTCGAGCATTTCGTCGGCCTCGTCGAGCACCACGGCGCGCAGCGCACCAAGGTCGAGCGCCCCCTTGGTGATGTGATCGCGCAAGCGTCCCGGCGTGCCGACGACAAGATGAGCACCGCGCTCGAGCGCGCGGCGTTCGGTGCGCATGTCCATGCCCCCGACGCAAGTGGCGGTCCGGATCTGGGTCGCCCCGTAGAGCCAGTCGATTTCCCGCTGCACCTGAATCGCCAATTCGCGCGTCGGCGCGATGATCAGCCCGAGTGGCCGGCCGGCCGCCTCGAACCGTTCCGCCGTTCCAAGGAGCGACGAAGCGATGGCGATGCCGAAGGCAACCGTCTTGCCCGAGCCGGTTTGCGCCGAAACCAAAAGGTCCGTCGCGCCCTGGCCCCTGTTCGCCATCTCGAGCTGAACCGGGGTCAGTTGACTATAGCCCTTAGCTTCAAGCGCGGAAGCAAGAGCGGGGTGGATGGGAGCCTGCAGAAACTCTGCGTCGTTTGTGGGAGTCATCATGCGACCTCTGTGAAGGGGGCCGCATACCATGGCGGCGACCCAGATACCTAACGATTTGCGCAAGGAATGGCTGTTCCTAGCTGAGCGTCATGAGAGAAGCGTTGCCGCCCGCCGCCGCTGTATTGATGCTCGTCGAAATCTCGTCGACGAGAAGGTCGATGGCGAAAACCGCCACGCCTTTTTCCAGCCCTTCGGCAGTCGCACCCTGCACCGTGACGATGGGCCCGTCCCATTCAGCCACGGTCTCGGACATCGCCCTGCAATCGCCCTCCACCATGACGGCCCGCACCGCGCCGGGCACAAGATGGTCGACCACGCTGACCCGCTGCGCCAGATCGGCAGGGATGTCCTTCATCGCGTCTGCAAGCTCGGCCTCGTACCGGACCAGCACGCGGTTGCCAGCCGCAAGCCCCGCCGCCAGCCCATGGGCCAGCCCCGTCAGACTACGGGCGCAAACCAGAACGCTTCCCTTGGGCCGGGTGCCATATGTATTGCGCTCGCCCACCGGCCCGTCGAGTTCAACAAAGGCATTGATCGCCGGATGGCCACCATAGGTTAGAACCTGCTCGGCCAGCCTGTCGTTCCCGAGCCTTCGCGCCCAATCGGCCAGCGTCATGAGCGTCGGGCCAACCTCTCGCGGCGGCAGGCCCCAGACGACCTGGCTGGTGGTGGTAACCAGCCGCCGCAGATAGAGGGGACCGCCCGCCTTGGGCCCTGTGCCCGAAAGCCCATGGCCGCCGAAGGGCTGCACGCCCACCACAGCCCCGATCTGGTTGCGGTTGACATAGATATTGCCCGCATCGATCGCCGAGGTGACCTCTGCGATGGTGCTGTCTATCCGTGTGTGCAACCCGAAAGTCAGCCCGTATCCCAGCCCATTGATTTTCTCGATCAACCGCCCGAGCGCCTGACGCTTGAAGCGCACCACATGCAGCACCGGCCCGAAGACCTCCCGCCCCAGCCGGGAGATATCATCGAGCTCGATAATTGTCGGCGGCACGAACGTGCCGTGCTCCGCCTCTTGCGGCAGCGGCAATTGCGTAACCGCATGCCCCTTTTCCCGCATCGCGGCGATATAGCCATCGATCCCATCGCGCGCCTCCGCGGTGATCACCGGCCCCACATCGGTCGCCATCCGATCCGGATTGCCGATCGTCAATTGCGCCATGGCGCCCTTGAGCATCTCCAGCGTCCTGTCCGCCACGTCCGCCTGCAGGCACAGCACCCGCAGGGCCGAACAGCGCTGCCCAGCGCTGTCGAAGGCCGAGGCGAGCACATCGAGCACCACCTGTTCGGTCAGCGCCGAAGAATCGACCACCAGCGCATTCTGGCCGCCCGTTTCGGCGATCAGCGGCACGGGCGCGCCATTGGCGAGCGTGCGTCCGGCCAATTGCTTTTCAATCAGCCGCGCGACCTCGGTCGAGCCGGTAAACATCACCCCGCATATAGCTTCGTGTCCCACCAGCGCCGCCCCGATCTTGCCGTCGCCCGGCACCAGTTGCAGCACGTCGGGGGGAACGCCGGCGGCATGGATCAGGTCCACGGCCAATTGCGCGATCAACGGCGTTTCCTCGGCCGGCTTGGCGATCACCGGATTGCCCGCCGCCAGCGCTGCCGCAACCTGGCCGGTGAAAATGGCCAGCGGAAAATTCCACGGCGAAATGCACACCACCGGCCCCAGCGACCGATGAGTATCGTTGGCAAAGCTTTCTTTGACCTGCTGGCCGTAATAGCGCAGGAAATCGATGGCTTCGCGCACTTCGGAAATAGCGTTAGCCGCGCTCTTGCCCGCCTCGCGCATGGCCAGCGACATAAAAAGCTCCATCCGCGCTTCCATGGCTTCCGCGGCCCTGTGCAGCATGGCCGCCCGTTCGGCTGGCGCCACCCGCGCCCAGGCCGGTGCTACCTCGTGCGCCCGCATCACGATCGCACCGACCATGTCCTCGGTGGCCTCGATCACCTCGCCGACCACGTCACGATGATCGGCAGGATTTATGACCTTGCGCGCAACTCCGCCCTTCTCACTGGCCCGGGCCTTCCAGTCGCGGCCAAGGCTGTCACGCAACGCCCGATCGAGCCCGCGCAACGCCTGCTCGTTGGAAAGGTCCAGTCCGCGCGAATTGCATCGCCCTTCCGCCAGAATGTCCCTGGGCAGGTCGATCTGCTCATGGAGCGCTCCGAGCGGCGAAACCTGCCGGGCCCGCTCCACCGGGTCGACAATCAAGCGCTCGACCGGAATGTCCTCATCGGCGATCTGGTTGACGAAGCTCGAATTGGCTCCATTTTCGAGCAATCGCCGCACCAGATACGCCAAAAGCGTCTCATGGCTCCCGACCGGCGCGTATATGCGGCAGGGCCGAGCGAGCTTGTCCTCGGGCACCACCTGTTCGTAAAGCGGTTCGCCCATGCCGTGCAGGCATTGGAATTCATAGTCGCCGATCCTGAACTCCGGCCCCGCCAGCACATAGATCGTCGCCATGGTCTGCGCGTTGTGCGTTGCAAACTGCGGAAACACCAGATCACGCGCCGCCAGCAGCTTTTTCGCGCAGGCGATATAGCTCACATCGGTATGAACCTTCCGGGTGAACACCGGAAAATCGCTCTGCCCATCGAGCTGGGCACGCTTGATCTCGCTGTCCCAATAGGCGCCCTTGACCAATCGCACCATGATCCGGTGCCCCGAGCGGCGCGCGAGATCGATTATCCAATCGATCACATAGAGGCAGCGCTTGGAATAGGCCTGCACGACGAAGCCGATGCCGTTCCAGCCATCGAACTCAGGATCGGTCGCCAGCGCTTCGAGCAGATCGAGCGAGAGGTCGAACCGGTCCATTTCCTCGGCGTCGATGTTAAGCCCGATATCATAGCTCTTGGCGAGCCGCGCCAGTTGCTTGAGCCTTGGCAGCAACTGGCTCATCACGCGCCCATATTGCGTCCGCGTATAGCGCGGATGGAGCGCGGAAAGCTTGATCGAGATGCCAGGCCCTCCATAAGGCCCGCGCTGATCGGCGGCCTTGCCGATGGCATGGATCGCCCCGACATAGTCGGCCATGTAGCGGTCCGCATCGACAGCGGTGATCGCGGCCTCCCCCAGCATGTCATACGAATACCCGAACCCCCGAGCCTCCCAGGACCTTGCGTGCCTGAGCGCGTCCCGGATGGTCTGGCCGGCGACGAACTGCTCGCCCAGCATGCCCATCGCCATCCTGACGCCGGCCCGGACCACGGGCTCACCCGAGCGCGCAACCAGCCGGGAGAGGGCGCTCGACAGACCTTTTTCATCGACGGGCGTCACCAGCTTGCCGGTCACCACCAGCCCCCATGTCGCTGCGTTGACGAACACCGAGCGATCGAGCCCCAGATGCTTCTGCCAATTGCCCGGCGCGATCTTGTCGGCGATCAGAAGGTCTCGGGTGGAATTGTCCGGCGTACGCAACAACGCTTCGGCCAGGCACATGAGCGCAATGCCCTCCTGGCTCGAAAGCGCATATTCATGCATCAGCCCCTCGACCCCTGCACCCGCCCCCTTGGCGCGGATGCCCTTGACCATTCTTTCGGCGATGTTTCGGATCGCTTTTGCCTGATCGGCGGAGACAGTCGCCGCCTCGATCAGTGGCGGCACCAAATCCGTCTCGCGCGGTCGATAGGCCGAAGTGATCGCCTCGCGCAAATCGGTATCGCGGGTGAGCATCCGATCCGAAAATTGCGCAAACGGTCGTGGTCCCGACATCGCTCGATTACTCTCCATCGGCTTTAAACGGCAATTTTCGCGACGCTGAAGACGTTCCACCGCATCCTTGCTCATCCGAATGCGCGATCATAGCCGGCGGGTGGAATTTCCTTTGGAGCAAGCGCAAATTAGAAAATTCATTTTCTACATAATATCGCGCTAACAATTCTAAATATGCATAATCGACATGAACACGAGTGTGCCCATGCCTGCTGATCTTCGCGCCCTTGAACTCCGACTCGCCCAGGATTTGGCCTGGCTCAACCTGCCTGCCAAGCCCTGGGTTCAACCGCGCCCCGATCAGCCCGCCCCCGTTCTCGACGTCGCCATCGTCGGCGCCGGCATGCTGGGGCTCACCGCCACCGCCGCGTTGCGCAATCTTGGCATCGATAACGTCCGCGCATTCGATCGCGCGACGACGGGCCGCGAGGGCCCCTGGGTCACGTCGGCCCGCATGGAAACCCTTCGCACCCGCAAGGACGCGGCCGGTCCTGCGCTCGGCATCCCATCGCTGACCTTCCGCGCGTGGTACGAGGCTCAGCACGGCGCCGATGCCTTCGCGCGCATGGATTTGGCCCCGCGCGAAATGTGGATGGATTATCTCATCTGGTATCGCCGCGTTCTGGCGCTGCCTGTACAAAACGACACGGCCATCACCGCTATCGATCCGCGCGAAGACGGCCTCATCGGCCTCTCCCTCGATGCATCGGGCGAACAAAAGCAAATCCTAGCCCGCCGCGTCGTCCTCGCCACGGGCATCGATGGCCTGGGCGCCCCAGCCATACCGGCTGTCGCGAGCGCCATCGAGTTCCGCCGGTATGCCCACAGCTCCGACGTCTTCGATCTCGCGGCCCTTGCCGGCAAGCGCGTCGCGGTGGTCGGCGCCGGGGCCTCGGCCATGGACAATGCAGCCGCCGCGCTTGAAGCGGGCGCGGCTCAGGTCGATATTTTCGTGCGCCGCGACACCGTTCCCCGCATCGACAAATTTACCGGCATCGGTAGCCGGGGCATGACCCATGGCTATGCCGGCCTGCCCGACGAAACCAAATGGCGCTATATGGTCGAGGGCGAACGCGCCCAGATTCCGCCGCCGCGCCATAGCGTTCTTCGCGTCTCGCGCCATGCGAACGCCCGCTTCCACCTCGCAAGCCCCATCCTCTCGCTGGCCGAGCGCGACGGCGCTGTCGAAATCACGACGCCCAAAGGCCGTTACGCGGCAGATTTCATCATCTTTGCCACCGGCTTCAGCGTCGATTTCACCAGCCGGCCCGAACTCTCAACCCTCGCGCCCTTCGTTAAGCGCTGGCGCGACGTCTATACGGCCCCGGAGGACCTGCGGCACGAGGGTCTGGCTGAAATGCCCTATCTCGGGCCCGGTTTCGAGTTCACGCCCCTCCCCGGCGCCCCTAAAGGCGTTTCCGACGTCCATTGCTTCGCCTTTCCGGCCGTTCCCAGCCACGGCAAGATCACCAGCGGCATTCCCTCCATCGGCGATGGCGCGGTGCGCCTCTCCCAGGCCATCGCCAGATCGTTGTTCGTCGAAGACCGCGCCCATCACCTGCAAGCCTTCCTCGATTTCGACGCCCCTGAGCTATTGGGCGACGAATGGACCGATGCCGACCAAAAAGATTTCGCCCTATGACCCAAGCCGCTCCTCCCAGCCTGCAAATGTTTTACGGCATCTCCTCGCCCTGGGCCTATTTCGGCGCCCAGCGCGCCAAGGCGATCGCCGACGCCGCGGGGGCCGAACTGGTGTTGCGTCCCATCCGCATCATCGAGGCCAATGGCGGCATCCCCCTGCGCAAGCGCCCCGATAGCCGGCAGATTTATCACGCCGTCGAACTCGACCGCTGGCGCAAATTTCTCGACATTCCCCTCAACCTTGCGCCGCGCTACTATCCCTGCCGGACCATCGAGCCGGCCGCCCAGGCCGTGATCGCCGCCCAGCGCGCCGGGCTCGATGCCTTCAGCTTTTCCTTTGCCATCCAGCGCGGCCTTTGGGCCGAGGACCGCGACATCGCCGATCTCGACACCCTACGCGAACTGGCGCTGGCCACCATCGGCAGCGAGGGCGCCGATCTCGTCCGCGATCCGCAGGACCAACCCATTGTCGATGAATGGCAAGCCAACCTCGCCGAAGCCGAACGGCGCGGCATTTTCGGCACGCCCACCTATGTTGTGGGCGACGAATTGTTCTGGGGCCAGGACAGGCTCGATTTCGTCCAGCGGGCACTGGCCGTCGCAAACCTAGAGGAAACCGCCTGATGAGCACCGATACGCCGATTGTTTCGCCCGAGGCGCAGGCGCTGCACGATCGCTCCATCGTCGTTGACGGGCTTCAGACTTCGCTCTGGGGCCGTCCGATCTTCGAGGAAATGCGCGCCGGCGGCCTCACGGCGGTCAACGTCTCGACCGTGCTGTGGGAGAATTTCCGCGAGGGCATCGACTACGTCTCGCAGTGGAAGCATTTCCTGCGGGAGAATTCCGACATCCTGCGCCCCGTAAAGACCATTGCCGACATCCACGCCGCCAAGGCCGAGAACAAGACCGGCATCATCATCGGCTGGCAGAACACCTCGCCACTCGAAGACAAGCTCGATTATGTCGAGATCTTCAAGGATCTGGGCGTGGGCATCATGCAGCTCACCTATAACACCCAGAACTATTCCGGCGCCGGATATCTGGAAGAAACCGACGGCGGTCTCACCGGCTTCGGTCGCGAAGTGCTCGATGAAATGGCCCGCGTCGGCGTTCTGTGCGATCTGAGCCATGTGGGCGACAAGACCAGCGCCGACGCGATCGATTACGCCAAGGGCCCTATCTGCATTTCCCACGTGCTGCCGCGCGCCCTGCACGACGTCAAACGCAACAAGCCCGATCACCTCTTTACGGCCTGCGCGCAAAAGGGCGGCCTCATCGGCATCAGCCTGTTCGCACCCGGCCTTGCCGCCGGCAATGACGCGACGGTTGAGGACGTTCTCGACGCCATGGAATATGTCATCGATCTGGTGGGCGAGGACCATGTGGGCATCGGCACCGATTTCTCCCTCGATCGCCCCCGCCCGAGCGACTGGCTGCTCTGGGCCAATCGCGACAAGGGCACGGCCCGCAAGCTTACCGAATTCGGCTCGGTCAAGATCAACAAGCCCGCCGGCATCCGCCGGATGACCGATATGCCCAATCTCACGGCCCGCATGATGGCGCGCGGCTGGAGCCAAACCACCATCACCAAATTGCTGGGCGGCAACTGGCTGCGTGTCTTGGACGCCGCCTGGACCCCGCAAAGCTGAATCTTATCGCAAAGGAGGACTTCATGATCCGTCATCTGACCATCGGCCTTCTGGCCGCTTCCGCCCTCGCCGTCCCGGCCTTCGCCCAGGACGCCGAAATCACCGGCACCGTCAACGTCATCGGGTTTTCCGGCGTCTTTGCCGAAAACTACGAGGCCTTCATCATCTCGGCTTTCGAAGAGCAATATCCGGGCATCGATGTCGTCTATCAGCCCTCGCGCAATTCGGCCGAAACGCTGGCGCTTTTAACGCTCCAGCGCGACAACCCCGCCATCGACGTTGCCCTTGTCGACGTCGCCGTGGGCATCCGCGCCGCCCAGGAGGGCATCACCGCCCCCCTCGATCCGGCCATCGTCGAAAATCTCGAACAGACCCCCGATTGGGCCCGTATCGAAGGCGATCGGTCCATCGCCTTCTCGCAGGACAACCTCGCTATCCTCTACAACACCGAAACGGTCACCGAGCCCCCCACCAGCTGGACCGATCTGGCCGACCCCCGCTATGAAGGCCGCATCGCCGCCCGTCTCGCCGATACCCGTGGCGTGATCCTCATCCCGATCCTCAACTCGATCGCCGGCGCCGATTACAAGGAAACCATCGACCCCGCCATCGAAGCGATGAATGCCTTCGCGCCCAACGTGCTCACCTGGGACCCGGCCCCCGACTGCTATGCCGTCGTCCAGAGCGGTGAAGTCGATCTTTCCATCTGCTGGAACGGCCGCGCCCAATATCTGCACGACACCCAGGATGGGGTGATCGGCATCGCCGCGCCGCTGGAAGGCAGCATCGGGCAGACCAACACCATCAATCTGGTCGAGGGTTCGGCCAATGCCGAAGCCGCCCAGCTCTTCATCAACTACGCGTTGAGCGCCGAGGCGCAGGCCACCTTCGCCGAGCGCAGCTTCTATGGTCCGGTCAATTCGCAGGTCGAGCTCTCCCCCGAGGTCGCCCAGCGCATCTACGGCTCCCCCGAAGCCCAGGCCGCACAGATGACGCTCGACTGGCCGTTCATCGCTACGGTCTATTCGGACTGGATTCAGCGCATCAATCGCGAAGTGATCGCGTTTAACTAATCGAGAGAGAGTGCCGCGTCATGGCCGCAAAACACGTCATTGTCGAGCAATTGGCCAAGACCTATCCGGGCAGCGACGCGCCTTCCGTCGACCACGTCGATTTCGATCTCGAGAAGGGCGAAATGCTCGCCCTTCTCGGCCCTTCGGGCTGCGGCAAGACCACCATCCTGCGCATGGTGGCCGGTCTCGTCGCCCCCACATCGGGCCGCATCCTGCTCAATGGCAAGGACATGGCGCAGCTTCCCGTCCACAAGCGCAATATGGGCATGGTGTTTCAGGCCTATGCCCTGTTCCCGCACATGAACGTCGCCGAAAACGTCGCCTTCGGGCTCGAAATGCGCGGCGTCCCCAAATCCGAGCGCGCCGCCCGCGTCGAACGCGCCCTCGATCTGGTGAAACTCCAGGGCTATGGCGAACGCCGCATCACCCAGCTTTCGGGCGGCCAGCAGCAGCGCTGCGCCATCGCCCGTTCGCTGGTCATCGAACCTGATCTTCTCCTGCTCGACGAGCCATTGTCCAATCTCGACGCCAAGCTGCGCGACGAAATGCGCGAGGAAATCCGCGACATCCAGGCCCGCACCGGGGTGACTGCTATTTTCGTCACCCACGATCAGGACGAAGCACTCTCCATGGCCGACCGACTGGCCGTGATGTCGGCGGGCAAGATCGAGCAGATTGGAACGCCACGCGAAATCTTCGATCACCCCGCCACAGAATTCGTCGCCAATTTCATCGGCGCCGGCAATTTCCTCACCGGCATCGTCACCGGCCCGCAACAAGCCCAGGTGCCCGATTTGGGCACCATAGCATTCTCCCAGCCCGCGCCCTCGGCCGGGTCCGTGCGCCTGCTCGTCCGCCCGCATCGCCTCACTCTCAACGGCAAGGGCGAAAACAGTTTTGAAGGCGTCGTCAAACACCTCGTCTATCGCGGCGAAACGCTGACCCTCGAGGTGACCGTCGGCGAACACGGCTTCACGGTCGATGTGCCCACCCACGCCGGAACCCTTCCCGAACGCGGCGATACCGTGACCCTCTCGGTGGCGCGCGATGACGTGACCGTCATCGGAGCCGCCGCATGACGGCCGTCGAAAACAGGAGCAATCGCGGCATCGTGCTGTTGCTTTTGCTCCCCGGCCTTCTTGCCCTGGGCGTGAGTTTTATAGCGCCCATGCTCTGGCTGCTACGCGCCTCGTTTTCGACCTCCGCCCTGGGCGGTCCCAGCGGCGACTGGACGCTGGCCCATTACACCGAAGTGCTGTTTGACCCCTTCTATTGGCGCGTCACCACCAACACGCTCACCTATGGCCTGAGCGTCGCCTTTTTCGCCGTGGTCCTCTCCTATCCCATCGCGCTGTTTCTCGCCCGTAGCACCAGCCGCTGGCGGGGCCTGCTGACCGCCCTCGCCATCGCCCCGCTGCTGACCTCCGGCGTCGTGCGCACCTATGGCTGGATGGTGATCCTGGGCGATCGCGGCGTCATCAATGGCAGCCTGCAGGCCCTGTCGCTGATCGATGCGCCGATGCGGCTCTCCAACAATCTGCTCGGCGCCACCATCGCCATGATCGAAATCCTGATGCCCTACGCCATCCTCGCCATGCTCTCGGGCTTCGGCCGGCTCAACGCCCAGCTCGAAGAGGCTGCATCCATGCTGGGGGCCAATCGGTTCTGGGTGTTTTTGCGCATCATCCTTCCCCTCAGCCTCCCCGGCATCATCACGGCGGCGCTTCTGGTCTTCGTCCTTGCCATTTCCGGCTTCGTCACGCCGCGCCTCATGGGCGGGGGACGGGTCTTCGTTCTGGCCACCGAGGTCTTTCAGGAGGCCACGATAACCCTCAACTGGCCATTGGCCGCCGCCCTCGCCATGCTGCTGCTGGTGATGTTTTCCGCCATCATCGTGCTCTATCGCCGCGCCCTGCGCGCCCTGGAGGCATAGATGAACCAGACCTCGCTTGCCGCAAAGATCGCCTGGCGCGTGTTGATCGCGCTACTCTATCTCTTCCTTCTGGCGCCGATCCTCATCGTCTTCGTCGTCTCCTTCGACACAAGACAATATCTCGCCTTCCCGCCCGAAAGCTTCTCGTTCGGCTCCTACGTCCGCGTGTTGCAGAACGCCGATTTCATCGCCGCCTTCTGGCGCAGCCTCCTGATCGGCGCCATCGTCGGCCTGGGCGCGGTGATCCTGGGAACGCTGCTGTCACTGGCCCTGACGCGCCACCGCTTCCGGGGCGAAGGCGCCGTCAACTTCCTCGTCATAGCGCCTTTCATCGTCCCCAATATCGTCCTCGCGGTTGGCCTGGTGCTGGTCCTTTCGGCCTTCGGCGTGCTCGACACCTATGTGGGCATCGTCATCGCCCATATCGGCATCACCATCCCCTATACGGTGCGTACCGTCAGCATGAGCCTCATGTCGGTCGATCGCCGCGTGGAAGAGGCCGCCCGCGTCCACGGCGCTTCCCCGCTCATGGTTTTCTGGCGCGTCACCCTGCCCCTGATCCGCCCCGGCGTGATCGCCGGCGGCGTCATCGCATTCCTCATCTCATTTGATGAAACCACCATTTCCCTGTTCATCGTCTCGGTCCGCGCCTCGACGCTGCCCACCGAAATCTACCGCTATCTCGAAATCTCCACCGATCCGCAGATCGCCGCCCTGTCGGTGATCCTCATCCTGATTTCGGTTGCCGTCGTCGTCGCCCTCGAACGGCTGATCGGCCTGCGGAAAGCCATCTAGGACCACTCCCATGACCCAGATCGCAATACCGGGCGGCACGATCCAAGGCTTCAGCGAGCACGGCAATTTCTGTTTCCTCTCGGTCCCCTATGCCGCGCCGATCACCTCCGAGCGCCGCTTCCTCGCCCCACAGCCGGTCGAGCCCTGGACTGGGGTCCGCGACGCCACCAGGCTAGGCCCGGTCTGCCCCCAAATTCCCACCTATGGCCCGGTGGGCAAGGGCGCGGCCTCGACGCTCGTCCAGGGCAGTGATTTCCTCACCCTCAACATCCGCACGCCATCCCTTAAAGGCCGCGCCCCGGTTCTGGTCTGGGTCCATGGCGGCGGCTATGCCGTCGGTTCAGCCAACGAACCGGTGCTGCAAAGCGGCGCCTTCGCCCAAAGCGGCGTCGTCGAGATCACCGTCAACTACCGCCTCAGCGCGCTGGGTTTCCTGCATATCGACGGCCACCCCGACAATCGCGGCCTCCTCGATCTCCTCGCTGCCCTGCGCTGGGTGAAAGACAACATCGAAAAGTTCGGCGGCGACCCTGATCGCGTCACCTTTGCCGGCCGCTCCGCCGGCGGCTTCGCCATCGCCGCGGTGATGGCCATGCCCGCCGCCAGGGGTCTGTTCTCCCGCGCCATGCCCCAGAGCGGCGCCAGCACCGCCATCGCCGGCATTGACGATGCGCGAAAACTCACAAACCGCATGGCCACAGCGCTCGGTACCGACCAAGCCGGCATCCTCGCCGCCCCCATCGAAACCCTGCTCATCGCCCAGCGCGACCTCTGCAACCAGAGCTATGAGCAGCACGACTACGATCGTGACGGCGACGCCGCCATGCTCGGCGTTCCCTTCGTGCCCATCATCGATGGCGCCAGCCTTTTCGAACACCCCGAAGCCGCCGCCCATGCCGGCCGCACCGCCCCCGTGCCCATGATGATCGGCTGCACCAGCGCCGAATATCTCACCCATTCAACCATCCTGCCCGAAACCCTCGATTTCGCCGGCACGGCGCAATTGCTCCACGAGCGCGTCCGCCCCCTCGGCTGGACGGGCGAGGCCATCGTCGGTACCTATCGCAAGGCCCTGCCAAATCATTCCCCGCACGGCATCTGGCGCGCCGTGGCCGGCGACCTGGTGTTCCAGAACCCCACCACGCGCTTCGCCCGGCTGCATGGCAAACGCCACACCGTCCATAAATATCTCTACGGCCCCATCCTCGCCGACGAACGCGGCGCGGCCCATGGCGCCGAAGTCGGCGCCGTCTGGTTCCACGAGGGGATGGATACCGCAACCCAGCCCGAGCGCCAGCGGGTCGCCGATCCCCTTTTCGCAGCCCGCGTCCACGCCATCTGGCGCGCCTTCATCGCAGATGAACCGCTGCCATACGATTGGCCGCGTTATGGCGAGGACGCTCCGACGATCCTGCACATCGATCAGGGCGGCATTGCCCTGGAGCGTGACGGGTTTGCCGATCGCCTCGCACTCTGGCAGAAACCGTGACGGAAAAGGGATAAGCCCAATGAGCCTGAGATATTTCGATACCAAGCAGCTCGAGGCTTTTTCCGCTGTTGTGTCCATCGGCAGCATGACGGGCGCCGCCAAGGCCATAGGCCGCTCGCAACCGGCGATCAGCCGGCTCATCCAGGATCTCGAAGCCGATGTCGGTTTCCCGCTCCTGCACCGCAGCGGGCCGCGCATTTCCCCAACCGCCCAGGGCCTCACCTTCTACGAACAGGTCGAAGTCTTCCTCTCCGGCCTCCGGACCATTTCCGACAAGGCCGAATCCATAGCCTTATCGGCCCAATTGCCCATCCAGATCGCCGCCATCCCCGCCCTTGCCAGCAGCCTGCTGCCGGCCACGTTGGCCGCCATCTCCCGTACCTTGCCGCAAAAGGTACACATCCAGAGCATATCGGCGGAAAACGTCGTCCAAGCCGTCGTGGCGCGCACCGCGGACCTTGGGCTGGCAAGCTGGCCGCTCGACAATCCCGGCATTGAAATCCATTGGCAGGGCGAAGTGGCCTGCAAGGCCGTCGTCGCCTCGGACCATCCGCTCGCCGGCCGCGACGTGATAACCGCCGCCGACCTCGAAGGCCAAAGGCTGATCATCGCCGCCAATCCTTACCGTCTACGCATGCAGATCGAGGAATCCCTGATCGCCAATGGCGTGGCGCTGTCATCGGTCATCGATTGTAACGCCACCTATGCGTCGCTGGCTCTCGCCCGGCAGGGCCTCGGCGTCGCCATCGTCGAACCGCTCACCGCCACCGGCCTGCCCGTGCAAGGCGTGCGTCAGATCCCGCTCTCCTTCGACATTCCCTTCCGCTGGAGTCTCATCACCGCCGTCGGACGCCCCCTGCCGTCCTCGGTGGAAGCCATCATCGATCACATGCGCGAAACGAAAGTTCAGGCCGATCGAACGATCGGCGACACTGCCGCTCTCACGTGATGAATAGGAAAGCCGAACCTAAGCGTTTCACGCCCAACGCTCCACCCGCGACGGCGCGCCGCCGATCGATTGGACCGACCGCGATCCCACGGCGATGCCCGCTTCCAGGCATTCGGGAAGGGGACGCGCGGCGATATAGGCGTCAAGAAATCCGGCGTTGAAAGCATCGCCGGCTCCGGTGGTATCGATCGCCTCGACCTTGGGAGCCACGCGCGAAACGGAAAGATCGCCAGCGCCCAGGAGGGCTCCCCGGCTGCCGCACTTGATGGCGACCACGGGGAAGTGCTGCACCAGATCCCTTAGCGCGTCTTCGAGATCGGATCGCCCGGTGATGGCCAATGCCTCCTCGGCATTGGGGAGGAAAATATCGACGCCGGCACACGCCGCGATGAGACCCGCGCTCTTGATCAGCGTATCGTCCCAGCTCGGATCGAGCGAGACGGCCAAACCCTTTTCCTTCGCATGGGCCACCAGATCGGGTTGGTCGGCCAGCGTTGCGAATTCAGCGATATGGAGCAGCGCCGCCCGATCCCAGGCCAGCGCTTGGGCAAAGCCGCTGGGAACAGCGCGCCCCGCGCGGCAGGAGAGAAAGGCCCGGTCTTCCGCCCCGGTCATCACCACGGTCACCTGCGGGCCGGCCTCGGGCGTGCGTTCGACAAAACGCAGATCGATGCCGCTGTCATCGAGCTGCGGCGCCAGCGCCATCGACAACGGATCGGTCCCATAGGACGCCAAAAGCGCGGCGGGACGGCCGAGATTGGCCAGATGAGCCGCCGCGATAAAGGCGCCACCACCCAGCACCGGCTGCATGGAACGGGCAAAAACCTCCCGCCCCATTTGCGGCAGGGCCGGCAATCCCGAAAAGACGAGATCGCAATAGATTCTGCCGACGCTGATTACAGCGTCGCGCGATGGTTCGATACTCATAGACGCCCCAGGGCTTTCTCGCTCTCGGCATCGAAGAGATAAAGGCTGCCCGGCGCGGCCCAGGCAGTCACTGTGCTATCGACCGCCGGCACCATTTTGCCGGGGGCGGTCGCGATGGCCGGCGCGCCCGCGACATCGAGATGGACAAGGGTTTCGGACCCCAAAGGCTCGACGGCGGTGATCTTTCCCGTCAAGGCCAACGCCGCATCGCCGGGGGCCTCGCCCACCAGCAAATCGTGCGGGCGCACCCCCACCAAAAGCTTTCCCGAGCCGGTTTGGGCCGGCATGCCGCGCACCTTGGCGCCACCGGCGGTAATGCCGCCGCTATCAATGGCGCCGGGGACGAGGTTCATCGACGGGCTGCCGATAAAGCGGGCGGTAAAGACATCCACGGGATTTTCGTAGAGCTCGGTCGGCGTTCCCACCTGCAGGATACGCCCGTCGCGCATCACGACGATCCGGTCGGCCATGGTCATGGCCTCGATCTGGTCGTGGGTCACGTAAACGATGGTGGTGCCCAGCCGCTGATGCAGCCTTTTGATTTCGATGCGCATCTGCGAGCGCAATTGCGCGTCGAGATTGGAGAGCGGTTCGTCGAACAGGAACGCCGCCGGATCGCGCACCATGGCCCGCCCGATCGCCACGCGCTGACGCTGCCCGCCCGACAGCGCCGCCGGCCGGCGGTCGAGCAGATCCTCGAGCCCGAGAACCTTGGCCGCCTCAACGATGCGCTTCTGCTTTTCAGCCTTGGGGAGTTTCGAGGTATAGAGCCCGAACCCGATATTCTGCCCCACCGTCATATGCGGATAGATGGCGTAGTTCTGGAACACCATGGCGATGTTGCGCTGCTTGGGCTCATACTGATTGACGACAGTGTCCCCGATCCTCAGCGCCCCGCCGCTGATTTCCTCGAGCCCGGCGATCATCCGCAGGGTCGTCGATTTCCCGCAGCCCGAAGGCCCCACGAAGACGACGAACTCGCCATCTGCGATGTCCAGGTCGATGCCGTGAACGGCGGTGACCTTGCCATAGCGCTTAACGAGGCCTTCTAGACGGATGCCTGCCATCACGCTGCTCCTGAAAGTGCATTGAATTTTAAGTCGAGTTCGCGGCGCGCCGCGTCGTACCGTTCACTGCGTTCGGCCGCGGTCCTGCCGAAGCGGCCGAGCTTTTCGCGATAGCGGGCCAGCGACGCGGAAAGCGCGTCCGGCGCCGGTCCGCCAAGCCGGTTGCGCACCGAAACGAAATGACGGGCCGAAACCAGTTCGGCAAACCGGTCCGGAGACAGCTCCGATGCCCGGCCCGTCGCTTCGGTAAACGCTGCCACGAAGGGCTGGTAACCGTCGTCGGTCAGCGATCCCCCCGCCGCGACGACGGCCTTGGCCACCGCTGCGGCCACTTCATGAGCCTGCCGGAACGAGAGGCCTTCGAGCCGCACGAGGCTGTCGGCCAGTTCGGTG
This sequence comes from Pelagibacterium mangrovi, assembly GCF_036662815.1. Lineage (NCBI taxonomy): Bacteria > Pseudomonadati > Pseudomonadota > Alphaproteobacteria > Hyphomicrobiales > Devosiaceae > Pelagibacterium > Pelagibacterium mangrovi. The sequence goes on along the minus strand of NZ_JBAFXA010000001.1, from coordinate 28,393 downwards.
ATGGTGATGCAGGAGCGCCGCGTATTGATTTCCACCCGCTCGGGGTCGATCGACACCTGACCGATCAGCGCGGCAAACAGGTCGAGCACGCGATAGGCGACGTCGAACGCCTGATAGCCCATGGCCTGGCTCTCGCCCTCGCTGTCGTTCATGTCGGTGAAGGGCGTGTTGTGCATCACATCGAGCATCGCCTTGGCGCGGCCATAGGTCTGGCTGGCCAGATGCCGTAAATGCTCGATGGGCACCGGATTGCGCTTTTGCGGCATGATCGAGGAGATCTGCACCAGCGCATTGGGCACGTAGAGTTGGCCGACCTCGAAGCTTGACCACACCTGGAAATCCTGGATGGGTCGGCCAAGATGGAGGAAAGCGAGCGCCATCGCGCCATAAATCCCGGTGATGTAATCGACCGAAGCGATGCAGCCATAGGAATTTTCGAGCGGACGGGAAAAGCCCAAAAGCGCGGCCACCCGCTCACGGTCGATCGGAAACCCCGACGTGGTGATCGCCGCCGCGCCCATGGGCGAAAGGTCGATCACCTCCAACGCCGCCTCGATCCTTTCGATATCGCGGATCAGCACCTCGGCCATGGCGCCCAGATAATGCCCGAAGGTCGTGGGCTGGGCCGGCTGACCATGGGTATAGGCGACGATCAGCGTCTCCTTTTCCCGCTCGGCGGTTGTCAGCACCGCATCGAGCAGCGCCCGCATCTTGTCGAGCAGCTTTTCGGTGCGCGGCTTCAGTCCGAGCTTGAACAGAGTATGGTCGATATCGTTGCGCGAGCGCGAGGTGTGCAGCCGTCCGGCTAGGTCCGGCCCCAGCCGCTCCTTGAGATGATTTTCGATGAGGAAGAAATAGTCCTCCACCTCGCCGGTATAGGTGAGGCTGTCCGGATTGATCTCCGCATCGATTTCGACCAGCGCCTTGGCGATGGCCTGAGCCTGATCGGGCGAAAGAATGCCCGTTTCGGCCAGCATGACCAAATGCGCCCGGTCGATGGCCCTGAACCCTTCGGCGTGATGGTCCTTGGCGCCATCGAACAGCGGGCGCAGCACCGTTTCCTTGTAAACCGGATCGGGGAAGACGCTGGTGTCTTTTCCTGTCGTCATCATTACCCCTTGAGCCCGGCCAGCATGACGCCGCGCACGATGAAACGCTGCAGCACGAGGAACACGATCAGCGTCGGGATGGTGGCGAGCGCGGCGCCCGTCATGATCATTTCCCATTGGATCGACTGCTCGACGGCAAAGCTCGAAAGCCCCACCGGCAGCGTATAGAGGTCGCGGCTGGTCGTAACGATCAGCGGCCAGAAAAACGCCGTCCAATTGCCCAGGAACGAGAAGATGGCCAGCGCGGAAACCGCCGGCACCACCATGGGCATGGCGATCTTCCAGAAAATGGTGAATTCGTTGAGCCCATCGACCCGCGCCGCCTCGAGAAAATCGTCGGGCACCGTCTCGAAGAACTGTTTCATCAAAAACGTCCCGAACGCCGTCATCATGCCGGGGAACATGATGCCCCAATAGCTGTCGAGCCACCCCAATTGGCTGCTCATCAGATACCAGGGGATGACCAGCATTTCGGTCGGGATCATCAAGGTCGACAGGATCGCGATAAAGACGATGTAACGCCCGCGAAAGTCGAATTTGGCCAGCGTATAGCCCACGAGACTATCGAAGAACACGTTCGAGAGCGTCACGATCGTCGCGATCAGCGTCGAATTGAGAAACCAGCGCACGAAGCGCCCATCCGAGAGCACCCTGATATAATTGTCGAACGTCGGCGCCGCCGGGATCAGGCGAAGATCATAGACCTGACCCGAGGTCTTGAGCGAGGTCGAAAACATATAGAGCAGCGGGGTGACCATGATCAGCCCGCCGATGAACAACAGCGTCCAGGCGATCACCCGTCCGGGACGGATGCGGGCGCTGTTGGCGGCGAGTTCGGTGGAAGCGGTTGCAGTCATCAGCGTTTCCTCAACACCCACAATTGCAGCAGCGAAACCATCAACAAGATAGTGAACAACACCACTGTTTGGGCTGCCGCATAGCCCATGTCATAGGACGAGAACGCGGTCTGATAGATCATGAGCACCAAAGGCTTGGTCGAATTGAGCGGTCCGCCCGGATCATTGGTGGTCATGTTGTAGATCTGGTCGAAGATCCGCAGGAACCCGATCGATGAGAAGACCACGAGGAACACCGTCGTGGGCTTCAAAAGCGGCAGGGTGATCTTGCGCAAAATCGCCCATTCCCCCAACCCGTCGATGCGAGCCGCCTCGTAGAACGTGCTCGGAATGGCGCGCAGCCCGGCCATGAAGATGATGACCTGGAACCCCAGTCCCGCCCAGATGGCCGTCACCGTCACGGCCGGCAGCGCCTGGAAGGTCGACCGCAGGAAGGGCTGCTGGGGGATACCGAACGATCCGAGAAATCCGTTGATCACCCCGATGGGAACCGGCTGGTAGAACCAGCGCCACACCCAGGCCATGGCGGCGGCCGTGGTGAGATAGGGCAGGAAATAGAGCGCGCGGATGAACCCGTGCATGAACCGGACGCGATCGAGATAATAGGCGATCACGAACGAAACCACGAGGCTCACCGGCGTGCCGATGATCAGATAAAGGAAGGTGTTCTGGAACACCTTCCAGAACAGCGGATCGGAAAACAGCTGCTGATAATTGGCGAGCCCGATGAAATTGGGATCGCTCAAAAGGTCCCAATCGGTCAGCGACAGCCAGAAGGCCTGCGCCGTGGGATAGAACCTTATGCCGATGTAAAAGACGATGGGGATGGCAAGGAAGGTCCAGGCCCAGATCACCTGTTTGGTGCGGACCGAAAACCGGTTCCAGAGGCGGCCGTTGCCGGCCGCCCCCGCGATGGTATCGACAGCGCCTGCCATCCTCCGCGCGCCTTACTGCGCGGCTGCGTCGAGGATCGCCTGCTCGGCTTCGGCAGCCTGGGCAAGCGAATCCGCCGGAGCCTGATTTTCCAGCAGCACGCGGTTCACCATATCGATGGCCACCTGGCGCTGCCCGGCCTCGTCCACGAACCGCGTGGTGTGGGCATAATCGAGCGCGGCGAGGAACGGACCATAGACCGGATCGGCGAGATTGGCGTCCGTCAGCGCCGCTTCGCGGCGGGCCGGCAGCTCGCCCACCACTTCGAGCCAGACATCCATCGCCTCGGCGGACGAGATATAGGCGAGGAATTTTTCGGCCGCCTCAAGCTCTTCACCCTCGGCCGACCAGCCGATACCGTTGGCGAAATAGCTCGCATAGTTAGAGCGCACACCTTCGGCATTGGCGGGCAGTTCGGTCACGCCCCATTCGAACGGGGTGTCGGCAAAGGCGCCGAGCCGGAACGTGCCGTCGATGGTCATGCCGGCAAGGCCGGCGCGGAAGGCGGCCTGTCCTTCGTCCATGAAGCCCGAAAGCCCGACGTTATGCTCGGTCTGCAGATCGGTATAAAATTGAAGCGCCTGAAGGCCCGCATCGTCATTATAGGTGACGGTGTTGCCGTCTTCCGAATAGGGCGAGCCGCCGAACTGGCGCACGAGAACTTCGCGCCACCAATGGTGGTCCTGGCCGGCCATGTCGAGCGTGATGCCGGCCGTCGTGATGTTGCCGCCACCGTCGCGCTGGGTCAGGGCCTCGGCCGCCGCCAGCAGTTCCTCATTGGTCTGGGGCGGATTCTCCGGATCGAGCCCGGCCGCTTCAAAAAGCTGCTTGTTGTAGAACAGCGCCAGCGAACGCACCGCCGTCGGCAGGCCGTAATACTGGTCGTTACGCTTCATGGCCGTAACGATGGGGAAGAAATCGGCTTCGATTTCCTCGGTGGGGAAAACGTCCGGATTGAGCGGCTGCAGGAGCTGGCCATCGACGAACTGATCGGTCCAGCCATAGAAAAGCTGCACGACATCGGGGCCTTGACCGGCTGCCTTGGCCGCGACCACGCGGGTCTGGTAGTCCGCATAGGGGAAGGTGGTATGCTTGACCGTAATGTCGGGATTGGCTTCCTGGAAATTGGCGATCAACTGGTCCATCGCCTGGACGCGAGTATCGAAAACATACTGCCAATATTCGATTTCCACGGCCTGGGCCGAGCCCAGCGCCGCAAGGCTGACGCCGGCCGAAAACGCGGCAACTGCAAATGCCTTATGCATGTCATTTCCTCCTTTTGCAGCGGGAATCCACTTCCCCGCCCGAGATTGCCCGGCAGCCGCGATCCCTCCGGCCACCTCCGATCATCGTCCGACGAGGCGTGGCAGCTTGTCAATAAAATAATTTAGTTGTGTTATTCTCGCTGTCGACACCTTTCCCGCAGCGAAAGTTGAGGTCTTGGAGCCAGGGTTCGCGTATGATTGCTTTCAAGGCATCGTTCCCGCCACGATTAAAATAATCTACTTGTGTTATTATCCCTGCCCGCATAGTCTTTTGCCGGTGCGTGCGTCTGCCGCCGGGAGGAATTTTGACCAATCCTGAAAAACAGGCTCGCGGCCCGCGCCTCGTCATCGGCTCCAATCCGGAGCGCAATCGCGCCCACAACCGGCGCGTCGTCCTCGAAGTCATCCGAATGCACGGGCATATGGGCCGGACCGAGATCGCACGCCGCGCCAGAATTTCCCCCCAGGCCGTGGCCAATATCGTTGAGGACCTGCTCGAAGAAGGCCTGCTGGTCCAATTGGGCCGCCTGCGCTCCGGACGCGGCCAGCCGCCGATTCAGTTCGCCATCAACCCGGACGGCCCCCTGACCTGCGGTATCGAAATAGCCGCCGATCATATGGCAACGACGCTTCTCGACCTCTCCGGCGCTGTGCGCGCCCAGGCCATCACCCCGCTCGAAACAGCCTCGCCCGACCACGTGCCGCAACGCGTCGCCGCCGAGATCGACAGATTGTGCGCCCAGATCGACGCCTCGCGTTCGCGATTGCTCGGGCTGGGGGCTGTGATGCCCGGCCCGTTCGAGATCGAGGGCATGAGTTCGGTCGGCCCTGCCACCCTGCCCGGCTGGCGCGGTGTTGATCCCAAGGCACTGCTCTCGAAGGCCACCGGACAGCCGGTCTCGATCGAAAACGACGCCACCGCCGCCGCCGTGGGCGAACGCCTCTACGGCGCGGGACGGACGATCAACAATTTCTGCTTCCTCTATTTCGGCGTCGGGCTCGGCCTGGGCGTCATCAAGGACGGCGCCCCACTCAGTGGGACCTATGGCAATGCGGGCGAAATCGGTCACCTCTCGCTGGTGCCGCGCAACGGAACGGGCGCTTATGGCCCAGATGGCGCGCTCGAACGCTTCGCCTCCCTCTATGCTTTGCGCGAAAAACTGGCAGCCGCCGGTCGGAGCCCCCTCGACAACGACGCGCTCGATGCTCTTTTCGCGCAAAAAGATCCGGTTCTTTCCGATTGGATCGAGGAAGCCGCCGACTATCTCGCCCCCACCGTCGCCATGCTCGAAAACATCTTCGATCCCGAAACAGTCGTCTTTGGTGGCAATCTCCCCGACGCGATCCTCGATGCGCTGATCGACGCACTCGATCCGCTGCCAGTCTCGGTTTCGACCCGCGCCGGGCGGCTCCATCCGCGCGTCATGCGCGGGCAGACCGGACGCTTCACCGCCGCGCTCGGCGCCGCGGCCCTGGCGCTGCATCAAACCCTCTCCCCCCAACTTTCCCTCGAATATTCGCCGGCAGCAGGAGCCGCCGCCTCATAGGTTGTCCATGTCGATACCCCGCCAAGCGCTTTCCCACCGTTTCGCCCAACGCCGTGCCAATCCAAGGCTCGTGACACTTGCCCGGGCGCTCGCGCGGCTCAAATCGACGGTCACCGTGCTGCACACGGGCGCCCACCCGGATGACGAACAGAACGCGATGCTCGCCTATATGCGGTTTGGCTTGGGCATGCGCACCATCATCGGCTGTTCGACGCGCGGCGAAGGCGGCCAGAACACGCTGGGCCCCGAACGCGGCGGCGCGCTGGGCGTAGTGCGCACCCGCGAGCTCGAGGAAGCGGCCAAAGTGATCGACGCCGATATCGTCTGGCTCGGCTTCGGTCCCTCCGATCCGGTCCATGATTTCGGCTTCTCCAAAAATGGCGAGGATACGCTGGCCCGCTGGGGGCGCGACCGGCTGCTCGAGCGGCTGGTGCGCGCCTATCGCGAAGAAAGGCCCGATATCGTCATCCCAACCTTCCTCGACGTCCCCGGCCAGCATGGCCACCACCGCGCCATGACCATGGCCGCCCGCGATGCCATCGCGCTGGCCGCCGACGAAACCGCCTATCCCACCCATTTCGCCCAAGGGTTGACGCCCTGGCGGGTGACCAAATTCTACCTCCCCGCATGGTCGGGCGGCGGATCGACCTATGACGACGAAATGCCGCCTCCCCCGACCACCGTCACCATCACCCTTCCCGGCCCCGATACGGCGACCGGCGCATCGTTCGACGAGATCGGCGAATGGTCCCGCATCTTCCACGCCAGCCAGGGCATGGGCGAATGGCCCGAAACGCCACAGACCGAATGGCCCCTGCATCTGGCGCTCGGCCCCGCCGACGATGACGATATCGCCGACAATTTGCCCCGCAGGCTCGCCGAGATCGCCGAACCCCTGAGCGCCGCCGACATCGCCATCGCCGAAGCGATTGCCGCCTTCCCCCATCCCGAGGACATCCTGCCTCCGCTCACACGCGCCCTCGAAATCATCGAAGCGCAGGGGCAGAGCGTTCCCGCGATCCACGCGCACCGCATCGCGACGCTGCGCAGCGATCTTGAAACGGCCATGGCGGTTGCCGCCGGTATCGACTGTATCCTTGCCGCCGACACGGAACTTCTGGCTCAGGGCGAAAGCACCGAACTGTCGGTGACCCTGTTCGGCGCGCCATCCGACGCCAAGGTCGCGCTGCACCTGCCGCAAGGCCTCTCGGTGATTGCCCAATCGGCCGGCCGCTACACGATTGAAGCGGCACCGGACGCTCCCCTCACAGACCCGTTCGGTCCAAAGGACCCGATCCGCATCGCCGTTTCGACCACCATCGCCGGCCGCCGGCTCTCCCGCTCGTTCGAACTCGAACGCCCCCTCGCCATCGTCCCGGCCTCTTCGGTGGCGCTGTCGCCCAATGCGATCCTCGTCCCGGCCGACAGGGATTTTTCCGGCATCGAAATTGCCTGCAAGGGTTCAGGTCCCGCCCAAATTGCCAACCTCACCACCTCGCAAGCCATATCGGCGGCAAACAGTGATGACGGCTTTTCCCTCTCAGGCTCGCCCCTCCCCGAGGGCCGCTACGATCTGCCTGTCACCCTCGACGGCGCCCCCGCCTTTTCGATCGATGTGATCGACTACCCCCATATCGGCAGGACGCCCTATCTCACCGACGCGAGGCTTTCCATCCTCGCGCTGGACCTCGCCCTCCCCACCGACCGGCGGGTCGGATATGTCGGGGGTGGGGCGGACAACGTCGCCTCCTGGCTGACGAAGATGGGGTTCGAGGTGACAGAACTCGACGCCTCCGCCCTGTCCGAGGATTTGTCACGCCATCCCACCATCGTCATCGGCCTTTTCGCCTTTGGCCTGCGCCCCGATCTGCGCGCGAAAACCGATGTGCTGCGCGCCTATGTCGAAGGCGGCGGCAACCTCGTGACGCTCTATCATCGCCCCTGGGACGAATGGGACGCCCAGACCGTTCCGCCTCGCCCGCTGACCATCGGCCAGCCATCCCTGCGCTGGCGCGTCACCGATCCCGATGCATCGGTCGATATTCTCGCGCCAAACCATGCTCTGTTTGCCGGCCCCAACACCATCACCGAGGCCGATTTCTCCGGCTGGACCAAGGAACGCGGCCTCTATTTCGCTTCCCAATGGGACGATGCTTACATTCCCCTGCTCGCCATGAGCGATGCCGGCGAAGCCCCACTCCAAGGCGCGCTGCTCTCCGCCCAGATCGGGTCGGGCCGTCACACCCATACCAGCCTCGTGCTGCACCATCAGCTCGACAATCTGGTCCCCGGCGCCTTCCGCATCATGGCCAACCTCGTGGCGGGCGGCCGCATGTAGATGCACGGCTCCGCCCACCCTCACCGCGCCGGCATCGCATGGCTTTTGGCCGATACGACCTTGGTCACCGCCATGACGGTGCTGGTCAAGATCGAGGGCGCGACCTATCCGGCCATTCAACTGGTCTTCATCCGCTCGCTGATCGGGCTGATCTCGATCCTGCCGCTGGCGTGGCGGAAACGGCGCGCGGTGCTGGAAACCAGACAGCCGCTGCGGCACCTGTTCCGCGTTGCCTGCAACACCATCGCGCTCACCTGCAATTTCACAGCGCTTGCCGCCCTGCCGCTGGCTTTGGTCAACGCCATCGGCTTTGTCCGTCCGCTGGTCGTCCTGCTGTTTGCCGCATGGCTGCTGGGCGAAAGAATCACGCGGGTGCGCTGGATCGGCACCGCCATCGGCTTTCTGGGCATCCTCATCATTCTTGCCCCGGGCGCAGTGGTCTGGTCGTGGGGGCTCGTTGCCGCGCTCGGCTCGGTGCTGTTCGGCTCGCTCGCCGTCATCCAGATCCGCGCCATGGCCAATGAAGACACGGCAGTGTTGATGGTGTTTTATACGGTGGGGCTCTCAGTGTTGACCGCCATTCCGGCCATCATGGTCTGGGAACCGGTCGCAGCATCGGATTGGGTCACGCTTCTAACCATAGGCGTCCTCGCCCAGCTCGGCCAATACTGCTTTTTGCGGGCCTATCAGACCACGCCCACCGCGATTCTCGCTCCGCTGGGCTATCTCTCTATCGTCTTCGCCAGCATCGCCGGCTTCGTCTTTTTCGGCGACACCCCGACATTGACGACAATCCTCGGCGTCATCGTCATTCTCCTTGCCCTGCAATCGACCAACTGGCTCGAAGGCGCCGCCCTCCGCCGCCGCGCTTCTCCTTCCGAAGACCGCTGAAAGCAAATGCCCCGGCTGCTGCCGGGGCATTTCTCGTCCTAGGGAGGACAGGTGCCGCATTGAGGAGGAGGCTTTGCGACGCCTGGACCGAAGATAGCTATTCGGCCGGTTGGACGAGATTAGCCAGAAGCCGGAAGGCTCCCGGAACCAGGTGATCGAGCTGGTGATGTAGGATCAGGCTCGTATGGGTGTGCCGCCCGGCCCCGATCTGGGCCGAAAGGAGCGAACCCTCCAGCGGGTCTTCGCCGGTGTCGTGCATCGAAAGCAGCGGCACATAGGCTTCGTCCCACTCCGAAGCGAAATACAGCCCCCGCTCCTTGTCCCAGTCGGCCCAATCTTCCGGCCCGATCGCATTGGGGATATTGAGCAGCGGATGATCGGGCTGCAGCACACTCACCTCCGCATTGGCGTCGGTGACGCGGAAGCGGATCGATGGCGAGCCGATCTTGAGGAAGGCGACCGGAACGGTCTCGGGGTCCCAACCATCCGAAGGCCGGTGATAGAGCGTAACCAGATGCCCGCCATTGCGCACCCAATCGTGGATCGCCGAGATGTTTTCCACGAGATCGGGACGCCGCCCGAACGCGAAGATGCCCACGACGATGGTCCGCAAATTGCGGAAATTGCCGCTCGATATATCCTCGGGCGAAAGCTCGACAACCTCAAGCCCCAGTCGGCGCATCCATATCCCGACATTGTCGTTGCCACCCGACACATAGCCGATCCGCTTTTCGGCGGGCAGTTCGGCGCCAACCGCCTGCACCGGAACCGAAAGGACGGTCGGCACCACCGAACGCCCGATATGGGGATAGGTGAACTCGTTGATCTGATAAGCCTCGGCGCCCAACAGCTCGGGCTCGATATCGATGCGCGATTGTTCGAGCCCCTCGGGCGCAACCAGATCGAACGTGCCGCTCATGTCGGACGCCCGTCCGGTTTCATCGAGCGACCAGCCTTCGGGCACCGGCATGGCGAGATCGTCCAGCGTCGCACCGACGACTGTCGCGGTCAGCGGAACGGGGGCAAGCTCTTCGGTTGTGTTGAAGACCACGGCGTTGGGTTCGATGGTCATCGAGGCTTTGGGGACGACGCGCAGCGCGTCTTCCAGATCGACGTCGAGCACCACGGAGCGCCCACCGATATCGAGAGAGACCCTGGCATAGGCATCGCCATTGCCACCCAAGGGGTCGAATTCCTCACTCAGCGGGTTGGTATAGGCAGCGTCATCGGCAATCGAAACCGTCTCGCCCGATGCGGCGAGGCCCTCGCGCACGACGACTTCCACGCCCGAGACGGTGACGGTTTCAGGCGCATCGACCATGGTCTTGACCACGATCTCCTCGCCCGGCGTCACGTCGCCGCCCTCGGTATAAGCGCGGATCTGGACGCCGGACGCAGCAGCCAGAACCTGATCGATCTCGTGCACCTTGCGCTCGAGGCGATGGGCCACGCTGGCACGCAGCTCCTCGGGCAGCGTCTCGCGGGCCATGTCGATGGCCTCGCCCACTCTGGAGATCTTTTCGAGCACGACGACTGGATCGCCGTAATCGGCTATGGCTTCCTCGATCAGCCCCTGCGCTTCGCGCAACGCCTCAGCGGTGTCCGAAGGCATTCCGTCCAGTTCGGCGATATCGCCGACCGTCGCGACGATACCCTCACGGATATCGCGTTCCTGGCTGCCTTCCCCGCCGCCGGTGACGCGGGAGAGGTTGAGCTCCCATTCGGTCTGCGGCTCGGGACGCCAGCGCCCCATGCCTTGCGTCAAATGGCACGAACGCGACCACTCGCCCATCTGCGGGAAGGTGGCGCCGGAAATCTTGTCGCGCTCGGGCGCGGTCACCACCAGCGTCACGGGAGGCGGCGGAACTTCGTCGTCATAAACGCCACCGCCGCCGCCATAGGCGGGCTGATAGATTTTCGGCACTTCCCAGGTATCGAGCCCGTTGGCGATCTGGTCGGGGAACTGCGTTTCGTCGCCCGAGAGCTCGGCCGCGATGAAGGTCGCCACATTGGCGGCGCGGTGATGGCCGTGCTGCCCCGGCACGTCGAGAAAGCAGTTCATGATGATATCGGGCTTGTACCGGCGAAAAGCCGCCGTCATGCGCTCGACCACCTTGTCGCGGCCCCATTGGTCGATGGTTTCGTCGGGGTCTTTGGAGAAGCCGAAATCGTGCACGGAATCGGTGTGCCCGAAGCTGCCGAAAGCCAGCGAGGCATCGAGCGAGCGCGAGGCCTCTTCCATTTCGCGCGTGCGCAGCACGCCCAGCACCGACCCCAGTTCCGGGCCTATCGAATTCTGGCCACCCTCGCCGCGCGTAATCGCGTAAATTACCGGATGGATGCCATAGACATGGCGCAGCGCCGCCAGCATGCCCGAGGGTTCGTCATCGGGGTGTGCGCCGGTCGTCATGATCGTCGCGGTGGATGTGAGACGTTCGAGCCGGCGATAGAGCGTGACGATGGCCGGTTCGAGTTTCTGCCGGGCGATCAGATCGAGATCGTTCAGCGGCGCAGCCCATGCGGGAATATGCGAAGCGGCATACATTGCGGGCAAGGACGCAATGAACATGCGTCGTGTGATCTTGGTCATTGGGGGTCCATCCTACCTTTGAATTTGCACCAAGGCGGCCCGTTGGCTCGGGCTTTTTCCCGGAACTTGACGTCCGGATGACATCGAGTATGCGCTGGACGTTACAATAACACAAGTGAGTTACTTTATTGACCGAACGGACAGCTCCCGGCTGGGCCGCTCGCTTGGAAACGCTTAGCCCTTCACCGCTCCCGCAGTCAGCGAACGGCTGATCTGGCGATACATGACGAGCCCCAGCACCGCCGGCGGCAGCGCGGCGACGATCATCACCGCCGAAGCCATGCCCCATTGGATGCCCCCGCCGCCCGAGGAAAAGAAGAACGAGGCCCCAACCGTCATCGGCACCGCATGGCGCGTCGTCAGCATCAGGCCGAACAGGAACTCGTTCCAGGCGGTGATGAAGCCGAAGATGAAGGTGGTGACGATGGCGGGCCGGCAGACTGGCGCGATGATCGAGGTGATGATCTTGATCCGGCTCGCCCCATCCATATGGGCCGCTTCATCCAGCTCGACCGGTATTTCACTGACCGCATTAACGAGGATGACCAGCGCCAGCGGCAAATTGACGATGGTGAGGATCAGTCCCAAGCCCAATTGCGTGTCGAGCAGCCCAACCCATTGGAACATCATATAGATGGGAATGGCGAAGATGATGAGCGGTAGGGCCCGCAGATTGACGATCAGCGGCATGAGCGTCCGGCGCCCGAAGCCGGACCGCGCGACGGCGTAGGCGGCGGGAAAGGCCAGCACGATGGCAAGCGTCGTCCCGATCAGCGCCGCCACCGTCGAGTTCCAGAGATAGGCGAAGATGTTGAGCCGGTCGGTGACCTGGAGCACCACCGCGTAGTTTTCGAGCGTAGGCGACTGCACCCAGAATCCCGGATTAGACGCGATCTCCCGGCTGCTCTTGAACGAGGTGACCAGCGTGGCGATCACCGGAAAATTGAGCGCAAAGGCGGCGATGACAAAGACCATCCAGCGCAATGCGGAAACGATCATCTGCCCCTCCTTGCCAGACCCTGGTTGATGGTAAAGAGCACCGCGAACGACGCGATGAACAGCAGCACCGAGGCCGCCACCGCCGGCCCGATCTCGCCCTGCCGGAAGAAGGCTTCGTAGATATAGATCGAGAGCGACCGCGTCGAACCGCCCGGCCCGCTGCCGGTCAAAACGTAAACATTGTCGAACACCCGAAAGCCGTCGATGAAACGGATGAAAATGGCGATCGCGATGGTCGGCGCCATCAGAGGAACTTCGATCCGCCAGAGCATATCCCAGGCCGAAGACCCGTCGATCTGCGCCGCTTCGCGCACCTCGACCGGGATGGCGCGATAGGCCATGTAAAACAGCAGGAACGCGAAAGGCGTCCATTGCAGCGTCTCGATCACCACCAGCGTCCAGAACGCGTTGGCGACGTTGAGAAAGGCGGGCGCCGATCCGAACCAGGCCCAGAGGTAATGGGGCACCGGCCCGACGAATTCATGCAGCACCAGCCGGTACATCAGCCCCACCAGCGCCGGCGCCACCATGAGCGGCAGCATGATGATGGCGAGCAGCCAGGAACGCTTTTCGAACAACGGCGCGAGAAAGATCGCCAGAAAAAACCCGATGAGACATTCGGCAAGCGCCGTGATGATCCCGAAGCGCAGCGAAAACCAGATCGCCCGCCAGAAATCACCATCGGACAGGACCGCGAGATAGTTGGAAAACCCGCTCAGCTCGGGCGCGCGTAAAGTCTGAAAGCTCACGCGGGAGAGCGAATAGACGATGTTGACCAGGGCCGGAAAGCCGAGAAACAGCAGCAGGAAAACGACCATAGGCGCTGTGAGCACGCCCCATTCCAATTGCCGTTTTTGATCCATCCGTGCATCCATCGTGTCGATTGAGAACCAGCACCGGGCGAAAATATCCGCCCGGCGCTGTCGGCAGCTACTGGCTTAACAACTCTTCCATGCCGGTGGCGACGGCGGAAAGCGCATCATCGAGCGTCTCCTGGCCGGTCCAATAGCCGGTGAAATGCTGGGCCTGGAGCTCATAGACACTCAGCGCATTGGCGCCCGTCGCCCCGTTCATCACATAGCCGTACTGGCTGGCGAACTCGCCGAGCTGCACCAGATCGGGCCGCTCATCGGCGATCTGTGTAACTACGTCGGGCGTGAGCGCGGGCGCGCCGCCGGCGGCGGCATAGGCGAGCGCCGCCTGTTCGGTCGAGAGCCATTCTAGGAAGGCCTGCGCCCCTTCCTTGTTGGGCGCGTTCTGGTTGAGCCCGAAGCCCAGGCCGTGGATATGGGTGAACCGGCCCTCATCGCCCGCGGGCGGCGCGACGATCGCCACGGTTTCGGCAACGACTGGCGCGGTTTCGGGATTGGACAATTCAGCCGCCGCCCCGTTCCACTGCAACATGGTCGCCACCTGGCCAGAGCTGAAGGCGGCATTGGCCTCGGGGAATTCATAGGACGTGGAATCCTGCGGCGTCGTGCCGGCATCGTACAAGAGCTTGTAAAGCTCGAGCCCGCGCCGATAAGCGTCCGAATCCACGGTGACGTTGCCCTCGTCATCCATCCAATTGCCGCCATAGGAGCGGGCGGTGGACTGCCAGACCATCATATTGAACAACAGGTTCTGCATCTGCAGCACAGTGCCGTAACGCGTGGGACTGTCGGGGTTGACCGCTTGCGTGAAATAGAGCGCCGTCGCCGCGTAATCGTCCCAAGTCCATTCGTCTGGGGCCTTGGGTTCGAGCCGCGTGCCCAGATATTGCTCGGAAATATCGCCATAGACCTGCGCCGCGTCAGGATCGGCGAGCAGCGCGTCGATCAGGTCCTGCCGGTAATACATGAAATGAAGCGACAGATCGGTGGGAATGCCATATTGCGCGCCCTCGAACTGCATGGTCGAGAGCACCGATTCCCCATAAACCGCCTCCGCTTCGTCCGAGAGCGTCACCGGCTCCATGAACGGCGCATAACGGCCGATCGAATAGGTGGCCAGAAGGTTGAGATCGAACGCCGTCGTGCCCGCCGCAAGGTCGGCCTGCAGCTTGTCCCAGAACCCGTCGCGGGCGAAAAATAGCAGCTCTACCCGGTTTTCATCGGCCAGCCCCTCCTGACCGTTGTAGATTTCCGCCACGGCCCTGAGCGCGGTTTCCTCCGGCCCGCCCGGCCAGCCCAGAACCGTTACGGCGGCCTGGGCGCCACCCAATGGCATTGCGGCCGCCAAGAGGCCAAGCATCAAGCCCTTCAATCCTGATTTATACATCTTCGTCTTCCCTTTGGTTGAGTGTTCACTTTCCCGCCGATGCGGCGAGGTTCGCGATCCCGATAATCCCCGCCTGATGCCCCAGCCGTGCCGGAACGATATCCGGCCGCAACGATGGAGGCATGCTTTCGAGCAATCCCGTCATTCGCTCGATAAAGCCCGGCGCCAGCCCAATCGAACCGCCGATGATGATCTTTTCGGGCGCTAGGCCAAGCCCGATATTGGCGCAGAGCGTCGCGATCCGCCGCGCTGAAAGCGCGATGACCGCGTCGGCCCAGACCTCGCCTCGTGCGGCGACCTCAAAGACACCGCGCGCATCGAGGTCATGGCCCTCTTCCCGCGCCGCCTCGGCCATCCAACGTCCCGCCGCCGCGCTTTCGAGCGGCGCGCTGTCGGTCACATCGGAGCGGAACTGCCCGAAATGGCCCGCCAACCCCTCAAGCAGCCGGCCATTGACCACCGCCCCGCCCCCGATACCCGTGGAGACGGTGAGAAAAACGCAGGTTCGGGTGCCCTTCCCGGCGCCGAACACGAATTCCCCCCATGCCGCCGCCTGGGCGTCATTGGCTGCAAAGGCGGGCTTGCCGGTCAATTCGGTCAGCGTCTCGGCCAGAGGAAAACCCGAAGGGATCGATAGCGTTTTCGGATTGAGCCCCGACCAGCGGCCGGCCTCGACCACCCCCGTCACTGCCGCGCCCACGCGTCCGAAGCGCCCCTGCCATGTCGTGCCCCTGGCCAGCAGATCCTTGATCCAGATCGCGGGATCGCCGGACCCGGGCGTTGGGATCTGAACCGTGTCATGAACACTCTCCCCATCGACCAGCGCACCCAAGATCTTGGTGCCGCCGATATCGATGGCCAGAACAGTCTGGGCGGGGTTTTCGCTCATGGGTTCAGCGCTTCCCTGTACCAGGAAACGATATGCTCGGTGCGGGTGATGGCCGAGCCCACGACCACGGCATTGGCGCCTGCGGCCAGAGCCTGTGCCGCCTGCTCGGGGCTGCGGATGCGGCCTTCGGCGATGACGAAGGCATCGAGCCTGGCCATCTGTTCGATAAGGCCGAAATCGGGAAGCGTGGGCTCAGGGCCGGACCCGACATAGCCCGAAAGCGTGGAGCCGATGCAATCGACACCCGCCGCCAGCGCCGCTTCAGCATCGGCAAGATTGGCACAATCGGCCATGGCCAGCGCGCCGCCCTTGTGGATGGCAGCCAATATAGCCGAAACCGGATCGGGGCGTGAGCGCAGCGTCGCATCGAACGCGACGATATCGGCGCCCGCCGCGACCAATTGGCTCGCCATTTCCGCCGTAGGCGTAATGCGCACGTCATAGCCCTCGAGATCATGCTTGATGATCCCGACGATCGGCGCACCCGTCCGCGCCCGCACCGCCTCCACATAGGCCAGCGACTCGATCCGCAGTCCCACCGCGCCCGCTTCGAGCGCCGCAAGGGCAAAACCCTCGACACAGGCGGCGTTGTCCATCGGTCCACCCGGAACCGGCTGGCAGGAAACGATCAGCCCCTGGTTCAGCGTTTCGAGCATTGCGTGCATGTCCTCCACCGGTTTTGAGAGGAACGATAGCACCGCCAATCGGGCTGGCAACTGGTTTCTTACTGGTATTATCGATGCAATTCGAGCACGAAATCGTACACATCGCCCCGATAGCGGGTCTGGGTGTATTCGATCACCCGGCCACCGCTGAAGCACCGCCGCTCGACGATCAGCAGACTGGCGGGATCATCGAGCTGCAGATGAAGCCTGTCGCTGCTGTCGGCGGGGCCCGCCTTCATGCGCTGCATGGCGCGCTCGGGCAGCGCGCCGATCGCATCGAGCACTTCGTAAAGCGAATCCTCGACCCGATCGGGATCGTCCAGAATGGTGGCGGGCACCGCCGCCGTCTCGATGGCGATGGGAACGTCGTCAGCCGTCCGCACACGCTTCAGCCGCAGGACCGACGCGTTCGGCCCCAAGCCCAGCGCCATGGCCTCGGCAGGCGTGGGGAAGGCCAACTCCTTGGAAATCCAGATACATCCGGGCGAAAACCCGCGCGAAAGCATGTCTTCCGAAAAACTCGAAAGCCGGGCGAGCGATTTTTCCACCCGCGCGGTGACCTCGGTTCGGCTGCCCTGCCGGCGACGGATGGCACCATCGGCAATCAGCACGTCGAGCGCCTTGCGGATGGTGACCCTCGAAACGCCGAGCCGCGCCGTCAAATCCCGCTCGCTGGGCAGCAGCGCCCCGCGCTTGAGATGGCCCGCTCCGATCAACCCATCGATCGCCGCCACCAGTTTGCGATAGAGCGGCATGCCGTCCCGTTCGGCCAGCCTGCCGCTCAAGGCCTCGATGATTGCGGTTTCGTCCATGCCCTATCCTTATTGGGAAAAATTAGCAGAGGACCCCGCTGGATACAAACTGGTATTATCCGGTTGGGAACGCACGCTTCATGCGCCCGCCCCTACCGGGACCTCGCGGCGCAGCGCATCGGCCTCATATGCGGCTTCGATCACCTCCACGATATGGCTGGCATAATCCCCCGTCACCGGCACTTCAGCCTCGCCGCGCATGGCGGCCTGAAGCGCCTGCCACTCGCGCACCACCGCGTGATGCATCCAGTCCGGCTCCAAGGACCGGTCGAGCTTTGTCCAGCTCCCACCCTGCCCCATCCAGGTGCCGGTATCGAAATCGATCCGCAGCGTGCCCTTTTCGCACACAAGATCCATAGCAAAGCCCACAGCGCCGTCGCGATACCCCACGCTTTGCACCTGCCCCACCCCGCCATCGGCAAACCGCAGACCGAGCAGGGCGGTATCGTCGGCCTCCTGATCGTGGAAATTCGTGCCCATCATCGCGCTCACCGCGCTCACGTCCCGACCCATCAACCACACCAGCCGATCGAGCGCGTGGATGCCGGCGGTCATCAGCATGCCGCCGCCCGACGCCCGGTTCATATGCCAGGGCTGGCGGTTGGCTTCCATCCAGAGCTTGATCATCCAACTCGCCCCCATGACAGGGCGCCCCAGTCGGCCGGAATCGATAACGGCCTTGGCCGCAAGGCAGGGCAGCGCGAAATGCATCACATGCCCGACCATCAGATGCACGCCTGCCCGCCCGGCCGCCGCGTTCATCGCAGTGCAGGCCGTAACGCTGGGCGCCATCGGTTTTTCGAGCAGGATGTGCTTTCCCGCTTCCGCCGCCGCGATGGTGATTTCCTCATGCAGATTGTGGGGCGTGGCGATAACCACCGCATCGACCTTGGGATCGGCAAGGAGGTCCTGCCAACCCGCATAGCCCTTGCCCCCGAACCGGTCGGTAAACGCTGCCAGCGCCGCTTGATCGCCGCGGCACGCGGCGACGATCTCCAGCCCTTCCACCTCGGCAATGGCTTTGGCGTGCACGGCCCCGAAATGGCCTGCCCCGATAATTCCGATACCCGTCATGATTGAGCCTTCTGATACGCGGCGTCGATCAGGCGCATGGCCGCGAGATAGTCGTTGAGGGTGATGGCCGGCTTTTGCCCGGCCTCGAGCCTGGCGATGGCATCGGCAGTGAACAGACGATAGCGCGTCGCGGTGGGCTCGATGGGGAGAGCGCGCTGCACCCCGTCATCGAGCGTAGCCACGCAGGCGGCATCGCCCCGATCGATAAGCGTGGCGTTGGCCGAAACGATCCGCCATTCGAAATCGCCACCCGGATGCATCGAAGCAAAGGTATAACCGGCCTCCACGGTAAACAGCGCATCGGCCTCGTCGGCAAGAACGACCAGCGCATGGTCCTCAACAGCCTCTCGCCCGTATATGCGTTTGCCGATCTGGCTCGAAACGACGCGAAGCTCGCCCTGGGCCAGCGACAACGCCGCGTCGATGCCGTGAATGCCCAGATTGCGCAGCGCCCCGCCGCCCCCGATTTCTGGATCGAGCAGCCAACCCACCCCATCGTCGCGATAGCGCTCTGGAGGTCCGTTGACCAGCCGGAAGCTGGCATGGGCCAGCGGCCCGGCCCGGTTTTCATCCACCAGCCTTCTGTATTCGATCGGCGCGGGACCGAACCGGTTGGGAAGCGGCAACCCGACAAAAGCGCTACGCGCATCGGCCAGGGCGCAAAGCGCCTCGAGTTCCGCCGTCCGCGCCACAGCGGGCTTTTCGATGATCATCGGCACATCGGCTTCTATGACGCGGCGGGCCTGATCGGGCACGTCGGAAGGATGTCCCATGAGAACCACGAGATCGGCCATGCCCAGCGCCTCATCGAATCCCTCGATCGCAGGAACGCCAGATACGGCGGCGAACCGCGCGGCCTGGGCAGTGTCCTTGTCCCAAAGCGCCACCACCTCGCCACCGGCATTTAGGGCCGCATCTAAATGCATTTGGGCGTGCCAGTGGCTGGTGCCGAAAAGAGCAATCTTCATAGTCATATCCTATATCCACTTGCAGGATATCCCATATGTTACTATACATCAACTATCCGCCGCATCCTGGGATGGCAATTTTGGAGCGCATGATGGCCCTCAAGACATCGATAAAGCCGCTTGCACGCCCGCCGCTGCTCCACGTCACGGTGCAGGAAACGCTCAAGGCCTATATCGAATCCAATGGGCTGCGCGCCGGAGACCCGCTACCCCCTGAGGCCGTGCTGGCCCAGCAATTGGGCGTCGGGCGCAACTCGGTGCGCGAAGCCATCAAGGCGCTCGAATCGCTGGGAATTCTGGAAACCCGTCGCGGGATCGGCGTTTTCGTTGCCGAGTTTTCCTTCCAGCCCCTGCTCGACAACCTCGCCTACGGCCTGCGCGACGAATTGCGCGACGTCGAGGAACTGCGCGAAATCCGCCGCGTCCTGGAAACCGGCCTTGTCGACAAGACCATCGCCATGATCTCCGATGACGATCTGGCCGAGCTGCGCGAGGTGACCGCGCGGATGAAATCGCGCGCCGAGCGCAATGAGAGCTTTGCGGTCGAGGACCAGCAATTCCACCAATTGCTGTTCCGCTGCCAGAACAATCAGATGCTCAGCGCTCTGATCGATATCTTCTGGATCGCCTTCACCAAGGCATCCAATTTCACCAATCTTGAGAATCCAAACCCGCTCAACACCTGGCGGGATCACCATGAAATCGTTGAAGCGATTGCCGCCAAGGACGTCGAGCGGGCCCGCAGCCGGCTCAACGACCACTATCGCGGCATTCAGCAGGTGATCGCCCGGACGCGAGAGGGAATGGAGTAATCGCGAACGTAAGGGAGGACTAAATTATGCGACTTGGAACTCTGGCTAAAGGGCTGGCGCTCGCCGGCCTGCTGCTGGGCGGAACGGCGCTGACGGCGCCGGCTATGGCCCAGGACAAGACCATCAGCGGCGGCTTCGATGTCGGCCCTGGCGGCTTTCCCAACAACTTCAACCCGCTTGTCGCCACCGGCGGCTTCATGTGGCTCAAGACCTATTACGAGCCCCTGGTGATTTACAACGCCGAGTTGAGCGCCCTCGAGGGCGCGCTGGCCAGCGATTGGACGATCGGCGAAGACCAACTCACCTACACTTTCACCCTGGTCGAAGAGACCTGGCACGACGGCGAGGCCTTTGACGCCGAGGACGTCAAATTCACCCTCGATCTCGCTCGCAACGCAGAGTCCGGAAGCGTCTTCGCCGCCCGCCTCAGCGCCATCGAGGCCGTGGAAGTCACCGACGAGCGCACGGTGACCCTGACCCTCAACCAGCCCAATGGCTCGCTGCTCTCGGTTCTGGCCCAGGTGATGATCCTGCCCGAGCACGCCCTGGGCGACGAGGACGTGGCCAATATCGCCAACAGCAATTGGTGGTCTACCGAAGCGATCGGCACCGGGCCTTTTGCCTTCAGCCGTTACGTGACCGACCAATATGTGGAAGTGATCGCCGACGAAGACTACCGGCTCGGGCGCCCCAAGGTCGATCGCCTCATCAACCGCTATTTCGAAAACCCCGCCGCCGCCGTCTCGGCCCTGCGGGCCGGCGAAATCCAGTTCACTTATGTTGAATCCGACGACGCCACGACATTTGCCGACGACGCCAATTTCGAGGTGATCGAGGGCAATTCCTTCGTGGTCAACTATATCGGCTTCAACCAGATGGTGGACATCTGGGAGGACGTCCGGGTGCGCCAGGCGGTGATGCACGCCATCGACCGCAACGCCATCATCGAAAGCCTCTATGGCGGCGCGGCACAGGCCGCCCAGTGCGGCTATGTCGCCCCCCATCTGGTGCCCGATGGCCTCAATGAATACGCCTATGATCCCGAACTAGCCCGCCAGCTTCTAGCCGAAGCGGGCTGGGACCAGATCAACGGCAACGCGCCCATCACCTGGCTGACCTATTACGACTCGCCTCAGGCCGCAAATGTCATGGCCGCCATCCAGGCCATGCTCTCCCAGGTCGGCATCAACGTGGTGCCGCGCGTGGTCGATGTGCCCACCTATAACGGCATCGTCTACCAGCAGGAAAACCCTGCCTGGACCGATTTCGCGCTGGTCTATGCCGGCCTCCAGAACGGGCCCGACCCCGCCGGTATCAACCCCGGCCTCAACGGCTCGCAACTGCCCCCGGTCGGCGCCAACATCATGCGCATCGAGTTCGATGATTTGAGCGCCGCTTTCGACGCCGCGCTCGGTGAAACCGACCCCGCCCAGTCCGACGCCCGCTGGCAGGAGGTCTGCCGCGTGATGAACGAACAACTGCCCTGGGGAACCATGTGGGTGGCCAACCGCTATGGCGTGGCCTCGACCGATCTGGTCGATTTTGTCTGGACCCCGGCTCCGGCCGGTGGCCCCTACGCCGACCATCCCGAGCTCTGGGACATCCAGTAGCCCGGCGACCCGAAGCCTTGCGTGTCCTCCGCACGCAAGGCTTCTCCGGGCGCCATGCGTTGATTGTATCAGGAAAGCAAAACCATGCTGAGCTATCTGCTGCGCCGTATCGGCATCGGGCTCCTGATGCTGGTTGCCCTGAGCGTTCTCGTCTTCATCCTCCTGCGCATGACGCCCGGGGACCCGATCTCGGCCTATATCAATCCCTCGATCCCCATGTCCCCGGCAGCGCTCGACGCCCTGCGCCAGCGCCTTGGCCTCGATCAACCCCTGCCGATTCAGTACCTCGCCTGGTTGCGGGCGGCGCTCATGGGCGATTTCGGCTATTCCATCCAGCGCGGCGGCGTCGCCGTCCTGCCGCTGGTCGTCGAACGCATCTGGCCCACGGTTCTTCTGATGGTATCGGGCCTTCTGGTTGCCATCGTCATTGGCATTTCGGCGGGCATCATCAGTGCTGTGCGCCGCAATTCCCCACTCGATCTGGGCCTCTCGGTCATCGCATCGGTCGGCATTTCGAGCCCGGCCTTCCTCACCGCGCTTTTAGGGCTCTATATCTTTGCCGTGCAGCTTCGCATCGCGCCCTCCGGCGGCATGCTGACCCCCGGCGCACCGTTTTCCATCGGCGACCTGCTCTCGCACCTGATCCTGCCCGCCCTGCTGCTCTCGATCGCCCATGCCGCGCTGATCATGCGCTACATGCGCTCGTCCCTCCTCGAAGTGCTCAACCAGGATTACGTGCGCACGGCCCGTGCCAAAGGCGTCAAGGAATTCTGGGTGATCATCAAGCACGCCACCCGCAACGCGCTGCTGCCGGTCATCACCCTTATCGGCTCGACCATCGGTATCGCCGTAGGCGGCGCGATCTTCCTTGAAAGCGTCTTCAACTGGCCGGGCATGGGGCTGCTATTGGTCAACGCCGTCAACACCCGCGACTATCCCGTCATCATGTGCGCCACCCTGATCATCGGCGCCTGCGTGATCCTGGTCAATCTTCTGACCGATCTGACCTATGCCGCCGTCGATCCGCGCATCCAGGTGACCCAATGACCCAGGCAACGGCCCCAATCACCCAGACGCGTTCGGCCGGCCCCATCCGGCGTGCCCTCGAGCGCTTTTTTTCCAACAGCGCGGCAATCGTCGGGCTCGTCATCCTCGTCCCGATCCTTGTGGCAGTTGCCACCTACCAATGGTGGCTGCCCTATGATCCTATCGCCATCGACCTCGTTGCGATCAATAAGGGGCCGTCGGCCACCCACTGGCTGGGCAGCGACGGCGTGGGGCGCGACGTGCTCGCGCGGCTCCTGCAAGGCGGTCGAACGTCGCTCACGGTCGCCATCGTCTCGGTCGTCATCTCGACCATCATCGGCTTTCTGATCGGCGCATTGGCGGCCTTCGGTGGCCGGTTCGTCGATGGCGCCTCCATGCGGCTGGTTGACCTGGCCATGACCCTGCCGCCGGTGATCTTCCTTTTGGTCCTCGCTTCGATCGCCGGCACCGGCATCGCCCCCACCATCCTCGTGATCGCGCTGCTCTCCTGGCCGGTCCTCTCCCGCATGGTGCGCGCCCGGCTGCTCGAATTGCGCGAACGCGATTTCGTCGTCGCGGCAAGGGGAATGGGCGCGGGTATACCGCATCTTCTCTTCCGCCACGGCCTGCCCAATTGCATCGACATCATCGTCGTTTACGCCACGCTTCAGGTGGCCAACGCCATTCTGCTCGAAGCCGGCCTCTCCTTCCTGGGCCTGGGCATCGCGCCGCCCGAAGCGAGCTGGGGCAACATGCTCAATTCGGCTCGCTCCTCGATCGTTCTCGAACAATATCCCTGGCAATGGATGTTCGCCGGCTTCGCGCTGGTGCTGACCGTCCTTGCCATCAACTTCATTGGCGATGGTCTACGCGATGCGTTCGACCCGCGCTCCGATCTTAACTAGCAAAGGGTCAAAAATGCCTCTGTTCACCGGCGTCGTTCCGCCCGTCGTCACACCGCTCAATTCCGATTTCACTGTGGATTACCCCTCGTTCACCCGCGTGATCGAGCATCTGCTGGACGCCGGGGTGCACGGCCTTTTCGTCCTGGGGTCGACGAGCGAAGTGATCTTCCACGACGCCGAAACGCGCCGGAAAATCACAGAACATGCCGTAAAGATCGCCAATGGCAGGGCCCCGGTACTGGTCGGAACCATCGATCCCACCACCGATCGGGTGATCACCCATTCCCGCATCGCCAAGGACGCCGGCGCCGACGCCATCGTCGTGACCGCGCCCTTCTATACCCGCACCAACCAGGCCGAAACCATCGACCATTTCCGTTTCATTCGCGACGCTGTCGATATCCCGCTCATCGCCTATGACATTCCCGTCTGCGTCAATATCAAGCTCGAACGGCAAACCACGGTCACCCTCGCCCGTGAAGGCACCATCGCGGGCCTTAAAGATTCCAGCGGCGACGACGGCAATCTCCGCTACGTCATCGCCGATCTCAAGGACCACGACAGCTTCTTTGCCATGACCGGCTCGGAGATCGTCGTCGATAGCGCGCTCGCCATGGGCGCCCATGGCGTGGTGCCCGGTCTGGGCAATGTCGATCCGGCCGGCTACGTCAAGATCTGGAACTTCATGCAGGCCGGCGATCACGCCGCAGCCAAGGCGGAACAGGAGCGGCTTTGCGCGCTGTTTGAAATCGTGCGCGTCTCGCTCGACCGCACCAGCGCCGGTTCTGCAGGGGTCGGCGCTTTCAAAACCGCCATGCAGCGCCTGGGCATCATCGCCAGCAACACCATGGCCCGCCCCCAGCGCACCCTCAACGCCGATGAGGCCGGCCGCATCCAAGCCATCCTCAAAAACGCGGGACTTCTTAACTGATGACCATGCCGGTTCTCGACATCAAGGGCCTGCGCACCGTCTTTGCCATCGGCGGGGCGAACGTTCCCGCCGTGCAGGATCTCGACCTCACCATCGAGGCCGGCGAGACGGTGGCGCTGGTCGGCGAGTCGGGGTCCGGAAAGTCGGTCACCAGCCTCTCCATCATGGGCCTGCTGCCCAGAAAGGTCGGCCGCATTGCGGCCGGCTCGCTAGCCCTGAAACGCAAATCGGGCGATAGGGTGGAACTCGAAACCCTGGACGCCGAGGCGCTGCGCCAGATCCGCGGCAACGATATCGGCATGATCTTCCAGGAGCCCATGACCAGCCTCAACCCCGTCTATACGGTGGGTGAGCAGATCGCCGAGCCGATCCGCATCCATCTGGGCAGATCGCGCCGCGAAGCCGCCGAGGCTGCGGTACAATTGCTCGCCAATGTGGGTATCCCCGATCCCGCCCGCCGCGCCACCCAATACCCACACGAGCTCTCGGGCGGCATGCGCCAGCGCGTCACCATCGCCATGGCGCTGGCCTGCGACCCTCAATTGCTGATCGCCGACGAACCGACCACGGCGCTGGACGTCACCATCCAGGCCCAGATCCTCGATCTGCTGGCCAAGCTGCAGCGCGAGCGCGGCATGGCCATGCTGTTCATCACCCACAATCTCGGCGTTGTCGCCGAAATCGCCGACCGCGTGGCGGTGATGTATGCGGGGCGGATCGTCGAGACCGGCCCGGTGTCCGAAGTCTTCTCCCATCCGCGCCATCCCTATACCAAGGGCCTGCTGCGCTCCCTGCCCCGGCTGGGCGAGGCGGTAAAGCTCAAGCGCGACAACCAGCCCCTGCCCACCATCGCCGGCTCGGTGCCCTCGCTGCGCAATCTCCCCAAGGGCTGCGCCTTCGCCGATCGCTGCGACTATGTGATTCCAGCGTGCCGCGAAGCGGTGCCCCCACTTTTGGACACCGGCCCCGGGCGGCAGGCGCGCTGCATCCGCTGGCAGGAGGCCTGACCATGTCCGCTCCCTATATTTCGGTGCGAAACCTCACCAAGCATTTCAAGCCTGCAGCCTTTTCCAAGGGCCCGATCGTCAAGGCGCTCGAGGACATCTCCTTCGATATCCCGCGCGGCCAGGTGGTAGGCCTTGTGGGCGAATCCGGCTCGGGCAAGACGACAATCGGCCGCTCGGTCCTGCGCCTGATCGAACCGACCAGCGGCGAGGTGGTGATCGAGGGCACCGACGTCACCAAGCTTTCGGCCGGCCAGCTGCGTGTAGCGCGCCGCAATATGCAATACGTATTCCAGGATCCCTTCGCGAGCCTTTCGCCGCGCATGACCATCGGTCAGATCCTCACCGAAGGCCTCGACATCCAGAGGATCGGCAGCAAGGCGGAACGGCGCGAGCGCGCCGAACGGGCGCTTTCGCTCGTCGATTTGCCCACTGACGCCTTCGACCGCTATGCCCATGAATTTTCCGGCGGCCAGCGCCAGCGCATCGGCATCGCCCGGGCCCTGACTATGGAGCCTCAATTCATTGTCGCCGACGAACCGGTTTCCGCGCTCGACGTCTCGATTCAGGCCCAGGTGATCAACCTTTTGCGCGAGCTTCAGGTGCGGTTGGGGCTGACCATGCTGTTCATCTCGCACGATCTCGCCGTCGTCGAATATATCTGCGACACGGTGATCGTCCTCTATCTGGGCCGCATCATGGAGATCGCCCCGGCCGCCGATCTCTACGCCAACCCCGCCCATCCCTATACGCGCGCCCTGCTCTCGGCAATTCCCTCGCCCGACCCGGAC
Source organism: Pelagibacterium mangrovi (assembly GCF_036662815.1). Classification (NCBI taxonomy): domain Bacteria; kingdom Pseudomonadati; phylum Pseudomonadota; class Alphaproteobacteria; order Hyphomicrobiales; family Devosiaceae; genus Pelagibacterium; species Pelagibacterium mangrovi. Next base: position 2,118 of record NZ_JBAFXA010000001.1, on the reverse strand, counting down.
AAGCACGGCCAGCGCCAGGTCCTGACCGGCGACATTCCGAGCCCCGCCAACCCGCCTTCGGGCTGCGTCTTCCGCACCCGCTGCCCCTTCGCCCTCCCCGCCTGCGCCGACACGATCCCGCCCTTACGCGAAATCGTCCCCGGCCACAGCCGCGCCTGCATCCGCGACGATATCGCGGGAACACCTATTTCTTGAGAAACGGCACCATTCTCGCCAATCGCCCCCTCAACCTGTGCCGCATATAGCGGTAATAGAGCTCATTGGTCATGACGTGGCGGTAGAGCCGGAAAAACGCCACCCGCGCGAATAACTTCCAGGGTTTGGCGTGGCCGGTATAGTGCAGCACGGCAATATCGAAGCGTTCGTGCATTGGCTCTGGCGAAGTGAAATTCCACCGCCATCCAAGCGGCTTGAGATCGTGGCAGAAAACGATGTTCAAAAAACCCTGATCGTAATAGATTCGATCCATGATGCCCTCATGGGTGAAGGCGACGATCCGTTCGAGCAGGTTCGCCTCGCGCCAGCGCTTCATGTCGATGAGCAGCAGACCCGCGTTGAAATAGGTGTCGGCCGGATCGTAGAGATCGCCGTTTTCGCGCATGTCCTTGCCGATCGAAAACAACGGCCCCCAGGGGTCAGGCACCGCGCCGATGGTCTTGCCCTCCAGATCGGTCGTCCAGAGCGTTTCGATGGGCGCGCGCACCATCATGTCGCAGTCGAGATAGATAAGGCGCTCGATCGAAGCGGGCAACAGACGATCAAGCAACAATCGGGCATAGACCACATTGGTCAGTCGTTTGTCATAGGGAAGACCATCGACGGTCCGGACGAAATCGGGCGAACGCGTGATGTCGTAAAAGACGAGTTGCGCGCCGAATTCATGGGTGATCTTTTCGAGATCGGCCCGATGTTCGTCGGTCAGCGGCCGGTGGCAGAGATGGAAGATCAGATCGCCCCGGCGATGACTCGCAAGGCAGATCGAGCGCATCGTCGCATAGGCCGGCGCCCAAAAATTATCGTCGAAGGTGAGCGCGACGTGGATCGGGCCACCGTCCGTTGCGGGCATGAGCCGTCCTCACGCAGCCGGCGGCGTCGCCGGCCTTTGCGTCGAGGTAGGACGGGAGCCGGGGCCTGTACCGATGAAAGGCAGATATTTGCCGAGCTGCTTTTTCATGCGGTAGCGCCAGAAGCGATAAAACAGTGCATTGGTCATCATATGCCGGTAGATTCGGGCATAGCCAACCCCCCGCAACCGCGCCGTCAGCGTCCAAGGACGCGTATTGCCGGTATAGTGGAGATTGTAGGGATTGAGCGACACATGGGCCCGATGCGGATCGATGACGTTCCAGAGCGTATCGAGCTTGTGCCAATTGTTCTTGAGAATGAGGTTGATGACGTTCTGGCTATAGCTCAGCCGATCGACCGAACCGTCGGCGATCAGGGTCTGAAGCTTGCCGAAAACGTCGAGTTCGCGCCAAGGGTCCAGATCGATCACCAGGAGCCCGGCGTTGAAATAGGGATCGGCGGGATCGAGCAGATCGCTCTTTTCGGCGATATCGCGACCACTGCCGATCAGCTTTCCCCACGGCTCGGGAACCGCCGCGGCCGGCTTGCCACCCAGATCGGCGTCCCAAAGGGTCTCGATGGGCGCCATCACCATCATGTCGCAGTCCAGATAGATGATGCGCTCCACATCCGCGGGCAGGAAGCTGTCGAGCACGAAGCGGGCATAGACGATGTCGGTCAGCCGCTTATGATAGGGAACCCGGCCCATCAGCTCCCGGAACTGTGGGGTCTGGGTGAGGTCGTAAAAGCGCAACGTAGCGCCGAACTCGGTTTCGATCGCTTTGAGATCGTCGCGGTGCTCCGCGCTCAGCGGACGATGGCAGAGATGGAAAACCAGATCGCGGCGCCGGTGAGTGGCCAGGCAGATCGACCGCATCGTCGCATAAGCCGGCGCCCAGAACCCGTCATCGAAGGTGAGCGCTATGTGGATCTGGCCGGAGCCTGATTTTTCTGACATGGATAACCTAGTTGAACCCCATTTCCCAATCTGGCTCGTCTAGGGCGTAGACTCATAACTTCTGATCCACAGGCGTGCTGAGAAGAGCTTGAGCG